>JAJDUC010000056.1 GCA_022826865.1 Anaerolineae bacterium
TTCGGTTGAAATAGCCTGGTAGGGGCGATCCGGCGGATCGCCCGATGGGTACGAACAGGATCGAAATTGGGCGACTCACCGAGTCGCCCCTACCAAATCGTCGGTATTTGAAGAAATTCAACCGACTTTGATACAGTACCCGTTCATGCCTAATTGACAGCCCCGGCTTCATTTGTTATAAACGTGTCCGCCTGCTGTATGCGTGATAGAACTATATGTGCCGAGCCAACATTCTCTATAGGGGAATCTATCTTTGGCAGCCAATGTGATAGGCCTGAGCCAAGACAGCGGTTGTCAAGCGATTCCCGGCCTGTAATTCTGCAGGTTCGAGACACTATGGCTACACGGTACAGTGGGTGAGCCTTATTCGACAGCGCGCTGATTTGGGCGCGCTGTCTCTAATATCAACTCGCGTAATCATCTCCGAATGTCTCTCGCAACAAAAGCGGCAGGCGCTCCACAATCGGGATCAGCACCTGTTGCTGATGTTCTTCAGTCACATATTCTTGCAAATAGTTGAAGTTCATCACCTTCATTGTGATGTTCTCGATGTTGATGTCCCGGGCGGAGATGGCGAGTTGGATGATTTGACGCAGATCCAGCCCGGTCTGAAAGTTTTCGCTTAGGCTGCTTAAAAGCGCGGGCGCCTGGCCAATGAGCTGAAGGAAGTCGATGCTCAGCACACGATTGTGTATACCATAAAGAATCTGCTGCTGTCGTTCGGCGCGGCGCACATCGTTGTTGCCATGGCGGGTGCGCGCGAATCGCAGCGCGTCAGCGCCGTTGAGCAGATGCGTGCCGGGAGGCAGATAGAAAGGATCGTATCCGTAGTTCATGTCGGGGAAGCGCTCGTCGTTGATGGCATAGTCGATCGTCACCTTGACGCCGCCCAGCAAGTCGACAAGATCGACCAGGACCCTAAAATCAACCAGTACATAGTTATGCACGCGCATGCCGAGATTCCAGCTGATCGTTTGCTGCAAGAGGCGGGCGCCCTGGCCGGAACCGCGTCCTTCACCGATGAAATAAGCGCGATTGATGCGATCGCGTTTTTCTTGCCCGGGTATCTGCACCCACAGATCCCGCGGCAAGCTGAGCACGCCGACGCGATTTGTCTTGGGGTCGAGGCTGACGAGTATCAAGCTGTCGGTGCGGACGGGTTCATTCGTTTGGTCGGGTCGGCTGTCCAAGCCGCCGACAATGACGGTGTAGCGCGTCTGGCCGTCCCAGGGCGCTAACTCGACCAAGCTGCCGTCATCCAGTTTTAATACTTCGACGCCCACCCGTCGGCCATCGGCGGCGAATTCGCTGCGCGCATTGACAGCCGTGGGCATTTCCGGCGTCAAATCGGCAGTGGGTATAGCGACCGGATTCGACTGCGGCGCGCGGACGATCACAAAGGTCGTCACGATGAGGCAAGCAAAGACAGATATCATGCCACCTGCTAAGATGACCCAAATCCAGTCATTGCGGCGCCGACCGAAATCACGGCGCCGCCGGCGACTCCGCGCGCGCGGGTCGCGTCCGGGGGGTTGTGGCTGCCCCTGATCCCGGGTGAACTGGGCGGTGCTGTAAACTGGCGCTGCGGGCGGCTTGGGAGGCTCAAGGGCGGCCCGGTCCGCAGACCGCAATGTACGAGATTGCGTCAAAATATCGCTTCGCTCTCTGCTTGGCTGGGACATGCAGCGCCTGATCCATCAGAGCCCGGTTAGTCATCAACTGCCAGTATAGGCAAGGTCAAAAAATGCCGCAAATGCGCATCCTGCAAGAACCCAGTTTCCGCGACGGTCCCGGAAATATGGCGCTCGATATCGCCATTGCCGATGCTGTAGCAGCCGGCCTCCAGCCGCCGACCCTGCGCCTGTACGGTTGGAAGCCCTTCTGCCTCTCCCTGGGTTATGGTCAGCGCGTCCGCGATGCCGACCTTGCGGCCTTGAACAAGCGAGGCTGGGACTTGGTGCGGCGGCCGACCGGCGGCAAGGCGATCTTGCATGGCGACGAATTGACCTACAGCTTGTGCCTGCCGTTCAACCATCCGCTGGCCAGCGGTGACCTGATCGAGAGTTATCGTCGGATAAGCGTAGGTTTGCTGCGCGGCCTGGAAGAACTCGGCCTGTCGGCCGGGGCGGATCCTCAAGGCGCGGGCCTGCGCCCGTCAGAGCTGGGCCCGGTCTGTTTTGAGATCCCATCGCATTACGAGATCGCGGTTGGCGGGCGCAAATTGATTGGCAGCGCGCAGATGCGGAGGAAGGCTGTGATCCTGCAGCATGGCGCCATCCCCCTTTGCGGCGATGTGGCGCGGATCTGCGATGTGCTCAGATTTGCTTCCGAGGCCGCGCGAGAGCGCCAACGGCGCAGCCTGCGACAGCGCGCTCTCACCGTTGCCCAGGCTTTGGGTTTCGCGCCGACCTGGTCGGAGCTGGCCTCCGCCCTGGCCCGCGGTTTCGAGCGCGCATTTGGTGTTGAGCTCGTGCCGGGAACCGCCAGCGACGCTGAATTGGCGCGCGCCGCAGAATTAAAGCGGGAACGGTTTGGCGATGCCGCCTGGACCACCAAGCGCTAGCGCGCCGGGGTGATTTCCATTCATCCCGGAATCAGCGCGCGCAATTCTGATTCGCTAATGACGGGCACGCCGCTTTTGAGGGCTTTTTCCACCTTGCTTCCCGGCGAGTCGCCGGCGACCACATAGCTGGTCTTCTTGCTGACGCTGCCAGTAACCTTGCCGCCGTTGGCCTCTACAAGCGATTTGATCTCTCCCCGCGGCACGCTCATTGTGCCCGTCAGCACGAAAGTCTGGCCGGCTAAGCCCGCGCTCGCCAAAACTTTCTCTTCCGCCCGCATGTTGACGGCGGCTGCCTCCATCTTGGCGATCACCGCCTGTTGATGCGGATCGGCAAAGAAGTTGACGATATTCTCGACAAGTATCGGCCCCAGGCCTTCAATCTCATGCAAGGGACGCGATACCGCGATCAGCGCGCTCAACGGCGCCTGAATTGGCGCGATGTCTCCCGGCGCCAGACGAAGCGGCCGCAGCAGGCGCTCCAAACGCGGAGACAGATCAGCAGCGTCAAGGTAGCGTGGCGCCAATTCCGCTGTTGGATGCCGCAGGCGATGGAGGAGTTTTCCGATATCCGGATCGCCGTCGTCAGCGCCATCGACCAGCGGTCGCGCCGCTTCGGCGAAGTCTTCTTCCGCCGCGCGAATCGCTTGGGCTGTCGCGAGCAATTCCGGAATGGATGCGAAGTTATCGCCGAGCAACCCGGCGACGGTTGCGCCAATGCCATCAATGCCGAGCGATGTCAGCACTTGCGTGAAGGAACGCGACTTCGCCCGCTCTATGGACTGGAGCAAATTCTCGACCTTTTTATCCGCGAAACCCTCCAGCGCCAGTAAATTCTCGGCCGACAAATTAAAGATATCGGCCTCATCTTCAATGAGGCCGTTGTCGATCAAAGCGGCGATCGTTTGCGGCCCCATGCCTTCGATGTCCATCGCGCCGCGCGACACAAAGAATTCCAGGGTGCGCATGACGCGTTCGGGGCACTTGGGGTTGGAGCAGAACCAATCGACCGCTCCCGCCGGCTGAATCAATTCCCGGCCACAGAACGGGCAAGCCGCCGGCGGCAGAATCGGCGACTCGCTGCCATCGCGCGCGCCAGTCACGGGCCCGATCACATAAGGGATCACATCGCCCGATCGTTTCACGACGACGCGATCGCCCAAGCGGATATCGAGCGCGCTTACTTGCTCATAGTTGTGCAGGCTGGCATTGGACACGGTGACGCCACCGATGAAGACAGGTTCGAGTTGAGCGGTAGGCGTGACTTTGCCGGTGCGGCCGACGCCGATGGTGATGCCGACCAGCTTTGTGCTGGCTTCCTCTGCCGGAAATTTGTAGGCGACTGCGCCGCGCGGATCTTTGCCGACGACTCCCAGCTCATCTGCGAGCGCTAGCTGGTCAACCTTCAGGACCAGTCCGTCAATTTCAAAGTCGAGCGCGTTTCGTCTCGCCTCCCAGTCGGGCAGCGTTTGAATGACTTCGTCCAGGCCGGCGCAATGCCTCGCCTCCGGGATGACGTTAAACCCCATGACGCGCAAGAATTGCAGCGTCTCCCATTCGCTAGACATCTCGGCGCCGTCGCTGTCGACAATGGCGTAAATATAAGCGGTGAGCTTGCGTTTGGCGGTTTCGCGGCTGTCCTTCTGTTTCAATGAGCCGGAGGCGGTATTGCGGGCGTTGACGTAGGCGGGCAGTCCCTGCGCCTCTTGCTCGCGATTGAGCTCGAGGAAACTTTCTTTGTGGAAGAGAATCTCGCCACGGACGACCAGCCGCGCCGGGGCGGCCGCAGCCGCGCGGTCAACCGGAATGCGCAAAGGCACGCTGCGAATGGTCTTGACGTTGGCGGTGACATCATCGCCGAGCTCGCCATTGCCGCGGGTTGCGGCGCGTACCAAGACGCCGTTCTCGTAGGTGATGACAATCGCAAGGCCGTCCAGCTTGGGTTGCAGAACATATGCCAGTTCTGTGTCCGCCGGCAAGAGGCGCAGGTTGCGCTCCTCCCAATTGGCCAGGTCCGCCGCGTCAAAGGCGTTCGCCAGGCTCAGAATCGGCGCAGGATGCGGCGCCTTTGGAAAATCAAGCGACAAATCCGAACCGACGCGCTGGGTCGGCGAATCAGCCAGCGCAAGTTGGGGATTGGCCGTCTCCAATTCCGTCAATTCGCGGAAGAGCCGGTCGTATTCAGCGTCGCTGACAATCGGATCATTCAGCACGTGATAGCGATAATTGTGCTGATGGAGCTGATCGCTCAGCGAGGCGATACGCGCTTGGGTTTGTTGATCCACGGTTCTCATCCTGTTTCATCGGAAATCGCTTGCAGATAGATGGCGACCGCCCAGCCTCTCACCTCAAACTCGGTGTCATGGACTTGCCACCAGGTGAAGCCATCGGCTGCCTGCGGGCCGCCGATGATTTCAAATTCTGTGCCCTGCGCGGCGCGGAAGAGCACCTTGCTATCGAGCAAACTGGGAACATTGCGCACATTCAGCTTGTCATTGCCGACGCCATGCACTGCCGCCCGCAAGCCGACGGCCAAGGGAATGGGTGTGTTGGTGATGATGACTGTCGGGATCGGCGGTCCAGTCAGGGCCGGGTTCGCCGGTGTCTCCACCGCCAATATGGTCTGCACTGACGCCTCAGGCGTACTGGGAAGGGCGTCCGCCTGCCCGGCGCTGTCGGCGCCGGCGAGACGAATCGGCGCCGCCTCAACTTCGATGATCGGTTCGAGGGATGGCGCCGTCGGCTCGCCGCGCAGCGCAAAGACCAGGCTGAACATCAGGGTTGCTGTGAAGATTGCCAGAAACAATGTGAAGGCGAGCGAGCGCAGAGAAAAGCGAAAAGGATTGCGCGAGCGCCTGATGGCGCGTCGATAAGCGCGGCGGGCATCCAACTGGGCGCGGGTCGGCGTTGGCAATCTGCGGTGGCGCGTTTCCGGCGCGACGTTGGGCTGCTCGGCGGATTCGGCTTGTTCGGGCATGGCGGCGCTCCGCCAGCTCAAAGGCGGCTGGCGATCCACTGATTGAATTTGT
The DNA here is from genome assembly GCA_022826865.1 of Anaerolineae bacterium. GTDB lineage: Bacteria > Chloroflexota > Anaerolineae > Aggregatilineales > Phototrophicaceae > UBA6055. The sequence continues at coordinate 5,590 of JAJDUC010000056.1, forward strand.
CGAATGGCCAGGTGTTGACGACATGCCGCGCTTCCACCCAGCCGCGGCGCGCATTGGTCACGCCGAAGTCCATGAGATCAAGCTGCGCTATGCGATGAGCGTCGGTGTTGATGGCGAGGGGAACGCCCATGTCTTTCGCCAGGCGCGCCAACTCCGGCTTGAGATCGAGGCGGAGCGGATTCGCGTTGATCTCAAGGATGGTATTGTGCTCGCTCGCGGCGGCGAGCACAGCGACCCAATCGGCGGCGACTTCGTCACGGTTGGGAAATTGCCGCGCCGAAGGATGACCGATCATATGAACATGGGGATTGCGAATGGCGTTGAGCAGCCGCTCAGTGACCTGTTCCCGCTTCTGCCCCAATCCCGAATGCAAAGAGGCGATGACAAAATCCATTTGCGCCAGAACCTCGTCCGGATAATCGAGACTGCCGTCCGCCTTGATGTCCATTTCCGTGCCGGCGAGAACCTGGATCTTGTCATCCAGTTCGGCATTCAAATGGCGGACTTCTTCGGCTTGCGCCAGCAATCGTTCGATAGAAAGGCCGTTGGCGATGCCGAGGCTGCGCGAGTGATCGGTAATCACGATATATTGGCGGCCTAGTTTCATGCAGGCTTCCGCCATCTCGCAGATGGTGTTTTTGCCGTCGCTCCAATCGCTGTGCATGTGCAAGTCGGCGACGATATCGTCTATGGTTATCAATGCCGGCAAGCGCTGCTCGCGCGCCGCTTCAATCTCGCCACTGTCCTCGCGCAGCTCCGGCGGGATGTATTGCAGGCCGAGCCGGGCGTACAGCTTCTCCTCCGAATCACAGAGGATCTTATCGGCCGACTCGATGATCGCCTTGTTCTCGTCGACCGGGCTGAGCGCGTGTTCGTTCAGGCTGAGCGCTTGATCGAGGGCGATCTGCCGCAGCTTGACATTGTGCTGCAGGCTGCCGGTGAAATAATTGAGAGCAGTGCCCCAGCGCGCCTTTTCCAAGACGCGAACATCCACCTGCAGGCCGGAGAGGAGCTCAACCGAGCTCTTGGTCGGCCCGTGGCCGAGGATGCGAGCGACATTTTCCATGCTGACAAAGCGCTCCATAATGGGCGCTGCTTTGTCGCTGGCGATCAGGATATCGACATCGCCGATCGTCTCGCGTCCGCGGCGGATGCTGCCCGCCAGCGCGCCCTCCTGCGCCTCCGGCAATTCCAGCAGAAGATCAAGAATCGCCTGGGCGGCGGGCCGAGCATCGCCGATGGAAGCGCGGCCAGTCTGACGGGCAAGCGCTTCAATGCCATCCAGAATCTTCTGTTGGCTCTTGGCGCCCATGCCCGGCAAACTCGCCAGCTTACCGGCATTGGCCGCCACTTGCAGCTCATCAATGCTGCATATATCCAGGCGCTCCCAAAAGAGTTTCGCCTTTTTGGGACCGACGCCATTGATATGCATGATGTCGACCAAGCCCTCGGGGATTTCCGCTTTGAGGCGGTTATAGAATTCCAGTTCGCCCGTATCCAGCATTTCGTCGATTTTCGCCGCGATGGTCTTGCCGATGTAGCTGAGATCGGTGAGAGCGCCTTCCGCCGAAATCACGCGCAGGTCGTGGGGCAGGGTACGGATGGTTTCGGACGCGCGGCGATAAGACAGCACGCGATGGATATTGTCGCCGCGGATTTGCAGCATGTCGGCGCAGCGCGCAAATATATCGGCGATTTCCCGGTTGCTCAGGTTCAATGTTCCGCCCTCGCTTCAGACTGAATTAGAACGCATATTCGAGGTCAGTATACCAGAATATCCGGCGCCGATAAAGATGATTTAGCCGCGAACGCGGAATGACACTTGACAGTGGCTGGGGGGCGCGTTAGCATCAGCGCGAATATAGCCAAAGACTGTGATCCAGAGTAGTAAGCATCATCGTGCAGTTCAGAGAGTCGCTAGCTGCTGAGAAGGCGATACACGCAGAGATGCCGAATGGACTGGGGAGTTGCGCAGGCGAAAGGGGGACCGAGTAGCTTGCGACGGAAGGCGCGCCGTTAACAGCGCAGGATATCGACCACTGGTCCGTATCCACAAAGCGACCCGCCAAAGCGGGTAATCAAGGTGGCACCGCGGGAACCTTCTCGTCCTTGAAGCGGCGATTGGGTTCTTTTTATTTCCAGGGGAGACGCTGATGCTGAACGTGATGCAGAGCGAACGCACGGACATCAAACCCTCGCGCGAGGAGATTCACGAGCATTTTCTTCAAGGCGATCATGTGCCAGTCTACCGCACCTTGATTGCGGATTTGGAGACGCCGGTCTCGGTCTACATGAAGCTGAAGGAGGCGGGCAAGCCGGCCTTTCTTTTGGAAAGCGTGGAAGGCGGGGAACAGGTCGGCCGTTACTCCTTCATTGGCGTGAACCCGAAAGGCCTAATCAGCGTCAAAGACAACATTGTCAGTTTTGAGCGCGACGGTCAGGTAACCAAATTCGCGGTCCCGGAAGGGCAAGATCCATTACATGTGATCAAGCGTCACTTCAAGACCGTCAATCCCGTGGCGCTGGAGGGGCTGCCTCGTTTTGTCGGAGGCGCAGTCGGATATATGTCCTACGATATCGTTCGCTACTTTGAGGACCTGCCGGCCACCGCCAGCGAAGACCTGGACGTGCCGACCGCATCATTCATGCTGCCTGACGCGCTGGTGATTTTCGACCACGCCATGCACCAGCTAATCGTCCTGGCGAATGCGCACAATACGCATGATGCCCACGCTTTCGGCGACGACGCCGATGCCGCCTATGATCGGGCGATCGCGAGCATTGACAGTATTGTCGACGCTCTTTCCGAGCCATTGCCGCATCATGCCTACGGCGCGCCGATTCCCGAAGATAACGGCGACCCGATTTCAAATGTGGAACAACGTGTTCATGAAGATCGCGTGCGCGCGGCCAAGGAATATATTCGGGATGGCGATGCTTTTCAGGTGGTGCTGGCGCAGCGCTTCAGCCGCCGGACGGAAGCGACCCCGCTGCAAATCTACCGCGCGCTGCGCGCGACCAACCCCTCGCCTTACATGTTTCTGCTTGAATTTAGCGACGAGTTGACTTTGGTGGGCGCTTCACCCGAAATGCTGGTGCGGCTGGAAGACGGCATCGCCTACAATCGCCCGCTGGCCGGCACAAGGCGGCGCGGCCTCAACGAAAAAGAAGACCGCGAACTGGAGGAAGAACTCCTCAGCGATCCCAAAGAACGGGCCGAGCATGTCATGTTGGTTGACCTGGGACGAAATGACCTCGGGCGGGTCTGTGATTATGGCACGGTGAAGGTGACGCGGATGATGTACATCGAACGCTACTCGCATGTGATGCACATCGTCAGCCAGGTCGAGGGACTGCTGCAGAAGGGCATGGACGCCTTTGACCTGGTGCGCGCGACCTTCCCGGCCGGGACCTTAAGCGGCGCGCCGAAAGTGCGGGCGATGGAGATCATTGAAGAACTGGAGGAGACGCGCCGCGGGCCCTATGGCGGCGCTGTCGGCTATTTCAGTTTCGATGGCTCGATGGATATGTGCATCACGATTCGCACGCTTCTGATGCAGAACGGCAGAATCAGCGTGCAGGCTGGCGGCGGGATTGTGGCCGATAGCGATCCCACAGCTGAGTATTACGAGTCGATCAACAAAGCCAAGGCGGTCTTTGAGGCGGTGAAATACGCCGAAAAAGGCTTGCAGTGATTTAAATGTCAAGTGGGCCGCAGAAGGGAAAGCGCGGGTGCAACATGATTCTGGTTATCGATAACTACGACAGCTTCACATACAACATCGTTCAGGAGCTGGGCGAGTGGGGCGCGGAATTGACCGTGCATCGCAATGATAAAATCAGCGTAGACGAAATCCGCGCGCTCGAGCCGGAACGCATTGTCATCTCGCCCGGGCCCGGTTATCCCGTCGACGCCGGTATATCGCTGGAACTGATTCGCGAATTGGGCGCGGAGATTCCGCTGTTGGGCGTCTGCCTGGGGCACCAGGCGATCGGCGAGGCCTACGGCGGCCTGATCACGCATGCTCCTGAACTCATGCACGGCAAGACGAGCATGATCTACCACGAGGGCGATACCATTCTTTCCGATATTCCCAACCCGTTTGAAGCGACCCGTTATCACAGTCTGATCGTCAATGAAGAGACCCTGCCAGATTGCCTGCAGGTTACGGCGAGGACGGCGAGCGGCGAAATCATGGGGCTGCGCCACCGCGAACATCCGGTGATCGGCCTGCAATTTCATCCGGAGAGCATCCTGACTTATCATGGCATGCAGATCCTGGGCAATTTTCTGAAGTATGAGCCGATTCGCGCGACCGCCAACTAATACCCGAAAAGGAATGGAATATAAAGGAATGGAATATGATGGACATTCAAAGAGCGATTGATATTCTGAGCCGCTATGGCCACCTCGAAGCCGAACAAGCCGAAACAGTCATGCGGCAAATCATGCAGGGCGAGGCCACCGAGTCTCAGATCGGCGCCTACTTGATGGCGCTGCGGATGAAAGGCGAAACGACAGAAGAAATCACCGGCAGCGCGCGCGCCATGCGCGCGGCGGCGAGCATAGTGCCGACTAGCGTTGAAGGGGACTTGCTCGATACCTGCGGCACGGGCGGCGACCGCTCGGGCAGCTTCAATATCAGCACGACCGTCGCCTTTGTGGCGGCCGGCGCGGGCATTCCCGTTGCCAAACATGGCAACCGCGCGGCCAGCAGCAAATGCGGCAGCGCTGATGTCCTGGCTGAGTTGGGCGTCAACCTGGATCTGAATCCTGAGCAAGTCGGGACTTGCGTCGACGAAGTGGGCATCGGTTTCCTGTTCGCTGTCAAGCTGCACCCGGCGATGCGCTATGCGGTTGCGCCGCGGCGGCAGATGGGCATTCGCACGATATTCAACATCCTCGGTCCATTGACGAATCCGGCCGGCGCTCAGCGGCAACTGATGGGGGTCTTCGCCGCCGATCTCACCGATCTGCTCGCGCATGTCCTGCAGGCTTTGGGCACGAAATCGGCGATGGTGGTGAATGGTTACGGCGGCCTGGATGAGTTAACCGTGACCGGACCCAATCGCGTCAGTTATTTGAAGGAAGACGGCTCGATTGAACACCTGGACATTGACCCGACCGAATTGGGCTTCCATTTGGCCAGCCTCAACGATTTGAAGGGCGATGACCCGCCGACGAACGCGGCGATTCTGCGCGGCGTCCTGGATGGCAGCGAGACTGGCGCCAAACGCGATGTTGTCTTGCTGAACGCGGGCGCGGCCATAATGGCGGCCGGCGTGTCGCATTCCATTGCCGATGGCGTCTCCCTCGCCAAGGACTGCATCGACAGCGGACGCGCGCTGAAGAAGTTGGATAATCTGATCGAATTCAGCCAGGCGATGGCCTCATGAGCCGGACCTTCGTCGCCACGGATACGGTCCTTGACCGGATACTCGCCCGCAAGGTGACCGAGCTTGAAGAGCGCTATGCCGCCATATCGTTTGACAGGATGAGGCGGGCGGCGGAGCAAACGCCCTACGGCGTCCGGGACATGCTGGCCGCCCTGAGGCGCGATTGCGTCGCCCTGATCGCCGAAGTGAAACGCGCATCGCCCAGCAAGGGCCTGCTGACAGCGGACTTCGCGCCGGTGATGCTGGCCGCGGCTTACGCGCAGAACGGCGCGGCAGCGGTATCCGTGCTGACCGATGAGGACTTTTTCCGGGGCAGCCTGGCATACATGACGGCGATTCGCGAGGCGGTGTATATTCCGATCCTCCGCAAGGACTTCATCATCGACGCCTATCAAGTGTACGAGGGCCGCGCCGCCGGCGCCGATGCCATTCTGCTCATTGTGGCGGCGCTCTCGGATGCGCAGTTGGCGGAGCTTCAAGCGCTGATCCATGAGTTGGGGATGACCGCCCTGGTCGAAGTGCACAACGAATGGGAAATGGAGCGCGCCCTGCGTTTGCCGGCGAAGTTGATCGGCATCAACAATCGTGATCTCAAGACATTTGACGTCGACTTGGGCACGAGCGCGCGGCTGGCGCGGATGGCGGGCGGCGATGTGCCGCTGGTATCGGAGAGCGGCATCTTCAGCGCGGACGATGTGCGCGAAATGGCGCGGCTGGGCGCCGCGGCCGTGCTTGTCGGCGAGTCGCTGGTCAAAGCGCCGGATATGGTTTCGCTGGTCCGCGCGCTGAGCAGCCAGGAGCGAGGGCGGCATGACTAAGGTCAAGATCTGCGGGCTGCGCAGCGTTGAGAACGCGCTGCTGGTCGCGCGGGCCGGCGCGGACATGATTGGGCTGAACTTCTATCCCGATACGCCGCGCTACGTTGAACCGGCGCTGGCCCGCGACATTGCGCTGCGCCTCCGCGAAGAACTTGGCGCCGCTTGCCCGTCCTTGATCGGGGTCTTCGTCAACGCCGAAGCCGCCGAGGTACGCGCGATCGCCGAGCAAGTCGGCCTGGACCGCGCGCAACTGAGCGGCGACGAAACGGCGGATTCCTTGCGTGACCTGGGCAGTCTGGCCTTTAAGGGCATTCGCCCGGTAGATGAAGCGGAAGCGATAGCCGACGCGAAGAAGTTTGGTCAGCTGACCGCCGCGGCGGGCGACTCCCCCTCGATCCTTGTTGATGCCTATAATCCCAAGCTTTATGGTGGAACGGGCGAGACGACAAGCCTGAATGTCGCGCTGGCGGTGAAAGCGGCGGTTGCGCGCATGATGCTGGCGGGCGGCCTCAATCCGGAGAATGTTGGCGAGCGCCTGCGCCTCATCCGTCCCTGGGCGGTCGATGTGGCGAGCGGTGTGGAAGCGGGCGCGCCCGGCATCAAAGACGGAAGCAAGGTGCGGGCTTTCATCAAGGCAGTGCGCGCGGCGGACGCATGACTGAATTATTCGACATCTTCGACGAAGCGCTGCAGCCCATAGGCGTCAAGCCGCGGGCGGCCGTGCATCGAGACGGCGATTGGCATCAGGTCTTCCACTGCTGGGTCCTGGGGCGAGAAGACGATGGCGACAGCTATGTCATCCTGCAGAAGCGGGCGGAGGACCGGGATTATGGCGGCAAAATCGATATCAGCGCCGCCGGACATCTTGAAGCGGGCGAAACAGTCCGAGACGGCCTGCGGGAAATCCGCGAAGAACTTGGCTTATGCGTCAATTACGATGAGCTACTGCCCCTTGGCCTGCGCCTCGGCATGACTAAACAAGGCGATCTGGTGGACTGTCAGATTTGCCACGTGTTCTTCTACGAATGCGACCGGCCGCTTTCCGACTACCGCTATTCGACGGACGAAATCGCGGGCCTGCTGAAATTGCGGATCGACGACGGAGTGCAACTCCTGACGGGAGAGAGAGCGAGTGTCGACGCGCCGGCAGTGGGTTTGGCTGCGGATACCATTAAAATTACAGCTAATGATTTTATTCCGAGTATCGACAATTATGTTTTGAAGGCCCTGCTACTGGCGCGCAGGCACTTCGCCGGTGAAAAGCATCTGTGGATCTAGTGAACGAGAGGTTGACGGTCGATGACTGAGATTTATATTGACACGGGCCAGACCGAACTGCCCGATGCGCGCGGATACTTCGGCGAATTCGGCGGGCGCTTCGTTCCGGAAACGATTATACCGGCTTTGGACGAGCTCGAGAGCGCTTATGCCGAGGCGATTGCCGATCCCAGTTTTCATGCCGAACTGAGCAACCTTCAGCGGACCTACACCGGGCGGCCAACGCCCATCAGTTACGCCCGCCGCCTCAGCGAAGCGCTTGGCGGCGCCCAGATATATCTAAAACGCGAGGACTTGGCGCATACCGGCGCGCACAAAATCAATAATGCTCTTGGCCAGGGCCTGCTGGCGAAACGCATGGGCAAGCGCCGGATCATTGCGGAGACTGGCGCTGGACAACACGGCGTCGGCACAGCGACAGCCACGGCTTTGCTGGGTTTGGATTGTCATGTTTATATGGGCAGCGTCGATATTCGCCGGCAGCAGCCGAATGTCTTCCGTATGAAGCTCCTGGGCGCCGAAGTCATACCGGTGGAGAGCGGCAGCCGCACGCTGAAAGATGCGATCAACGAGGCCATGCGCGACTGGGTCACCAACGTGGAAACGACATTTTACCTTTTGGGCTCGGCTTTGGGGCCACACCCTTACCCGAAAATCGTGCGCGATTTCCAAAGCGTGATTGGCGCGGAAGCGCGCGAGCAATTCCAGGAGATGACAGGCTGTCTGCCCGATGCCTGCATCGCCTGCGTCGGCGGCGGGAGCAACGCCATCGGCATGTTTCACGCTTTTCGCGACGACAGTGACACCGAGTTGATCGGCGTGGAAGCCGGCGGACGCGGCATCGAAAGCAAGGAACATGCGGCGCGCTTTGCGGACCTGGATATCAGCCGGCCGGGCATTCTGCATGGCACGCGCTCCTACGTCATGCAGGACGAAGATGGCCAGATCATGGAAACGCATAGCTTATCGGCCGGGCTGGATTATCCCTCAGTCGGTCCGGAACATGCGCATTTGCGGCAATTGGAACGGGCCTATTACACCATGGCGACTGACGAAGAAGCGCTGGAGGCTTTCCAGGTCTTGAGCAAGCTGGAAGGGATCATCCCGGCGCTGGAAAGCGCGCATGCGGTCGCCGAGGCGATCAAGCGCGCGCCTGCCATGCCCCGGGACAGCGCGCTGCTGGTCAATCTCTCGGGTCGCGGGGACAAAGATCTGGACAGCGTCATCGCGCTTTTACCCCCCTCGGTCCCCCCAAAGCATTAGGGGGAAGCGCTCTTTGATCGCAAGTGGAGACTGCATTAGAATGACACAGGCGCGAGAGATTCACGGAACGGCTGCGCTTAAGGCGATGTTCGCTCGGGCGAAAAGCGAGGAGCGAGCGGCCTTTCTACCCTATTTCCCCATAGGCTATCCGACATACTCCGATTCGCTGCGGACGATTGCGGCGATGGCGGAAGCCGGCGTGGATGGATTCGAAATCGGCATCCCATTCAGCGACCCGATCGCGGATGGTCCGACGATTCAAGCGGCGACTCAGATTGCGCTGGAAAACGGGACGACCGTGCCGCAGTGCCTCGAGGCGGTGCGGACACTGCGCGGCCAGGGCGTCAGCCAACCGATGCTGATGATGGGTTACGCCAATCCGCTGGTGGCATACGGGACGGATCGCTTCGTGCGCGACGCGCGCAAGGCGGGCGCGGACGGTCTCATTGTGCCTGACTTGCCGCCGGAGGAAGCGGCGATGTTCGCCGGCAGCTGCGCGCGCGAAGGCATGGCGCTGGTTTTCATGCTGGCGCCGACCAGCGACGACCGTCGGATCGAATTGGTGGCGCGGCAGGCTACTGGATTCATCTATGTCGTCTCATTGACCGGCATCACCGGCGCGCGCAAGGAGCTGCCGGCTTACCTGACGGAATTCATCGCCCGCTTGCGCCGGGGCGCGTCTATGCCGCTGGCCATGGGTTTTGGCATCAGCACGCCGGAGCATGCGCGCCGGGTGAGCCAGTTGACCGATGGCTTCATCGTCGGCTCGGCGCTGGTGCGGGCTGGCGGGGAAAGCGTTGAGGCGGCGCGCGATCTGGCGCGGTCGATGGTTGAGGCGATCGTGAAATGATTGACCGAGATATTGTCGACAAATCCTGCTTGACAGATTTCATTAGAGGCGATAAAGTTCGCGCAATAAGTGGCGGGACGGGGATTGACTTGAACGATTTACAGTTTGCAGGAATGCGCTATTATTACCCAAACTGCATAGACCGGTCCGGGTGATTCGCGCTGGCGACTGAATTCCACGCTACACATAGCGAAAATGGAGGCGCAGAGTGAAACACTCGGCGCCTTTTTTGTTTGTTTTAGAAGGGGAGAGCCTTGACAATGATACGAGGCATACGCGGGGCTACAACCGTGGAGTCCAACTCGAACGAAGCCATTCTCGAAGCGACCCAGGAATTGCTGCGCGCGATGATCGAACGCAATGGCATCATCGAGGACGATGTGGCCAGCGTATTGTTCAGCGCGACGCCGGAGTTGGACGATACCTTCCCCGCGAAAGCCGCCCGCGACATGGGCTGGACGCGCACCGCCTTGATGGGCTTTCAGGAAGCGGATGTGAAACACGGCCTGCCGATGTGCATCCGCGTGCTCATTCACTGGAATACCGACAAGGCGCTGGACGAGATTCAGCATGTCTTCTTGCGCGGCGCCGTGGTCTTGCGGCCGGACCTGACTCCAGACTTTAATGCGAGGGACGGTCGATGAACGGCGGCTTCAGGGCGCGGCATTTGGCGATCGTCGGCATGGGGCTGATGGGCGGCTCGCTGGCACTTGCAATGCGCGAGCATGCCGACTATATCACCGGCGTCGACTCGGATGCGCGCGCCCGCGAATTTGCGCTGGAGCGCGCAATCGTGGATCAGGCGACCGACGATTTGCGCGCGGGCGTCAACCAGGCCGATGTGGTTGTACTGGCGGCGCCGGTCGGGGTGATCGTTGAAATGCTGCAGATGCGCATCGGCTCCTACCTGCGTTCAAACACGCTTGTGATTGACCTGGGCAGCACCAAGCAAGACATCGTGGACGCGATGGCGGCGCTGCCGATCGGCATCGGCGCGGTCGGCGGGCATCCTATGACCGGAAAAGAAAACGGCGGCATCAATGAGTCGGATGATTCGCTCTATCGCAATCGTCCATTTGTTCTATGTCCGTCGCGCCGAACGACGCCGGCGGCGCGCCTTCATGCGCTTTCCCTGGTGGAGACGCTGGGCGCTCTGGCAATTGAGATGGACGCCGAACGCCATGACCAGATCGTCGCCGGTATCAGCCACCTGCCATATTTGCTCAGCGCCACGCTGGTGGCGACGGTCGCCAATCAAGCTCAGGATGACGCCGCCTATTGGGAGTTGGCGGCGGGCGGTTTCCGAGATACGAGCCGGCTCGCCGCCAGCGACGTGCGCATGATGGGCGATATTCTCAGCACAAATACCAAGGCGGTCGCGACATTGCTGGCGCAGTTTCGCATGCAGTTGGCCATGCTCGAAACGATGCTAATCGCCGGTGATGATCAACGCCTGAGCGATTCGCTTCAGCCGATACGATTGGCGCGAAAGAATTGGGCTAGAGATTATGAAGACAGGACCTAGATACGAACGCTTCCGCGTTCGCGCCGACGGCGCCTTGCGCGGTACAGCGACGGTGCCCGGCGACAAATCGATCTCGCATCGAGCGGTCATGCTGGCATCGCTTGCGCAGGGCAAGTCGCAGATCCGCAACTGGCTGGCGGCCGGCGATACCGAAGCGACCTTGGCGTCCATGCGCGCCCTGGGCGCGGACATACAGCGTCAAGACGAAAACACACTTACGATTAGCGGTGGCGAGCTGCGCCAGCCAGATCGTCCCTTGAACCTAATGAACGCCGGGACCGGCATTCGTCTGCTGGCGGGCATCATGGCGGGCCAGTCTTTCCCAAGCGTGTTGGATGGCAGCGCGCAGTTGCGCCGCCGTCCGATGAAGCGGATTACAAAGCCGCTGCGGATGATGGGCGCGAACATCGAAGCGCGCGCTGGCTGCTGTCCACTTCGCATCGAACCGGCTGCGCTGAAGGGCATCCGCTACGAACTGCCGGTGGCCAGCGCCCAGGTCAAGAGCGCGATATTGCTGGCGGGTCTTTACGCCGATGCGCCGACAACCGTTGTGCAGCCGGGGCCGGCGCGCGACCACACCGAAAGGATGCTGCGCTCGATGGGCGTGGCGATCGAGGCTGAGGGCGAAGACGCAAACACGCTGTCGCTGATTCCCAATGGCCGGCTGGATCCACTGGATATGACCGTGCCGGGCGATTTTTCTTCGGCGGCCTTCCTGCTTGCGGCCGGGCTGCTGACGCCGGATTCGGACTTGAATGTGACCGGCGTCAATCTGAATCCGACGCGAACCGGCTTGCTGGATGTTTTGCGGGCGATGGGCGGCGATGTTTCGATTTCTGAGGCGGGCTTGCAGGCCGGCGAGCCAATGGGCGACTTGCGCGTCAAGTCATCCCGCTTGACGGGATGCGAAATCGACGGCGAAACTGTCGTGCGCATGATTGACGAGTTTCCCATTTTGATGGTCCTGGCGACGCAAGCTGAAGGCGAAACGATTGTGAAAGACGCGGCTGAATTGCGGGTCAAAGAGACCGATCGCATTGCCGTGATGGCGGGGGAATTGCGCAAGCTGGGCGCCCGCATTGAAGAGCGCGATGATGGTTTCCGCATTGAAGGACCGCAGAGCCTCATCGGCGCCCAGGTGGATGGGCATGACGACCATCGCATTGCCATGAGCTTGACGGTGGCCGGGCTGCTGGCGGCGGAAGGGGCAATCGTCACCGATGCCGCCTGCGCCGCCGATAGCTTTCCCGGTTTCCCCGAAACCCTGCAGCGGGTTGGGGCGATGCTCTTGCCCGAATAGTCGGGACAGGATTTAGAAAGCCTAAAGCGAAGGCCAGGTAATGGCGCAGAATCGAGTCGGTGTGATCGGCTTTCCGGTGGAGCACAGCCTCAGCCCGATCATGCACAACGCCGCTTTTGAAGCGCTGCAAATGCGCGATTGGCATTATGACGCCATGTCAATCCCGCCCGACATCTTGCGCTTGGGTTTGCGCGAGCCGAAGAATCACGGCTACATCGGCATCAACGTGACCGTGCCGCACAAAGAAGCGATCATGGAGTTTGTCCGCCCGGACGACAGGGCGCGGGCCATCGGCGCTGTGAATACAGTCGATTTTCGCAGCAACATCGGCACAAACACCGACGCCGACGGACTTATCGGTGATCTTCACGCCCATCAGATTCCGCTGTCCGGCGAACGCGTTTTGGTCTTGGGCGCGGGTGGCGCCTCGCGCGCAGCGGTCTACGGGCTAAGCCGAGAAGGCGCGCGGATTGCAATCGTCAATCGCACAAAGTCGCGCGCCTATGGACTTGTTGAGCAATTGAAGATATCGGCCGGCGTCGAAGGCCTGGACGTCTTGACGCTGGATGAAGCCGCGGATTGGGGCATGTCGCTGATCGTCAATTGCACATCCGTTGGCTTGCATCCGCATATTAACCAGACGCCCTGGATACATGGGCTGCCCTTTCCCGATGGCGTCACCGTATATGACATGGTCTATCGCCCGGCGAATACGGCGCTGATGCAGCAGTGTCTGGCGCATGGCGGGCGCGCGATTGGCGGCTTGGGCATGTTGACGCGGCAAGGCGCTATCGCATTTGAATTGTGGACGGGCGTCGAGCCGCCGCTTGATGTGATGTACGGCGCGCTGCAAACGGCGCTGGAGACTTCCGAGTGACTATGGAAATATTTGCATTCATTCACGTACACGAAATTAGGGGAGTGAAATAGTGCAGCCATATCGAGTTAAGCTGGAGACCCTGCTCGAAGACAGAAAGCAGTTTGTCGTACCGCTGTTTCAACGCCCGTACTCTTGGAAAAAGAAGAACTGGGAGGAACTCTGGCGCGACCTACTAGACATATATGATCCTGACAATACTAGAGAGCACTTCATGGGCGCGATTGTAACTATGCCGATAGCAATGAAGCCTCACGGCGTCAACAAGTTTCTCTTGATTGACGGCCAGCAGCGCCTGACAACGCTCCTCGTTATTTTGGCTTGCGTTCGAGATTTGGCAGGAAATGAATCCGATCTGCATGACGAGATTCAAAACATCTACTTGACCAACCGTTATAAGCAGGGCAGGAATCGCAGTAAGTTGCTTCCCACTCAAGAGGACAGGAATGCATACGACGAGATAATACAAGATTCACGACAGTCGGGATCTAGTTTAAGCAAAGTCTATAACCACTTTGTTAAGGTTCTTTCGGTCAGCGATGACGACTCTGAATCCATTGATCTTGGCAGGTTCTTCAATGCAATGAAAAGCCAATTACTGTTCGTAAGCATAGTTCTCAATGAGAATGATAACCCGTATCATATCTTCCATAGTCTTAACGCGACTGGAACGCCTTTGACTCAAGCCGACCTCGTTAGGAATCACATATTCATGCATATCCCTGAGGAAGACCAAGAGGATGCCTACAACGATCTGTGGTATCCCTTGCAGCAGGCATACCCGGGTAACCAATTGCGTGATTACATTTGGCGATTCATTACCAAAGACGGCGTGCCCATCCGTCAAATTGGTGTCTACGACGCGATACGTAGACGTGTTGCGGAATTGGCGAACTCTGGGTCTGCGGACCACCTGCTGATGGATCTGAAAATCGTCGCGGAACATTACGACCGGATTCTTGATCCGAGTTTGGAGACTGTCAGGCCTATTCGCGAGCGACTTCAAAGATTGAAAAGATGGGAATTAACCACAGCGTATCCCCTGCTTTTGAATCTGTATATCGCGGTCAACAGTCAGGACATCTCCGTGCAGACCTTTTGTTCTGTACTTGATATTGTAGAATCTTTTGTTGTACGGCGACATATTTGCAGTGTACCGATTCGTCAGCTAACCAACTACTTCATTCGACTATTCCATGACGTAAGTGGAGAGAATGACTTCGTGTCGGCAGTATGTAGCTACCTCCTGGACCGGAATTTTCCTACCGATGAAGTATTCCGAGACAATTGGGGGCGTCATCAGCTTTATGGCCCCGGATCTCGCGACAAGTGTAAGCTAATATTGGAGTCGCTCGAAACGTATGCAACGGAAAATCATGAACCCGTGGACACTAGGCATCCGAGAATCACTATAGAACACGTTATGCCTCAATCTTTGTCGCAGGTCTGGTATAACGAACTCGGCGATGGTGCCGATGCGGTACATGTTCAGTATTTGCATACGATTGGCAATTTAACGCTTACAGGGCAAAACGAATCGATGGGAAATAAAGCGTTTGTGGACAAGAAGGACGTGTTCGCACAGAGCAATTTTGCGCTCAACAAGTACTTCGACAGTTGCGACTCTTGGAATGCGGAGACGATTGTTCGGCGCGCGGAACGGCTCGGTGAAATCGCCGTCAAAATATGGCAGCGACCGAGCATATAGTCAGAAAGTGCCCTCTAATGCCAATCCGATTTTTTACCGCTGGCGAAAGCCATGGCCCCGGGCTCACCGCCATTCTGGAAGGCATGCCGGCCGGCCTCTGCCTTGGCGCCGAAGACATCAACATCGATTTGCGCCGACGGCAAAAGGGCTACGGATCCGGCGGGCGCATGCAGATCGAAAAAGACGGAATTATCATTACTTCGGGCGTAATGAACGGCAAGACAACCGGCGCGCCGATCGCGCTGCAAGTGCAGAATCGCGATTTCAAAAGCTGGAAAGAACGCGATATCACGCCGGTCACGACGCCGCGACCGGGTCATGCCGACCTGACCGGCGCATTGAAATATGGTTATCGCGAATTGCGCCTGTCCCTGGAGCGGGCGAGCGCCCGCGAAACAACCATGCGCGTTGCGATAGGCGCCATCTGCAAACGCTACCTCAAGGAATTTGGCATCAGCGTGGCTGGATATGTCTCGCAATTGGGCGATGTCCAGGCGGACTTGAGCGCCATGTCGCTTGAGGAGCGGATCGCCCACAGCGAAGACAACGATGTGCGCTGCCCGGATGCGGCCGCGGCCGAACGCATGCACGCGGCGATACACCAAATCAAGGTCGACAAAGATACCTTGGGCGGCGTCTTTGAGGTGGTGGCGCAGGGCGTGCCGCCGGGCCTTGGGTCGCATGTCCATTATGATCGCAAGCTGGATAGCAAATTGGTCGGCGCGATGGTCAGCATTCAAGCCATGAAGGGCGCGGAAATCGGCAGCGCCTTCGCGAACGCCGGCAAACGCGGCTCGCAAGTGCATGACGAAATCACCGTTGACGACGCGGGTAATCTCGCGCGCCGGACGAACCGTGCCGGCGGGCTGGAAGGCGGCATTACAACCGGGATGCCGATCGTGGTGCGCGTGGCGATGAAGCCGATCTCGACCATGCTCCGCGGCGCGGATTCTGTCGATCTGGCGACGGGCGAAGCCAATCCGACGGTATATGAGCGCAGCGATTTTTGCGCCTTGCCGCGGGCCGTGCCCGTGGGCGAGGCGATGATGGCAATCGTTCTGACGGAGGTCCTGCTGGAAAAACTCGGCGGCGACAGCATCGAAGAAATGAAACCGCGTTATGCCGCTCTGCGCCGCAACCGGTTGAGCGACTTGCCGATGGACAATGTCGAATGGCGTTTTGGATACGAAGTATGAAGGCTGAAAAGAACATCGTCATCACCGGTTTCATGGGGAGCGGCAAGACAACCGTCGGCGAGGCGCTGTCGCGCAAGCTCAAGCGCGAATTTGTCGACATGGATGCCGAAATCGAACGCCGCGCGGGGATGTCCATACCCGAGATATTCCGGCGGCAAGGCGAAGCGGCTTTCCGCGACAAGGAACGCAAGCTGGCTTACGAACTGGCGCTGCGCCATGGCCTGGTGATCGCGACAGGCGGCGGCGCCCTGGTCGATGGCGAACTGCGTGACATGATGGCGCAGCACGGCGCCTTGATTTGCCTGCAAGCCAGCCCCGCCGATATTCGCGCGCGCCTGGAAGAAAGCGACGGCCGTCCGCTGGCCGCCAATTGGGAGCGCCTCTATCATGCGCGGCAGACGGCCTATGCGCAGATCCCCCGCCAAGTCATAACAACCGGCAAGACGCCGCAGGTCATCGCCGCCGAGATAGCGGCGCTCTGCGCGGACGCCCTCTTTGTAAAGGCGCCGGATGGCGGCGGCTATCCCATCCACATCAAGCGCGGCATTTTGGCCGGCCTCGGGCTTGACGCCCAGGCGTATGGGCTGCAAGGCCCGGTCGTGCTGGTCACCAATGAGACGATCGCGCCTCTTTATGGAGAGAGTCTGGCGCGCGCTTTGCCGCAAGCCAGCCTGATCCGCGTGCCCGATGGCGAAGCGCATAAGAACCTGGACACGGTTCGTCAGGTTTATGACGATCTGCTCAGTTTGGGCGCTGACCGCGGCACGACGCTGATCGCATTGGGTGGCGGGGTAATCGGCGACATGGCTGGCTTCGTCGCCGCGAGCTACATGCGGGGCATTCCGCTCGCGCAGATTCCGACAACGCTGCTGTCGATGGTGGATTCCAGCGTCGGCGGCAAAACCGGCGTCGATTTGCCCCAGGGAAAAAACCTGATCGGCGCCTTCAAACAGCCGCGCCGCGTCATCATCGACCCGGATGTACTGAATTCCTTGCCACAGTCGGAATGGCGCTGCGGCATGGCTGAAGTGATCAAGCATGGCTTGATCGGCCGCCCGTCGCTACTGGACGAGACACTCTGGAAGCTGGAACGGGCGGAGGAATTGATTCAGCAGGCGGTGCAAGTCAAAATTGACGTGGTGGAAGTGGATCCTTTCGAGACCGGAATACGCGCGCATTTGAATCTCGGTCATACATTTGGCCACGCTATCGAGAAAGTAACCGGCTACGCCGTCCCGCACGGTGAAGCAGTCGCCATCGGCATCGTCAAGGCGGCTCGGCTTTCGCGCAACCTGGGCTTGATTGGTGACGCGCTCCTGGGCGAGATTCAGACGATATTCTGGAAGATTGGCTTGCCCACGGACATCGCGATTGACGCCGAGCGCTGCTACGCCGCGATGGCCACCGACAAAAAATGGAAAGCCGGCCTGTCCCGCCTGATAGTGCTGAAGGGCGTGGGCGAGGCGGCGATTGTTGAAGGCGTCAGTCGGGAAGAAATCCTGGCCGTGCTTTGACCGAGGCAAATCAGCTATGACAAAACGAATTCTGCTCTTGCATGGTCCCAACCTCAACCTTCTGGGCATACGCGAGCCTGAAGTTTACGGGCGGACGACGCTGGCCGAAGTCAATGGCGCGGTGGAGCGTCATTTGGCGGCCTTTGATGTTGAGTTGTGGATTGCCCAATCCAACCACGAAGGCGAACTGATCGACCTCCTGCAGGAAGCGCGCGAAAGCGCTGACGGCGTCGTGTTTAATCCGGGCGGCTACACGCACACATCGATCGCCCTGCGCGATACGATTGCGGCCATCGCGCTGCCCGTCATTGAAACACATTTCTCCAACATCTATGCGCGGGAGTCTTTTCGTCACCACTCGCTGCTGGCGGGCGCCTGCGCTGGGCAGGTCGCCGGATTTGGCGTGAACAGCTACATTTTGGCGGTTGACGCGCTGCTGCGGACTTGGGAATTGTTGCCTGATTAGCTGTTCAGAACGCATGAATTGTCTTTGCGGCTTTTGGTTATCTCGCCGATAGTTGATACAGCCTGGTTACAGCTATACTGCGGCTGAAGATGGCTGATTCAGCCAAATTGGAAAGCCCCATGGATACGGTAGCGGAAGTCCTAAAGGCGGTCGAGGAGCGGGGCGTGCGTTTCGTCGCACTCTGGTTCACCGACATCACCGGCCTCGTGAAGAGTGTCATGATCCCGGCTGCCGAGCTGGCAAATGTCTTTGAGAACGGCTCGCATTTTGACGGATCCGCCATTGAGGGCTTCGCCCGCGTCGCCGAAAGCGACATGGTCTTGATGCCCGACCCGTCGAGCTTTGTCATTTTGCCCTGGACCGACGGCGAGGGGAAGACGGCGCGCCTGATCTGCTCTATCCAGACGCAAGACGGCGATCCCTTCATTGGCGATCCTCGCAACGTCTTGATAAAAGCGCTCGACCAGGCGCGGGCCATGAAGATGCAATACAAGACCGGTATGGAATTGGAGTTTTTCCTCTTCCCGCTTGATCAAGCCGGGCAGCCCGTCTTGAGCGCGCAAAACGACATCGCCGGTTATTTCGATATTCCCGATGATCCAATTCGTTCGATCCGCCGGCGCATGCTGTCGGCCTTGAGCGCCATGGGCATCAAAGTTGATTCGACGCATTCCGAAACCGGCAGCGGCCAGCACGAAATAGACTTTCAGTACGCGCCCGCTCTGCGCTCGGCGGATAATATACTGACAGCGCGAATCGCTCTCAAGTCAATTGCCAGCAAGTTCGGCTACTATTGCACTTTCATGCCGCGCCCGCACGCGGACCTGCCTGGTTCGGGCATGCATACCCATCAGAGCCTGCACGATACCGAAACCGGGACGAACCTCTTTGCGGATGGCGCCAGCGAGTTCGGCCTGTCGTCGACGGCGCAAACTTTCCTCGCCGGCCAACTGGAGCATGCGCGGGCAATGTGCGCGCTATTGGCGCCGCTGGTGAATTCTTATAAACGCCTTGGCACCAGCTTTGAAGCGCCTGTAAACGTGACCTGGGCGCATGTCAACCGCAGCGCCCTGATCCGCGTACCGAGCACGGCGCCGGGCAAAGAATATCATACGCGGCTGGAGCTGCGCTGCCCGGATCCGACAGCGAATCCGTATTTGGCCATGACGGTCATGCTGCAGGCCGGCCTGGATGGTATCTTGCACAAAATGCCACTGGCGGATCCGATGGAAGAGACGCTGATGCAAGGCGCGCCCGGGCGAATGCGGCAGCTGGAAGTCTTGCCCCAATCCCTGGATGAGGCGCTCGACGCCTTGAGCAACGACGATGTGATTCTATCCGCGCTGGGTCCCTACGTAAGCGACCGCTACATCGCCGCCAAGCGCCAGGAATTCGCCGAATACAATCGGCAAGTGACCGAGTGGGAAGTCACGCGTTATCTGAGCCGCTTTTGACGATTACATCATGGATTCGCGCCACCGCTTTGCGCGAATCCGCCAATGGAATCGCGATGGTCACGCTGCAATTTGACGCGCCGAGCGCCACAGCCTGAACCTCAACATCGCCCAGGCCTTGCAGCACTTCCGCCAGCAGCGCTGGCGCCCCGGCCAGATTGCTGCCGATGGCTGTTGCCAGCGCGACTGTCTCAATCTCCCAGGGCATCTTTTCCGGGTATTCGGCCATCTTGGCTTGCAGCGCGTTTTGCAGGCGGTCGACGCCGTCAATGCCAATGCTCGTCGGAATCACCAGACAAAGAAAGCTGCTGTTGGAAGATTGTGAAGCGATCATCACTTCGCTGCGCATGCCCAAAGTCTTGAACAGGGTATTGCCGACCAAACGCGTGACACCGGCGAGGGAACCGCTGGCGCGCCGGCGCAAGGCAAGACCATGTATGGATGTGACCGCCTTCAGGCCGGGTTTGGCTTTGCGCCGCATGCCGGCGACAAGCGTACCCGTCTTGTCCGGCCGGTAAATGTTCTTGATGCGCAGGGGCAATTGCATCTCGGCCAAGGGGGCGACCATGCGCGCGTGCAAGATTCGAGCGCCGAAATACGCCAGGTCCGCCGCTTCGTCATAGTCGAGATGCGGGATGGTGCGGGCAGACGACGCTTCCCGCGGGTCAGTCGACATCATGCCATCGACATCGGACCAGATCCAAAGTTCATCGGCGCCGAGCAGCGCGCTGACAATCGAAGCGGTGTAATCGGTTCCGCCGCGGCCCAGTGTTGTCGTTATGCCTTGCGCCGTCGCGCCGATAAACCCCGTCACCACCGGAATGATCTCTCGCTCCAATATGGGCAAAATGACATCGTTGACGCGCCGCGCCGTCTGGTCGAGGTCCGGATGGGCGTTGCCATGGACATCATCGGTGATGATGATCTCCGTTCCATCGACTGGCGCGCCGCGGACATCCTTTTGGCGCAGGAGCGTCGCGATGATCCGCACCGAAAGCCTCTCGCCGATGGCCACCACGGCATCGCTGTGGCTTGGAAGGATTTCCGCATCGAGATTGTTCGAGATCAAAAGACAATGATCAAGCATTTCCGATAGAAGCTGATCGACATCGGCTTGCAGCGTTTTTCTCTCGGAGCGGCCGACTGCGAGTTCTTCGATCAGCGCGAGATGACGGGTGCGCAAGTTGGCGGCGATCCGGCGGTAGCCGCGCCGATTGGCGATTCGCGCCAATTGCGCCGCATCCAGCAGCGCATCGGTTACACCATCCAGCGCAGAGACGACCAGGACCAAATTGTCCCAGTTTGTCGATTCAGCCACGACAATGCTGAGGACCTGTTCGAGGGCCATTGGCGTGCCCAGCGAGGCGCCGCCGAACTTCATCACAAGTGTGCTCATGAATGCCCCGAAAATCGCTCCCAACCTGCAGGGGAGGATGCGTTTCCTGCCGCGCGCCGATTCTGACGCTTCAAATCTAGTCTAACAGCGCTTTCGGGAAATTGACAAGCAAGCCGCGCAAATCCCGAGCCGGCCGTATTGCGTTTGATGCTGTTTTCGATTACAGTGTTAGGCGTTTGGTGAACCACAAATTGACGCAGTTAGTCCGCTCCTGGAGCGGGAGCGACTGTCCGAGTCCAGGAGCGCGCGAGGCATAGCAAAATGACATCAGCGCAGTTGGAACGCAATGATCTTGTCGCCGGTGTACGCTTCCAGAAAATCGGCAAGCTCTATCATTTTGACTATAGCGGCTACCCCGATCTCAAGAGCGGGGACTACGTCATCGTCGATACCCGGCGCGGGCGTCAAATGGGGCAGGTGATGGGCTTCACGTCCCCCGATGACAACCGCGATCTGCGGCGCATTCTGCGGCCGGCGACGCCGCGAGACTTGGTATTGCGGCAACATTGGCAGGCGCAGCAAGACGAAGCCTTGGACATTTGCCGCGAGGCGGCCGCCAACCTGCGGCGCCTGGCTGAAGTGAAGTTTGTCGCCTCCCAATACAATTATGACGGTTCCGTTGTGACCTTTCTTTTTAGCGCCGAGCAGAAGATCGACATGTCCGCGCTGCAGAAGCGCTTGCAGCGCAAATTTGAAGCGCGGGTTGAGATGCGTCAGATTGGCCCCCGTGATGTCGCCAAGTTGCTGGGCGGCTTCGGCGCCTGCGGCATTGAGCGCTGCTGCAGCACCTTCCTCACCGATTTCAGTCCGATCTCGATCAAGATGGCCAAGGCCCAAGGCATCTCGCTGAACCCCTCGGAGATTACCGGCATGTGCGGGCGCTTGCGCTGCTGCCTGGTCTACGAATACGAACAGTACGTGGAAGCGCGGCAGAAGCTGCCGCGGCGCAACAAGCGCGTCGGCACGCCTTATGGCGAAGGGCGCGTGCTCGATCAGTATCCTTTGAAGGATGCCGTGCTGGTGGAAATCGGCGAAGGCTCGCGCAAGACGGTGGAGCGCGAGGATATCATACCGCTTGAGGAGTTCCGCAAGCTGGCGGAAAAGGCGCAAGCTCCTTGCGATAAACATGGGGACGGCAGTTGCGATTGCGGCAAACCGGTAGGTCAGCGACAAGCCGACCTGCTGCCGAAGCAGCCAAAAGCCGCCCGACAACCGCCTGAAGAGAAAGCGGCCGACGCCAGCCGTCCTGAGGAGGAGCGGCCACGCCGTTCGCGCAAGGGCATGGCCGAGGGCCCGCCCAGACCAAAACGCCGACGGCGCCGCCGTCGTGGCGGACGCCGCGCCAACCGCGCCGGCGACGCCAGCGCGGACGATACCAGGAATCGCTGAATCTATGTCGACAAGTGAAAACAATTCCGGGAGCGGCATCGGGCGCGTGATGGGTGTATTTGCCCATCCGGATGATCCAGAATTCTTTGCGGGCGCCACATTCGCGAAATGGGCGATGGATGGCGCGGAGATTTCATTTGTGATCGCGACCAGCGGCGACAAGGGCAGCGCCGATCCGGATATGACGCATGAGCGGCTCGCGGCGATTCGCGAGGGTGAAGAGCGGGAAGCGGCGGCGGTTCTCGGCGTGAAGGATGTTGTCTTTTTACGTTACAAAGATGGCGAGCTTTATCCAACGCTGGACCTGCGCCGAGATATTACGCGGATGATCCGCATGAAAAAGCCGGATGTGGTGGTCACGCTGGACCCAACCGTGTTCTATCGCGCCGGCCGCGGCATCAACCACCCCGATCATCGCGCCATTGGCGCGGCCACTCTTGAAGCGATCTTCCCGACAGCGCGCGACCGGCTGAACTTCATCGAACATGAACGCGACGAAGGGCTGGAAACGCACAAAGTCGAAAAGGTCTACATTGCCGGCGCCGCGGAGCCGAATCTGACGGTGGATGTGACCGACGCGGTTGAGACGCAGATTGCATCTCTACGCGCGCACAAGAGCCAGATCTCTGACATGGAGAAAATGGCCGATCGCATTCGCGAACGGTCCCTGGATCCCAATTCGCCTCCCGAATATCCGCGCCGCATTGAGCGATTCCACTTGATAAACATGAGGTAAGGCAGAGATGTCAATTGACTTTATGGCGGAAGCCGAAGCGCTTCGAGACGAGCTGATAGAACGGCGTCGTGATTTCCACCGGCATCCGGAATTGGCTTTTGAAGAACATCGGACGGCGGGCATTGTCGCCGAGGCCCTCAATGAGCTTGGCCTTGAAGTGCAGACCGGCGTTGGCCGTACCGGCGTCATCGGCATCCTCGAGGGGGATTCGAGCGGACCAACCGTGTTATATCGCGCGGATATGGACGCCTTGCCCATTCAGGAAGAAAACAGCGCCGAATACGCCTCGCAGGCGGCGGGCAAGATGCACGCCTGCGGGCACGATGGGCATACCGCCATCGCGCTGGGCATCGCAAAACTGCTGTCAAGCCATCGCGCCGCCTTAAGCGGACGCGTCAAGTTTGTCTTCCAGCCGGCCGAGGAGGTGGGCGGGGGCGCCTCTTCCATGATTGCCGACGGCGCCCTGGAAGACCCGGCCCCGGACTTTTGCCTAGGCATTCACTTGTGGAATGATCTTGAAGTTGGCGCGGTCAGCGCCGTCTCCGGCCCGACGATGTCGGGCGCCGGCGTGTTTGAGATAACGGTAACGGGTAAAGGCGGGCACGGCGCGATGCCGCATCAAACCGCCGATCCCATCGTCTGCAGCGCGCAGCTTATTCTGGCCTTGCAGACGATCGTCAGCCGCAATGTGGATCCGCTGGATCTGGTGGTGATAACGGTCGGGAAGCTTGAAGGCGGCAGCGCCCGCAATATCATCCCGCAGACGGTGACCTTCAGCGGCTCCTTTCGCCTCTTCCGCGAGGAGACGCGGGAATTGGTCAAGGCGCGCATCCAGGAAGTCGCGCAGGGTGTGGCGAGCGCAATGGGCTGCCAAGCCGATGTGGATTTCGGCCTCGGCATCGGAGCTGTGATCAACGACGCGGAGGTGACGGCGCGCGCCAGGAATGTGCTGGCTAATTTTGCCGATTCCGTAAGCCTGGTGGAAAAACCCTGGATGGCATCGGAAGATGTCGGCCTCTTGATGCAGCGCAACCCAAGCGCCTACCTTCTGGTGGGTTCGGCGAACCGCGAACGGAAGCTGGATTATCCGCATCATCATCCGCGCTTCGACATTGATGAAGATGTCTTGCCGCTTTCGGTCGGCATGATGTCGGCTGTGGTCGCCGACTACCTGCAAGGCAGCGCTTAGATGCCCGAGGGACTGCCTCTCAGTTGGGTCGAGTCAAGCGGCTGGATTGTGCTTTCCGGCAGCGTCGACCCGCGCAGCGAGAATCGCGCGCTGGCTTTGAGCCGGCAGTTCGTGGACGGTCCGATCGCTTACATCTCGTTTTCAGATGATATGGGCGACGCGCTGATGGACGACATGTTGGAATTGGGCGCGCCGGCCGGGTATCTGGTCGACTGGGACGAACGTGACAATAACGAAATATATGAACGACTAAGCCCGGCCGGCATGGTTGTCATCAGCGCGGACAGCGCTAGCGCAGGCCTGGGGCAGATCGTGTCGCACACCGTGGCGCATGCGCTGAAAGAGGCGCTTCGCCGCGGCGCTGTCATTTTGTTCGAAGGCGCCGCAGCCGCCGCAGCCGGCGAATACCGGCTGGCCGAAGATGGCGGCATCGCCTCCGGGCTCAAGCTTGTGGGCAACGCGCTCATCTTGCCGAGTGTCTGCAGCATCGCGGAAAGCGCGAGCGCATCGGCTGCGCGCGGCAAGCTGCCAGAGGCGATATTCATCGCCTTGGAAGCGGGTGGTGCGCTGACGCTCGGACCAGAACGTCACATAGAGACTTGGGGCGATGGACGCGTGACCATCGGCTTGGGCGATCCGCTGAATGCGCCACTTCTCGACGAGCGACATATAGCAGCGGAGTGAATTTCCGATGCCAATCACAATCATTATCGGCGCGCAATGGGGCGATGAGGGCAAAGGCCGCGTGGTCGATTGGCTGGCGGCTTCGGCCGATATCGTCGCGCGTTACGCCGGCGGCGACAACGCCGGGCACACCGTGGCGCTGGATGGGGAAGTCTACAAGCTGCACCTGGTGCCTTCTGGCATCTTGCACAGCGATGTGGTGTCGGTCATGGGCAATGGAATGGTGATCAACCCGGTCAATCTCGTTCGGGAGATTAAAGCCCTGCGCAATCTCGGGCTTAGCATCACGCCGGAGCGTCTTGTGATCAGCGCGCGCGCGCATATCATAACGCCCGGGCATATCGCGCTCGACAAGGCCAAGGAAATGTCGCTTGGGGACGCCAAGATCGGAACGACCTTGCGGGGCATCGGTCCAGCTTATTTGGACAAGACCGGCCGCGCCGGCATCAGAACCGGCGACATGCTGCTTGATGTTGAAGAATTCGCCGATCGCCTGGTGACCGGGATCGAGGCGACCAACACCGAGCTGGGACGGCAGGGCATAGGCACGCTTGACGCGCGCGAAGCGGCGGGAGAATATCTGGAAGCCGCCGCCTTTTTGAAGCCCTTCATAAAAGATGTTTCGATTTTCCTGGATCAGGCGCTGAAAGCCGGGAAGAATGTGGTCTGCGAAGGGGCGCAGGGCACGATGCTTGATGTCGACCATGGCAGCTATCCTTTTGTGACAAGCTCCTCGCCGACCGCCGGCGGCGCCCTGACGGGCTTGGGGGTGGGTCCTTTATTTGTTGAAAAGGTGCTGGGCGTGGCGAAGGCATTCAGCACACGCGTCGGCGGCGGGCCCATGCCAACTGAGTTGGACGGCGAATTGGCGCAGCGCCTGCGCGGCAGCGGCGCAAACTTCTGGGATGAATTTGGCACGACGACCGGACGTCCGCGGCGCTGCGGCTGGCTGGATGTGGCGATGCTGCGCTACGCGGCCAGCGTGAACGGCTTGAGCGAAATCATGTTGACCAAGCTGGACATTCTCTCCGGCTTTGACGAGCTAAAGCTGGCCACCGCTTACGAGATCGACGGCGTCCGGCATGAGTATCCGCCGGTGACCAACGAAGAGCTCGAAAGAGCCAAACCGGTTTACGAAAGCTTGCCGGGTTGGAGAGAAGAAATCAGCGGCTGTCGCCACTTCAGCGACTTGCCAAAAGCAGCGCAGGCTTATGTGTCGCGCGTATCGGAACTGTGCGACGTGCCCATCAACAGCGTGAGCGTCGGGCCCGAACGCGATCAATTGGTGCTGCGCGGCGCCTAGAGCATCGCCGGGCGGCGTCCCATACTTGCGCTGCACGCCGAGGAAGTTTAGAATCGCTAGAAGTCTGAGGGTGTCTGGAGCATTGAAATGAAAACCTTGAGTGCTGTTGCCCTGGTATTCATTATCTTGTTGGCGGGGGGCGCTATCACCTCAAACTTGCTTTCATCGGATCTGGCGATCCAACAGACGACCGACCCCAGCGGCGATTTCTTGACCGCCACGCCGGATCAAGCGGTCGCGTTCATTCTGGTCACCGGATTTATTCTCTTCAATGTCCTGGGCGCGGGCCTGACTCTGATGGTCCTGTTCTGGCTGCTCAACCGGCAGGTGACCGCCGTGCGCCAGGAGACAAGCGCTTGAAGCCCGGCCGGGGCATGCCGTCCCGCTGATCCTTCATGACGGAAGCCGAAATTCAGAAGCGGCGGGCGCGGAAGCGCGTCCTGGCGGCAATCGTCGTTGCGGCGGCGCTGGCCTTTGTTCTCGTTCTGGCGGCTGCAATGCGCGCCGCGGCGCCAAGAGCGACTTCCGGAGCATTCGGCGCGGAGTTGACGGCCGCCTTGTCCAGCGCCGATGCCGACCTGGGCGCGGAACTGGCGCAAACCCACGAATGCGCCGCTTGTCACCTGGAAGGGGATGGGAGCAGTTCGCCGCTTTTCACCCGCATTGCGGACCTGGCGGCGCTTCGGAATCCGCCGCTCTCAGCTGAAGAATACCTGTATGAAGCGATTCTGTATCCCGGCGCGCATTTGGTCGATGGCTACAGCAACGCCATGCCCAACAATTACGGCGACCGCCTGTCACAGGCCGAAGTCGGTCACCTGATCGCTTACCTCCTGACATTTTCACAGGCGGCCGCGGATGCCTGATCTATTGGCAGGGATTCGCATTCGACTGGCTACGAGATGAAGCATAATGAACTTTGACAGTTTCGCAATCGCAGCCCTGGTCGCTGAACTTTCAGAACGCATAGTGGGCGGGCGCGTGCAAGACGTCATCGATACAGATGCGCTGGGCCTGGGCTTGGAGATCTACGCCGCGCGCAAACGCCGATATCTCTACCTGAGCGCCGACGCCCAGCATCCACGCGCCCTCCTGATCGACGGCAAGCTGCGCCGCGGCCTCAATAAGCCGTCACAGCTGGGCTTGTTATTCCGCCGCTACATTCAAGGCAGCCTGATTACAGCTGTGAGTCAACCGCCCTGGGAGCGGCTGCTGGAATTGGAAGTCGCTGGAAACTGGCGGATCATTGTCGAACTCATGCCGCGGCGCGCCAACGTGCTGCTTGTGCGCGACGGCGTCATTCTGGATTGCTTGAAACGAGTCGGCCCGGCCGAGAATCGCTATCGTCTGAGTTTGCCCAACCACGATTACATTCCTCCGCCGCCGATCGTCGGGCGGATGGATCCTGCGGCGATAACTGTCGCCGATCTCGAACGCTTGCTGGCGAGCGCCGAAAATGACCGCTTGCAGATCAGGCAGCTTCTTCCGAGAAACATCCTCGGCATGAGTCCGCTGCTTGCGCGCGAGATCGTCTTTCGAGCGAGCGGCGATGCCACGACGACTGTGTTGGACAGCGACGCCGCCTCGCTCTACCAAGCCTTTGAAGAATTGATCGAGCCGCTTTTGCAGCGGCAATGGCAGCCGGGAATTGGATACGTTGACGGCGTCGCCCGCCGATTCAGCGTATATCCTCTGAGGCATCTCGATTGGCGCGCTTGTGAAACCTTGAGCGCGGCCGTCAGCGCTTGTTTCGGTTCCATGGCCGGGATCGAAGCCTATGCCGAAGCGAAGAAGCCAGTTCAAGCTGCCATCGACGAAGCCCGGGCAAAGCTGAATGCGCGGCTGGTTTCCTTGCGAAAGGGCGCGCGTGACGATAGGGAATTGGAAGAACTCAGGCAGTCGGCCGAATTGATCCTCGCTTATCAATACGGAATCGCTGAAGGGCAGGGCGAATTGCGCGCGCAATACGAACTGGACGGGCCTGAGCGCCTGATTCGGCTCAACCCCGATCGCAATCCTCTTGAGAACGCGCAAGCCTATTTCCGGCGCTACGACAAGGCGAAAGCGGCCAGGGCCAAGGTGCCGGCGCTGCTGCGGGAAACACAAACCGAGTTGGACTTTATCGAGCAATTAGAAACCGACCTCAAGGCAGCGCGCAACTGGCCGGAAATCGACGAAGTGATTCAGCTGCTGCAGGCCCGCGGGCATGGCGGGGACCAAGCGCTCAAACGCATAGGCGGCGGCCGGACCGGCCCCCTGCGAGTCGTCAGTCGCGATGGTTATGTGATTTGGATTGGACGCAACAGCCGCCAGAATGAACAGGTCACATTTAAGCGGGCGAAGCCCCGGGACATCTGGCTGCATGCCCGGGAAACGCCAGGCGCGCATGTGGTCATTCGCGATGATGGCAGGCGCATCAGCGAAGAGCTAATCGCCAAGGCGGCTGCGATTGCCGCTCACTTCAGCAAACGTCGTGATGACGCGCGCGTGAACGTCGACTATACGCGCGTGAAGTACGTCAAAGCGATCAAGGGCGCCGGGCCCGGCATGGTCACATACCGCAACGAGCGAACCCTTGCCGTTCGACCGCGGGACGAATCCATTCTCAGGGCTGAGTAGACGGCAGTCAGTCCATGGCTTCCGCAAATTGGATAAGTTTTCGCGCAGCTCCGAGGACCTGTCTGGCGCTGATATCGCGCACGCAGGGATGGCAGGCGGCATCGTCCTGACGCCAGTCGAGGATGCGGCAGGGGCGGCAGCCGATGCCGGAGGTAATCACGGCGTGTTGCCCCGGGTCTCCCCAGGGCGCGAACTCGATCGGATCAGCCGGGCCGAAGAGCGCGACCGTGGGGCTGCCGACGGCGGCCGCCAGATGCAGAGCGCCGCTGTCTGGACCCAGAACGGCCAAGGCGTCTGCATAAAGCGCCCCGAGCTGTCCCACGGTCGTTGCGCCGGCGATTTGCAGAGCGTCGTCGCTTGAACGCGCTCTTATCGCCTCGAGCAACGGCTGTTCCGCCGCGCCGCCGGTTAGGATGACATTCGCGTCAAAATCGGCCGCCAGGGCATCCGCCACATGCGACCAGTTTTCTGCAGTCCACAATTTGCTGGCGGCGCCGGAACCCGGATGAATGCAAATATAGTTCCCGCCCGATTTTATGCCCCAGTCCAGCAGATGCCCGGCGATGTGAGCCTGATCCGCCGCGGCAAGCGGGAATTCAAGCCGAACGCGCTCGCGATTGACCGCTCCAATCCAGGACTCAGCCAAGCGCAGATTCTGCTCCAGGGCGTGCTGATGTTGCTGCTGACATGCCGTCGTCAAGAAAGGCGCGACGCCGGGCATCGCGTAGCCATGGCGATGCGGTATGCCGGCCAGGAAGGCGAGCAACGCGCCCCACCAATGATCGGGGCGCATGATGATGGCGCGGCGGTATCCGATTCGGCGCAGCCAGCGCGCCGAACTTAGCAGCAGCCGCCAGGCATTGGGCTGCCCTGCGCCGGAACGCTGAAAACCGGGGAATGGCAGTGTGCGCACACAGTCGATCGCCCGATAGGGCAAGAGTATGTCGGCTGACCATGGACCGCAGAGCACGTCGATTGGCGTATCCGGGCGCTTCCGCTTGATCGCCTGGATAGCCGGCGTAGCCAGCAGCACATCGCCCAGGTGATCGGGCTTGATGATCAGCAGTCGCTCCGCGGCGGCATTCTGGCTGGGCGCCGGAAGCCGGGCCAAGGCATGCAGCATGCCGTCGCGCAGGCGGCGCTTCACAGAATGGCGATGCGCTTTTTCCGCAAGCGCGCGATTGCGCTGGGCCAGCGCCTCCCTATCCAAGCCCGAGTTCCTCATAAGTCTGCAAGAGGCGGGGAATCAGCGCGGACCAGTCGTAGTGCTCGCGCGCCGCCTTTTGCGCGCGCGCCCCGAGCTCGCGCCGCATCCGCTCGTCAGCCAGGAGCGCAATAAGCGCCCCCGCGAAATCGTCGGCGTTATCGGCGATCCTTAGCGCGCTGCGAGCGGCTGAATTCAAGCCAGCCGCGCCGATTGATGTCGACAGCACTGCGCAGCCGGCCGCCATCGCCTGGAGAACTTTCAAGCGTGTGCCGCTGCCCATGCGCAAGGGCACGATATAAATCGTCGTCCGGCGCAGATAGGGCTCAACCGCATCCACCCAACCCGTGACCTGCGCGCCGCCTTGAGACGCCAGCCTTTGCAGGCGGGCGGGCGGATTGCGACCGACGATCACCAGGCTGGCATCCGGATAGCGCCTGCGCACGCGGGGAAAGACCGCATGGTAGAACCATTCGACGGCGTCGACATTCGGTCGATAGTCCATTTTGCCGCTGAATAGCAATTGGCAAGGCGCGCGCTGATCGCTCGCTGCCGGATGAAATTCAGCGCTGTTGATCCCGTTGGGTACAACATAGATGGGGGCGCCGCGATTTTGGCGCAGTAAATTCCGGTCTTCTTCGCTTACGGCGACAACGGCATCAACACGACGACAGGCTTCAGCTTCAAAGCGGGACAAACGGCGCGCTTGCATTGCCGAGTAGATGGCGGCCGGCCAGCGGCTGAAGCTGCCGCGATCGACCCTGGCGATCACACGCTGCAGATCGGCTTCGGCATTGAGCGCGTCGTAGACCACTTTCGCCTCGCCTTTGCCCGCTGCAATCAGCGGCAGGTAACAGGCCAGCTCAAGCCCGGAAAACTGTATGACGTCAAATGATTCCTCCTGCAGAATCGCCTTGAGCGCGCCGGCGTATTCCGCGCTGGCCAGACGAAACTCCATATCCGCCTGGAAACTGCTTAAGAGTCTTACGATGCGTTTGGCCTTGCTGTGGACCGGCAGCGGGACCGTGCGCAGCGTTTCACAAACATCAAGCAAGGGGTTGCTCGCCAGGTTAATTTTGCCCGGCGCGAAGCTGAGAAGAGTCAATTTGTGGCCCGCGGCCGCTAAACCGCGGATGATGCCGTCATTGCGGATGGCGGCGCCGGATTCGCTGGGATAGGGAAAATCGGGCGTCAGAAGCAGAATCTTCATCGCAGCCTTAGCCGAGAAGGGCGTCGTAACAATCCTGCGCGATGCGCGCGCTGTCACTCCAGCGGAAGCCGGCGGCGCGACGCCTTGCCGTCCGCGACTGTTGCCCGCGCCATTCGCTATCGAGCAGAGCGCGCTTCATCGCCTCGGCAATCGTGGCAATGTCATGCGGGTCAACCAGGCATCCGACATCGCCGACGATTTCCGGAAAAGAAGAAGCGCAACTCACAATAGGCAGGGCGCCGCAGGCCATGCCTTCCAGGGCGGTCAAACCGAAGCCCTCGTAGAAGGAGGGCGCCAGCAGAGCGATCGCGCGGCTATAAAGCGCCGGCAAATCGGCATCGGGCACATCGGATTTAAAGATGAGGCGATCATCAATTCTCACGGCGCGCAGGTCCGACATGAGTTGCTCATAGTGCCAGCCCGGGCGCCCGACGATGACAATTGGCGGCGCGTCGGGCAAGTCCAGCAACAGATCGCGATAAGCCCGCGCCAGGCCGACCAGGTTCTTGCGCGGTTCGAGCGTGCCGACGAATAATAAGAAGTCATCGGGAAGATCATGTTTCCGGAGCGCCGGCGTTGAAGCCTCGCGCGGCAAGGGACAAAAGCGCTCAGAAACGCCATTCAATTGCACGGTGATCTTGGCGGCCGGCACATCGAGAATTTCCATGAGGTCGCGCTTGGTCGCCTCGCTGACAGCGAGGATGTGGTCGGCGCGATGTATCGAGGCTTCGATCTTGCCGTTGTAATAGTGGCGGCTGGCGGCGGTGAGGTATTCTGGATAATGAATGAAACTCAAATCATGCACGGTGATCACATGGCGTCTGGCGCCGCGCATCGGCGCGATAAAATCGGGACTGTGCAGCAGATCGAAGCGATGGCGCCAAAGCTCGACCGAAAGCGCGGCGCGTTCAAGTGGATGATGAGGCGGCGTCCAGATTTTGCGGGAGGAGAACTTCCGCGACGGCCTATCGTTTGATTTGCGGCTCTGCAGCAGTGTCAAATTGTGAGCGAGCGGGAGCGTTTCAAAGGCGGAGACCAGAGCCGTGATATATCGGCTGATCCCTCCGATGCGATAATGCGTTAAGCGGGCATCCAGTCCGATATGTGCCATGTTGCGAGTATAGCGGTATCATGAGGCGCATGCCAGACAAAATGGCCGATCTCACTCGGCGAAGCTCGGGCGCTGGTCATGGCCTGACGCAGAGACCGATTGCAACAGAACTCAGAGGAGCGGCGGATGACCCAATACGATGTACTGACCTTCGGCGAATCCATGATGCGTCTGACGCCGCCGGGGCAGTTGCGGATTGAACAGACGCGCAGTTTTGACATCTGGGTGGGCGGCGCCGAGTCCAACAGCGCCGTCGGTCTGGCGCGGCTGGGCATGAAAGCCGCCTGGCTCTCGCGCCTGCCGGCTTCACCCATGGGGCGCTACATCGCCAACCGCATCGCGCAGCATGGAGTCGATGTCAGCCAGGTCGTGTGGGCGGAGGGGGAGCGGCTGGGCATCTATTTTCATGAGAAAGCGCAAGCGCCGCGCGCCAGCGAAATCATCTACGATCGCAAAGATTCCGCCATGAGCCGCATGCGGCCGGGCGATCTGCCCGACGGCTTGTTCAAAGCCGGGCGCGCGCGCCTTTTCCACAGCACTGGCATCACCCTGGCCATCAGCGCCAGCGCGAGAGACACGCTGCATGAGGCGATGCGCCGGGCGAAATCCGTCGGCTGGCGCTTCAGCTTCGACACGAATTACCGCAGCAAGCTTTGGAGCGGCGCGGAAGCGGCCGCCGGCTGCGACAGCGCGATGGCGCAGGCCGATGTCATATTTTGCCCGCTGGGCGATTACGAAGTCTTGTATGGCGCCGCAAGCGCGCGAGACGCAATCGCGACGCTGGCGGCGCGTTTCCCGGATGCGCTGATCGTGATGACGCTGGGAATTGAGGGCGCGCAGGCGCTGCGGCACGGCGGCGAACTCTTGAGGCAACCGGCGATTCAAGCGCGTGAAGTCGGGCGCATTGGCGGCGGAGACGCCTTCGCTGCCGGCTTCCTCTATGCTTGGCTGCGCGACGGCGATGTCGCCGACGCCTTAAAATGGGGCGTGGCGATGTCCGCTCTCAAGTATACGATTCCCGGCGACCTGCCACTGGTTGACTACGCGGCCGTGGCAAGCCTGGCGGCCGGCGCTTCGGGCGGAGGCTTGATCCGCTGACCGACGGGCATCGGCGGCCATGTAAAGATGTAGGGGCGTCTCGTGAGACGCCTGTTGAAAATGGCCTGCAAATTGCGGGCGTTTCAGCGGGTCGCGTAGGTCGCGTAGACACTGACCGCCGGCACTGACCGACAAACACCCCTACACAAAACTCTGTGTGAACCATGTCGACGATTCGCGCTCCCCACGTTAGTCATACTCTGGCGTGAACCGGGCAATTGCCCTATAATCCGCTGTTTATGCGTTCCGCGCAATTGATCCATGGCAATGACTGAATCTACAGCCACGAGCGGCCATCCCTTCGTCCGGTTGCTGAACTACGCGTCGGCTTACAAGCGGCGTGTGGGCTTGGCCAGCTTATATTCCACCTTGGGCAAAATATTCGACATTATGCCGCCAGTGCTGATCGGCATGGCGGTTGACATTGTCGTCGAACGGCAGGACTCGCTGCTGGGCCGGATGGGCGTCACCGACCTGTCCCAGCAGTTGCTCATCCTCGGCGCGCTCACCTTGATAATCTGGATCCTCGAGTCCTTGTTTGAATATATCCAGCGCGTCTATTGGCGAAACCTGGCGCAATCGATGCAGCACGATTTGCGAGTTGAGGCTTATGACCATGTGCAGCACCTGGAGATGGCCTATTTCGAGGACCAAAGCACCGGCGGTTTGATGGCCGTGCTCAATGACGACATCAATCAGTTGGAACGCTTCCTGGATGTGGGCGCGAGCGATATCGTACAGATTCTGACGACGGTTGTTTTCATCGGCGGCATATTTATCTTTATTGCGCCCAGCGTCGCCTGGATGGCGGCGGTTCCGATTCCGCTGATAATCTGGGCCTCAATGCGCTTTCAAAAACTGCTGGGGCCACGCTACAGCTCTGTCCGCGAACAAGTGGGCATGATCAGCCACCAGCTTTCGAACAGCCTGAGCGGCATCGCCACGATAAAGAGCTTCACGGCGGAAGATTTCGAAGCGAAGCGGCTGCGCGGCGAAAGCAAAGAATATGTCGATCGCAACAGCCGCGCCATCATCTTGAGTTCCGCCTTTACGCCGATGATCCGCATGATCATCGTCAGCGGATTCATCGCCATAACGATTGCCGGCGGCCAACTGGTGTTTGACGGAGCCCTGGAAATCGGCGCCTACAGCGTGCTCATCTTTATGACGCAGCGATTGCTATGGCCTTTGACCAAGCTGGGCGAGACCTTCGATTTGTATCAGCGCGCAATGGCATCAACCATCCGCATCCTGGATTTGCTCGGGATTGAATCCACGATTGTCGATGGCCATGTGCATCTGCCGCGGGAAAATGTGCGCGGACAGTTGTGGCTCGACAATGTTGACTTCAGGTATGGCAACGGACAGGAAGTGATAAACGGCTTGACGCTCGATATTCCGGCCGGCGATACCGTGGCCATCGTCGGCGCGACCGGCGCGGGCAAGAGCACGGTCATCAAACTGCTGCTGCGCTACTATGACGTCAGCTCCGGCCGCATCACGCTGGATGGATATGACCTGCGCCACTTGCAGCAGAAGGACATTCGCAACGCAATCGGCTTGGTCAGCCAAGACGTCTTCCTCTTTCATGGCACGGTTCGTGAAAACCTCACCTATGGCAGCGAGGCGGCGTCGGAGCGGCAAATCGTCGAGGCGGCCATGATCGCCGAAGCGCATGAATTCATCTGCGATCTGCCGCAGGGATATGACACAGTTGTAGGCGAACGCGGGCAGAAGCTATCGGGCGGCCAGCGTCAGCGCTTGTCCATCGCTCGCGCCGTGCTCAAGGATCCGCCCATTCTCATCCTCGATGAAGCGACATCATCGGTCGACAACGAGACTGAGGCGGCGATTCAACGGTCGCTGGATCGGATCGCGGTCGGACGCACGACCATTGTCATCGCGCATCGGCTTTCGACCGTGCGCAACGCCGATATGATACACGTCCTGCAAAATGGACAGTTGCTGGAGAGCGGCCATCACGACGAGCTGGTGCTGCTCGGCGGCCTGTACGCCGCGCTCTGGCGCGTGCAGACGGGCGAGCGCGCGCTGGCCGAATCCGCGCTAGGCGATTTGCGCCAATAGCTGGTCCACAACCTTCATATTGCTCACAGCATCCGTCGGCGCGAAGCGGGGCGGCCGCCGCTTGAGCAGCGCATCGGCAAAATCCTCCACCATCAGTTGATAATGATCGATTGCCGGAATGACATGCTCGGCGTAATGGTCGTCCTGCCAGTGCCGCACCAGAGTATCCGCCGCCTTGTCGGGCACAAAACTGCTTGGCACGGTAATCATGCCCCTTGTGCCTTTGAGCGTGTAGGCATGCTGTCGATAGGCGCGAAGGCCGGTTTCCAAGTGACCAAAGACGCCTGAGGGAAACTCAAGCGTGGCGACCAGCGCCTCGTCAACACCGGTCGCGGTCCCGATATGCCCGCTGGCCGTCACGCGCCGCGGTTCTTCGCCGGTCATGAAACGCATCAGATTCACACAATAACAACCGACATCCATCAGCGCTCCGCCGGCCAATTCTTTGCTCAGGCGAATGTTTTCTGTGTCGCCGCGGATCGGGAAAGTGAAACTGCTGCTGATGAGCTGCAGCTCGCCGATGCCGCCGGCGGCGGCGATCTCCCGGGCTTTGGCATGCTGCGGATGGAAACGATACATAAAGGCTTCCGCCAGCGGGACAGAGCGACTGGCAAAGGCGTCGACGATGGATTGCGCTTCGGGCGCGTCGCGGGCGAAGGGCTTTTCGCAGAGCGTGGGAATACCGGCTTCAGCCGCTTTGATGCTCCATTCGGCGTGCATACTGTTGGGGGTGGGGTTATAGATGGCGTCGATCGCCTCATCAGCGAGCAATTCTTCGTAACTGCCGTATGCGCGCGGCACGTTCTGCTCGACGGCGAATTCACGCGCCCGTTCCAGCGATCGGCTGCAGACGGCGGCGACTTCGCCGTTATGCGAGGCGTGAATGGCGGGAATGACGCGGCGTCCGATATTTGCCGTGCTCAGAATGCCCCAACGTATTTTGTCGCTCATGCCTTGCTCCCGGATTTATTGGCCTACAACCACTTGACAAGGATTCTAGCGAGTTCATCCTTGTCTTTCAAAGCGGACAATGCGCCGTTGACAAGTTTCCAGGCGTCGACGTTATCCGCGCGTACGGCGATTGCGAGGGGGACATGCGAAACATAACTGTGGTCGCTCTCCCAATTCTCCTGTTCGCTTTGATAGAGCAAGTAGGCTGTAGCGTCAACCAATGCGGCGTCCGCGCGGCCGAGCCGCAGGGAATCAAGCGCGTATTGCGGCAATTCATAAGGAAGGCGCTCCAGTTGGATGCCCTGTGTTTGCCAAGCGCGGATGAAGCTGTCGGCGCTGCTGGCAAATTCAAAGGCGATGCCTTTCCCGGTCAGCGCATTCGCATCGGGCAGCGCAGAATCGGCCGGCGCAACGAGCACGAGCCCGTTGTCGAAGTATGGCAGGCTATATCGGACATCTTCCATGCGATTCGGGTCAATGCGAAGCGCAGAAATCAAGAGGTCGACTTCAGCGCTGATCAGCGCGTCATACAAGCCATAGTGACCGATATTCGCGAAGCGCAAGGGCAGGCCGATCTCGCCGGCGACCGCAGTTGCCAGGTCCACATCCAGCCCTTGGAGAGATTCGCCATCGTCAAGGGCGAAGGGCGCATAGCTGGCGTCGACGCCGACGATGATTGTGCCGCGCGGGAAAGCCAGCGACCGGCTGGGGGGCCAATAATGCCGCAGGACGATGCCGAACAGAAGCAATCCGGCCAGCGCCGCGACAAGGCTTGTCAGCTTCGGTTTCCAGCGCATCAGGCCTCCACCGGCCGCGGCAGCCAGGCCGCTTCCGGGCGCGCCCAATCGCGGGCATACGCTTGCAATTCGAAGTAGATCGGCTTGGGCAGGAACTCGGCGTTGACCAAGGTATAGTTGTCGGGGTGACTAAAGGTGTCGGCCGGAAAGCGAAAAGCCCAGATGCAGAGACTCTCGACCCAATCCCATTTATCCTCGACAAACTGAAAGGCGCGCAAGGTATAGGCGGCGCGCTGCGAAGGGCGGACGGCGCCCGTCCAGCGCGGATGATCGTTCCAGCCGCTTTCGGTGATGTAGGCCGGTTTGCGTCCGTCGCCATGCGCCAACATGACATCGCGCAGCAGCTCGGCGCGGCGGAAGTTCAGTTGATTGAGTTTCGGCTGCGCCGCTGGCGGATCGAGGAATCCATAGGTGTGAATTGCCAGAGCGTCAAAATAAGCGCTGGCGCCATGGCGGTACATCGCCTTCAAAAAATCAACTTCGTTCATGCCGGCCGCGCTGCCGGGTGGTTCCAGGGTTGGCGCCAGGGCGCCAGCAAGAACGACGGCGTCCGGGTTGGCCGCCTTGACGCGCCCGTAGCTGATGCGCAGCAGGCGGACATAGGCGGCCGGATCGACTGGACGATAACCCCATTCGAAGCTGAGGTTCGGTTCATTCCAGATAATGATGCGCTCGACCTCACCGGCAAATCGCTGGGCAAAGGCGGCGGCATAATCGGCGAAGTAGCTAAAGGACGATTCCGGCAGATAATTGAGAGTCGTCGCCCGAGGCGCGTCATCGGCGCGCGCCCATTCGGGCACAAGCCCAAGGCGAGCGATGACGCGAAGCCCTTGCAGGCGCGCGTGGCGGACGATGCGGTCGGCGATGCCCCAACTGTAGGCACCCGCCTCCGGCTCGGCATAAGCCCAGGGAAAGAACTGCACAATCGTACTTGCGCCCATCTCTCTGACGAGTTCAAGCGAGCGCAGGATCTTGCTTTCCTCGACCTCGTTCTCCAGCAGCGTATGCACGCAAACTTGCGGCTTGGCGCTATCCACAACCTGCTGCTCTACATTCAGCTTGTCGCCAGCCCATGGAACCGGGCGTAAATACAAGATTAGCGCAACGAGCAAAACAGAAACGCTCGCTATCCAGGGTCGCCAGACGCTTTTCAATCGGGCGCCGCCGGCAGTATTTCGCCCATTTGGAGGCATCAAATGTGACAAGCCTATCTCTATCGGTTACAATATCCGCAGCCGCCGGAACGGTTCAACTATACTAGCAGAAGCAAGACGCTGGCGGCTTCATTGACGAATATAGACTTAGGGAAAGGTCGGATTGTGTCGCAACGCATCATAGCGATGTGGTCGGGCCCGCGCAATATCTCAACCGCGATGATGCGTTCCTGGGAGAGCCGGGCGGATACGCGTGTGATCGACGAGCCATTCTACGCCCATTATCTGCAGCACACCGGCTATGCGCACCCGGGCGCCGAAGAAATCATCGAGCGCTACGATACAGATTGGCGCCGGGTAATCGCGCAGCTGCTGGACGGGGGCGGCGCGCCGATCTTTTTCCAAAAGCACATGACGCAGCATATGCTGGAACATATCGACCGCTCCTGGATTGCCGACCTGTCCAATTGCTTTTTGATTCGCGAACCACGGCGCATGCTGCTATCCTTCGCCAAGGTGATTCCCAATCCAGGCTTGGATCAAACCGGGTTGCCGCAGCAGGTCGAGATCTTCAATGAGCTGCGCCGGGCGACCGGGAAGATTCCGCCAGTGATTGAGGCGCGGGACGTGCTGCGCAATCCCGAGGCGGCTCTGCGCAGCTTGTGTTCTGCCCTGGATCTGCCTTTTGATCCGGCGATGTTGCATTGGCGCGCGGGCAAGCGGGAGAGCGACGGCATCTGGGCGAGACACTGGTACGGGCGCGTCGAACGCTCGACCAGGTTTGCGCCCTATCAGGAAGACGATACGCCCCTGCCCGAGAATATGCGCGGTTTACTCAAAGAGTGCGAAGATTTGTATGAGCAGATCGCGCCATACAGCATTCTCCAGGAAGTGCGATGAAACAAGCATTCAATCCCAAGAACAAGGACCTCCTGATCAATATCAACGGCGAGCTCTATCATCGCGATGTGGCCGGGATCAGTCCATTTGATTCGGCGGTGCAAGGCGGCGACGCGGTTTGGGAAGGGCTGCGGCTTTATGAGGGGCGGATCTTTAAGCTGATTCCGCATTTGAATCGCCTGCGTGATTCGGCAATGGCGATGGCTTTCGCCGAGATCCCATCGCAGGACTTGATCATCGACGAAATCAGCAAGACGCTGGCTGCCAATCGAATGACGGATGGCGTGCATATTCGATTGACCTTGAGCCGCGGCGTCAAATATACTAGCGGCATGGATACTCGGCTGAATACGCAGGGCCCGACTTTGATCGTTCTGGCGGAACACAAGCCTCCCGTTTACGACAAGAGCGGCATCCGTCTCATCACCTCCGGGATTCGGCGGATCCCGCCCGATTGCGTTGATCAGAACATCCACTCCTGCAATCTCATCAATTCCATTTTGGCCAAAATCCAGGCCAATGCCGCGGGAGCGGACGACGCCTTGATGCTGGATTATCAGGGTTATGTGGCGGAAACCAACGCCACACATGTTTTCATCGTGCAGGACGGCGTTGTGATGACTTCGGATACAGGCTCATGCCCGGAGGGCATCACGCGCGCGACAGTGCTGGAGATTTGCGCGGACAGCGGCATTCGGCATGAAGTGAAGAATCTGTCGCTCGCGGAGGTCTATCGCGCCGATGAGATGTTCTGCACCGGCACGATGGGCGAGTTGGCGCCGGTCATTGAACTGGACGGTCGGCAGATCGGCGGCGGCGCAACCGGCTCAATGAGCTTGCGGTTGAGCGAGCTCTTCCAAGAGCGTACGCGGAGGGAAGGGTATCAAGTGGTGGATTTCGCATCCGCCGGCTAAACAAGATTGAATCATGAGATAGGCGAACAGAGGAGCGACATCGATGTCAGATTTTTCATTTGTTGGCGTGCCAACACCTATGATTGATGGTCCCGCGAAAGTGACAGGCAACTTGAAGTATACGGGCGACCTGAAGCTGCCCGGCATGCTGCACGCGCGTTTCGTACTGAGCGCTTATGCTCATGCCGGTTTGAGCGGCGTGGACGCCAGCGCGGCATTGGCGCTGCCTGGCGTGCAGCGCGTGTTGACAGCGGATGATCTGCCCGCTTTGACGCCTTCCTCCCGCGCCAGGCTGATGCTCGCGCGCGAGCGGGTGATATTTGTCGGGCAGCCGATTGCGGTCGTGCTCGCCGATACGCCGGCGGCCGCGGCGGACGGCGCCGAGTTGGTCGAAGTCGAGTACGAGCCCCTGAACGCCGTCACGTCGATAGACGAGGCATTGGCGGAAGGCGCGCCGCTTGTTTGGCCCACGGGAATCCCAAGCGGCGCTGAAGACGAGGCCGCCCACGGCGCGGACACCGGCGGCGAGTCGGAAGCCGAAGACGAAGAAATTTCCAACATTGCCGGCAAAACTCACATGGAAACCGGTGACATACAGGCGGCGTTTTCTGAAGCTGATGTTGTGGTCGAGCGGACATTTGAGACGCCGATGGTGCATCAAAGTTCGATTGAAACGCAGGGCTGGGTGGCGCAGCCGAACCCGATCACGGGCGGCGTTACAATGTGGGGCAGCATTCAGTCCCCGTTCGGCGTCCGCCTGGACGTGGCGGACACGCTCGGCGTGCCCGAATCCGATGTGACCGTCTATGGGATGCCGGTCGGCGGCGGTTTTGGGGCGAAATTCGGCTTGTATGAGCCATTGACGGCGCTGATCGCCGCAACCGTGGGCCGGCCGGTCAGCCTCATTCTCACACGTGGCGAGGAATTGCTGACGACGAATCCGGCGCCGGCTTTGCGCATCTTCGGCAAGCTGGGTTTCAGGCGCGACGGCACGCTGATTGCCATGCAATCTGATGTGACGGCGGATACCGGGATTTATCCCAGCGGCTTGGGCGGCTTCGCGGCGATGCAATTCGCCAGTTTCTACCGCTGCCAGAATCTGCTGCTGGAATCGACCGGCGTCGTAACCAACAAACAGTCGGTCGGCGCTTATCGCGCGCCGACTTCGCCATCCGCCTTCATGGCGGTGG
The DNA here is from genome assembly GCA_022826865.1 of Anaerolineae bacterium. Lineage (GTDB taxonomy): Bacteria > Chloroflexota > Anaerolineae > Aggregatilineales > Phototrophicaceae > UBA6055. The sequence goes on from JAJDUC010000056.1 coordinate 47,166, forward strand.
AGACGCTCTTTGATGAAGCGGCGGACAAACTCGGGATGGACCCGGTGGAATTGCGCCTCAAGAATGCGGCGCGCGAAGGCGATACGGCGCCGGATGGAGGCGAGTTCCCGCCGATTGGCATGATCCAGACTCTTGAGGCGGCGCGCGAGCATGAACTGTGGAAGAACCGCGAAGAATCGCGCAAGGGCGGTCGCGGCGTCGGTATCGCCATCGGCGGCTGGATGGGCGGGCTCGAACCGGGCGCGGCCGTCTGCAAATTGAACCGCGATGGTGTGCTGCAAGTGCAAATCGGCACGGCCGACCTCTCCGGTACGCCGACATCCTTCAATTTGCTCGCGGCCGAGGCTTATGGCGTACCGCCCGATAAGGTGCGCTTCGTCTATAGCGACACGGACAGCGCGCCTTATGGCGGCGGAGTCGGCGGCAGCAAGACCCTCTATACATTGGGCAATGCCGTCCTGCGGGCGGCGCATGACGCGCGGCAGCAGACCCTGGCCATCGCCGCCGAGGAGTTTGAAGTTTCAACGGAAGACCTGGAAATCGTCGATGGGCGCGTACAGGTGCGGGGCTTCCCGGATCGTTCCATCAAATTGGGCGAGATTGCCGGAAAGAGCATGACTTTCGGCGGCAAGTACGAGCCCGTGCAGGGCCAGGGCCGCCAGGCGGTCACCGACCGAGCCCCGTCATTCTGCGCGCAAATCGCCGAGGTCGAAGTCGACGAAGAGACGGGAGACGTCAACCTGGTGAACCTGGCCGTCGTCCAAGATGTCGGCCGAGCGATCAATCCTATGGCGGTGGAAGGGCAGATGCAAGGCGGCGCGGTGCAAGGCGTCGGCTGGGCGCTTTATGAAGAAATGCGCTACGACGAAGACGGGCAATTGTTGTCCGGTTCCTGGATGGACTACGCAATGCCCGACGCGGTGCAAGCGGCGCCGATCGACACGAAAATCGTCGAGGTGCCGTCGGTCAGCGGTCCCTACGGCGCGCGCGGCGTAGGCGAGCCGCCGGTGATACCGACCGTGGCGGCAATCGCTAACGCTGTCGCTCATGCGACTGGCGTGCGCCTGTCGCAGACGCCCATGACTGCCCCGCGCGTCTTGGAGGCGCTGCAACAGCGCTAGAGCGTCATTCCCGAAGAAAAGCATAGAGAGAGCCCACATTTCCGTGGGCTCTCTCTATTCACTGAGATTGGCGCTGCGCCCGGTTAACGTCCGCCATCAATGGGAAGTACTTGACCGGTGATCCAATTGGCATAATCCGAAGCGAAGAAGATTACGCCGTAGGCGATGTCCTCGGGCGAGCCGAGCCTTTGCAGAGCAAAGCGATTGATCAGAGCCTGCTGGCCCTCCGGGCCGTATGATTCAAATTGCCGAATTGAATTGGGATTGGACAGGACAAAACCCGGCGCGATGTTGTTGACGGTGATGTTCCAGGCGCCCAGCTCATGCGCCAGTTGGCGGGTCAAGCCAATTTGCGCCGCCTTGGCCGAGGCATAAGCCTGAATGCCGGTCAGGCTCACGCCTAGTCCGGCGCCGCTTGATATGTTGATGATGCGGCCGTATTGCTGCCTCTTCATACTGGGCGCGACCGCTTGCGAAAAGTAGAAAGCGCCGCGGGCATTCACCTCAAAGATGCTGTCCCAGTCAGTCTCGCTGATTTCTTCCAAGGGACGTCCGACCTGGCCCAGCACACCGCCGGCGTTGTTGACGAGGATCTGGACCGCGCCATCTTCCTCCAGGACTTCGTCGATAAAGCTGAAAACGGCCGCGCGATCCCGGACATCCACTGTCTTGGCACAACAGACGCCACCAACGTCCAGACAAAGGGCGAGCGTTTCTTGCAGTTCGTCGCCGAGCAGGTCGCAAGCCCAGACCGACGCGCCGCGCATTGCGAATGCGAGCGCAATTGCCCGCCCGAATCCATGCGCCGCGCCGGTGACGATTACGGTCTTGCCGTCGAATTGTATGTTCATGAGAAGGCCGCCTTGAGTTCGTCCAAATTTTGAGTCGTTTGCTCGCGCCTTCCCGATTCTATTTCGCGGATCATGGCGATCCAGCGCCGCGTTAGAGGCAGCTGGAGACCCTGGGCATCCGCCTTCTCCAGCAAAGGCTCGTACATGCTGACTTCGGTCTTGCGCTTACGCACCGCCAGATCCCGCCAGATGCCGCTGTGCGTCTTGGCGGATTGCTTGTTAAAAGCGACCAGCGTATCGAGAGATGCCTCTATTCCCGCGTTGTCATGCTCCAGAAAGAGAGCCGGTTCGAAGCCGTTGAAACCGTAGGGTTCTATGCCAAGGCGATCGGCCAGCTCGAGTATCTCTTGCGCGGCGCGGATATAGAGCTGCCGATAGCGCGCGTCGGCCAGCGCCTCTGCAATTGACTGCTGTGTCAGGGCGGAGATAAAGAGCATGGCGCCGTAAGCTTCTTTGCCCCAAAGGTAGCCCCAGATATTGTCGGTGATGATAGTGTTCTCGTCGAATTCAGCGAAAATCGACTGCATGCGCCGCAGCCGCTCGCTGATGGCGCCGTCCAATTCTCCGAGCACAACGGCGCCGCGTCCGCCAAAGAGAATCTCTCCGGGCGCGTGATAATCGGCGCTGAAATTGATGAATGAACCCAGGGTGCGATCCTGGCCGATAATCTCGGCGATGACAAGTTCATTCAAGCCATTTTGCACCGAGACGACAAAGCCAGGGTCGGCAAGGCAGGGCGCCAGCGCCTCGGTTGCGGCGCGGCTGTGCTGCGATTTGGTGCAAAGCAATATGGTATCGAATTGTCCGCTGACTTCCCCGGGCAGCGCCGCGGCCGCCTCAACCGTGAATTGGTCGACCGGCCCGGTTATGCGCAGGCCGCTTTCGTTTATCGCGCGCACATGCTCCGCCGCGATATCTACAAACATCACGTCTTGCCCGGCGCGGATCAAATAAGCGCCGATTGTGCCGCCGATTGCGCCGGCGCCCCAGATGAGAATCGTCATTTAGTGCCAATCTCCTTCCAGCAGCGCCTGCGTCTCTTCGACAGCCGCTCGCCAAATCGCCAGCATTTCATCGTCCGGGCGCTGATACAGCCCGCCCATGTTGCCATCTCCCAATTTCTGACGGGTCCGCTTCGGGTTCCAAATCGCCAACTTGTCGAGGTCTACAAGCGGTTTCTGCCCGGCTGGCGGCTCCTGGCCCGGCAAGCGAGTCCAAGGGTAATTCTCCATCCAGGAAGCGTGCGAAGCGACCGGATCTGTTTCAAGCGCCTTTTGCCAGGTTTTGGGCGCATTGTACCAGTTGTGCCATTTGACGATCGCATCCGGATTGTCCATCGTCCACTCGCGCAGCATGCCTTGCGCCGGCGCATTGCCGCCATGCCCGTTGATCAGCAGGATCCGGCGGAAGCCGGCGCGGCGAATGCTATCGAGCACATCGCGAATGAGCGCCAGATAGGTTTCAACGCGCAAGGTCACCGTGCCGGGAAAGGCCGTCCACTGCTGCGCCAGGCCATAGGGGATGACGGGGTAAACGGGCACGCCGGCCAACTCGCCGACTTCCCGCGCCAGGCGCGCCGACAGGATCGTATCGACGCTCAAGCTGAGGTAAGCATGCTGCTCGGTGCTGCCGGTCGGCAGAATACAGCGATCATCGCCCTGAAGATAATCTTCAACCTGCATCCAGTTCATCTCGGAGATCAGCATGGAAATCCATTCTTCCGCATGCGCGGCGCTTGAGTAAGTCGGTCTATGCTTTAATCAGGCAGCCGATCGCAATGCCGCACCCGATTTGCATCACGTGAATATCATAGCGCGGACCAATTCGATGATATTATATGCAATGTCGCGCCGCGCCAAGTTGCCATTAACGCGCCATTTCCGTGCGTATGGTGGGTTTTGCGACAGGACATGTTTGCGACAGAGCGAATGAATGGCAGAGGCAAGCCGTGGATTCCATTTTGCGTTACTGGAAAATTACTGACAACGAGCGGAGGTTTTATGATGCCTTCGGGTATTTGTGCCTGCCGGGTTTGATCAGCCCGCGCACAGCCGCCAACCTGGCTGAAGAAGTGCTGGCGGTGATGAACGGGCTCGACGTCAGCGCTGATGCCCTGCGCCGGGCGACAACAACAAAAGACAAGCTGCGGCAGAGCCGGCAGTATCTTGCGGGCTCGGGCCTGGAGCGGCTCATTCACAGCGTCGAACTCCTGGAAATCGCTTCGCAGCTCATGGGCGGTCCTTCGACGCTCTATATGCCATTCACAGCAGTGAAGAGCGGCGGGGGCGGCGGCCGCTTCCATTTCCACCAGGACAATCAATACACGTGTTTTGACGGACCGGGCATCAATATCTGGTTCGCATTGATGGAGATGACGCCGGAGAATGGCTGTTTGCAGATGGCGCCCGGCACACACAAGGCCGGGACCTTTGACCCGGTCGAGAGCGAAGATCGAGACGGCCATCGCACGGTTGAAGTTGAACCGGAGGACTTTTTGCCCTTGCGCATGATGCCGGGCGACGCCGTGGCATTTACGCGGCTCACGCTGCATGGTTCCGGCGCCAACCATAGCGGTCAGCCGCGTCTGGGATATGCGGTGCAATATCATCGGGACGATGTGCGCGCGAGCAGAGACGGCGTGGATATCGGCTTGCTCAAAGAAGAGCCGCGATTTCACATTGCTCCGGTGGACGCCATTCGGCCCGACGGCGAGTAAATAAAGGCGAGGAGTAGTCATGAACATGGAGGTCCATGAGGCGATCAACCCAAAGGAAATGATAGTGCCGCGGCGGAGAATCACCGGCATATCGGCGATTTTGCTCCCCTTCAGGGATGGCTATGAGATCGATTGGCCCGGCCTGGCCGCCCATGCGCGTCGCACAGCTGAGGCGGGCTTGATTCCCGCTGTCAATATGGATACCGGATTCGCCAATCTGATTTCCGAAGCGCAACGTCAGAAGGTGCTGCGAGCGACCCAATGCGCGCTGGGAGGCGGCAAGTTCGTCGCTGGCGCATTCGTCGGCGACAATCCGGGCGACGCCTTCGATCGCGAAGCCTATTTTGCTCAGATCGACGCAATACAGAACCACGGCGGCACGCCGATCATTTTCCAATCTTATGGTCTCACCGGGCAAGCTGCGGGCGATATTCTCCGCGCCTATGAAGCGCTCGGTGAAAAATGCGACGAATTCATCGCCTTTGAATTGGGCAAAATGTTTGCGCCCTTCGGCGCGATTTATGATCTCGAGACTTATCGCGGGCTACTGGGCGTTTCGGCTTGCAGCGGCGCCAAGCATTCGTCTCTCAGCCGGCAATTGGAGTGGGAACGCATCAAGCTGAGGGATGCGCTGCGTCCGGAATTTAAGGTCTATACCGGCAATGACCTGGCCATCGACATGGTGATCTATGGCAGCGATTACCTTCTGGGCTTGTCGACATTCGCTCCCGATCTTTTCGCCGAGCGCGACGCCATGTGGCTGGCGGGCGATGCCGGCTTCTATGAGTTGAACGACTTGATTCAGTATCTGGGCTTTTTGGCTTTTCGGCCGCCGGTTCCGGCTTATAAACATTCCGCGGCGCAATTCTTAAAAATACGCGGTTGGATCGATTCTAATCAGACGCACCGCGATTCTCCGCGACGCCCGGAGAGTGATATCGCCATCTTGCGCGACATTGCCAATCGCCTGGGACTGCTGAAGGCGAGCTAGCTGATGGCCTTTCGACGAATCGCGCAGTTGCGCAGCTTCCAGCAATTTCGTTCCTATTGCGAGTCCGTTGACGCGGATCTGCCGGCGGACGAGATCGCGCTCGCCGGCGCAGGCTCGCCTTTGGCCGCAGCCTATCCCTATCGGGATCGCAGGCTGACGAACCGATTTGCCATCCTGCCCATGGAGGGCTGGGACGGCACGTTGGATGGCGCGCCGACAGATCTGACGCGGCGGCGCTGGCGGCGCTTTGGACAGAGCGGCGCAAAGCTCATCTGGGGCGGCGAAGCTGTCGCCGTGCGCCATGACGGCCGGGCAAACGCCCGGCAACTGCTAATCAATGAGCGCACAGCCGGCGAACTGGCATCATTGCGACAAGATCTGCTCGACGCACATGCCGAGCGCTTTGCCGCCGCCGACGACCTCTTGATCGGTTTGCAGCTGACGCATTCGGGTCGATTTTGCCGCCCTAACGGCGCTGCGCTTGAACCGCTTGTCTTATACCGTCATCCGATTCTCGATGAGAAATTCCAACTGACTGACGATTCTTGCCTGATGACGGACGCGGATGTCGAGCGCCTTATCGCGGCATTTGGCCGCGCGGCTGTTCTGGCGCAGAAAGCCGGATATGATTTCGTCGACATCAAACACTGCCACGGCTATCTTGGTCACGAGTTTCTGAGCGCGGTGCGCCGCGGTGGAAAATATGGCGGCAGCTTTGAAAATCGCACGCGCTTCCTGCGGGAGACCGCCGACTTGATTCGCGCGGAAGCGCCCGGGCTGGATCTCGCTGTGCGCCTGAGCGCGGTCGACTGGATTCCTTTCCAAGCGGGAGCGGACCGGACGGGCGAGCCAGCGGCGCATAACAGCGGACCTTATCCCTATGCATTCGGCGGCGATGGCAGCGGCGTCGGCTACGACCTCAGCGAGCCGCGAAAGTTCCTGGAATTGCTGCGCGCCCTCGATATCAGGCTGCTCTGCATCACAGCCGGCAGCCCTTACTACAATTTTCACATACAGCGCCCGGCCATATTCCCGCCTTCGGACGGCTATTTGCTGCCAGAGGATCCCCTGGTGGGCGTCGCGCGGCAGATCAAAATCACGGCCGAGCTCAAGGCGGATTTCCCCGATTTGACCATCGTCGGCTCCGGTTATTCTTATCTGCAGGACTGGCTGCCCAATGTCGCGCAGGCGACTGTGAGCCAGGGAATGACCGATTTTGTTGGTTTGGGACGCATGGCCTTGAGTTACCCGGAACTGCCGGCTGATTTGCTGGCGGGGCGCCCGCTGCAGCGCAAACGCATCTGCCGGACCTTCAGCGATTGCACGACCGCGCCGCGCAATGGCATGGTTTCCGGCTGCTATCCGCTGGACGAATTCTACAAGTCAAGCGAGCAGTATAATCAGCTTCTCGCAATCAAGAAAGAAGCGGCAGCGCGCTGAAGTCGCCCGTCGTTCGGCGCCGCAGCGCCGCGGGCCGACCAATCTACCGCCTTAGAGCCAGCCGTATTCAGAAGGTTTGAAGTTCACCAAACGGCCATGGTAGTAGGGCACGGTCGCCAATTCCGGCTCCGCAAGGGCATCCAGCCGCGCGTGATCTTCGGCGCTTACTTCAATTGCGATGGCGCCCAGATTGTCCTCCAGATGTTCCATCGTTCGCGGCCCGATGATTGGGCTGGTGATGCCCGGTTTGCTGATAACCCAAGCCAAGGCCATTTGGCTGACGCTGCAAGCCTTTTCGTCGGCCAGCGCCCCCGCGAGATCCAGGACATCGAATGAGATATCCGTGAAATGCTGGTCGCGCCGGCGCAAGATCTCGGCGCCGCGCCCAGCATCGGCGCCGAATCGGCTCTCCTCCGAAAAACCCTGCCCGCGCCTGTATTTGCCGGTGAGGAAGCCGCGGGCCAGGGGCGACCAAGGGATTATGCCCAGTCCATACGATTGCGCCATTGGAATCAGCTCCCGCTCGATGCTGCGGTCGAGCAAATGATAGGGCGGCTGTTCACTGACGAATCGGTTCAGCCCCAACTCCTTTGCAACCCAGAAGGATTCGATCACGCGCCAGGATGGAAAGCTGCTCGTTCCGATATATCGCACTTTGCCGGCGCGAATCAGGTCGTCGAGGGCGCGCAGCGTTTCGTCGATCGGGATGTCTGAGTTGGCGCGATGCAGTTGATAGAGATCGATATAGTCCGTATCCAGCCGTTTCAAGGACGCCTCGCATTGCTGAATGATGTGCCGGCGGTTGTTGCCGGCCGCCAGAATATCATCCTCATCCATGCGCCCGTGAACTTTTGTGGCGAGCACGATGCGGTCGCGCTTGCCATTGCGCTGCAGCGCCCGGCCGACGACGGTCTCGCTGCCGCCTCGCGAATAGACGTTGGCGGTATCAAAAAAGTTAATGCCGGCATCAATAGCGCGGTCGATGATATCGAAGCTTTCCGCTTCCGGCGTTGGCCCGCCGAAGTTCATGCAGCCCAAGCAGAGTTCGCTGACCATTACGCCGCTGCGACCCAGCGCGCGATATTGCATGTGTGCCTCCCGTCGGATTTGGCTGAACGCGCCTATTGTAGCGCTTCGCCGCGCCGACGGTAAGCGCAATCTGCCGCTGCCCAGGCGTTCCTTTGCGCGCGGGAAATGGGTATCATTTGCGGGAAACAAGAGCAAACGGATGGGCGACGCGATGCGAATTTATGGCGTGACGGCTGATGGCGCAGAGATTGAACAATATAGTTTGACAAATGAAACCGGCATGGAGGCGACGTTAATCACATACGGCGGCATCCTGACATCGATCCGCGTGCCGGACCGGCAGGGGCGTCTCTCCAACGTCGTCTTGGGCTTCGACCGCCTTGAGCAGTACGAGGCGGAACATCCCTATTTTGGAGCGATCACCGGGCGCTATGCCAACCGCATCGCCGGCGGCCGGTTTTCGCTTGACGGCGTCGAATATCAGCTGCCCTGCAACGATGGCGCGAATAGCCTGCATGGCGGCGACGCCGGCTTTGACAAACGAATCTGGAAAGCCAAGGATCTCGGCCATGCGGTCGAACTCGCTTATACCAGTCGCGACGGCGAGGAGGGTTACCCGGGAAATCTTGATGTGACGGTGCGCTACAGCCTAGACGCCGGCAATGCCCTGCGCATCGACTACGAGGCGCAGACGGACGCCCCAACCGTGCTCAACCTCACGAATCACAGCTATTTTAATCTGATGGGCGAGGGCGAGGGCACAATCTACGACCACATCTTGACCTTGAATGCCGAGCGCTTCACGCCGACAGACTCGACGCAGATCCCGACTGGCGAGTTGGCGCCGGTGGCGGGCACGCCTCTTGATTTCCGCCGGCCGAAGGCTATCGGCCCCGGTCAGCGCTCATCCGAAAAGCAGATTGTCATGTCAAGCGGCTATGATCATAACTTCGCGCTCAACCGCGACGGCCTGGCGGCGGGCGAATTGGGTTTCGCCGCGCGCGTCTACGAACCGTCGTCAGGGCGGGTGATGGAGGTATGGACCAGCGAACCGGGCATTCAATTTTATGGCGGCAACTTCCTTGATGCGACGCTGACAGGCGCCAGCGGGCGGCTGTATCGGCAGAGCGACGGGCTCTGCCTGGAGACGCAGCATTTTCCCGATTCGCCCAACAAGCCGAGTTTCCCCTCAACGGTCTTAAGACCGGGCGAGCGCTTCGAGTCGACTACGATTTACAAGTTTTTGACTGACTAGAAGCGCATATCCCGACGCTAATCCACTGCCGTCGGATCAAAGGCGTCGCGCAAGCCATCGCCGATGATATAGAGACAGAGCACAACGACGGTGATCAATGTGCCCGGAAAAATGACCAGGTGAGGCTGGGCCAGGAAATCGCGAGATTTGCTAAGCATGTTGCCCCAAGTGGCAGTCGGCGGCTGCACGCCGAGGCCGAGATAACTCAAGGCTGATTCGATCAAAATAACGTTGCCGATGTTGCGCGCCAGCGTGACGATGGTCAGCGAGAAGACATTCGGCAGGATATGCATGAGCATGATGCGAAAGTTGGAGGCGCCAACCGCTTGCGCGCTGACGATGTACTCCCGCGATCGAATCGAAAAGGTTTCGCCGCGGACGAGACGCGAGGTCGATGGCCAGGTCAGCAAAACAATTACCAGTATCAGCGAATTCGCATCGGGCTGGAAGACCGCGGAGATAACGATAAGAAGCACCAGAGCCGGAATGGAGTTCAAAGTGGTGATGATCCAGTTGACGAGGTCGTCAATCACTCCGCCGAAATATCCGGTAATGATGCCCAGCGTGACGCCTACAACCAGAGAAAGAAAAGCCGACATGAAGCCGATGAAAAGCGAAACTTGGCCGGCATAAAGCAATCGCGCCAGATGATCGCGGCCCAGGTTGTCTGTGCCGAGGATATGCCCCTCGCTGAAAACGGGCAGGAATTTCGATTCAGAAGCGTCGGTTGTGTTGGGGTCGACGCCGAGGGCGCCGGTGATGAGCGGCGCCGCGATGGATGCCAGCGTGAGAATGAGGATGACGGCGATCGCCACGAGAGAGAGCCGGTCGCGCCACAATCGCGACAGCGCCTGCTCGGTCAGCGAGCGGCTGCGCAGCATCTCATCCGCCAGCGGTTTCGGTTTCCTGCCATCGCTGCTCATGGCGCGCTCCTAAGAAAGACGGATGCGGGGATCGATAATCACGTAGAGGATATCGGACAGGAGGAAGCCGAGAATCGTGCCGAGGGCGGCAAAGATCGTGATGCCCATGACAACCGGATAATCTTGCTGTATAGCCGAAGTGAAGGCGATGCGCCCGACGCCGGGCCAGCCGAAGACCGTTTCGATCACGGTGGCGCCGCCCCAGACATTGGTGATGATCGGGCCGAGCAAAGTCGCGACCGGAACCATGGCATTGCGCATGGCGTGACGGAAATAGACCACCCGTCCCGACAGCCCTTTGGCGCGCGCAGTGCGAATATAATCCTGATGCATCACTTCCAGCGTCGACGTGCGCACATAACGCGAGAAGAGCGCGATGAAACCGGCGGCGAAGACGAAGGTAGGCAATAGCAAATAATCCAAGCGTAGGAAGATGGGCGCGCAGACGCCGGTGAGGGTGGGCGGGCAACGGCCGCCCATAGGCAGCAGGTCCAGTTGCCGCCCGAAGAAGATCAGCAGAATGAGACCGAGCCAAAAACTCGGAACGGCGTCAAAGAAGACCGCCATCACCCGCGACGCGTTGTCAAATGCGCGTCCCCGCGTCGCCGCGGAGATCACGCCGACCGGAATGCCGATCGCCAGCGACGTCAATATAGCCGCCGTGCCCAACTCCAGAGTGGCCGGCAGATTCGCCAGGATCACATCCATGACCGGCTTTTTCTTGATGAAGGAACTGCCGAAGTCGCCGCGCAAGATGCCGTAGCTCTCGCCCGGCGGCTCGTTCACACCGTCGCCATCGGCATCCAGCGGGGCGAGCAAGCCGAAGGATTGATCGGCCAGACCGTCGCCGTCATTGTCCCATCGCATCCAGTCGTCGCCGACCAGCCAGCGCAGGTATTGGATGTGAAATGGATCGTTTATTCCCAGCTGCGCGGCCAGGCGCGCGCGCGTTTCAGCCGAGATGTTGGGCGCGAAATAGAGGCGCTCCACCACGCTCCCCGGCGCGAGCCAAAGCAAGAGATAAGCCAAAAGGGAGATTCCAAAAAAGGTCGGGATCGCCTGTACCAGGCGGCGAATGATGTATTTGAACATCTATTTTACCCGCGCCAGCTTGACCTGGATGGCGGTTGCAAGCGACACGCCAGCGGATTGCTGGCGCGTCGCCCTTCACTGTCTTCCGATGTTTTAGGGGCTAATGGCGATATCAGCCATGTTGGCATAGCGCGTTTCGGCGTAAGGCAGCCAGTTCTGCACGGCATTGGATTCCGCGTACATGGCGTTGGGCGCGAAGAGCCACCACCAGGGAAGTTCCTCGTGCAAGATCCGGCTCACTTCATGGTAGAGCGCCTGCCGCTCGGCGAAATCACAGCCGGGCAGGGCCAGGGCCTGATCGTAAAGCTCGGTGACGCGATCGTTGGAATAGGAGACGAAGTTGAAGCCGCCGCCGACCACATCGCCGACCGGTGTGAAGACGTTGCGCGCGTCGGTATCTTGGTCGATGTTGGTGAAGCCGACCATGATGGCGTCAAAGTCCTGGCCCAGCAGGAATTGCACCATGGCCCCGAATTCCTGGGTTTGGAAATCGACCGCGATGCCGATCTGTCCCAATTGATCCTGGATGACGGTGCCGGCCGCTTCGCGAACGGCATTGCCGGAGTTGGTGATCAATTCGAATTCGAATGCCGTGCCCGGCTCAGCGTAGAGGGCATCTTCTGTCGCGAGCAAGGGCGTGCTCGGGTCGTCATCGTCGTCGACGAAGCCCGCTTCCGCCAGCAGAGCCAATGCCGCATCGGGATCGTATTGCCAAGGCTCTATGCTGGAGTCGTAGCCCCAGAGGGCGGGCGTGCCGTAGCTGCTCACCTGGGCCGCTTCGCCTTCGGCCGCGCCGTCAATGATCTGCGCGTAGTCAACGGCCTGGGCGATCGCCTGTCGGACGCGGACATCGCCGAAGAGCGGGTGATGACCCTGCTCCAGCGGATTGCCATCTTCGTCGAGACCGTTAACGGGCATGCCGCGATCGGCAAGGTTGAAGCCAACGAAGGTCAAGCCGTCATCGACATATTCGTAGATCTGGAACTCGCCGGCCTCAGCGCGTTCGCGGAATTCTTCCATGCGCGCCGCGGGCACGCTGCCGCCGCCGGCGGTGCCGACGGAGGTGGCTTCCCCAGCCAGGAATTGTTCAATGCCCACCGTTTGATCGGGCACGTTGCGGATGATGTAGCCATCGGGTGAAACGGGCATCCAGTGATTGTCATTCCGCACCAGGCTCGTCTGTTCGTCCGGCACCAGCACGCCAAAGTTGAAGACGCCGGAGGTGACACTCGGGTTCTTGTTGAATTCCAACTCGTCAATCGCGGCGAAGCTGCCATCAATCGCGGGTTCAATCACGTGCTTGGGAAGGATGCCGAAGTCGTCAAGTTCTTCGATGACGCGGCAGGACGCCACACTCAGCGTAATGACAATCGTCGTGTCATCAACCGCTTCGACACTTTCAACGCTCTGCAAGACATCGGTGCGCGGCGAGGAGGTTTCTCCGCTCGCAAGAGCATCGAAGGTGAACTTGTAGTCATGCGCGGTGACCGGCGTGCCGTCGTTCCAGGTCACGTCATCGCGCAGGTTGAAGGTATAGGTCAATCCATCGTCGGAAATCGACCAATCCAGGGCGAGGCCGTTATCCTGGTCGTTGCGGCCCGCTTTCATGGGCGCTCGCGTTTCCGGATCGATATTGTAGAGGCTGGGGAACAAGAATTCATTAAGCCCCAACTCAACGGTGTTATTGGAAATCAGGGGATTCATATTGTTCGGATCCCCGCCGAAATTCGTACCGATAAGAATGCCGCCATCCTGCGCAGATACGCCGGCTGCAAAGAGCGCGGCAAAGGCGACAAGCAAGAGGATTCGAGTCAGTTTAGGCATGATAGTCTCCTGGAACATACGATTAAGAAAACTGAAATTGCACACGGTCCAGCGCAGCTAGTATACCAGCTTTCGGCCGGGCTTGGCTATATTTGCTAACCGAGGCCAACTAGCGGTCCTGCAAGACAGTTACCGAGGTACTGTATCAAAGTCGGTTGAATTTCTTCAAATACCGACGATTTGGTAGGGGCGACTGACGGGCTGTGTCCACGCGCCCCGGTGAGTCGCCCAATATCGATCCTGTTCGTACCCATCGGGCTATCCACCGGATCGCCCCTACCAGACTATTTCAACCGAAATAGATACACTACCGTTACCGACAATTGCCGCTCGATCAGAAAAATTGCGCGTTTGGCGCCCAATCCATGTCCGGATCAAAGGGATAACATGGCCGCTGGATTCGCCGGAAATCCAGCGACGCGATGTCCTGATTGACGGCGCCGGGCGAAAGCGCCAGGTAGGCGGCCCTCGCCATAGCTTTGAGCTCGGGAACGAGGTAGCCGATTTTGACTACGACGATTCGATGATCTTCGGGATTCAGATTCAGTTCGAGGAACTGCCGACGGTGATGAAACGGTGTGCGCTTGCTCGTGAGAATGATGCGGATGCCGCCTGACTTCAAGACGACCTGCCTGTTGGCGTCATGCGCGCTGATGCTCTCGACCGTGCCGGTGATGGCGAGCGGGCCTGAATTGCCCCGGTCCAGCTTCCCGCCGATTTCGAGGCTGACTCGGGCGCCTGGGCCGGCGGCGATGCAGCGCTCCACCGCCGCCGCATCGGCAATGCTGGCGTAAAGCATGTCCGGTGGCTGCAAGGCCATGGCGCGCTCCAGGAAATACGTGACGTCGCCGGCCCCGCCCGCAGTGGGGTTGTCGCCCGAATCGCTGATGATCACGGGTTTTGCGTCGACTTTCCGCGCCCGCCTGATGCAATCGTCGACCGTAAGCGCTGGCGCGCCGAAAGTAAATTCGGCGCGACTTCGCCAATAGCGCTGCGCCAGACGGGACGCGACCTGCGCGATCGCGTCTTCATCCTGTCCGATTGCGATGGCGCAAGCGCTCATGCGCGGCTCGTCGGCCCAGACATAGCCGACCTGAACCGTCGCGTCCAGCACACGCTCGCCGTCAATCGCCTGCGCGATCGACGCATAGATTCCCCGGCCCGGTTCCCATTCCGTGCTCGTCTTCTCGCCTGGTAAAGCAACCGGGATCTTGACGAAGGCCTTGCGGGGACGGATCCGGTCGCGCAGGCAGCGAACCAAGAGGGCGACCGCCCGTTCACGCGTTTCCAACACATCAATATGCGGCGCTGTGCGGTAACCGGTGATCAGATCCAAATTTGACATGACGCGCTCGGACACGTTTCCATGCAGATCGTAACTGGCCGAGATGAGGCAATTGCGACCGACGACCTCGCGCACCGCAGCGAGCAGGTCGCCTTCGGCGTCGTCCCGGCCACTCACGCACATGGCGCCGTGCATATCGAGGTAGACGCCGTCGAGCGGCTCAAGCGCCCCCAGCCGTTCCAGCAATTCCGCTTTCAGCGCCTGATAAGCGCCGGCTTTGATCGGGCCGCCGGGAATAGCCTTCGCCGTCAACGTTGCGAGGAAGCGCGTACCGGGGAATCCCGACAAGAATGGATAAAGCTGCGAGAATTCGGGAGCGCCCGGCCGGACAACGGTAAAGTCATCCAACTTGGTTGGCAAAGGGGAGAAACTGCAGCTCTCGTGAGCGATGCCGCCGATGGCGATTCTCACGATTGTCGCTCCTCATCCTGGTGGTACCAAACGAGCGAGGCGGCGCCCAGCGCGCCGTCGCCGAGCGCCGACAGCTTCAGGGAAACCGCCTGGCTGTTCAGGGGCAGGCTGCGCGCTCGCAAAGCGCTTAAGGTCTCTGATTCCAGCAATGGATAACAGGCGCGTATCAGACCGCCGCCAAGTACGATAAGGCCGGGATTAAAGAGATTGACGCACCAGGCGCAGGCAAGGCCCAGCGCCCGCCCGGCTTCCGCCATGACGTGTCGGGCGAGAGGGTCATCACGCCGGGCGGCGCTAATCAACTCATGGGTGCTGATAGAGTCGGCGGACATACTCGTGTTCTGATAATCGGGAAGATGCTCTTGGGCATGGGCGACAATGCCTTTGCCAGAGACGGTCATTTCAAGGCAGCCGCGCCGCCCGCATCCGCAAAGGCGTCCATTCACGGGGTCCAGCGAAATGTGTCCGATTTCCATTTCGGAGTGCGTGGCCCCGCGCAGAAGCCCGCCATTCAGCAGGACTGCGCCGCCGATACCCGTTCCCACCATCAAAAAGACATAGTTGTCTACATTCTTGGCGACCCCGTAACGCCCTTCGCCAATGGCCGCCGCGTTGACGTCGTTTTCGACATAGACGGGGATGGCGCGCGCCAGGCGCTTCCGCAGCGCGGCGCGCAGCGGAGCGTCCTTCCAGCCCAGATTCGCCGCCAGCAGCGCGATTCCTCGCTCGCTATCCACCGGCCCCGGCACGCCGACACCGATACCGGCGATTGGCGCGTAGTCTGCGATGTAGGCATTCAAAGTCCTGCTTATCCGGTAAACGGTATCATTGAAGCTGTCTCCGCTTTGTGTAGGTTCGGTTCTGGAGTCCAGCGTATTGCCCTGGCGATCGGCCAGGACAAAAGCCATTTTTGTGCCGCCAATATCCAGGCCGATCGTCAATCCCTCCGCCAAGGCAGACCTCGCAATCACTCTGGGACGCGCTATCAGGTTAATATAACAAGTTGCGCCAATTGGCAAAAGCGACGCCGAGACGCAGGGTAATCGCATCAAAATCACAATGAGCCGTTCGCCACGAAAAATGTACAAATGTAGGGGCGTCTCGTGAAACGCCCGTTGAAAATGGCCTGCAAATTGCGGGCGTTTCAGCGAAACGCCCGCTACAGATTACGAAATATGAGGCGAAATTGTCATTTGTCAGCGCAATTTCAATTTGATGCGATTGCCTTGCGCCGAGACGGCGTTTGCTGGGCAAGCGGGCATATTGCGATAGAATTGCTTAGGCGCATGTGATTTGTGCAGGAGACGGACAAATGGCAGCAATCGACACGATCGTCATCGGAGCCGGGAGCCGCGGCAACGCCTACGGCGGATACGCGCTCGAGTTTCCGCAGGAACTGAATGTGGTTGGGATTGCGGAACCGGATCCAATCCGACGCGATCTCTTCGTCAGCCGACATCAGATTGCGCCGGAAATGATCTTTCATGACTGGCAGTCCCTGCTGGCTTCGGGCCGGGCAATGACATCGTCGATCATCAATTGCACCATGGATCGCTTCCATTTCGAATCGACGATGCGCATGCTCGATATGGGCTATGATGTGCTGCTGGAGAAACCGATGACGCCCGTGCCGGAAGAAAATGTCCGCCTGGTGCAAAAGGCGGAAGAGACGGGCCGTTTGCTACAGATCTGCCATGTTCTGCGTTATACGCCGTTTTGGCAGGCTTTGCGCAAAGTTGTGCATTCGGGCGCGTTAGGTCGCGTTGTCAGCGTGACGCATCGCGAGAATCTGGCATATTATCATATGGCGCACAGTTTCGTCCGCGGCAACTGGCGCAGCCAGGCGACATCCGGGCCCATGATTCTGTGCAAATGCTGTCACGACTTTGACATCCTGCTTTGGATCCTGCAGAAGCCGGTCGTCCATCTCAGTTCTTTTGGATCAATGATCCATTTTCGCCCGGAAAACGCGCCTGAGGGCGCGACGCAACGCTGTACGGACGGTTGTCCGGCGGCCGATTCTTGTAAGTATGAAGCGACAAGAATTTATGCGCGCGCGGGCTCGGGCTGGCCCCAAAACGCGGTGACTTACATTCCCACCCCGGAGGCGCGGCTGGAACAATTGAAGACGGATTGGTACGGCCGCTGCGTTTATCATTGCGACAATGACGTCGTCGATCACCAGACGGTGAATATGGAAATGGAGGATGGCGCGACTGTGACCTTGGTGATGAATGGCCAGGGCGATGAGGAATGCCGGACTATGCGCTGGGACGGCACTAAGGCGACGCTCTATGGCAAGTTTTCTTCACGCGGCGATGAGCTTCGCCTGCACCACCATTTGACGGGCGAGGTCGAAGAAGTGCCGGTTATCGCCCGCGACAGCAGCGGACATGGCGGCGGCGATTATGGCATCGTGAGCAGCTTCGTCAAGGCGCTGAAAGGCGATGCTGACGAAAGCATCACAACCGCAAGAGAATCGCTGGAAAGCCATCTGCTGGCATTTGCGGCGGAAGAATCGCGGCTGACCAAGACGGTTATTGATATGGAGGCGTTCCGGCGGGGGCTGGAGAGCCGGGCCCAAAGTTGAGCGCGCTGCATATATCGCGGCCATCTGCAGGCCGCTGCAAGGCGCCAAGTACCCCCGACAGGATTCGAACCTGTGCGCCTGGTTCCGGAAACCAGCGCTCTATCCCCTGAGCTACGGGGGCAATTCCCATGATTCTAGCAGAAGGGAATAGAGTCTTCAAGCGCTGCCCGCCGTCGCTCGGGCCTAATCGCAAGCGCCGGCGGGCATATCGCCCGATTGCCGCTTGAATGGATATAATCCCATTTTGTTGTTGGTTCTATACACCGGGAAGTGCCACGGTGAAAACGCGCGTGGTTAAAAGGGAAATCTTTGCCGCGCTGATGTGCCTGCTCCCGGCTTTGGCCGGCTGCGGGGCTCTGGGCGGAAATGACGCGGTGGCGACGATCGAAGTTGATTTGACGCTGTACGCCGCCGAAAGCGAGGAGCTGCGCGGCGCCGCCACCGCCGAGCGGGAAATGGCGGCCGCCACGCTGGAGGCCGCCGGCACGCAGGTTGCCGCGCATTCCGTCGTTAACGCCGCGCTAGCATCGACATTGCGCGCGAATTACACCCCCACACCGGCAGTCAGGCCGGTTGTCGTCAGCGCCGAAGACATGGGCAGTTCGCTTGAAGATGATATGATGGACGACGAATCAGCGCTGATGCGCGTTAGCAATATCGCGGCTGCCGGAGGCGTCGACGCCAGTACGGGCTGCGCAACTGGACAGGCGCAACAATTCAGCGCTAATGCGGAACGCATTTATGTGACCGCGCATGTCGCATCGCTGCTGAATGACAGTTCATTTGATGTCGACTGGGCTTACGAAGATCGTATTGTCTATCGCGTTTCATGGCGCGCCGATTATTCAAAAGACTTTGAGTGCATCTGGTTTTATGCCACGCCGAGTGACTTTTCTTTTCTTCCCGGTCTCTATACAGCGACTCTTTATGTCAATGGCAGCGCGCAGGGCAGCGCGAGCTTTACGATAGCCGCCGCATAAAATATGCCGCCAGCGCCCGGGCATTGCGGATTGATGCCGGCTGCTGCGCTGGCAGGCCACAAAAGGGGCGGCAGCGTCCGCGCCGGCGGCCGATTCGTCGCTTGCCATTACATCTTTCGCAGACTATACTCAGGCGAGCGTTGGTCATATTGCCTAATTCGAAACGACCCGATTAACCCATGCAGCGCGAACGAATCACGGATAACATTTCTGTTTTCCGGAGTGAGTTGTATGCCCAGGTAACAGCGGGCGTCGTGATCACCGAGGACGGCGCCGTAGTGATCGATACTTTGCTGTATCCCGAAGAGACGAGGCGCATGAAGCGCTATGTTGAAGAGGGTATGGGCAGCCAGGTGCGTTACGTGATCAACACGCATTTCCACGCGGATCACAGTACCGGCACCTGTTTCTTCCCGGATGCGCAGGTTGTGTCGCACCGGCTTTGCCGCGAAATGCTGGCCACGCGTGGGCGGGAAAGTTTAAAACGCATGCAAGCGTCAGCGTCAGAATTCGGCCAAGTCAGGCTGGCGCTGCCTAACATCACTTTCGAACGTGAGTTGAGGCTGCGGCTGGGGGGCAGCAATTTTCTGCTGCGGCCGAGCCCGGGTCACAGTCCCGACTCCATAACCTGTTTGGTAGAAGAAGCCGAGGTTCTTTTTGCAGCGGATACCTTGATGCCCGTCCCCTATTTTGTCGATGGCAGTTTTGAAGACTTTGTAGAGTCCTTGAAAGCCCTGCTAGACAAAGAATATGAAAATGTCGTGCAGGGCCACGGTGACATCATCTTGCGCGGCGAAGTGCAGGGCAAGATCCAAAGCGATCTGGCATACCTCAGCCGGCTGGACCAAGCCGTAAAGTCCGCCCTGGATCAAGGCATTCCCGATCTTGAGGAGCATATACATGTGCGGGACTGTGGAAAAAGCCATGTGCTGTTGAATGGCCTTGCCCAGCAATTGCATCAACAGAATGTGCGCGCCTTGGTCAAGGAATATCAGGGCGCAACCGATAAGCAAGATAAGCTTGAAGGAAGCCGAGAATGGCAGCAGAAGACACTTATCTAACCAGAGAGGGCGAAGACGAACTGCGGCGGGAATTGCGCCAGCTCATCGAGACGCGCCGGCCAGCCTTGGCGCAGAAGCTGAAGGACGCGGCCGCGCAAGGCGACCTGAAAGAGAACGCCGATTACCACGACGCCAAGGAACAGTTAGGCTTCATTGAAGGCCGGGTCCAGCATATTGAAAACATTCTGCAGACAGCCGTCATCGTGGAGGAGGGCGGCGCCAGCGACGAAGTGCAAATTGGCTCGACGGTTATCATCCAGGAAGAAGGAACGGACGACAACGAAGAATACCGAATTGTTGGCAGCGCCGAAGCCAACCCCCGCGAGCGGAAAATCTCTCAGAAGAGCCCGATCGGCTCCGCGTTGCTGGGCAAGAACAAGGGAAACAAAATCACTGTGAAAACGCCGGATGGAAATATCCGCTTTGAAATCGTCGATATCCGCTGAACGCGTCCAGCGCGGGATCCTGAACTGGTTGCTTACAACGTGAATACCGGCCGCAATAGATGCGGTCGGCGGTATTTCCACTAGGAATAGGGCATAAAATTGCCGGTGCCGCCGAAGGGATCTTCTTCTTCGTCTTCGGGACGCCTCGCCGGTTGACGGCTTTCCCCTGAAGGCGCTGGCGGCGGACTGGGCGAAGTTGTCTGCGATGGCGCCGTCAATTCAATTTCCGCGAATTGATCAAAAGGTGAAGCGGCCGGAAAAGCGCCCGCCGATACCGCGGCGCCTTGCGTCTGTTTGTGCCAAGCTGTCAACTGTATCTGCAGCGTCTCGATTCCGCTATTCGGCGTGCCGCCGCCATAATTGCAGATTACAGACTTAATCTCAGCCCTGATATGGAGCGATTGACTCTCCACGACGAGCCAGGCGCCCGGTTCCGCAGCCACAATGTCGACCGCTGGATCCTTCACCCGGTTGGCCACAGCGGCATGCAGGGCCGGGTCGCTCAAGGCGGCTGGAGCGGCGAAAACCTTGGTAATGGTTTCTTGAGACGCCATGTCAAAGCCCCAGAATTCCACCGATTGCAACTCATTGCCCACGCGCGTGGCGCTGGAAATGCCGCACTCGCCCAAAAACTGGTTGCCCTGCTCGGGCCCCATTTCAATTGCGTAGGAATCATCGTAGTTGCGGCCTTTAACGTATGAAGACAGCTTGTCCAGCACGGGTACGCCAAATTGCGGATGCAGCTTGCCGCTCTTTTCGGTTTCATCGTCAACCCAGGGGCTCGCTGCCGCCGGCGCCTCGCTGTAGGCGCTGTATTCAAGCGGCGCCGTCGTTTCGACCTGGCTGCGCGTATGTGTAGCTGTCTCGCGGATGTCGCGGCGCGGCGCGCTTTCGGCATTGCCCGGCGCGAACAAACTTCGCCGGCCGATGCCCAGCAGTGTCGCGCCGCCGGCCACCACCGCAAAAGCCACTATCAATTGTAGCGCGCTACCGACGATGCCGGGATCTACCGGCGCCAGCGCTCCGGTGAGGTCGCCGAAGCCGGAAATATCGGTCAGCGATTCGAGGGCGGCGCGTTCCGCCGCCGGTAAACTCGTATTGGCCGCCAAGCCTTGGACCAGCGCCTGCGGATTGGGCACTTGCTGCAATACCAGCAGGGCATTGGCGTCGTCATAATGAACGTTTTCGGAGTGCCCCACCGCGACCATACGCACCCATTGCTGAACCGCCTGTTCGCTCATGTGCCGCGGCGACGCGCCGGTGAACTCCGTGGGCAGTATGAAATAGGCGGTGATCATCCCGATGATCATGCCGCCGAGGATGAGACCAAGCGTGCTGCGAGCCGGCGCGGCATCCATCAGCTTCTGGATACGCAGTCCGGCCATCGACATAGCGCCGTCCGGCCCGGCGCCGCCAGTGTTGCTGTCTTCCCCCGCCGACGCAAACTGGGACCGACTAGAATTGCGACCTTGTAGACTCATAACCAGCGCCCTTTCGAGTCTAAGGAACTCGTCATTGCTAGCCAGTATACGGGAATAGATTTAGCGCGACAAACGCGACGCGCCCCAATATTCAAGATTCCAGCGGCGGGACTGGTTCAGCGCGTTGCCGGGGGAGATTGTTCAGACGACGGATGGCTCCTGTTCTGCTGCCTCATTGGCATTGGCATCGACCTTTTTGAGATTCCGCGGCAGGCGCCAAGCGGCATAATCACAGTCGGGATAGCGGCTGCACCCGTAAAATGGGCGGCCCTTGCGCGAGCGCTTGGCGACGATTTCGCCGCCGCTCTCTTCACCACATTGCGGGCAGAGCAATCCCTTTCGCTCCAGATAGCGCTCGGTATGTTTGCATTCGGGATAATTGGAACAGCCGATGAATTTCCCGTAGCGCGAGTGCTTGACGATGAGGTCGCCTTCTTCACATTTCGGGCAGACGCGACCGATCTTTTCAACAATCGCACGCCGGGGCATGTTTTCCCGCGCATTGACCAAGCGCTGCTCGAAGGGATGATAGAAGTCATCCAACATCGGGCGCCAGTCCAGCTTGCCGCTGGACACATCATCGAGTTGGCTTTCCATCCTGGCGGTGAAAGCGTAATCCATTTCCACGTCGAAGAATTCGGACAGCAATTCGCAGACGACCTCGCCGGTCTTGGTGGGGATCAGACGGCGGTCTTCTTGCGTGACATAATCGCGCGCCTGTATGACGCCGACAGTCGGCGCGTATGTGCTTGGGCGACCAATGCCGCGCTCTTCCAGGTCCTTGATAAGCGTGGCTTCGGTATAACGTGGCGGCGGCTGGGTATGATGCTGTTCTGGCCGGATTTCTTTGGCATCCAGGCTCTCCTTCGCGGCGACTTCCGGGAAGTCTTTGCCGCCGGCGTCGCCAGTCGGCGCCTTGTCACTGACCGCCAGATGACCGGGAAACTTCAACTTCTGGCCCGACGCCCGGAATAGATATGGCATATTTTCCGGCGTCAAACCGGCTTTGACTTCTATGCGATGCGTATCATATATTGCCGGCGACATTTGACTGGCCACAAAGCGCCGCCATATCAGGGAATAAAGCCGCAGTTGCTGGGCATTGAGATAGCCCTTTACCGAGTCGGGACTGCGCCAGACGCTGGTGGGGCGGATAGCCTCGTGCGCTTCCTGCGCGCTCTTCGACTTTGTTCGGTACATCGGGGGAGATTTGGGCGCGTAGGCTTTGCCATGGCGTTCCAGGATGTACTTGCGAGCTTCGGATTGCGCGTCTTTGGACACTTGTACGCTATCGGTGCGCATATAGGTGATCAAGCCGGTGGTCTTGCCTTGCTCGATGTCAATGCCTTCATAAAGCTGCTGCGCGAGTTGCATCGTGCGGCCCGCTCGGTAGCCATATCGATTGGAGGCGGCTTGCTGCAAGGTGCTGGTTGTGAATGGGGCAAGGGGTCGGCTTTGGCGGGTGCCGCGCTTCACGCCAGAGACCTCGAAAATGCTGCGACTCAGCGTCTCCATATGCGGCTGGACGGTGGTTTCATCCGCCAGGACGGGCGGCTTGTCGCCCTGCGGATCGTAATGTACGCTCTCGCCGTCAATTCGGGTCAGTCGCGCCGTAAATGATTCTTCGGCGCCGCTGTCCGTCCGCTTGGCAAGCTCCGCGTCAATCGTCCAGTATTCGACCGGCGCAAAGCCCGCAATCTCTTTCTCGCGCTCAACAACCAGGCGCAGCGCGATGCTTTGCACGCGCCCGGCGGAGAGGCCGCCGCGAACCTTGGACCAGAGCAGCTGGGAAACCTGGTAGCCGACCAGGCGATCGAGAATGCGCCGCGCTTGCTGCGCATTGACCAGATCCATGTTGATTTGACGCGGCTGCGCGAAGGCTTCCGCTACAGCGCTGTCTGTGATTTCGTGAAAGACAACGCGTCTTACATCGGCTTCGGGCATTTCCGCCGCCGCGACCAAATGCCAGGCGATCGCTTCGCCTTCGCGGTCGGGGTCGGTCGCCAGAAAGATCTCCTCTGCGCCATCAGCCGCCAACTTCAGCTCCTTGACAACCGCGCGTTTGTCGTTGGGCACGCGGTACTCCGGTTCGAAATTCTCCTCGACATCAACGGACAACCGGCTCTTAAGCAGGTCGCGCACATGGCCCAGCGACGACATCACCGTGAATCCCTCGCCCAGGAAGCCGCCAATGCTGCGGGCTTTAGCCGGGGACTCGACAATGACGAGCTTGCCGACATTTGCGCGCCGGCCATTGGAACCGGAGCGCGCTTTGGATTTCGGTTTGGTTTTACGTTTCGACTTCTTTTTTTTCCGGGCCGGCCGTTCGACTTTCTCCGGTTTAGGCAGGTTCGCGTGCGCGTCCGTCCTGCCGGACCGGTACATCGTAGTCCCGCATTCCAGGCATTTGCCGCGGGTGGCGGGAACGCCGGCGCGGTTGTAGATAGCTTCCGCATTCAGCATGTCTCGCTTCGTTTTGCATTTGAAGCAATATGCTCGCAGCGCGCCTTGGTTTTCCTCAGTCATATCCCTTCCTCGTGGATGATAGCGCCATGCTAGAGATACTCTTCACTGCCGTTTTCACGCAGATAATCCACCACTTGCTTGACGTCCTGCGTACGATCTTTGTGGCAAATCAGGAGCACGTCGTCCGTATCCACCACTACAACATCCTGAACGCCGATGGCCACGGTGAGGCGGTCGCTGAAGACGAGTGTGTCGCTGGTATCAAGAATTACAGTCCTGTCGCTGCCGTCGCCTTTGAGGCAATTGCCAAAGCTGTCCTGGGGCAGGATATCGAAGAGCGATGCCCAGGTGCCGACATCGCTCCAGCCGATGTCCGCGGGAATAACCGCGATGTTATCGGCCTTTTCCATGATGGCGAAGTCAATGGACAGATTGGGCATTGTCTCCCAGATATCGTTCAGTTTTTCCGAATAATCCGGCGCGTCAAAGGCCGTTTGCAAGTAGCTGCACATGGCGAAAATCGCGGGCTGGTAGCGTTCGAGGTCGCGCATGGCGCGGTCGACGCGCCAGATGAACATACCGGAATTCCAGCTGTATTGGCCCGATGCGAGGAATTGCGTCGCCCGGACTATATCGGGCTTTTCTGTGAAACGCTTCGATGTATACACTTTGAATCCAGCCACTTCGGCCAAGGGCTCGCCCTGTTGAATATAACCGAAGCCGGTCGCGGGATAGCTGGGCGAGATGCCCAGCGTGACGATCTTGCCGTCCTGCGCCACTTCGCCGGCGGCGCTCAGCAGGCGGCAGAATTTATCTCGATCAACGATATGATGATCCGCCGTAAGTATGGCGACGGTTGCCGACGGATCCTGCTGATGAATTCTGGCCAGCGCCAGAGCCAGCGCTGGCCCGGAATTCTTGGCGTAGGGCTCGATGATAAAATTGTCTACCGGAATCTGCGGCGCTTCCTTTTGTAGATCGTTGGCCAGTTCCCGTCCGGTTACGACAAAAATATCCTCAGGCCGGAACAAGCTCTGGATTCGCTCGACGCTGGTGCGGAACATCGAATGCTCGTCGATCAAAGGCAGCATCTGTTTCGGCAAGCGGGCGCGGCTCATCGGCCAAAGTCGCGTTCCGTGGCCGCCCGCGGCGATTAAGGCATAATAGTGATTCACGCTGGCCTCATTCACTCGGATGAAAAACGCGCTCGGCAGTATTGCATAGGTCCAGCACTCTCGACAAGTCCCTTTAATTCGAGCATGGTCAATGCGCTCATGACGGTTGATGTGGGAAAATGCGTCTGTCGCACGATGATATCAACATGGGTCGGGTCCGCGCCGAGCAGCTGTAACACGGCTTCTTCTTTCTCGTCCGCCGGCGCGACTTCTTCGGTCTGGATCCGCGTCTGCTCGCTGAGATGAGAGACCTGCAATTCGTCCAGAATATCGTCCACATGCCGGACCAATACCGCGCCTTCCTGGAGCAGAATGTTACAGCCTTGCCCGGTCTTGCTAAAGATGTTCTGCGGTACGGCGAAGACCTCGCGGCCCTGATCATTGGCGTGCTTAACCGTATTCATTGCGCCGCTCTTGGCCGGCGCTTCAGCGACCAGCACGCCGAGCGACATCCCGCTGATCATGCGATTGCGCTGCGGGAAGTTCTTGCCAAGCGGGGCCGCGCCCAGAGGCATTTCGCTGATGATTGCGCCGGTCGCCGCGATTTCTTCCACCAGCTCCGCATGTTCGCGCGGATAAGTTCTATCGATGCCGGTGGCTACAACCGCGACCGTGCGTCCATTCGCGCTGAGAGCGCCGCGATGGGCGGCCGCGTCAATGCCATGCGCCAGCCCGGAAACGATC
Source organism: Anaerolineae bacterium (assembly GCA_022826865.1). GTDB lineage: Bacteria > Chloroflexota > Anaerolineae > Aggregatilineales > Phototrophicaceae > UBA6055. The sequence continues at coordinate 73,047 of JAJDUC010000056.1, forward strand.
GTAATTTCCGCCTGCGCCAACTGCTTCGACAGTTGGAAGGCAACATCGCGGCCGTAGGCGCTCGCTTTACGCGTGCCCACCACAGCCAGGCATTTTTCAGACGTCGCATTCAGATCGCCCCGCACATACAGCAGCGGCGGCCGGTCCGATAGTGTGCGGAGCAGCTGCGGATAGGCTTCGTCTTCCAGCGTTATCAGCTTGGCCCCGGCCGCTTCCACCTTTGCCATTTCACCCGCCGGGTCGATTTGGCGGCGCGAACGACAGAAATGTCTTAGCAAGTCTTTAGGCAAGTCGAGGCGCATAAGACCGGCGTCCGGCTCAAGCCACAAGGCTTCCGCCGATTCAAAATGCGCCATGAGCCGGGCGAGCCTGGCGGCGCCGATATCGGGGATAAGGCGCAAACCCAACCAGTATTGTTGGTGTTGGACTGGCTGCATATTGGACCGCTATTGTGAAGTCAACATGACCAGCATAGCAGTACGCGAAAAACCTTGTCAAGCGATTTCGAGAGGGCCGCCCGCGACCATGCAAGGTCTGCAAGCGCGCTCATTTAGCGGGAAGCAAGCCCTCGGGAAGCGACATCCGGACGACGCCGGCGCCGAAGTCGATCTCGTCGATAGTTTCGGCATGGGCCGGCAGCAGCACTTCACCATGCTGCGCCGTATTGACAACGTACACATCATTGGCGCCGGTCTGCAGCACCTGCTTGATGCGGCCGATTTCTTTTGCATCGGCGAGCACTCTCAAGCCGATCAATTGATAAAGATAGTATTGTCCGTCCGCCAGAGGCGGCGTTTGCTCTTTATGGATCAAGACAAAATTGTCGCGCAAGTCTTCTGCATCTTCGCGGCTGGCGCAACCCGCGAGCGTCAGCAGGGCAAATTGCTGATGAAAGCGTATGCCCTCCAGGGCGCGCTTTTCCAGCCGCTTTTCGTCCGGCGAACGGCCCAAATACACATGATCCAAACCTGGTAGATTGTCCGGATAATCAGTGAGGATGCGCATGCGCACTTCGCCGCGCAGCCCATGCGGGCGCAGGATTTCTCCCACGACGAGGTGTTGCGGCTGTGGCGCTGCGGTCGACACCGCGGCCTTATTCGATCTCGAGGATGACACGGCGCCGTCGCAAGTTTCCGCGGTCATCATCCGCTGATGGCAGCGCGCGCAATACAGCGCGAATGGAATTGGCGACGCGTCCGCTGCGCCCAATGACACGACCCATATCGTCAGGCGCCACCGAAAGCTCCAGTACGATGCTTCGACCGGTTTCTTTGCGCGTCACGCTCACCTGGTCAGGTGAATTGACCAGGTTTTTTGCGATGTAAAGCACGAGATCTTCTTCCGCTGTATGAGTTTCCATGTGGCCGCTAAACCTCACCGGCTTCCTGTCGCTCGGCGGCCAGCCTCTTGGCTTCGCGCGCCTTTATCTTGCTTTCGCCATCGCCGGGAGCGGGATAATTGGTTTTGGGGCTGGGCAATTCCGGTCGATTCAATTCGGCTTCTTTGACCAGGTCCTCCATGCTCTCGCCGGCGCGCAAGCGCTGAAAGCGCTCCCAGGTGCCGGTATGTTCCAGCAATCGGCGGACGGCGTCGCTCGGCTGAGCGCCAACGCTGAGCCAATAGAGCGCCCGATCTTCAGCGATAATTTCGGTCGCTGGCCGTGTGCGAGGATTGTAATGACCGATGTTTTCCAGGTAACTGCCGTTGCGCGCTTTCCGCTGGTCAGTGACGACAATGCGGTAGCTGGGCTGGCGTTTCAAGCCTTGACGGCGTAGACGAATACGAACCATTGATCTTTCTCCTGTTGCCCAATTCAGGCATTTAGGCCGGGGATGCTGGGTAACTTGCCTCGGCTGATTTGATTCATAAGCCGGCTCATCTGCTTGAATTGCTTGAGCAGATCATTTACATCGCGGACTTCGACGCCGCTGCCGGCGGCGATGCGCCGCTTGCGGCTGGCTTTCATAATTCGCGGATGCCGGCGTTCCTGCGGCGTCATCGAGTTTATGATGGCTTCCACTTTTTTGACGCGTTTCTCAATATCGTCGTCGTTGAAGTCGGCATGGGCTTGCAATTTGGACATGCCGGGGATCATACCCATTACCTTGCCCAAAGGCCCCATGCGCCGGATCTTCTGCAGCTGCTCAAGGAAATCCTGCAAAGTGAATTCATTTTTCATGATCTTGCTTTGCAGGCGCAGCGCTTCCTCTTCCTCGTATACGGACTCGGTCTTTTCAATCAGCGACATAATATCGCCCATGCCGAGGATGCGCTGGGCGATACGATCGGGGTGGAAGAGTTCCAGCGTGTCGGCGCTGATCTTTTCGCCGGCGCCCATGTATTTGATCGGGACGCCGGTTACGGCGCGCATTGACAAGGCGGCGCCGCCGCGGGCATCGCCATCGACCTTGGTCAAAACCAGACCGGTTATGCCCAGGCGCTCATTAAAGCCGCGCGCGATATTGACCGCCTCCTGGCCGGTCATGGAATCGGCGACGAGCAGAATCTCGGCCGGTGAAGCGATCCGCTTGATCTCTTCCAGCTCGCCCATCAACGTCTCGTCGATTTGCAGGCGTCCGGCGGTATCAACCAGAACGACATCGACATCCAAATCCTTGGCCTTTTTGATGCCGCGTTTGACGATCGCGGGCGGCCTGTCCGAAGTCCCTTCCTCATAGAAGGGCACGCCGATTTGCTTGGCAAGCGTGACGAGCTGGTCGACCGCGGCCGGGCGGTAGGTATCCGCCGCGAGCATCAGCGGCTTGCGGCCTTCGGCGCGCAGATGCAAAGCGAGCTTGGCCGCGTTTGTGGTCTTGCCCGAGCCTTGCAAGCCGACGAACATGATAACATGCGGTCTGCTGCTGCCGCTGAAGCTGAGGCGCCCCGGCTCGCCAAGCATATCCACCATTTCTTCGTGGATGATCTTGACAACTTGCTCGCTCGGTTTCAGAGCCTTGTGGACTTCTTCGCCAAGGGCGCGCTCGCGCAGGTCCTTGACAAAATCCTTCACAATGGGCAGTGCGACATCGGCTTCAAGCAGCGCCATGCGCACTTCGCGCATGACGGCCTTGACATCGGCTTCCTTGACGCGCCCGCCTTTGCGCAGGCCTTCAAAGGCGGTATCCAGTCTTTCCGATAGCGATTCGAACATAAACCTGTCCAAATGTATTTCAACAGCGCATTGTATGGCAGGCGCCGCCTCTAGTCAAGACGAGGCATCAGGCATTTCTGCCCCGGCAAACACCCTTCGCCCGGACAGAGCCTCATAAGCCACCGGCCGGGATCTTGCGCCACATCACCAGAAACGCGCTGAAACCCAACAAGCCAGCGACAACGCCAATCATCAGGAAGTTGCCGTCGCTCAATTTGTAGATCAGCGCGCCCAGGGCCGCCCCCGCCACCCGTCCCAGAGAATGCGCGCCCATATTGGCGCTCATCATGACCGCGCGCGACCGGGGCAGAATCTCGGTGAACAGGGGCAGGGCGGAAACAATCGACGTTTCAATAGCGATGAACATCAGGAAGATGCCGAACATCGCCAGCGGCAAACTGGCGGAGAGATTGGGGATGATCAGGAAGCAGACGGCGGCAATCAGCATGCCGTACATGGATGTCCGTTTGGCGCCGAAGCGATCAGCTACTGTGATGACGATGAATTCGCCGATTACCTCCGCCAGGGCGATCACGATTGTGACGGCGCCCAGCGCTGTCAGGACCAGCCCAAAGGCATCTTCCATCCAGAGGCCATAATTTATATAGAAGATTTCGTGCGAAAGCGTCAGGCAAAGCGAAAAAATCAGCGCGAAGACAGCGGGCGGATGCGCGCTGACTGTGCGCATCGCCGCCAGCGGGCCGATGATGCGAATGCGCTTGCGGCGATAATCGGGCGTTTCATCCGCTTCAACCAGCAGCCAGACGGCTACGGCGCCGAAAGCCAGCATGACTGCCACGAAGAGGAAGACGGCTTGCAGCGAACTGACATCGAGCAGGAAACCCGCAACTGGCGCCGCGATAACCAGGGAGAGCGCCCAACTCAATTCCGCTATGCCCATAACCCGCGCGCGGCGGCTGAAATGGATGACATCGCCAAGGTAGGCTTGAAAGGTCGGGTCGTAAATGATTTTGCCAATCCCGAGGGAGAACATCACCAGGATGAAGACGCCGTAATCGGCGAATAGCGCGGCGACCAGGCTCATGGCGGCCATCATCAATAGAACGCCTGTCATGACGAGCTTGCGACCGAAATGCTCGGAAATCGTGCCCAGAATCGGGCTCGTCAAACCCGCGCCGTTGGTCAGCGCAATGACGTTCTGTATGCTGTCTGCCGAGACGCCAAAGGACGTCCCGATGGCCGAGACAAAGGGATAAGGAAAGCGCTTCGAGATATTGATGACCAATCGGCCGAAGACGATGGCCAGAATTGACCAGACGATTTTTCGGTTCAAGGCTGCTTTGCACTCGCTAGTCGGCGCCGAAGAGGATTCTATCACAAGCCGGTACGAAATCGGTGAGCCTTTCGTAGCCGTTCGCGAAGACATCCGCTTGCGCGCCGATCACGACGGTGGGCACGTCGTTCAGGGTATGCCGGCGCGTGCCCAGATCCTCCATGTTGCCGTGGTCGCTGGTGATGACGATCAGCCCCGTCTCATCGTCCCATTCAGCCAGAAGCCCAGCAAGCAGCGCATCAAAGCGCTCGAGGATTTCTATGCCACGCTCGAGCGTGCCGCGATGTCCGATGCGGTCGCTCAGCCAGTGCGAATGGAAGCTGAAGTCATAATCGCGAGCCAGCCGCGCCAACAGCCCGCCCGCCTCTCGCGCGGAATAATCCGGCAGTCCCTTCATATTCAAGTGCTTCCGCCAGCCAGTGGTCGTCCACTCAGCGGTTAGCGCGCGCCGTTCGATCACATCAGTCAGGCTAAAATGCGGCAGGCCCGATTCATAAGCCGCCTGCTGGATGCTGGAGCGGAGCGTTTTTCCGCGCTTGAAGTCGGCGAGCAGGCCGGGCGGATAGGCGGTCAGATGGCGGGCGCTTTTATCCCGTTCGATCAGTCGACGAAAATAACTGTGCTCGGCGATGATGGCGCGGGTCTCAGCTTCGGGCTTGGGGCCATAGTGTCTGCCGATCATCCGAGGCAGGTTGAGACCCGTGAGCAAACTCGCCTGGCCGGTGCCGCTTTGCGGGCGGCCGCTCAGGCCGAGCCGGGCATCGGTCGGGATGAATACTGCGCGGTCGCTCTGCTGGCGGCCGGTATCCGCCAGCCAGCGCTTGCCATTCGTCAAGCGCCACATGGTCGGCGTATGCGCGGCGGCAAAAGGATTGACTTTGGCATCGTCCGCGCCCAGGCCAATGCCGTCAAGAAAAAGCGTCAGAATGCGCATGGGCGCTCAGGAACGGTCGCGGTTATATGAAAGCAGAAACGGGTTGCTCCGCCGTTCCCGACCAATAGTGGTAGCGCCCATATGCCCGGGCAAGACCTGCACGTCATCGTCCAGCGGCATCAGCTGTTCAAATATCGAGCGCATCAAGAGATCATGATCGCCGCCGGGCAGGTCGGTGCGGCCGATGCTGCCGGCAAAGAGGCTGTCGCCGCTAAAGAGGATCTTTTGCCCGGGCATATAGAAGCTCAGATGCCCAGGCGCGTGGCCGGGCGTATACAGGCTATGCAGACGTATCGAATCCAACTCGATGGCCTCTGAAGCGCTCGTCAGCAGGCGGTCGGGCTGGGCCGCGGCCGGGAGCGGACCCAAACCAAAGTAGGCGCCTTGCCGGGGGATCTCCTTCAGCAGCGGCTCGCATTCCTCGTGGATCAAAAAGGGGATTTGCAGCAATTCCTTAATCTCGGCGCTGGCCAGCACATGATCAAGATGCGCGTGAGTCGCGATCATCAGTTTGATCGTCCAGTCTTCTGCTTCAGCGGCGCTGATGATCGCCGAAGCATCATCGACCGGATCAATCAATACGGCGTTATTACTGAGGCTATCGGCAACGAGATAGGCGTTGCTGGCAAAAGGACCCAAAGTCAGCGATTTAATCTTGATCGTCATATTGTCTTATCCCGTGATTGCGGAACGACGCACGATTATGCCCCAAAACTCCGCCAACTCCCGCATCCGCAGCAAGGCGGCGACAAGCAGGAAAACCGCCAAACCGACCAAACCTTCAAGCGCGATACGCGCGCTGGTCAGCCGGAATCCACCGCCAAGCCCGGCAGTCGACCAAAGCATGTCAACAGCCACAATTGCGGCCGCCATAACCAGTGAGGCGACAAGAGTCTTGAGCAATGTCGCGGCGAGGAGGCTCTCCTGGATGCCGCGCCAGCGCCGGCGCAAGATGTACAGCAATACCAGCACTTCAAACATGACGCCTAATGAATTGGCCAGCGCCAAGCCGCTCACATTGCCGATGTCGCCGCTATAACCCAGGTAGGGCTGGGCGCGCGCAATGGAATTTAGCAAAACATTGGCGTCCAGCGAACGCACATCGCTCAACAAGATGGCGAAGACGAAATTGATGAGAGCGCCGCCCAGAGCGGCGAAGAGCGGCGTTAATGTGTCCTTGTCGGCGTAAAAGCTGCGCGCGATCACCTCCAGGACGGAATGCGCCACGAGCCCCAAAGTGAACATGGTCAAGGCGCTGTAGACCAGCGCGGACGCCGAGGCGTCAAAAGCGCCGCGCTCGAGCAGGCTGATGAGCGGGCGGCCGAGAACGATCAAGCCGATGGCCGACGGGATACTGCTGATCAAGATGAAACGCAGGGCGCCGTTCATCGCGCCGCGCTTTCCGGCGAGGTCATCCATCTCGCTCAGCGCCGCCAAGGTAGGAAAGATTACGATGCCCATGGCCGTGCCGAGCAGAGTCTGCGGGATTTGCATCAGGCGCCAGCCCCAGTTCAGCGCGCTGACGGAACCAACGCCGAGGCGCGAGGCGATATTGTTCATCACCAAAAAGTTGAGGCTGAAGACTCCCAAGCCGGCAACCCGCGGCAACATCAACCGGATGACACGCCATAGCTGCGGATTGCGCAAACCGAGCTCCAGCCGCCATCTCATTTTGTATCGCGCCAGGCCCGGAATCTGCACAGCCAGATGCAAGGCAGCGCCGATTACGGCGCCGATGGCGATGCCATGCACCCCGAAGCGCGGCAGGAGAAAAACCACGCCAAACAGAATACCGATGTCGAATACGATAGGCGCCAGGGCCGGCAGCAAAAAATGCTGATGCGAATTGAGAATGCCGCTGAAAATGCCGCTGACCGCGAAGATAACCGAACTCAGCAAGAGAATGCGCATCATTTCGACCGTGATGCGCGCCGTTCCCGCATCAAATCCGGGCGCGACAAAATTGCTCACGAGCCAGGGCGCAAGCAGGAAAACGCAAATGCTGCTCAACAGCGCAAGACAAAATATCACATTGATCAGGTTGCTGGACAGATTCCAGGCCGATTCCAAATCGCCTTTGGCGAGGAAACCGCTAAAAACGGGAATGAAGGCGTGGGTCAGGGCGCCGCCCGATATTAGAATGACGATCAACTCGGGAATGTGGTTCGCCGCTACAAAGGCATCATAATCACGGCCAACGCCAAAAGCGCCGGCGATGATTAAGGTTTGCGCCAGGCTGATAACTTTCGCCAGGGCGAAAGCGATCATGACGGTCAAGGTCGAGCGCACGATACGAATCGTGTGCCCTTGCGGCGCCTTCGTCTCAATGTTTGAAGTCATCAGGCGCCCGAATTAAGGCTATTTAGCTCTTGACGCGCGTCGTCATAATTGGGGTTGTAGGCGAGCGCTCGCCGTAACGACGCGGCCGCCGCAGCCCGGTCGCCTTGAGCCGCCTGCACGCGCCCTCGCCAATAATAGGTTTCTTCAAGTTCTCGGGATGTGTTCTGATTGATGTTCGCCAAGCTCAAAACATCGTCGAATCGTCCCACTTGAAAATAGGCTTCAAAGGCGCCGAACTGATACCAATGTATGCGCCAAGGCAATTTGCCGCTGCGGTTCGCTTGGTCAAAGGCGACAGCCGCTTCCTGGAAACGCCCCAAGGCGACCAGGGAAGTCCCCATGTTGAACCAGGCAAATGCGTTTTGCGGTTCCCGACGCGCTTCCAATTGCGCCTGTTCGAATGCCAATTGAGCCGCGTCTTCCTCATTCCAGTGCGAAGCCATCAAGTCGCGTAGAATGCCTTCTCGCTGCGGTTCATAGACGACGATGAAGGTGCGGTTGAAGCTCTGCCAGTCGCGATCCACATTGGCATAAGTTTCGGTCACGCCTTGCGCCCCATCGCCGACGCCCAGGAAGCTGTCAAAGAAGTAGAACAGGCGATAAGCGTCATCGTAGGCGACCAGCGCGCGATAATGCCCGATCCAGTCGTAGGCTTCAAACATGGCGGCGGTTTCGATCACAACCGGGAAATCATGCGCCACCAATCGCTTAAGCAGGTCCAGCGTGCCGCCCATGCGCACAATAGCCTTGACGTTTGTCTCTTCCGCCACAAAATCGGTCAATTCGTGCGGGCTGACGTTTTTGTCTTCCCGATTGGGTTTGAGCAAGTCGCCGGCGAAGGACTGATCGCGCTGCCAACCATAATAGCTCAGCGCCATGGTAATTGTGGCGGGTCCGCAGTTATTCCAGGTCTGCTGCTGGTGGCGGATGCCGTAAATGCGCGCGGTTGCCGGCAAAGAAGCTGACGCGCCGTTGTCCGCCGCCTCGGCGCTTGGCAATGGCGACGGCGGCATAATGGTTGGCGGAAGCGTCGTGACCGCGGCCGTCGGGGGGAGCGGCGTTTCACTCGCCGGGACAACTGCGGCGGGCAAAGGCGTGGCCGTGGCGGGAAGCGGCGTCGGGGGATCGGTCGCCGCTGCAGCCGCGGTTGGACTTGGCAAATCGAGCGGCATATCCAGCAGGGAAAGCGCCGCTTCAGCATTTTCAGGCGCGACTATGGTCGGGAATACACCGCCGATAGGCGTCGGATTCAGCAGGGCGCGCATGAAGGGCAATTGATCGATTACGCGCTGCTGTTGCGCCGGGCGAAGCACCTCGCGGAATCCAAGTATCACCGCGGCAAGGCCGCCAACGGCCAGCGCAAATAACAGGATGACGCCCCATAACAAGAGCCGGGGCGGCGCGCGCAGGCCGTCGTCTCGGCGTTGCAAATAAATGCTTCGGCCCGGCTGTGTATCATGCAAGTCGCGCAAGTGACAATCTCGCCCACTTTTCATACATCAATATAGCACAGTCGGTCAACGGCAGCGAAACCGGGCGGGCATGTCCTGAGAGAAAATAAGCTCGTCGGCCACGCCGGAAATGCGATTCACCGGAACCGTGGCATTGAAGCGCCAATTAAGGGTTAGCCTTCGCCGCGCCAAGCTTTCAACAGTATAAAGCAATCCATTCAGGGGCGATTTGCCGCTGTTGGAAACGTTGCGGAACCGTAGCTTAAGGCGTCGAGGTAGGACTGGAGAATGACACGGGCGGCCAGATCGTCAATCTTGGCGCGGGCGCCGCGCTTCTGATCCCGGGCCAGCCGGCGCGCTTCTTCGCTGGTCAAATACTCGCTCACCTCGACGACGGGCAGGTCAACCGCATCGCGCAGGCCCGCAATCCATTCGCGCACCAGTTCCGCCTGCGTCTTGACTCCGGCGGGCGCGTTGGGATTATGCGGGACGCCGACAACGACTCCCACAACCCGTTCCGCATGCGCGAATCTGCGTATCGCAGCGAAATCGTGTGTCGATCCACGGCTTTCGATAATCGCCAACTCGCGGGCGGAAACGCCCATGGCATCGCTGACAGCCAGGCCGATCCTCTTATCGCCATGGTCGATACCGAGAAGCCGGCCAATCATGCCGGCTCGTTAAGATGAATACGGACGCGGATGGGAAGCGTAGGCATCTGCTGCAAGCCGGGCGGATGAATGTCAATTTGCGCCGGAACCGCGTCCGAGATTTCGGGGCGGCTCGCGAGATAAGCTTGGGCTTCACGCAGCGAGACGCCAGCAAGCGCGTCGCGCAGCTCGTCGCGATCGGTATTGGCGGCGACGGTCGCGCTCCCCGCCGCGGTGAAACTAATCAACTCGCTTGTTCGCCCAATGACAAAAGGGCCACGGCGATAAGCCAAGGTCTCGGGGCGCAATTCATATCCGGCCGGCTTTATGGCTTTGAGCTTCGCAAGAATGACCTGTCTCCCAAAGCGCTCATCCACCGCCAGGGCTTCTACAAGCGCGCGCATCGTCAGCGACAGTTCACTCGTCATGGTGCCGATATCGGCGGAATATGCGCTCCAGTCCTTTTGTTCTTGCGCGATTCGAATGGATTCAATGATGATGACCTGGCTCTCTGGCAAGGCCGAACGCATTTCGTCGAAAGCCATCGACTGCAATTGAATGCGCGCGCTGGCCAGTAGATTGTGTTGGTCTTCCGCGGCGACAATTTTGACGCGGCGATTTGCGCCGCCGGCCGCCGCCGCGAGGTTGATGACGGATACCTGCTCGGCCAGAGCGCCCAGCACGGTGTTGATCATACCCGGCCCAACGTTGCCGATATCGCCGCGGTAACCCGCCATCGCTTCAACCGTGGCGTCCACGCGCCGCCCCATTCCGGCCGGCACCAGGGCTTCGCCAACCGTTTGGAAGAGAATCGGCTCGCCGGCGCTTGTGCCTAGAATCGCTCCCGAGGGGATCAACACGCGCGATTCCGTCAGGTTGGTGAAGGTGACGACACCGGCCGCCGATGCGCCATCAAGCGTCAGGTAGCCAGTGGTAGGAATCGTCACCGTTGTTTCAACGGATTGGCGGATGACTTGCGCGGGAACGATCCCTTTGACCAGGTTGATGGCATCCGCCTTGCGATCGGCAACAATATCGACAAGCACAGAAATCTCTTCTTGCGTCAAAGTGATGTGAACATCGGCGCTTGGCAAGATCACATAGATCGCAGCGCTGAGCACGGCGATCAAAAGCGCCAGGACAAGCAGACGCTCGGTCGCCACCCGCCAGGGTTTCCGTTGCTTGCGCCGGGCCATCTGGCTGGCGATGAGCGCCAGATCTTCGGACTGCAGATCGGCGCCGGGTTTGTGAAAACGGGGCAGGAAGACCTTTTGTCGGCCGCGCTTCCAGCGACCGTTTGCGCTCGCCTCAAGCGTCTCAAAGCAGCTGATGTTCAACTCGGCGGCGTGGAATTTCAATGTCGGATCGGCTGAAACCAGCGCCAACTGGATCGCGCGCCGGTCAGCCTCGCGCTGCGCCAGAATGAGATCCAGCTTGCGCTGAAGCGGCTTGCCGGCATCGGGCCATACTAAGAGGACACGGCGCCCGCGCAAGCGCGAGAGTCGATCGCGCACTGTGACGACCGTATCGGCCGCATCAAGATGCAGATATTTGACTTCGCTTGACATCAACCTGCAGTATACGGCAATTCAGGCCGAGAGCGCTTCCAATGCGGCGCGAATCCCGCGTCAGGCGTCGGCGATTAAGTCGCGCGCCGCTTCCAGGGCCTGGGATATCTTGCTGCTGTCCACGCCACCGGCCTGCGCCATCTGTGGCCGACCGCCACCGCCGCCGCCGACGATGCGAGCGATCGGCTTGATGAGATCGCCGGCGCGAATGCCGTCTTGCACCAGCGCGTCCGACACCGCCACGATGATTTGCGGCTTGCCTCCGATATCGCTGGCCAGAACCATCACGCCTTTATCAACGCGATTGCGGAACCAATCGGTCATCTCGCGCATGGTTTCGACCGGTGTATTATCCAGCTCCAGCAAAAGGGCCTTTTTGCCATTGAGCGTCTCCAGCTGCTGCGCGAGCATGCCTTCAAAATTGCCCCGCGCCAATTTGCGCTGCAAATCGGCATTCTCACGTCGGGCCGCGGCCAAATCCGCCTGCAATCCGCTGATTCGCTGCCTGGCTTGCTCCGGTCCCACTCCCAATTGCGCTGCGATCGCTTCCAGCGTTTCCAGCTTTTGGCGTGTGAAAGCATCAGCGGCTTGGCCCGTGTAAGCCTCGACGCGGCGGATTCCGGCGCTTACGCTGCCTTCGCTGGTGAATACGAAGCTGCCAATCTCTGATGTCGACTTGACATGGACGCCGCCACACAATTCGTAGCTGTAACGCTCGTCCGGCGCTCCAATGCTCACGGTTCGGACCTCGTCGCCATATTTCTCGCCGAAGAGCGCCATCGCGCCATCGCGCCGCGCATCCTCCAGCGATTTCTGCTCGGCGCGCACCGCGTAGTTGTTGAGGATGGCGGCGTTGATTTCTTCTGCGATGACTGAAAGCTCGGCCGACGAGACTTTTTCCGGATGAGAGAAATCGAAGCGCAGCCTGTCCGGCGCGACCAGCGAGCCCTTCTGCTGAACCTGCCCGCCCAGCTTATTGCGCAGGGCCGCGTGCAGCAGGTGAGTCGCGGTATGATTGCGCGTTATATCTTTGCGGCGCCCTCGATTAACTTCTGCGAGCGCCAGCTCCCCGGCCGCGGGATTGCCTTCCAGGACTTCGCCATAATGCGCGACCAGCCCGGCGACTGGCTGTTTCATCGCTTCCACATCAACAACCCAGCCCGGGCCGCTGATGATGCCGGTATCGCTGACCTGTCCACCGGATTCGACATAAAAGCAGGTCTTATCCAGCACGACCTCGATCTTGTCGCCGACAAGCGCGCCGTCGATAGGGGCGCCTTCGCGCAGCAGCGCGAGAACTGTTGACTCGACCGGCGAGTCTGCATACGGATTGTAGGCGACGCCGTCCGCGCCCAAGGCGCCGGTGGATTGCAAGTCGGCCAGCAGGCGGCGATAAAATTCGCCCGAATCGAATGCGCCCATGGCCTGGCCGCCGCCGCTTATGCGGGCGTGTTCGGCTTCAGCCGCGAGATAGCCGGCTTCATCAACAGCGTATCCGCTTTCCTCGGCGACATCCTTGGTGACTTGGAAGGGCAGGCCAAGCGTCGCCTTCAGGTAGAAGGCCCGGTCCCCGGCAAGGGGCGCGCCAGTATCGACTTCGGCAAGCATCAGCTCCAGCTCAGTCAGCCCGCGGTCCATCGTCCGATGGAAGCGCTCTTCTTCGAGCGTCATGGACGACTTGATGCTGTCCGCCTGCTCAAGCAATTCGCTGTAGTGATCGCCCATGACCTCGAACACGGAATCTGCCACATCGGCCAGGAAGGGAGCATCAAAGCCGAGCTCGCGGCCGAAGCGCGCCGCCCGCCGGATCACGATGCGCGGGATCGCCGCCCGGCCTTTGGCGCCGGGCAAGACGCCATCGCTGATCAAGAACACAGCGGCGCGGACATGATCGGCGATGACGCGGTAGGGCACAATCATGGCGTCGCGCTGGGCGTCGCTGTGGCCGGTCAAAGCCTGCGTCCGCCTGATGATCGGCATGAAGAGGTCGGTTTCGTAGTTGGCTTCCACACCCTGAAGAATGGTCAGAATGCGTTCAAAGCCCATGCCGGTGTCAACGCCGGGCGCGGGCAAGGGCAGATCCCATTTTCCGCTGTGATCGGGATCCGCCTGCTCCCGGTTGAATTGCATGAAAACAAGATTCCAGACCTCGAGAAAGCGATCGTCTTCCGCTTGAAGCAGCGAGATCACATCGTCCTCGCCCTCTTCCGGCTGTTTGTCCCAGTGGATTTCCGAATTGGGGCCACAGGGGCCGGTATCGGCCATCTGCCAGAAGTTGGTATGCGGACCCATGCGCGCGATGCGCCTTGGGCTGATTCCAATCTCATTCACCCAGCAATCGTAAGATTCTTCATCGTTTTCGTAGACGGTGAAAACCAGCCGGTCGGCCGGCAGCTTGTAGACTTCGGTCAGCAAGCTGAAGGCGTATTTTATAGCGTCTCGTTTGAAGTAGTCGCCGAAACTGAAATTGCCAAGCATCTCAAAAAAAGTATGATGCCGCGGCGAGGGCCCGACATTTTCCAGATCATTGTGCTTGCCGCTGACGCGCATGCACTTTTGCGAGGTGGCGGCGCGGCTGTAGTCGCGCTTGTCCATGCCCAGGAAAACATCTTTGAATTGGACCATGCCGGCATTGGCGAAGAGCAGAGTCGGGTCATCGGCGGGCACAAGCGAGGACGACGCGACCACGCGATGCCCCCGGCCTGCGAAGAAATCCAGAAAAGATTGCCGGACCTCGGCACTGCTCATTTTTTCCATGCGTACGTCCCCTTGGATGGCGATATGAACAAGTGCAGAGCAATCTGTACCTGTCGCGCCGCCGGCGTAATCGCGAGGATTCTAGCCTTCGCGGGCGGCTATGTACAGGGCTGTATCGCCCTGATATGATGCTATAGCGATGACTGCAAGGGGCAACAGGGAGTGTGGCATGGCGACCGTTGACGAACAGGTCGATGTCTTGATGTCCGGCACCGCCTATGGCGATCCGGATACGCGGGAGAACATGACAAAGGACTTACGCAAGCGCCTGCTCGAATGCGAGCGGGAAGGGCGGCCGCTGCGGGTCTATTGCGGATATGATCCGCGCACATCGGACTTGCATCTGGGCCATACCATCACCATGCGCAAACTGCGCCAGTTCCAAGAGTTTGGGCATGACGTGACCTTCCTGGTCGGCACATTTACAAGTTTGATCGGCGATCCATCCGACAAAGATACCGCCCGCGATCAACTCACCATGCGAGATGTCGAAGAAAATGCCCGCAGCTATGCCGAGCAGGCTTTTAAGATTCTCGACGAAGACAAGACCCGCGTTCGCCGCAACGACGAATGGCTTTCCCCCCTGGATTTCGCCGATATCATTCGTTTGGCCAGCCATTACACCGTGCAGCAATTCCTGGCGCGGGAGAACTTCGCCAACCGCATCGACGAGGGCAAAGCGATCTATTTGCATGAGTTTTTCTACGCTTTGATGCAGGCTTATGATGCAGTGGCGCAGGAAGCCGATGTGCAAGTCGGCGGGCAAGACCAGCTATTCAACATCCTGGTGGCCGGGCGCAAATTGCAGTCCGGGCTGGGCCAGAAGCCGCAGATCGCGATTATCATGGGCGAAAGCCTGCCGGGCACAGATGGTGAAATCAAGATGTCGAAGAGCCTGGGCAATCACATTCCGCTTCTCTCCGAACCCTGGGATATGTACGGCAAAGTCATGAGCCTGCCGGACAAAGTCATGGGGATCTATCACAAGCTCATTCTGGGCTGGACGCCGCCCCGGGTTGCGGAAATGGAAGCCAGGCTTGCCTCCGGCGAGATCCACCCCAACGAGACGAAGATGAAGTTGGCGCGGGAAATCGTAAGCATCTTTCACAGCGCCACCGCCGCGGCCGCGGCCCAACGCCGGTGGGACGAGGTTTTCCGCAGCGGTGGCGGTCTGCCGGCAGACATGGCCGAAGTGGAGTTGGCCAGTGAAGAAGGCGTGCGCGATATCCTCGTGCGACTTAACATGGTCAGCAGCCGGGGCGAAGCCAGACGACTGATCCAGCAAAATGGCGTGCGCCTTAACGAACAGGCGGTGAATAGCCTGCAGGCGACGGTCACGCCCGAGATGTTGCCGGCTGTGCTGCAAGTGGGCAAACGCCGCTTCGTCCGACTGGTGAAAGCGAACGGCGACGGCCGCGAGTAATACCTTGCCCACCGGCAGCGATTACACGATTGACGAACTCATCAGCGTCTGCATTTCGCGGCAATTGCGCGCGGGCGATGTTTGGGCGCAGGGCATCAATACGCCCTTGGTTGCTGCCGGTTTGATATTAGGCAAGATTCGTTATGCGCCGAGCGCCCGGTTCACCTCGGCAATCGGCCAGGCGCTGGTCCAGGACTGGGGGCCGCTGGGCATCGCCCGCGCCGAAGAGCTCTGGGTGGGCAAGGGGCTGATCCATCTCGGATTTGCCGCCGGCGCCGCCGAGATCCTGCCAAAGTTCAGCCCAAAAGAGTTCTTCCGTCCGGCCCAGCTGGACCGGTTGGGGAACTCAAATAATATCGCCTTTGGGCGCGACTACCGCCGGCCGCGGATGCGCTTGCCGGGCAGCGGCGGCATTCCCGATGTCACGCCCTGCTACGATCACAGCTACCTCTATGTGCCGCGTCACTCCCGCTTGACCTTCAGCAGAAAACTCGACTTTGTCAGTGGGTTGGGCCATGTCCCGGGCCGGGCGCGGGGCGCTGGTCCGCGTTATCTGATTAGCGATCTGGGCCAATTTGACTGGCAGAACGGCAGCATGCGCTTGACGCATCTCCATCCGGATGTGGATATCAAGACCGTCCTGCGCAAGACCGGCTTCGAGCTTGAAATCGCTGAGGACCTGCGCGCAACGGCGCCGCCAGATGCCGAGGACCTGCGCCTTCTGCGAGAAGAGATTGATCCGCTCGGCACGCGCAAGCTCGAAACCCTCGGCGGCGCGGCGCGCAAAAGCCTGCTGCGGGATATCCTGGCTCGGGAGCGCCGGATCTAACTGAAGCCTGCTGCCGGGCGCCAGTCCTGGATGCCGCGGAAGCGGTCGGCCGCCGCGGACATGAAGCCGAGCTGAATCCCTTCCACTGTGTCGCGGACGACATAGCTGTACAGCGGGTAATAGATCGGCCGGGCGATTGCCCCTTCCGCGAAGGCAAGCTGAAATTGCTTGTAAAGTTGGGCGCGCCGGATGCCATAGATTTCCGCGCGCGCAGATTCCAGCAATTCGGCGGTCGCAATGTCCGAAGCGGCGCCGTAATTCTTGCCGCTCTTGTGCTGGGCCGGGTGCCAAAAGCGAAACAGGTCCGGATCCGCCCCAATATGCTGTCTGACGAGCGCCGTGTCGAACCGGCCCGTTTCCAGGCGATCCAGCAGATCGGCGGCCTCCACTGGCTCGACGCTGACATCCAGACCCAGAAGGCGCCATTGCGCGGCAATCGCCTCGCCCAGACTCCGCAATTCGCCCCGGTCTTCCAGTAGCAATGTGAAACCTGGCCAAGCATCCGCCCCGGTCGAATCAGCGTCTGCGGATTCGTCAGCGCCTTCGTTTGCAGCGGCCGCCTCAAGCAGCGATTGCGCATGCGCCAAGTCGTATGTATTCCAAAATGGCTCCGGCTGGTAGGCGGCTAAGCCCGGCGGGTAAGGGCTATCGGCATAAGTTGCCGCCAATTCAAGATGGGCCGCCACCAATTCCGGGACATTCAAGCTCAGCGATAGCGCCTGACGCAGACGACGTTCAGCAAAGGGCTCGACATTCCAGTTGAAGATCAAAATGCCGAGAGTCCCGTCCGTCTGCAAATGAAGGCGGCTGTCCGACGGAAAGCCAGCGCCTTCCGCCAAGTGAAGATTCGCCATGGCATCCAGGTCGCCCGCCAAAAATGCGCTGGCCGCGGCATCGGCGTCGGGGTAGAGATGAAACCAGATTTCGCGATACTTGTATCCGCTCGCCGCTTCCGGGCGGGCGCTGTAGACCGGCGACGGCAGCAGTTGCACGGCGCTGACGCCGCCTTCAAGCGAGCCGATCAATTTGCCGAGTTGAAACGCTCCCGTCCCGACCGGCGACAGATTGAAGGGATGACGAGCCAATTCCTTCGCGGAGCTGCCGCGCAGGGCGTGTTCCGGCAGCAGACCAATCGTCAGCAGATAAGGAAAGCTGCTGAATGGCTGGGCCAGGCGAAAACGCACAAGATGTTCCGACAGCTTCTGGGTTTCGACCGTGCGCCAGAATTCGCTATTTGGCAGCGGAACGCTGTCATCGGCCTCGCTCACGAGCGCGATGGTGTAGATGACATCGTCGGCGCTGAAGGGAAGGCCGTTCTGCCATTGCGCGTCCTCGCGCAATATGACGACATACTCAAGACCGTCGCCCGATACGACTAAATCGGCGGCCAGACGCGGGACCACTTCACCGTAGTCGTTGACCGCGAAGAGACCTTCGAATATGAGGCTGCTTATGTCTTCATCGACCGGGTTCAAGTGGGCGAAGAGCGGATTCAAGCGGCTCAGCCTGCCGACCAGGCCTTCACGGAAACTGGCCGCCCCAGACGCCAACGTCGCGGCCGAATCCGGCGTCGGCGCCGCCGAAGTTGCCGACTCGGTTGACAGCGTTGGCACTGGCGTTGCGGTGGGAGACGCCGCCCGCGGCGGAATGGCCGGCGAGCGAGCGCTGCGATAGACCAGGCCGGCGGAGAATAGAATGACGGCGATAAGGAGCGCGAAAAATTGCCAGCGAAAACCGCGAAACATGCCCGGCCTCAGCAAGACCCGAAGGACGATTGATCAATTATACCGGTCGTCTCTGCGTTCCAAAGCAGCGATTTCCCGATGGAAGCTCGGGCGCTGTCTAACTTGATGTCGCCACGGAGAAAAGGGCGATGCCCAAGAATGCAATCGAAAGGAAGATTGTGATGCGAAAAAGTGTCTTTTCCAGGCCGCGGCGGGTACGGGCGATACCGCCGCCGGCGTCGCCACCGAGCAAACTGCCCAGCGCTCCACCTTTCACCTGAAGCAGAATCAGGATGATCAAGGCAATAGAAATGACGATGGACGTAATTTGCAGAGCCACTGCCATGTCTTCACTCCCGGCGCATCTTGCGGCTGGCAACGCCGCTACTCTAGCATCGTCGCGCTTGTATTTCCAGCGCGAAACAGCTCAATCGCGCTTTTTCCAACACTGCGTATACGCTGTCGCAGTCAATTAGTCGCGCAGTGATTGCAGATAGGCAATCGCCGCGTCCAGTTGCGCATCGCCGTCAGCGTCAGCTGCCGGGTCCCCTTCGACGACGATGTCGGGTGTGATGCCCTGCCGGTGAATCCAGTTGCCGCTCGGCGTCAGCCAGCGACCAACTGTGATGCGCAGGCCGCCGCCGTTGGCGAGTTTCGGGATGTTCTGCACGGTGCCTTTGCCGAATGTGGTTTCGCCAATGATGATGGCGACGCCATAATCCTGCATGGCGCCGGCAATGACTTCGGAAGCGCTCGCGCTGGTTTCGTCAACGAGAACAACAATCGGCGCCTGCAATCCAGCGTAGCTGCCGCTTGCCCGCGTGATCTCCTCGGCTTGATCGCGCGCGACCTGCCGCAGCAGCACGCCATCCTCGATGAAGGCGCTGCCGATTTCCACAGCGCTCGCCAGCGTGCCGCCGGGGTTGTTGCGTATATCGAAAATCAGGCCCTTGCTGTTATTGATATCTACCGCCTCCAAAGCGTCGTCTAACTGCCTGCGGGAAAGATCATGGAAATCCCGCATGGCAATGTAGGCGATGTTGTCGCCTACGATTGCATGAGACACATTTGGCAAGTCGAATGTTTCGCGAACGATTTCAAAAGCGACCAGCTTGTCATCCCGCTTGAAGGTTATGGTGACAGCTGTGCCGCGCGGACCTTGCATAAGCGCGGTCAATTCGGTTTGTGTGAAACCGGCGACGCGCTGTCCATCAACTTCAAAGAAGATATCGCCGGGAAGCACGCCGGCGGCCTCCGCGGGCGACTCCGGGATAACGCTTACCACTGTCAGCGCGCCCGAATCCACGCTGGTCCCCGCAAAGACGCCAATACCGGTGAACTTGCCGCTGAAATCCGTGCTGCGATTGAATAGCTCCGGACGTATATAGCCGCTATGCTCATCCTTGAGGGTGGCGACCATGCCGCTGATAGCGCCGTCGACAAGTGTCTCAATCTCGATCGGATCTATGTAGCGCTCTTTGATAATTGAATAGGCATCCCAAAACGCTTCAAATGCCTTCTCCATATCGCTTGGAGCGCTTTTGCGGAGATCGGTCAGGCTGCCTAGGGCGAAACCCAGCGTGAAAACCAGGGCCGCCAGCAGAATCGCGGGACCAAGATGGGGATTGCGCCTGAAGATCCGCATCCATTTCATCGCGCCGCTCCCAGACAGGTAGAAGAATCATTACCGATATAGTATAAGCTAAGCGTCTTTTGCTTAGAAACTGTGGGATCGCGTCCAGTCCATGTCCGGCGTTAATGCCGCGCAGGCGGCGCGCAAGCCATAAGAAGGCCGACCCAATGACCGATGTCTACGTTTCTTTGGAAGAAGCGGCCGCCGCGGTGCAAGATGGCGCTACGCTAGCGCTGGGCGGCATGACTTTGTACCGGCGGCCGGTCCGCTATGTTGCGGCATTGCTGAAGCGCCAGCGACCGCCGCGCGACTTAAACTTGCTCAGCTTCACCGGCGGCATCGAATCGGACCTGCTGGTCGGCGCGGGCTGCGTGAGCCGGGTTCGTTCCGCATATTTTGGATTAGAAGCATTTGGTTTGGCGCCGATGTTCACTCAACAGGCGCAGGGGGACGCGATCGATGTGATGGAGGAGACCGAAACGAGCATCGTCATGGGCATTCGCGCGCAAGTGGCGGGCGTCGGTTTCATGCCGTCGCGCGCCTGGCTGGGAACGGACCTGCCCGATCTGCGCCCCGATGTCAAGACGGTGCGCGATCCATACCGAGACGAGGAGTTGGTCGCCTTCCCGGCCATAACATGCGATGTGGCGGTTATCCATGGATTGGCCGGCGACCGGCATGGCAATGTCATGATCAACAACAACTTGGGCATCGACATGGAATTGGTCTACCTGGCCGATATCGTTATCGCCACGGTTGAACGGGTCGTGGATGAACTGGAGCGCTCGACCGACGGCGTCATCATTCCGCAGCCCGGCTGCGACATGGTGGTGGAAGCGCCGGGCGGCGCCGCGCCGACAAGCTGTTATCCCCTGTATCCAGTGAATGGCGAGGAGATTCTGCGTTATACCGAAGCCTGCAACGCCGGCCGATTTCAGGAATACTTAAAACAGTTTACACAATCTTGACAGGGCAATCGCATCAAATTGAAATTGCGCTGATAAATGACAGTTTCCCCTCATAATTCGTAATCTGTAGGGGCGTTTCGCTGAAACGCCCACAATTTGTAGGCATATTCAAGGGGCGTCTCACGAGACGCCCCTACATTTTCGCAATTTTCGTGGGGAACGTCTCATTATGATTTTGAAGCGATTGCCCTGACATTCTTGACCCAATTCTTGCGAGAATGAATTTTGCGCGATATAATGCCGTCTAACAACATTTGTTGAGACTTGGGGAGCTCACGAAAGTGGGCTGAGAGGGCATCAAAAAAATGCCGACCCATAGACCTGATCCAGGTAATGCTGGCGTAGGGATGTCTGCAATACCCTTGCTTTAGCCACCCCTGTACACACCCCAACAGGGGTGGCTTCTTTTTTCAGGATTATGGGCTCCTCGGGTCGCCGATCCGCCAATGAGAGGAGTCTCTTATGTTTGCACGTCTGCTTTTAGCGCTGCTCGCCCTATGCCTGTTTGCCGGCGCTGTCCTATCACAAGAGGGTGATTCAGTTGTCGTATTGACGCACGACAGCTTCGCCATGTCCGAAGCCGTGCTGACCGCCTTCGAGGAAGCCAACGGCATCAAAGTGGAGATTCTGCGATCGGGCGATGCCGGCCAAATGGTAAACCAGGCGGTCCTCAGCGTGAACAATCCGCTGGGGGATCTGCTCTATGGCGTGGACAACAGTTTTCTGAGCCGGGCCTTGAACGCCGGCATCTTCACGCCTTATGAATCGCCCGCGTTAGAATTCGTCTCCGCCGAATACCTGCCGGATGACACGTATCGCGTGACACCGGTGAATTATGGCGATGTTTGCCTCAATTACGATATCGCCTATTTCGAAGAAGAGAGTCTCGCGCTGCCGGAAAGCCTGGGCGACCTCGCGCTGCCGGAATACGCCCGATTGCTGGTTGTTGAGAACCCGGCAACATCCTCGCCGGGTCTAGCCTTCCTTTTGGCGACCATCGCTGAATTTGGGGACGATGAGGAATACAGCTATCTGGATTTCTGGGAAGACCTGCGCGAAAACGATGTGCTGGTCGCGCAAGGTTGGACCGATGCCTATTACGGCGAATTCACCGTGGGCAGCCGCGGCAGCGGCACGCGCCCGCTGGTGGTCAGTTATGCCAGCAGCCCGCCGGCCGAGGTCTACTATAGCGATGATCCCGAGGGCGAGGCCGTCAGCGGCGCCATCATCAACGATGACATGTGCTTCCGGCAGATTGAATACGCCGGCATTTTGTCGGGCGCGGCGAACGTGGCGGGGGCGCAGCTATTCATCGATTTCATGCTCAGCCCAGCATTCCAGGAAGAATTGCCGCTGAATATGTTTGTATTTCCTGTCGTGCAAGACGTGGATTTGCCGGAGGTGTTTCTGGCGCATGCGGCAATCCCGGAGCAGCCGGCCGCAGTGGATCCAGCGCTGATTGAAGAAGAGCGCGAAGAATGGATTCAAGCCTGGTCCGAGGTCATGCTGCGTTGAGGCGCTACCTGCCACCCGGGGAATACCTGCTGTATACGCTGCCGCTGGTATTCCTCGGTCTCTTCTACATCTATCCGCTGCTCTCGATCTTCGATATCAGCCTGCGGCCGGCCGGCTTGCTTGATCTGTCCGCATTCTTGCGGCTGATCGAAAGCGACTATTATCTCGGAACGCTTCTCTTCACCATATACCAGGCTGCGCTGTCGACCGCGTTCACGCTGCTGCTTGCCTTGCCGCTCGCCTATGTGTTTGCCCGCTATCGCTTCCGGGGCAAGTCGATCTTGCTGTCCTTGGCGAGCCTTCCCTTTGTCTTGCCGACGGTGGTGGTCGCCTTGGCCTTCGCCGCGCTTCTGGGCAGCAAGGGATTGCTCAACGATCTCTTAAGAACGCTGTTTACGCTGGAGTATTCGCCGCTTCAGCTTGAACGCACGCTGACAATCATCATCATCGTTCATGTCTTCTACAATCTGGCGATCGCCCTACGGATCATCACCGGATATTGGGCATCGATTGGCTTCGAAACCGAAGAAGCGGCCCGCTGCCTGGGCGCGGGCGCGCTCGCCATTTGGCGCGATATACGCCTGCCGCTCATTCGGCCGGCTCTTCTCTCGGCCGGCGCCCTGGTCTTCATCTTCTGTTTTACAAGTTTCGGCGTCGTTCTGATTTTGGGCGGCATCCGTTTCGCGACGCTTGAGGTGCAGATATATTATCAGGCGGTCAGCATCTTCAATTTGTCTTTGGCGGCCGCGCTTTCCCTGGTGCAAATCTTGTCCATGCTGGCGATGATGGTCGTCTATACGCAGAAGCAGAAAAAACTGCATTTGACGATGGCGAGCAGCCGGGCGCTTGCCCGGCCGGTACGCTCGGCGCGGGAAGTGCTTGTGGTCTTGAGTTGCATCGCCTTGATTGCCTTGCTCCTGTTCACGCCGCTGCTGGCGCTGGTATTCAGGTCGCTATTTGCCGCCGGCCGGTTTGATGCCAGCGCCTACGCCGAGCTATTGGTAAAGACGCGGGCTTCGCTGCTTTTTGTCGCGCCGATTGAATCTGTTGCCAACTCATTGCGATACGCGATTTTGGCGACTGCGGGCGCGTTGACGCTTGGCTTGATCACGGCCTTCATGGTCCAACGTCCCGGCCGCCTCGCGAAGCTGGCTGATCCGCTGTTTATGCTGCCGCTGGCGACAAGCGCCGTTACACTTGGTTTTGGCTTCATTGTGGCCCTAGATGAACCGCCCCTGAATCTTCGTTCTTCCTGGCTGATCATCCCGATTTCGCATACCTTGGTCGCATTGCCCTTTGTCATCCGAAGCATCTTGCCCAGCCTGCGCGCCATCCCGCCCTCGCTGCGGGAGGCGGCGGCGGTGCTGGGCGCGAATCCGCCGCAGCGCCTGCTCACGATAGACTTGCCCCTGGTCGGCCGGGGCATTGTGGTGGGCGCCACATTCGCCTTCACGGTCAGCATGGGTGAGTTCGGCGCGTCTCTATTTGTCGCTCAGCGCGAATCGGTCACGATGCCGGTGGCGATCTATCGCCTTTTCGGGGATCCGGGGCTCGTTTCTTACCGGCAGGCGCTGGCGCTGAGCGTCATCCTGATGCTGGTCTGCACTATTGGATTTCTGTTGATAGAGCGTCTGCGCGTCGCCGGTGTCGGTGAATTCTGATGCTGCGCATTGACGGCGTCTCCCATGCCTACGGCGATGTGATTTCACTTCGCGATGTTGAGTTGACGTTGGAACCCGGGGAGATTCTTTGCTTGCTCGGTCCCAGCGGATGCGGCAAGACGACGCTGCTGCGAATTGTCGCCGGGCTCGAGACCGAATTTGAGGGAAGCGTCAGTTTCAACGGCGGGAACCTGCGGGGCATTCCGGCGCACCGACGCGGATTCGGCTTCATGTTTCAGGATTTCGCCCTATTTCCGCATATGTCGGTCGCGGAAAATGTGGCTTATGGCTTAAGGCGGCGGGGTTACAGCCGGCGGGAATGCCGCGAGCGCGCCGCGGCGCTGCTGGACCAAGTGGGCTTGGCCGGGCAGGACGATCGCGATGTCGCGGCGCTTTCGGGCGGCCAGAAGCAGCGGGTCGCCTTGGCACGCAGCCTGGGCCCGCATCCAAGACTGCTGATGCTGGATGAGCCGCTCGGTTCCATTGACGCGCAGCTTCGCGACCAATTGGCGCTGGACCTTCGCCAAATCATCAAACGCGAGGGGCTAAGCGCCATTTATGTCACGCACGATCATCGCGAGGCCTATGCCGTATCCGATCGCATCGCGGTGATGAATATCGGCAGCGTACAGCAGCATGCGAAGCCGCGCGAGCTTTACCACAGCCCGAGAAACAGCTTTGTCGCGCGCTTCCTCGGCCTGCGCAACATCTTCCCCATCTCCGAGGACAGTCCATTTATGCGATTTGCAGCATATCGAAAAGCGCAGAATCAAGGCTTCAGCGCGGCGCTGGTTCATCCGACGGGGATATTCCTGGAGCGCGAACCGCCGTCAGGCGCCGAGCGCTTCGCAGCGACGCTGAGCGCCGTGGTTTTTCGGGGCGACTCCTGCGATGTGCGGGCTGCGCTGCCCGGCGGAACTCCCCTGTACTTTGCCGCGCCCGAACTCGAGGCGAAGCCGGGCGAGGCGATTGAGCTGTTCATCACAAGGGAAGCGATCAAGCTCCTGCGCGACTGAAATAAAATCTGCGCCCTGTCGCTGGCGGCATCCCGCAACTATAATCGCCACACTGTATCGGGCGAGCGGACTACGAAGGCAACGGATATGCCGCGGGCATTATTCAGCGTTTCCAGCAAACAGGGCGCGGTCGGTTTTGCCAAGGCTCTAGTCGAATTGGGTTGGGAGATCGTCGCCAGCGGCGGCACGGCGCAGACCCTGGACGATGTCGGCGTCCCGGTGACCGCCGTCGAACGTATCACACGCCAAAAAGAGATGCTTGGCGGCCGCGTAAAAACACTGCATCCGGCTATACACAGCGGCATTCTGGCGCGGGACAATGACGCTGATATGCAAGAGCTTGTGGAACAGGGATACGCGCCGATCAATCTGGTCGTATGCAATCTCTACCCATTTGGCGAGACGATAAAGACGCCGCAAGTCACTCTGGACGAGGCGATCGAACAGATCGACATCGGCGGCGTCGCGCTGTTGCGGGCGGCGGCCAAGAACTTCGCCCGCGTGACCGTACTTTGCGATCCACTCGATTATTCCAATGCGCTGGTGGCGCTGAAGAATCGGGGCGCGACAGACTTGAGCCAGCGGCGCAGTTTGGCGGTCAAAGCCTTCGCCCATTGTCGGGACTACGACAGCGCAGTTCACGCTTACCTCAGCGAATCGGACATCATCGAACCGGCTGATGCCGATGTGCCTGACACCATATCCTTCGGCGTGCAGCGCAGCCATGACCTGCGTTATGGCGAAAATCCACATCAGGCGGCCGCTTATTATGCCCGGAACGACGAACAGGCGCCGCTGGGCGCGCAGCAACTCGCCGGCAAGCAGCTTTCATATAACAACATCCTCGATATAGACGCCGCCTGGCGGGCGGTCAGCAGTTTTGAAGAACCGACGGTTATCATCGTCAAGCACTTGAATCCGATCGGCGTCGCCAGCGACAGCACAGTGCGGGAGGCATTCCCCCTGGCGCTGGAATCCGACCCGCTTTCGGCATTCGGCGGAATCATCGCGGCGAACCGCGAGGTGGACGAAGATTTTGTGAGCGGGCTGGGTACATTATTTGTTGAAGCGATCGTTGCGCCGGATTTCAGCGATGAAGCGACGCAGAATATACAGAGAGGACGCAAAAACTGCCGCTTGTTGCGGATGTCGCGCGCCTTTGCCGGGCGCGGTTTCGAATTCCGCAGCGTGACGGGCGGCTTGCTTTTGCAGCGATTCGATTCGGGCGACCCGGCGCGCGCCATCATGAAGACCGTCACCCGGCGCGCGCCAATCGACACAGAGATGCAGTCGATGCTCTTCGCCTGGAAGGCGGTGCAGCATGTCAAATCCAATGCGATCGTTTTAGCCCAGGGCAAACGAACGGTGGGCATTGGCGGCGGCTTGCCCAGCCGGGTCGACGCCGCCGAACTTGCAATCAAGAAAGCGGCGGCGCGGTCAACCAATTCAGCGATGGCCTCCGACGCCTTCTTTCCCTTTCCCGATAGCATAGAACGGGCCGCGCGCGCTGGTGTGACTTGCATCATCCAGCCGGGCGGTTCCATTCGCGATACGCAGGTGATTGAAACGGCCGATTATTACGACATGGCCATGATCTTCACCGGCAGCCGCCACTTCCGACATTGAGGCTGCCTGGCGCTATTCCGTCTCCGATTCGTCTTCTTCATCTTCCGGCAAGCCGCCCAAAAGCGGCAATTCGCCGCTTTCCCAAGCTACCAGCAGTGGAACGGCGGTGAAGATCGAAGAATAGGTGCCGGACAGCAAACCGATAAACAAGATCGCGATGAACTGCTTAACGGTCTCGCCGCCGAAGAGCAGGATCGCAATCATGATGAAGAAGGCGTTCAATTGCGTGGCCAGGGAGCGATGAATGGTTTCCCAAATGCTGCGATTGACGATGGTCTCGTAAGGCTCGCCCAGATGTTTGGGGATGTTTTCGCGGATGCGATCGAAGACGACGATGGAATCCTGCACGGAAAAGCCGACGACTGTCAAAACGGCGGTTAAGAACAGCGCGTCAATTTCCCAGCCCAGCAGCAAACCGAAGAGGGACATAACCCCCATGACAACCAAAATGTCGTGGACCATGGCGGCGATAGCGCAGAGGCCATAACGCAGCGCGTTCGGCACCTGACGGAAGGCGATCACGATAAAGCCGGTGATCACCACCGCGCCCACCGCAACCGCCGCCAAAGCCGAGCGCGTCACTTCCTGACCGATGGTGGCGGATACCGTCTCTACGCGGAAGCTGTCGCGATTAAAAGGCGCGAGCGTGGCCACTTTTTCCAATATGCGATTGGTCACGCTGACATCGTGGAAGCCGGCGCGGACTGACCAGCGATATTCGTCGGCGGCGCCAATCTGCTGGATAATCACATTGTCATCGCCGACAGAATTGAAGATCCGGCGGATGCCGTCTTCGCTGGCGCCACCGGCATCAAATTTCAACTCGTAGATGCTGCCGCCCAGAAAGTCGATGCTGAGGCGGAAGGGCGCGCCGGTCGCGAGCGTCGAATACAGCATGATGAGCAGGCCCGGCACGATCACCACTGCGGAAAGCAAGAAGAACCAGCGGCGTTTCTGTACGATATCAAACATGCCGCATCAACCTAAGCGCCAAGGACCGCGCGATTATTCTCGATCGGGCCGCGGAAGAGGCCCACGAGAACGTAAAGGAATGTGCGTGTGACGATGACGGCGGTGAACAGATTGAGCACCAGCCCGATCGCCAGCGTCACTGCGAAGCCGGCGACGATGCTGGCGCCCGGCGTTTGCCCGAACATGAAGAGGATGCCGCAGATGATGATGGTGGACAGGTTGGAATCGCGGATGGATGTCCAGGCGCGATTGAAGCCGGCTTTCAGGGCTGCGTCCAGCGAGAGCCCGGCGCGCAATTCCTCCTTGATGCGTTCAAAAATTAGAATGTTGCCATCCACAGCCGTGCCGATTGATATGAGAAAGCCAGTAATCGCCGGGAGCGTCAGCGTCACCGGCAGCAGCTTGAAGACAGCAATGTTGAGAAAGATGAAGACGACAAGCGCCAGGTCGGCCGCGAGGCCGGGCAAGCGATAGTAGATCAGCATAAAGGCCAGAACGACGATAACGCCGACAATGCCCGCTTGCACGCTGAGGCGGACCGATTCCCGGCCCAGTGTGGCGCCGACCTCTTGCGTGCTCTCGATGCGCAGCGGGATGGGCAGGGCGCCCGAGCGCAGCTGCAATGCCAGGGTGTTCGCCTCCTCCTCGGTGAATTGACCGGTGATTACGCCGCCGGTCGGCAATTGCGCTTGAATGATCGGCGCAGAAAGCACTTCAGCGTCCAGCACAATCGCCATCGGCTCCCCGATTCTGTCCCCGGTGAAGCCGCCGAAGATTTCCTGAAACTCTTCCTTGATCTCGAAATTGATCATCCATTCGGGACCGCCGGTGCCCTGCGGCGGCGATAGCACGGCGCTGGCCGCTTGCAAGCCGGCGCCAGTCATCACCGTTCGGAAGGGCAGGCCGCTCACGGGATGCGCGCGCCGCGCCGCCAGCGGGTCGTCCTCGCCCGGCGCCAGCGCCCGGCCCTGTTGCAGCGCGACTTGTTCCGTGGTCACAATCTCTGCGCCGACCAAGCCGACTACCTGATTCGACAAACCGCCAAAATCAACAAATTCCAGCAGGGCAGTCTGCTGAATCGTGGCGACCGCCTGCTGCGGATCGCGCACGCCGGGCAACTCGACCAGGATCCGATCCCGCCCTTGCACTTGCACGGTCGCTTCGGTCAAGCCGAGGGCGTTCACGCGGCGCGACACATTGTTCGCCGTTTCGCCCAGGTCCTCGGGAGAGAAGCTATCGGCCGCGATATCCGCCTGCAGAAGCACGCGCAAGCCGCCGACCAGATCCAAGCCGAGGCTTTGAGTGATATTTAATACAAATTCGGGCAGGCCATCGCCGTTGCTGTCGATTTCCAGATTCTCGCTGCATTTGAGTTGGGCGAGCTGCTCGTCCGTGGCCGCCGCGCAGGCTTCCGCTTGCACGCCTTTGAATTCGGGCGGCGTCGCCACCCAGATACAAAACAGGCTCAGCAGCAGGATAAAAGCCAGCCAGCGCAGGTGCCCGCTCATGCTCGGCCGCCTTGACGCGTTTGCTTCTCGTCCGCTCGCTTCGGCTCGTCCGCGATCCCGGCGCTGCCCATACCGGCGTTGCGGGCGATAAGATCGGCATCGTAAACCTGTTGCAAGGCCGCTGTAAGCAGCTTGATGGTCACGCCTTCAGCAATCTCCACTTGCGATGTTCCCTTGTCGACATCGATATCAATGATCCGGCCGACTATGCCGCCGTAGGTTACAATTTCATCGCCCACGTGCAAGGAACGCACGATCTTCTGCTTATGCTGGAATGCCCGCTGTTTCGGGAAGACAACCAGCGCCCAGTAGCCTCCCAGGACGAGCGCCAGTATGGCGAAGACGAGCACGAATTCCGGCATCACAATCTTTCCAAGGTATGGACAGAACGCAGATATTGTATAGCGACGCGGGCGAGTCTTCCAGTGCCTGTCGCTTGCTTGACCAATCCGGCAATCGAACCTACAATATCCTATTGAAGTATCGCTGGCAGATTGAGGTGACAAGAATCATGCGCAGCTTTTCGAAAATGACGATGCTTGCAACCGTGGTTTTGTCATTTGCCCTGGTCTTGGCCGTCGGGCCGGCCGCCGCCGGCGATACGATCCTTAGCAACAATAGCGGACCTGAGAATGAGGTATTTTATATTGAGGGCGAGCCATCCCTGGTGATAAACGGCTTTGATCTAACGCCGCTGGGCCTGGCGCTGCCGGTGGCCCTGGATGTCGTAAGCATCTCCGTCAACCAGCCCGTTCCGGGCAGCCCGGTTGAACTCGTTGTCTATCAGGATGGCAATGGCGGTTCCCCGATTGACGCGACGCTTGTCTACCGCCAAACGCTGGCCATGGAACAATCCGGCGTCAACCGCATCACGTTGGATGAACCGGCGATCATCACGGAGCCGGTGGTCTGGGTCGGGTTCTATTTGCCGGTGAATTTCCGCTTCTACGCCGATCAATCCGGTTCCTCCGTGCTGACCTATTGGGCCTGGACGCCCGGCGCCACGTTTGACTTGGCTTCGCTCGGGAATGCGGCTGTGCTTGGCCCGGGCGACGGCACGGACCCGGTCGGCATAGCGATGGAGGGCGTCGCCCGCATATCGGCGGAGCTGCGCACGGCGGATTCAGAAGAGGTCCTGGCGAGGGCGCCGGTCGGGCGGCAATTGCGGCCCGCCACCGCCCAAGACACTTCAATCATGCGGCCTTACGACGCATGCGAGTCCCTGCTCTACGATCCAGAAGATATTGAGATTTCAGCCGAGTCCTCATTCACTCTGGATTGTTTCATCGTCACGGAGTTTGACGCGCCGGCATATGTGGTGAATCCGGATGATACTCGACTGGACCTGCAGCGCGGCGGCGCGCTTTACAAACTTGACGCGCGGATCCCGGCGGAACAGCACGCGCCCGGGGCCGTCAATTGGCTGCCGGTGCCGGTCACCCATTGCCTGCGGGTTCCGGAAGGCGATCTGGAGACCGCCGTCCTGGGCGAAGCGCACTTCGTCCCGGAAAAGTGGATAATCCTGCCGTCGGTGCGCTTCGGTGATATGGTATGCGCCGAAGTTACCGTATCCAACTACATCGCCTACTTTACGCCGCGTACCGAAGAATCGCCGCCCAATGTCAACCTGGTTGTGGGTTGGACGCAGATCGACCCGCATCCGCTCGTCTGCGGTCTGAATACCTCAATCCAGGCGCCGATCGCAAACACCGGACAAAGCTGGTTCAAGACCGATTCCGGATATGTAACCGTTGCCGCGCGCGTTATCCACGTGGCAAGCGGCACCATACTTCAAGAGCGCAGCATTCGCGTCAACACGGATCAATTTGGGCCGGGGACGCGTCCAGTAATCGAATTGGGACCGGTTCAGATTGAGACCTTCGTCGACGAATTGCAGCGGATCGAGGTCTTTGCCGATTATGACAATGAAATCCAGGAGATCAACGAGGCCGACAACACCTGGACGACCGACTACGTGCTGAAGTATCCCGACGGCTTTGAAAAATGCGCGACGGAACTAACATGTTTGGGTGGACGCATTCGCGACGCCGATATCCGGATTGCCGATAACAACAGACTCGAAATCGGCTTCTTGTCCTTTTGCAAGGTGGATATTATGAAAGTAGTTAGTACGGCGGGCGAATCGCGCACTGCCGGTCCCCCGTACCGGCTTGGCCCGGAGGGAAGCGTCTGCACCATTCAACTCGGTTTCTCACAGGAACCGGGACATCTGACGGTGCGTTACGAAGTCGTGTCCGAATCTACCTCCGGCGCCTGCGACGGCCTCAGGGAATACATCAACTACGAAGAATCGGATGCCGAGATCCGCTTGGGCATATGAAGCTTTGGCGGCGGAAGTGAGGCGGCTTAATGCGCATCATCACAAATAAGAAGCTGGCGCGGCGTAATCGCAAGATCACCAACTACCTGTTCTTCGGCACTTTCGGCGCGCTGATTCTGGGTTTCTTCGTCATCAATGCGTCGCTCTTCACCAACAGCGCGCCCGAGACGCTGACGCTGATTGCGCAGTCGGCGATTCTGCCGATCGCCTTCGTCTTGACGGTGATCTCCGTGCGCATGACCAACCTCTGGGCCCGCGTCCCCCGGCCGGAGAACGCGATTGCCGATGGTCTCAAGGGCTTGAGCAACAAGAGCATCCTCTACAACTATTATCATTTTCCGGCGCGGCATGTTTTGATTTGCCCGCAAGGGGTCTTTGCAATCGTGACGCGCTGGCACGATCAGTCTTTCACCTTTCGCGACGGCAAATTCCGCAGCCAACGCCACATCGTCAGCAAGCTCTTGTCGGCGATTCGCTTCGATGGCGTCGGCAAACCCTTTCAGGACGCGGCTTATGCCCGCGATCATATCCAGCGCGAAATTGATGAAGTTGCCGATGATGTCTCAGTTCAGGCCCTGGTCGTCTTCATTGACCCTTCGGCCATCGTTGAGTTTGAGGATGAGCCTGAACTGCCCGTGCTTTATGCCGACCCCAAGAAGAGCCCAAACCTCAAAGATTTTATGCGGGATGCCAAGCGAAAAATGGCTGACACCGGCGATGCCGCCAGGAACGCCAGTTTGATGCCGCTCACCGACGCGCAGATTGAAGAGTTTGAAGAAGCGACCGTCTAAGCGAGCATGACCCGGTCGCGCCTGCTCATACCGCTCATAGCGATCATTTTACTTGGTTACATCCTGCGGATTCACAATTTGCAGGCCGTGCCGCTGCGCGGGGACGAAGCTTTCAGCGCCTTGAATTGGTCTGATTTGCCCTTGGGCCAATCCCTTGGCGAAATCGCGCCCCTGGACCCGCATCCGCCGCTGACTTACGCGTTTTTCAGATCCTGGCGCTTCGCGATATCGGGCATAGAGCCGGTTTTCGCCCTGCGCTACCTCAGCGTCCTCGGCAATATCATCGGCATTGCCGGCATGTTTGCGCTCGCCTGGCGGCTGAGCGGCAAGCTGATAGCCGGCTTTTTGGCCGGATTGATATGGGCCCTGCACCCTTTTGAAATCTGGCATAGCCAGGACTTCAGGAATTATGCCATCTGGGCTGGGCTCAGCGTCACATCACTGTGGATGGGTCTGCGCGTCATTGACGGCGGCCGACGACAGGATCTGCGTCTTTATGCGCTTGCAGCCACAGCCGCGGCCCTCTTCTTTTACACGGAGCTTTTCATGATGTTGGCTCTGGCCGCCAACGCCATTCTGACGCGCAGAAAAGATCTTCAATTTCTAAAACGATTCCTCGGTTTGCAAGCCGGCATCGCTTCGCTCGCGCTGTTGGCCTTCCTGCTTTTGCAGGCGCGGCCGGTTCTGGGCGGCAGCTACGGCGGCACCTTGCAAGCCTTTTCCGCAGCCGATTATGTGACGCGATTCTTGCCCGCGCTGTTTCTGGGCGAGACTATGCCGTTTGAATCGGGTCTCGTCGGGCTGATCCTGTTGGGGATCTGCCTGATAACGGCGGGCCTCGCCTGGACTGCGTCGACTCGGGAATTCCGATTCATATTCATAATCGCCTTGCTGCCGCTGCTTTTGCTGGGTGTGGTTTCGCAACGGCTCAACGTTTTTAACCCGCGTTATGTCCTGGCCACGGTTCCAGCGTTCATCTTGATTCTGTCCACGTTCAGCCGGCAGCTGGCCGGCCGCTTGCAGAGCAGAATCAAAGCCAGCCCCGGCGTCTTGGCATTGCTCTTGCTGCTTCCCTGGTTTGGGCTGGCGGTCATGGCGATTCACTCCCATTTCAACGACCCCCGCTTCCGCAAGGCGCCGGCCTGGGATGAATTGGGCGACTTTCTCAATGCGCGAGTCAGCGCGCAAGACCTCGTCATTCAGCAGTCGGTCGATCCGGCCTTCGCTTATTATTACCGGGGCGCGGCGCCCGAGACCGCTTTGCCGGCGCATCCTGAGCAGCGGGTGGAAGAAATCATCACCGAGCTGGAGCGCCTCGGCGAATCCGCCGCCAGCGTCTACGTGGTTTCCAGCGCGCAGGCCGGCTGGCCCAACGCGGCTGTTGTGCTGGACTGGATGCGCAGCAATCGACAAGAGGTCTTGAATACCGATGTATTCGGGCTGCCGGCGCGACAATATATGCCCTGGGCAGTAGCCGATCGGTCTGCGGGCGAGCTGGCGCGCTTTGGAGACCTGGTGGCGCTTGTGGATTATGAA
Organism: Anaerolineae bacterium; assembly: GCA_022826865.1. GTDB lineage: Bacteria > Chloroflexota > Anaerolineae > Aggregatilineales > Phototrophicaceae > UBA6055. The sequence goes on from JAJDUC010000056.1 coordinate 106,735, forward strand.
GTCTCCAGCGAGACGCTGCCCAGCGGTGAATTGCTGCTGTGGGTTTACTGGAGGCCGCTTGGGCGCGCGGAAGGTCCATTGAAGTCATTCGCGCATGTTTATGGCGGCGTGAATCCGCAGACTGGGGGTATATTGTGGGCGCAGGACGACCCGCTTCCACAAGCGGGACGCTTGGATGCCAGGAGCTGGCCGGTTGATGATGTTTACCGCGATGTGTATTACCTGCCGGCGGAGGACTTGGTCGATGGCGAATACCGCATCCACATCGGCTGGTACGAAGCGGAAACGGCAATCCGACTCACGCTCGCGGACGGGTCGGATTCTTATCGGCTATTCGACTTCAGCCTGGCGCAGGGAGCCATCAGTTTCAAGCGATAGTTGGGATTTGATTGGCGAAAAATTAATCTCAGGTGTAGGCTCGAAAGCGGGCCGATGTCCTGAGAGTCTAAGGGGTTGATCATGCGCGCTGGAAAACACTTGCTAACGGCGCTGTTGATATTAGCCTTTTTGCAAGCGACGGCATCCGCACAGGAAAGCAATTCGGTTGAAGGCCAAGCCCCGACTTCAGTGGAACCTCCAGCCGACGCCAAGACTTATATCGTTCAGCCTGGCGAGTCCCTGTTTGCTATAGCCCGGCAGTTTAACATCGCGGTCGAAGCGCTGAAACGCGCGAATGACTGGAGCGAGAATGTTCAGCTTTTTGCGGGCCAGGCCATTCTGATACCGACCGATGAAGACAATTATCTTAGGCTCTACGAAGTTCAGCCGGGCGACACCCTGTACAGTATTTCCAAACGCTTCGGCAGTACCGCGAGCGTGCTGCAGGGCTTAAACGAAATCGCCGACGGCCGGCACATCGAAGCGGGCCAGCGGATTCTCGTGCCGCGAATTGATGAATCAGCCCTGGTGGCTTACGAGGTTCGCGCCGGCGATACACTGTTCAGCATCGCGAACGAGTTCGACTCAGCCTTATCGCTGCTTATGTCGCTCAACGGCATCGCCGATGAAGCAGCCTTGACGGCCGGCCAAAGCCTTCTCATTCCCAAGGTCGATGCCGAGGATTACCAAACGCATGTGATCGCGGATGGAGAAACGCTATACAGCATTGCGAAACGCTATGCGACGACGGCGGAAGATTTGATCGCGCTCAACGGGCTGGGGGGTGCGTCCGCAATAGAAGTTGGGCAGCGGATATTGGTCCCGGCCGTCGATGAGACGAAATATGCTGTTCATGTGGTGGAAGCCGGCGAATCGCTGTTTCACATTTCGCGTCTTTATCTTACGACTACGGCGCATCTGGGCGCCCTGAACGGCATAGAAGTTGGGACGGACTTGATTGCTGGCCACAGAATCCTCGTGCCAAAACTCGATGAGACCATTTTCGAACGCTATATCGTACAGACTGGCGATTCCCTTCACAGCATTTCAAAGCGCGCCAATGTCAGCATCGTCGCGCTCCAAGTGCTGAACAAGCTGGCGGATGCGCGCAGCTTACGGATTGGGCAGGCAATATTGTTGCCGATCCTGGAGAAGGAAACACTTGATGTCTATGTTGTAGAGACGGGAGATACGCTGGCGAAAATCGCTGAAGCGCATAATACCAGCGTTGATTATTTGCGCTCCCTCAACGGCATCGCCGACCCCAGTCTCATTTTGCCAGAGCAAGCGATCGTTGTGCCAAAGCCAGCGCCGACGGCCGTGAGAGCCGGCTTTGGCTTCGGGATTCAAGTTTATCAAGAGGCGGACCGAGCCGGCGATCTCGCCGCGCTCGTCAGCAAGCTGGGCGTGAACTGGGTCAAGATTGATGTGCCTTGGGCCGATATCGAGAGAGAAGAAGGCGTCTTTCAGTTTGAGTCGCTTGACGCGATGGTCGCGGCCATGGACCGGGCAAATGTCAACATCATGCTGAATATCTATGCGGCGCCGGATTGGAGTCGGGCGAGGCATATTGAAAAGCTCAACAGCCAAATGCGCGATTACAGCGGGCCGCCGGAAGACCTGAAGCGCCTGGGCTCTTTCCTCGCCAATCTCGTCACGCGTTACGCCGGGCTGGTTGATGCCTATGAAATCTGGAAATCGCCCAATCTTCTTAGATTCTGGCTGTCGCCCGTCTACCATCGGGCGCCGGAAAAAACGGCGGACGGCGAATACGGAATACCGGACGAGATTCAGCTGGGCGCGGAATACTATGTGAGTTTGCTCAAGGTCGCCTATGACACGATTAAAGCGCATGACCCGCAAGCGCTTGTGATTAGCGGCGGCTTGGCGCCGGTGGGTTTTTCCGACCATTACAATTCGATCGAAACCGGCGCCTTTCTCAGTGAAATGCTGCGGCGGGGAGCGGCGGAATTCAGCGATGGCATTGGCGCGATCTTCAGCGCTTCGGCCGTGCCGCCGTTAATGCGCTGCTGCGTCAAACCGCCCGGGGTTGATTCGCACTACGAGTCCTTCATGCAATACATCCTCGATTTGCTGGACTTTTATCAAGAAATCCTGAGGTCGAACGGACATAGCGACATGCCGATCTTTTTGACTCAGTTCGGCTGGGGAACGCGGGAAGGGACAAACCTGGCGATCCCCTCCAGCGGTTATGAATGGCTGAACTACACGAGCCAAGCCGAGCAGGCCTTATATGTGACTCAAGCCTACCGTGCCGCGCAGAGCCAAAACCACCCGGCCGCGATGATCCTCCACAACCTGAATGGCTGCTCGGCAGGGGACGAGGAGGCTTGTTTCTTCAGCCTGGTTGATGCCGCGGAGGAACTGCGTCCCGCGTTCAGCTCCTTTGCGGCTGTGCCCAAGACACTTGATGCGGCATAAGAAAAAGCCGGACGGAAACGCGATATTCAAGCGCTGCGCCACTGAAACGTCGGCCAATCGCCTTCGCCCCCGACATATTGGTATACGCCGTTCTCGAATTGCCGCGCGACGATCACCCGCCATTGCAAGGTGTGGATTTGTCCGTCGTTGGGAATGAAGGTATGCGGAACGCCGTAAGAATTGGCTCTGGTCACCTGCCGCAAAGATTGATTCGTCGTCTGGTCGACAAGCTCAACCAAGTATTCATCATCAGCGCTCATTCCGCTTAGGCCAACCCATAGCAGCGTCAAAGGCTCTGGCGGAAGAATCGCGCCGTCCGGCGGATAGAGCAGCCTGGGCGCCAGTTTGGTGGCGGTTGGCGTCGCTGTCTCCGCGCCGCTTGGCGTTGGAAAACTGGTGGGCGGTGGCGTCGGCGCCGGCACGCGGATGCATTGACCGATTTTTAAGTTCGGCCTGCATTCCGGCCCGCCGCTCGGCTGTGTGAAATTACAGCCAGACCAGTTGACATCGCGATTCAAGTCGCTGAGGATTTCCAGCGTGATGCGGTATTGCACGGCGATAGACACCATGGAATCGCCGGCCAGGACATCGTGACAGCCGACGACCGCGCCGCTCGGCAAGACCGCGCCCGAGGTGTCATCCGCGCCGATCGTCGCCAGGAGTTCTTGCGTGGCTTCAATCCCCACTTTCGTGAATGTGGCGGTCGGGCGGGGAATCAATATAGAGATGCCGCCGCGCAGAGAATCAGCGTTGGGGATGTTTTCATTCAGCGCGACAACGGTAGCGGCGACGGCCGGCTCGTAGCCGTAACCGTGCTGAGGCAGTTGCAGGATGTAGAAGAGCGTTTCGTCTTCTTGTACAACGTACTCCATGTAAATCGACGTTGCAGTTGGCGAAGCGGATGGCGCGGGCGGCGGCTCGGTTGCGCTCGGGGCCACGGTCGCGACCTGGACCGCAGGCGACGCCGCTGGCGCTGTCGGCGATGACTGCGGGAGCTCGGTCGCCATTATGGGTTCGCTGGTGGCGAGCCGCTTCCAATCGGCAGTCGGAGATGGCGTTGCCGCCGGACGGCCAATGTTGCAGCCGGCGGCCAACAGGATCAAGAGCGCGGGCAGCAGATCTCGGCAAATTTTCGTCGCCATGCCGATCATCCCGAGCCCTGCCATACAAAACGCCGGTCTTCGGTCTCGTAGCTGGCTTCGCCCGTGGCCGCATTGACCACGCTGATCCGCCAGACATAGTTTTGACTGCCCGGCTCGGTCGATTGCCAATTGGCCGGAATGATGAAAAACAACTCGCGCGTGTCCGCTTCGTACTGATCCAATGTGTCCGAGTTTAGCAGGCTTACGCGATAAATATGATCGTCCGTCAAGCGCCCGGTGCCGATCCAGCGCAGGGTAACCTGTTCGAGCGGGGCGAAGAAGGCGTTGTCGGCCGGGCTCTGGGAGACCGGCGCATTGAAGGTGGCGGTTGGAAGCGGCAACGCCGTTTCACTGCCGGAAGCAGTTGGAACGGGCGTAACGGTTGGCGTCGGCGCCGGCACGCGAACCTGCTGATTCTCCCGCAATTGCACGGTGCAATCCGGCCCGCCATAGGTCTGGCCGAATTCGCAGAGAGCAAATTCGATTTCCGGGTTCAGGTCAGCTAGTGTCTTGGCGTCTGTTTCGTATTGAAGGGCGATAACGATCATATTCTCTCCGGCTTCCACGACATGCCACATCAGGCCGGGAAGGAGAGTGGGCGTCAAGGTAGGGGCGAAGGGATCAAAAGCCAGCAGCGCCAAACCGTCCGTCGCCGTTTCCTCTTCGGCGGCGGCCGGCGTCGCCAAATGCAGAACCGCGGTCGCGGCTGAATTATGCGTTGGCGTCGGCCGCGGCACGACAATCTGCTGGCCGATCTGTATTCGCGTTTCGTCTGTGATGCCGTTGCGCGCCATCACCGTCGGCAGGATATCGAGATTCCTGTGTCCGCAGCGCGATACAATTGCGATCAGCGAATCGCCCGCCGCCACCTGCTGGACGCAAGGCGCGGCAGTTGGAGTTTCGGTCGGCGGCAGAGACGGCGCCGGGCTGATGGTATAGGTCGGGCTGGGCGGGCCCGGCGTTACTGAGGGCCCGAAGACAGGCATGACCTCCCGGGTCGCGGCCGGCGCTTGCGGGCCCGTCTCCATCGGAAAAAGCCGAGGAACGAGTGTCGCCGCAGCCGCAGCGCCGGCGCCGGCAATGACAAGCAGCAGAAGCAAGAAACTGAGAAAGCGACCGCGACGCCCGAGCGATTCCTCCGCCAGATCGGTCTCGCCAAGGCGATAATCGTAGGCGAAGGCGGGCGTCTCGTTCCGTTCCGCGGGCGCCTGCGCTGTGACATCGACTATGGTAGCGCCACAGGCGCCGCAGAGAATCGCATTGCGATGATTCTGCGCGTCGCAGATCGGACAGAGTTTGTAAGCGTCGCTCAATCGAAGTCCTCTAGAACCGGAAGGGCCTCAATCACATTATAACGAATGCGCCGGGACCGTCCCGCCGATCGCCGGCCTCCATAGGCTAAGCGGGGGAAGTGATGCTCATCCCTGCCGTTCAGTCACATAGGCTTGCAAGCCGGTCCTTGATCTGCGCGGCGGCGCTCTCAAGCTCCAGGAGCCGGTCGCGCTCTCTTTGAACGACATCGGCCCGCGCCCGCTGCACGAAATTCTCGTTGTCCAGCATCTTTTGCGTCCGCGCGAGCTGGCCCCCCACCTTGGCGGATTCCTCGCGCAGGCGCTGGCACTCGGCGGCGATATCCAACATGCCTTCCAGAGGTAGATAAACCGACAAGTCGCCCACCACGATGCCGGCCGCATTTGCCGGCTCATCGGCATCATCGGGCATCAGCGTGAGCGCCTCCACATTGCAGAGCCGCTTCAGGATCTGTCCGTTGCGCGCCAATTCGGCGGCTGGCCCCCCTTTGGCTACCGCCGCAATCCGTTTGCCGGGATCCACTTTGAATTCGCTGCGGATATTGCGAACCTCCCGCACGACCTCCAGGAAAGCGCTCATACGCGCCTCAACTTCATCATCGATCAAGCTTTCATCCGCGGCCGGCCAATCCGCCAGGATGAGGGCATCCCCCGTGTGCGGCAGGTAACGCCAGGTTTCTTCGGTCATGAAGGGCATAAACGGGTGAAGCAAGCGCAGGCAAGTGTCTTGAACGCGCACGAGGACGCGGCGCGCGGCGTCCTTCTGCGCATCCGAGCCGTGATACAAAGCCTCTTTGCTGATCTCCAGATAGAAGGGCGCGAACTCGTCCCACATGAAGGCCAGTATCTGGTTGCCGGCCTCGCCATACTGATAGATGTCAAAGAGGTATTGCGTGTTTTTGACCAGGCGGTGCAGCCGGCTCAAGATCCAGCGCGAGGGCAGGTCAAGCTCGGAAGACGGCGGCAAACCCAATTCCAGCGCGCCATCCAGATTCATATTGATGAAGGATGTCATCTGCCAGATTTTGTTGATGAAGCGGAAACTGTGGTCCAGGCGCGTTTCGTCAAGGTGGCAGTCGTTGCCGGGCGTGCCGCTGGTGATCAGCGTGAAGCGCAGCGGATCGGCGCCGAGCTCATCCACGACGGTCAGCGGGTCGATCGCATTGCCAAGCGTCTTGCTGAATTTCACCCCGCCTTCCGCGCGCACCAGTCCATGCAGATACACGGTGTGGAATGGGGGACTGTCTGTGAACCACAAACCCATCATGATCATGCGCGCCACCCAGAAGAAAAGAATGTCGTGGCCAGTTTCCATCATCTGTGTCGGGTAAAAGCGGTCAAGATCTGCCGTCTCCTCGGGCCAGCCCAGTGTGCTGAAGGGCCAGAGACCACTGCTGAACCAGGTATCGAGCACATCTTGTTCCATCACCCAGCCGGGGCCGGCGGGCGCGGAGAGACCGACATGGATTTCGCCTTGCGGGTCGCCGTCTTTCTCGCGATACCAGGCGGGAATGCGATGCCCCCACCAGAGCTGTCGGCTGATGCACCAGTCCTGAATATTCTCCAGCCAATGAAAATAGACCTTTTCGAAACGCTCGGGCACGATCTTGATGCGCCCGTCGCGAACGGCGGCGATCGCTTTATCCGCCAGCGGCTGAATGCGAACGAACCATTGCGCGCTCATCATAGGCTCGACGACTTCGCCACCGCGCTGGCTGCGCGGAATGCGCGTAAGGTAAGGCTCGGTCTTGATCGTCAAGCCCTCGGCGGCCATATCGTCCCAAAGCCGCCGGCGGCATTCGTAACGATCCAGGCCGACATATTTGCCGGCGCGCGCATTCATACTGGCGTCTTTGTTCAGAATGTTGACCAGAGCCAGATTATGCCTGGCCGCCAGCTCATAGTCGCTGAAGTCGTGGCCGGGCGTCACTTTCAGGGCGCCGGCGCCAAACTCCATGTCGACATAGTCGTCGGCGATGATGGGGATCTCGCGGCCCAGGATCGGCACGTAGGCGCGCTTGCCCGCCAGGCGCCGGTAACGCTCATCGTCGGGATGCACGGCCACAGCCGTATCGCCAAGGATCGTCTCGGGGCGCGTGGTGGCGACAGGCAGGAATTCGCCGCCTTCCACCGGATACTTGAAGTAATAGAGCGTGACTTCCTCTTCACTCGTTTCAACTTCGAGGTCGGAGACGGCCGTCTGCAAGCCCGGGCTCCAATTCACGAGACGCGGGCCGCGATAGATCAAACCCTGCTCCCAGAGCGTGACAAATGCTTGGCGGACGGCGTTCGACAAACCATCGTCCAGCGTGAAGCGCTCGCGATCCCAGTCACAACTGGCGCCAAGCCGCCGCAATTGCCGGATGATTGTTCCGCCTTGCTCTTCCTTCCATTGCCAGGTGCGGCTTAGAAACTCCTCGTAACCGACTTCTTCGCGGCTGCTGCCCTCATCGTTCAGCATCTTTTCGACCTGAAGCTGCGTGGCGATGCCGGCGTGGTCGGTGCCAGGCACCCAGAGCGCCGCTCGACCGCGCATACGCTCATAACGAATCATCAAGTCTTCCAGGGCGGTGAACAGGGCGTGACCGATGTGAAGGCTGCCGGTGACATTTGGCGGAGGCATACTGATGACGTAGGGCTCGGCTTCTGCGTCGGCCGCCTCCGGCTTGAACCAGCCGTTTTCCTCCCACCAGTTGTAAATGCGCGGCTCCGCCTCAGCGAAATTGAAATTCCGCGGCATGTCCTTTTCCGCAATCGCTTTCATGACCGTACCCTCCACTCGCCCAAATAAAAAGCCTTCCGTCCCCACACAAGGACGAAAGGCATTCTTCCGCGGTACCACCTTGTTTCAGCGGATTGGCATCCGCTGCGCTCAAGACGCGATGACGGGCGTTAACCGGCCCGATTCTACTGACGGCGGTGTTCTTTCGGGCAACTCCCGGGCGACATTCGGCGGTGATTCACAAGCGGGCTTTCAGTCTCTGGCCCGCAGTCCCTGTTGTGAAGCGGCCTGCCTACTCTTCCCGTTCACAGTTATTGAGTATTCATCTGGAATTTGCACACCGGACGCGGCTGGCGCCGGATGAGCCACCCATGGGACTTGAACCCATAACCTATCGCTTACGAAGCGATCGCTCTGCCAATTGAGCTAGGGTGGCAATCGATATAATGGCATTGTAACAGTCGCTGGCGACTCAATCAAGACGATTCTCTTACACCGCTAGCGTATCAGAGTCGGTTGAGTTTCTTAAAATACCGACGATTTGGTAGGGGCGACTCGGCGAGTCGCCCAATTTCGATTCTGTTCGTACCCTTCGGGCGATCGGCCGGATCGCCCACAGGGCAATCGCATCAAAATTATAATGAGCGGTTCGCTACGAAAATTGCGAAAGTGTAGGGGCGTCTCGTGAGACGCCCGTTGAAAATGGCCTGCAAATTGCGGGCGTTTCAGCGAAACGCCCCTACGGATTACATAATTTGAGGGGAAATGTCATTTATCGGCGCAATTTAAATTTGATGCGATTGCCCTGCGGATCGCCCCTACCAGACTATTTCAATCGAAATGGATACATTACCCTTACACCCCAGCATGGGCCAGGGCTTTTGATATACTCGGGCAACTACAGGCATTCGCCAATGATTCGGAGCGCAGATGGCGATTCATGTATTGCCGGAGGAAATTGTCGCGCGCATAGCGGCGGGCGAAGCGGTCGAGCGTCCGGCGTCGGTCGCCAAAGAACTCATAGAGAATGCCATCGACGCCGGGGCGTCCTCCATACATGTCGAGGTCGCCGGAGGCGGACGGCAATTGCTGCGCGTCAGCGACAATGGCGCGGGCATTCCCGACGAAGAGATTAATCTCGCCTTCCGGCGCCACGCCACCAGCAAGCTGCGCAAAGTGGAGGACCTGGAAGCCTTGACCACGTTGGGCTTCCGCGGTGAAGCGCTGGCGAGCATCGCGGCCGTAAGCCAGGCGACGATCATCACGCGCCAGCGCGACGGGAGCGCGGGCACTAGGCTGAATCTCGATGCCGGCGCCTTGCGCCATCAAGAGCGCATAGGCGCGCCGGCCGGCACGGTTGTCGCCGTTGAAAACCTTTTCTTCAACACGCCGGCGCGGCTCAAGTTTCTCAAGAGCGATGTCACGGAAAAGCGGCATATCCACTGGGTGACGGCCCGATACGCGATGGCCTATCCCGGCATCGCCTTTGTGCTCAAGCAGGACGGCCGCGAACGTTTTCGCTCGTCGGGAAATGGCGATCTGGCCGATGTTGTGTCCCGGGCCATGGGCCTGAAGGCCTTCAAGAGCATGGTGGCGGTTGATTGTCTTGAGCATTCCCGATTGGGCCGTCCGAAAATTCAGGTTTCGGGATTTGTATCTTTGCCGGCGATCAGCCGCGCCAGCCGCGACCGCATCATCCTTTTCGTCAATGGGCGGGCGGTGCAAGACAGCGCGCTCAGCCGCGCGATCACACAGGCCTATGATGGCCTGCTGAAGTCGGGCGCCTATCCGTTCGCGGTGCTGCTAATCACGACTCCGGCTGATTTCGTCGATGTCAATGTGCACCCGACCAAAGCCGAAGTGCGCTTCCGCGACTCCAGCGCGATATTTCTCGCGGTACAGCGGGCCGTGCGCGAGGCGCTGGTCGAATGCGGGGACAAGCTGCCGGCCGCGGACATCTGGTCCGACAGCGGGTTCAGCGAGCAATACCTTGAGTACCGGCGGCCGCTTCCGGATTGGCGGCGTTTTGAAGGCAGCGACCTGCTGGATAATCCGGCCGGCCAGTATATCCCCGAAGTGGCGGAGTTGCCGGCGAAACCGCGGACCTTGCCCGTTCTGCGACTGGTCGGCCAGGTCGGGGCGGCCTACATCGTTGCCGAGGCCCCGGCCGGCGTGTACCTGGTGGACCAAAACGCGGCGCATGAACGCGTGCTTTATGAAGAGTTAATGGAAGAATTGAAGGCGGGCGGTCTGCGGCTGAAAGCGCTGGACGAAGGCCAAACCATCGCGCTTGATCCGCCGGATGTTGAGCGCCTGGAAAATAATGCGCCGCTGCTGGCAAAGCTCGGCTTTGAGATTGAGTCATTTGGGCCCAGCACCTTCCTGATTCGATCGTTGCCGGCTTGCATCGCGCGCAGAACATCCGCGGATTTGCTGCCGCCGCTGCTCAAGCAGCTGCGTCAAACGGGCGCTGACGAGGGCGCGGCTCTTTCCGCACTTGCCGCCGCCGGCGCCCTGAGCCGCGGCCAGGTCTTGGCGGAAGATGAGATGCGGGCGCTAATCGCCAAGCTGGAGTATTGCGCGGATCCGCTGGCGGCGCCCAGTGGACGGAAGATATTCATTCATCTGAGCAGCGCAGAACTGGCGGAAGAGTTCCGGCGCGCATAAGCGCTAGATCAGCGGAAACACCCCCAAGAGGTAAAGCGGCGCCAAGCCGGCGACAGCCAAAAAAGCCAGGATAACGAGCACGATGGTGACGATATCCGCGCCTTCCGGTTTTGCCCGCCGTTGCGGCAGGAAGGGACCGGTATAACCGCCGGTGGCGTCGACATTGATTGTGCCATCGGGATTGAAGACGGGGCTGGGCGGGCCAGGTAGCGGCACCGCCTGGTTCTGATGCGGTTGCGCCGTTGGTTGCGCGCCAAGGGCCTGCGGATTGGCGCGCGCGTAGGGCGCCGCCCGGCGGGGCGCAAGCGGCATCGGCGCGGCAGCGGCTTGCGCTGGCGGGGCGGCATAACCAGGCGCCTGTGGCGGCAGCGATTGAGAAGGCGCGCGGGCGGATTGCTGGCCGACTACCGTTGGCGGCGCCATGCGCCCGGCCGCGGTCGACTGGCTGGCGCTTCTGCCTCGCTCGCGAATCTGCTGCAGAATATGCCCCAGTTGATCGGCGTGCCGATAGCGGTCGTTTGGCCGTTTGCTCATGACCTTGACGATCACGTTGGACAGGTCGTCGGGCAAATCCGGCATGAAGGTCTTCACACGGGGGATTTCCGCCTGTATATGCGCCAGCGCCAGCTCGCGCTGGGAGCTGCCGACATAGGGCAGGCGGCCGGTGAACATTTCAAAAAGCACAATGCCGATCGAATAAACATCGGAGGCGGGCGAAGGCTTCTCGCCGCGCGCTTGCTCCGGCGCAAAATAATGCGGGCTGCCCCAGACGACTTCGCTGCGAGTCTGAGGCATGGTATCGGTATAGGCTTGGGCGATGCCGAAGTCCGTAACCTTGAGCACATTTTCCCGGTTGATCAAGATATTCTGCGGCTTAACATCCGCGTGGACCAATTGCGAGCGATGGGCGAAACCGAGCCCAGCGCAGATTTGCAGGCCGTACTCCAGCGCTTTTTCAAAGGGCAGGGCGCCCTGCGCCTTGATCAATTTTTTCAGATCGTCGCCCTCGATCATCTCCATCACAATATAATGGGTGGCGCCGTCGCTGCCGACATCGTGCACCGTGACAATATTGGGGTGCGACATCATGGCGACGCTGCGCGCCTCCTGCTGGAATTTTTCGACGAAGGCTGGGTCTTTGGTTAAGTTGGGCCGCAGAATCTTGATAGCGACCATGCGCCCCAACATTCGGTCGAGCGCGCGATAAATGACGGACATGCCGCCCGAACCTTGTTGGGCGACGAGTTCATAACGCTGGTTCAGTAAAGTTTCACCCGGCATTAAGCAACCTCATTCAAAGTCTCGTAATCGGATCAAAGAGCTGCTGGTATTCGCCCAGGGCGCTGCGGTCGGTCAGGCTTGCGATGTAATCGGCCACAACCCGGTGCGGCGGCTCCTCTTCCAGCTTGAGGCGATAGCTGTCAGGCAATTGGCGCGGCTCTTTCATATAGCTGGAAAAGAGCGCCTCAACAAAGCGTTCGGCGCGCGTTTGCATGCGCACGACGCGAAAATGACGATACATTTGCAGCAGCAGAAAGTCTTTCAATTCGTCATTGAGCGCTTGTTGCCCGGGGCTGTGGCGCAGGACCGGCTCGAGCAGATGCTGCGCCGCGAGCGGATCGCCCGGCTGCAGCTCAGCAATAATTTTGAGCGATTCCTCCAGGACATCATCGACTAGCTGGCCAATCAACTCGCGAATAATGTGATGCCGCGTGACATCGTCGAGCGAAGCGCCTTTCCAGTTCAGGCGTTCGACAATCCGCTGCCACAAGGCCAGCTCCGCCACTTGATCCAATTGAAACAATCCAGCTTGCAAGCCGTCATCCAGGTCATGCGCGTTATAGGCCAGTTCATCGGCGATATTGGCAATTTGCGCTTCGACGCTGGCGCCGGTCTCCGGCGATAGCTCGGCGAACTCGCTGCGGTCATAGCTGGTTTCATGCCTGGCAATGCCCTCTAGGGTTTCGAATGTCAAGTTCAAGCCCGGCCACCTGGGATAGCGCTGTTCGAGCCTGGTGACAACGCGATAGCTCTGATGGTTGTGATTGAAGCCGCCATGATCGGCCATTAGATCATTGAGAGCGGCCTCGCCCGCATGCCCAAAGGGCGGATGTCCCAGGTCATGCGCCAAACAGATCGCTTCAACCAGATCTTCATTGGCGCCCAGCGCCCGCGCCAGCGTCCGCCCGATTTGCGCCACCTCGAGCGTATGGGTGAGGCGCGTCCGGTAGTAGTCGCCGACGTCGTTGACGAAAACCTGCGTCTTGTATTCGAGCAGGCGAAAGGCGGCGGAATGCACAATGCGATCGCGATCGCGCTGAAAGGCGGTGCGATAGCGCGGCTCACCCTCGTGATGCAGTCGCCCGCGAGACTGACCGCTCAGCAGCGCGTAGGGCGCAAGGCATTCTGCTTCTTGTAGTTCAAGCCGCTGACGGATGGCCTGCATGGCAACTCCTTCCCGTTTCCATTGTAGTATTTGCGCCTGAATCGCGCATCGCGCATCCTGGCATCATTGGTTTTATCGAATGCTGCGCTACAATCAGTTTACGGGACGCGCATTCAGTCAGGGTACATGATGTCTCAGATAATCGCCTTGTTGACGGACTTCGGCAGCGAAGATATATATGTGGGCAGCATGAAAGCCCTCATGCTGAATATCTGTCCCCAAGCGCAAATCGTCGACATCACGCATGCCATTGAAGCGCAGAATGTGCAAGAAGCGGCTTTCGCCCTTTTGAACAGCTATCATTATTTTCCGACCGGGACGACCTTCTGCGCTGTGGTGGATCCCGGCGTGGGCAGCCGCCGCCTGGCAATCGCGGTGGAAAGCGCGCAATACCGTTTTGTAGCGCCGGACAATGGCATACTGACCTACGCCCTGGCGCACCTGGGTTCCGATTACCGGGCGGTGAAATTGGAGAACCAGGCCTTTCAGGCGCAGACGATCAGCCATACATTCCATGGCCGCGATATCTTCGCGCCGGTTGCGGCGCACCTGGCCAGGCGGCCCAAAGTGTTCGCTTCAATGGGCGGCGCGCTCGAAAACATCGTTACCTTCCCGCTGCCGCAACTCAGCTACGCGCGGCAGCGCCTCATCGGCGAGGTTATGCATATCGATCACTTCGGCAATATCATTACAAGCATCGGCGCCTTCAGCTGGAAGAGCGATACTGCGCTTACGCTGGCGCCGATGTGGAGCGACCGCATTCCGACGCTGGAACTGGACGCTATGAATGGACATATCACCATCCACAGCCACACAGTACACGGGATATCACACGCTTACCATGAAGTGTCGGCCGGGACAATTATGGCGCAGATCGACAGCAATGGATTTCTGGAGATCGGCGCCAATCAAGACGATGCCGCCGCCCGACTGGATGTGCAGCGCGGGGATAAAGTCATGCTGCGGCTGCCCTGATTCGTCCCGGGCAGCGGTCCGCCCGACAGAATAATTTGACAATGCCGCGTCGATATGCTCAAATCCTGAGCAAGAGACGAAATGTCTAACAAATCGACTTGAGGATATTCGGGATTATCTGCGGCGCGCAGCTTCAAGGAGCGGAAACCGGTTTAGGCATCGTTGCGAGACGGGCAGTAGGCGCCGTCGTCAGCCCGGCCAGAGGGCTGGCCGTTTTGGCGGGGGAATGGCCACAAAGCATTTCAGCCGATCATCGGGAAGAGACCGTGCATCCGGGAGAAAGGACAGCCATATAGCAGGAACTCCAGCTTGAAGCGAGGCATGACGCGCCTCGTGAGGAATCGTATTTCATAAGCTCTGGCCAAAAGGAGAGAAGAAGCGATGAAGAAATATGTCCTTGCTTTAATGGTTGTGTTGCTGCTGCTGACCGGTGTCAGCATGGCGCAAGATGTCGTTCTGGAATTCCAGCAGTGGTGGGAGCCGGAACTGCCCGAGGGCTCTTTCCGCGCGATCCTGGACGATTTTGAAGCGGCCAATCCGGGCATTCGGGTTGAGACGATCAGCGGACCCTACCTGACCACAAAGGATCAGATCATCGCCAGCGCGGCGACCGGCACGATGGCCGATGTTGTCGGCTTGGATGGCGCCTGGGTCAACGTCTTGTGGAAGCAGGGCGCCTTGCATAGTCTGACTCAAGCGATGTCCGACGCAATGTACGACGACAGCGAGTTGGCGGCCCAGATTCAGTTGGCCGGGGAGACCTATATGATCCCCATCGCCAACTTCATTTACCCGGTATTTGTCAACCTTGACATGCTGGCAGCCGCCGGAATCGATCCGCCATCGACGCGCGCCGAATTCGCCGCCGCCGCCGAAGCGCTGACCGATCCCGACAACAACGTCTATGGCTGGGCGCAGCCGCTTTCGCTGGAACAGCCCAACGGCATCCAGAACGACACGATGTCCTGGCTCTGGGCAACCGGCGGCAGCATGCTCGATGACATGGGGCAGCCGAATCTGGTCGGAAACGAGATGCTCGCCGACACAATGGCTTACATCAAGAGCCTGCATGACGCCGGCGTGGTCGCGCCTGGCGCATTCGCCATGAAGGAAAACGAAAAGGTCGAAGAATTCGTGAACGAGCGCGTCGCCATGATCATCAACACCCTGGCGCACTTCACGCTGATCCGCGAACGCAACCCGGACTTGAACTTCGACATCACGGCGCTGCCGGCGGCCGAGGGCTACGACGGTCCGCGCGGCTTGCCCTACGCTTCCTGGGGTATAGGCATCAGTTCAAATACTGAACACAAAGCCGAGGCCTGGAAGCTGATCGATTACCTGACCAGCGTCGAAGGCAACACGAAGCTGACGTCGATTGCGAATGCCTTCCCGGGCAATGTCAATGCGACGCCGGACTTCATCCAGACCGACCAACTCTTCATGACCGCCTTTGAAATCTTCCAGGAAGGCTATCTGGCGAATGAATTCACCGGGCTGCCGGCGGCGGAAGAGTTGATGCGTCAATTCGACGAACCCTTCCAATTCTATCTGGAAGGTGAAATCGACTTGGAAGAGTTCCTGGAAATCGCGCAGGAGGAGTGGGAATCCATTTTCGAGTAGAGGCCCCCTAGCCAACGCTCCTCCCCAATATAGTGGGAGGGGCTTTAAGCACAATCTGCCCCTTCCTTCTTGTGGGGGAGGGGCAGCGGAATAGCGTGACCTATGGAGTTTCTATAAGAATGGCACAGGCGCGCAAAATCTCTGAACCCACGAATATCGCCTGGGAGCAGCGGAAGCGCAGATTCCTGCCTTACGCTTATCTCTCGCCGACGCTGCTATTGCTGGCGGCCTTGACGGTTGTGCCGATCTTGACGGTTTTCCTCTATTCCCTGGTCGATAATGTCATCGTCAATCCCAACCCGCCTCAATTCGTGGGTCTGGAAAATTACGAAGAAGTATTGACGAACCGGAAGTTCCGCGGCGCGCTGAGCAACACCTTGTATTTCGCGCTTGTCAGCGTCGCCGTTCACTTTGTCATTGGCTTGTCATTCGCGCTGCTTTTGAATTCGCGCCTGCTCGGCGACAATGTCAAGGCGATATTCCGCGTCATTTACATCCTGCCCTGGGTCTTCACTGCTTCGATTATCGCTATATTGTGGCGTCTGCTGCTGAACCCGCACGGAGTCGTCAACTTTGTGCTCCTGGAACTCGGGCTGGTTCCCGAACTTATGGAGTGGCTCTCCGACCGAAAGCTGGCTCTAAATGCGGTGACCTTCATCAACATCTGGGCTGGTTATCCCTTTTACCTGGTGAGTTTCCTGGCGGGCTTGCAAGGGATCCCCGAAGACTTGTACGAATCCGGGCGGGTCGATGGCGGCAATGCCTGGCAACTCTTCTTGCATATCACGCTGCCGCAGCTGCGGCCCATCATCATCAGCCTGGCGCTGCTCGATTTCATTTGGACCATTCATCAGTTCACATTGATTTGGATGACCACGGGCGGCGGCCCTTTGCGCTCCACCGAGGTCTTAAGCACATACACATACAAAGCGGCTTTCAGTTCGCACGAGTATTCCATCGCATCCACAATTGCGATGGTGATCCTGGCGATTTGCACGGTAGTGGCGATATTCTACGTACGCAGTCAGAGGATGGCCGACGAATGAGCGCCTGGTTTGTAGTTTTGCCGCTGCCTGTATCGACTTGGCCAAGGCCTGAGCGAGGTTTGAAAGTATAAAATGATTGGCAGCCGCAGGCAGATTCTTGTCAGAAAGATATTGATTTGGATCGCGCTGATCCTCGGCGCCTGTTTTGCCGGTTTGCCTGTGGTTTGGATGGTCGCATCTTCTTTCAAGTCCAATCTCGAGATCTTTGCCTATCCGCCGGCTCTCATCGACTACTCCTTTTCCTTTGACGCCTACCGGGCGGTATTGGGCGATCCGCAGCGTTTGCGTTTCTTCTTCAACAGCTACCTTGTTGCGATCCTTGTCACCATTTGCACAGTGGTCACCAGCATCCTGGCTGGATACAGCTTCAGCCGCTACGATTTTCGCTTCAAGAAGATACTGAATCTCATCATCATCGGCGTGCAGTCGGTGCCGCCAATCACGCTGATGATTCCATATTTCGGCCTCATCGTCTGGCTAGGGATTTACAACTCTTATGCGGCGCTGGTGCTGACCTATATGGTCTTCACGCTGTCATACGCAATCATCATGATGACCGGTTATTTCAACACGCTGCCGCGCGACCTGGACGAGGCGGTGATGATCGACGGCGGCGGCAGTTTTGTGACGCTCTGGCGCATCCTGGTGCCAATATCATTGCCCGGCATTGTCGCTGTCGGCGTCTATACATTCATGCTGGCCTGGAACGAGTTCCTCTTTGCGCTCACCTTGACACGAACCAACGATATGCGCACGGTGCCGATTGGCATACACTTGCTGATGGGGCAGCATTCTTTTGAATGGAACCAGATGTTGGCATTGAGCGTTTTAGGTTCCCTGCCCGTGCTGGTACTCTTCCTGCTGTTTCAGCGTTATTTCATCGCCGGCATGTCAGCGGGTTCCGTCAAAGGCTGATGTCGCCAATCCCCATTTATCCACAGTCAACCGAATGAAGTTGGGAATATGTTACTGAACATGAGAGACCTCCTGGCGGTGGCGCGAGCGAATCGCTTTGCCGTGCCCGCCTTCAATATCAGCAGCAGCATGCTGCTGACAGGCGCAATACAAGCGGCGGTGGAAGCCGACGCGCCGGTCATCATCGCCATCCACCCGGATGAATTGGCCTTCGTGGGCGCCGCCTTCGTCAAATTCGCGCTGGAAGAGGCGATACGCGCCCCGGTGCCGGTTGTCATTCATCTCGATCACGGCGCATCCGTGACGCAGGTGATGGGCGCCATCCGCGCCGGCTTCACATCCGTGATGATTGACGCCTCGGAATCCCCGTTGGAGCAGAATATCGCCGCTTGTCGCGAAGTCGTCGCCCTGGCCCAAGCCGTCGATGTATCGGTCGAAGGCGAGCTGGGCACGATCGGCGAACTTGACGAAGAAGCGGAGGCCGGCGCCGACGAAGTTGTTTTTGTCAATCCAGCCGAGGTCAAAAAATTTGTCGACGCCACCGGCGTTGACACGCTGGCGGTCGCGATCGGCACATCGCACGGCCTCTATCCCAAAGATATGAAGCCGGAGATACGCCTGGATCTCTTGCGGGAAATCAATGAAATTGTTGAGATTCCGCTGGTTTTGCACGGCGGATCCGGCAATCCCGATGCCGAGATCGCGCAGGCGGTAGAGTTGGGCATTTGCAAAATCAACATCTCCGCGGATATGAAAAGCGCCTTCTATCGGAAATGCCGCGAAGTACTGCAGGATCCGATTCTGAGAGAGCCCAGCAGCATCTATCCGGCATGTATCGACGCCATGAAAGTCGTCTGTCGCCAGAAGTTTGACTTGTTCAGCACAACGGGCAAAGCAGCGCTGTATTAGCGGCTCTCGGCAAGTTCTCCTCCGGACGGGAATGTGGGCGAGCGGATCGCACTCGGCTTCTGCAACAATGTGGATTATGAGATCAAGTGGAACGCCGATGTTCTTGAAGATCTCATCCGCCATTACCGGATTTCATGCGAAGAGCTTACGACGCGCGCCGACATAAAGTCGGAACGCGATCTCGTCATTTCGATTCTGGGCTTCATGTCTGCGGCCGAAGGCGGCGAGCGCTTTGTCGCCAACTCGGAGCTAATTGAAAGATTCGCCGCTCGCTTCGAGAAAAACATCACGCTTGGCGGGACCTCCGTTCGCGCCGCGATCGCCATGCGGAGACTGGGTTATACTTCGGCCCTGCATTTGATTACGCAGAACGATCATGTGCGCCGCCTCATTCCCGGCGACAGCCCCTACGTCTGCAGCAATGCGGCCGACAGCGCCCATCCGCACCTGATCGTGCAATTTGATGGGGGAGATCGCCTGCGCGTCGGCGACATCGAAATCAGCGCGCGCCAGCCCAACCGTCTCATATATCATTGCAATGCCGATCGTATCGCCTTGAAGATCAATGAAGACTTCGCAAACCTAATCGCCGACGCCCAGGTTCTGCTCATATCCGGCTTTAACGCCATGCAAGACACAGGGCTTATTGCGCGACGGCTGGAGGCGGTATTGCGCATTCTGGAGAAACTGCCACAAGATGCGACCGTATATCTTGAAGACGGCAGTTATTACGATCCCGCCTTTCGTCAACTTGTCCATCGCGGCCTGGGCGATCGAATCGACGTATTCAGCCTGAATGAAGACGAATTGCAGAGCCACCTCAAGCGCAAAGTTGCGCTGCTTGACGACAAGCAAATCTGTGCGGCTCTGGCCGATCTGCACCGGGATATCTCGGCCGCCAGCATCGTTTTGCATACTCAGTATTGGGCGCTGGCGCAGGGCGAGGACGCATCGCAGTATGCCGAGGCGCTCAGGGCAGGCGTCAACTTGGCGACGGCGCGTTTCCGTTTTGGCGACGATTTTACCGAGGCCGACTACCGCGATATGTGTCGGCGGGCGCCGGGCGAAGCGGCCGCGCGCTTCGCCGATGCCATCAACTCCAGAGCCGGCGATCATCTTTTATGTGTGCCGGTGCCGAAGGTCGAGCAGTCGAATGCCACAACAATTGGGCTGGGGGACGCCTTCGTTGGCGGCTTCCTGCCGAAGCTCTTGACCTAAATTGAAGCGGATTCAGAAATTGCGGCCAGGCACGCGGGCGTCTCCGACGCGCTGCGTAACGCCAATTGAATCAAGGTGTTCCAAAAACGGGATAGCGTATTTCCGCGTCGTGCCGAACATATCCCGCAGCGTTTTGGCATCGATTTCTTCCTGCTGGCTGATTTCGCGTCTGATTTCCGCGACCATGCGCTCATAGGCTTCGAGGCTGAAGGCGATGTTTTCGCTGACGTTGACCAGTTGACGCAGGTCCAGCAGGGCGCGCACCACATCTTCCCCGGCCAGCGCGTTCATCTCCGCGATGCTCGGTGGCATGTACGGGTTGGCCTCCAGGGATTGCCGAAGCCGGTC
The DNA here is from genome assembly GCA_022826865.1 of Anaerolineae bacterium. Taxonomy (GTDB): domain Bacteria; phylum Chloroflexota; class Anaerolineae; order Aggregatilineales; family Phototrophicaceae; genus UBA6055. Next base: position 126,876 of record JAJDUC010000056.1, read on the forward strand.
GATGCCGGCCTGCTGCTGGTCATTGAACACAATATCATGGTCGGCGGCGCGCAAGAAGTTGCCGTCCAGTACAAGACGATCATCGGCCTCAATTAGCGCATGAAGCAGTTTCATTTTTGTTTTGAGCCGGCTGGGCAGCTCGGCGCGCGGCATGCCCAGGCGCAGCGGCTGCGACAGATGATATTCGTTTAGCGCGGCGATAATGGCATGACTGAGATGCTGGCAGGACTTGGTCGCCCAGAGCATGTCCCTGTCCAGCCGGCGAACCAGCCCGGCCTGCAGCGCCTCATCAAGGGCCGCCGCCAGTTCTTCGCGGCCATAACCCAGTTTTTTCTGCAAATCGCCGAGCCGCTGCGGCGCGTCCGCCTCGGCCGCCTGTGCCAGGCGCTCGCCCGGCGTACCGCGCAGGCGCAATTCCAAAGCCGCGATGATTTCAGGCTGGAAGCGCTTCAGTCTGCGCGGGGCCGACGCGTTCACTATGACCCCGCCACCAAGGGTCTCCGCGGGCGACGGATAACGCAAAATGAAGCGATCGCCGCGCGAAAGCGCTGCAGGTGCGCGCAGCCGGAGCTGCAGCCAGCCGCTTTCACCCGGCGCGAGCGCGTCTGAATCGAGGAGCCGGACCCGGGCGATGGATTCGCTGGCGCCGCAGAAGACCTTAACTTCCGAATTGTGCTTGAGCGGGCGTTCAATATCGGGCAGTTGTCTGAAATGCGCATCGGCAAGAAGGGTTGGGGAAAGCTGTCCCGGGTAGGTCAGCACATGGCCGCGCTGGATTTGGTAGCTGCTGACGCCAGCGACATTAATGGCGACACGGCTGCCGGGCAAGGCGATTTTCACTTCGCGCTTGTAGCTTTGCAAACCGCGAACGCGGCCGATGCGCCCCGAGGGCTGCGCTTCTACCGCGTCCCCTATTGAAAGGCTCCCGCCGTTGAGTGTGCCGGTGACAACCGTGCCAAAGCCACTGACGACAAAAACGCGATCGACGGGCAGACGCGGCTGTTGATAATTGACGCGCTGCGGCAGGCCGTCCAATAGCGCCTGCAAGCTTTTAAGCAGTTCAGGCAGGCCGGCGCCGGAATGGGCGGATACGGGGATGATGGGGGTATCCTCATATTGGCTGCTCGCCAGCAATTCCTCGACCTCCAACTCCACCAATTCGATCCACTCCGGATCGTCAATCAGATCGATCTTACTGAGCACAACCAAAACTTTTTTCACATCCAGGAGGCCGAGGATAGAAAGATGTTCACGAGTCTGCGGCATGATGCCTTCGTCAGCGGCAATGACGAGCAAAGCGGCGTCTATGCCGCCGACCCCGGCCAGCATATTCTCGATGAAGTCCCGATGGCCGGGGACATCCACAATACCGATGGTTTCGCCGTCGGGCAGGTCCAGCCAGGCGAAGCCCAGGTCAATCGTCATTTGGCGGCTCTGCTCTTCCGCGAGCCGGTCGGGATTGATACCGCTCAGTTTGGCGACAAGTGTGGATTTGCCGTGATCGACATGCCCGGCAGTGCCGACAACACGCATCGCTCAGGCGCTGTTCTGGCGGTCGATCGCAATGCGATTATTGCTCAGCGCCCCATCGGCTCCATCGCCTGTGTCATATTCATGCAGCATCGCCTGATAGCGTTCGCGGTAGAGATCGGCGCGGGCGCGTTCTAGCAGCCACAGTCGGTCGATACCGCCGCGCAAAGCCGGTATCAGCTTTTCGACATCGCCTACGCGATGGATGAAGTTATCAAACTCTCTATCGTGGTTGCGCCAGACCTCGTCGTTGGAAAGGGTCAACTGCTTCCAGCGCTTTTGGTCGTCATCGCGCCAATCGCTCCATTCTTCGCGGAAGCGTTCTTCGCTCAGGCGTTGCATCTCCGAAGCTTCATTGATGCGCCGTTCGAGCCGGTCGCCGATGCGGTTAAAGTCATCGATGATGCGCTTCATTTCCCGGTAGGCCTGGGCCCAAACCTCGAAGCGCTCAATATTGCGCTGCAACTCCTCATCGTGCACGCTGAAGCGCTTGGTTAGATCGACCAACTGCTGGTCGCGCTGCTGCACAAGAAGCTGCTGCTGATCGATAAATTGTTGGATTTGTTCGCGACGGTCGCGGTCGATATTGTTGAAGTCTTGAATGCGCTTTTCATTTCTGACCGCCAGCTCCTCGAGCAGGGTGATCTTGGGCTGCAGGCTATCAACCGTTTTTCTGTATTCGGGCAGCTCGGTTTCTATCTCGGCCAGGCGTCGCGTGTCGGTGCGGCGCTGCTCCTCCAGGAATGCCAGGCGCCGGTCGGGCCCTTCCAGGGTTTTGGCCAAATCATCCATTTCCTGATTCAGGATGCGCATGGCATTGGTCAGGCGGTCGCCTTCAACCTGCATATCGCTGATGTTTGCAAGCTGCCGTTCGAGACGGTCGGCCTTGTCCGCCAGTTCACGCACCGCGCGCTGGATAGACTCGCGCTGCAACTCGAAGCGACGCTCGGCTTCACGCTCGGCAGTCAGGCGGCGCGCCTCGGCGCTTTCCAGCATGTCTTCCGCATCTTGGCGCATGCGCTCCAGGATATCTTGTTCCTTTTGCGCGGGCAGCGCCTCCTGCCGAATCAATACCTGATCCGACTCGACCGTGTTTACCTGGCGCTGCATACCCGCAAGCAGGTCCGCCTGTTGGGCTAGACGTTGTTCCAATTCCGCGATTGTGGCTTTGTCACGACGACGTTCCTCATCGAGCCACTCTATCATACTGGCTATCTGATTGATCTGCATCATCGCCACTCCGCAGGCCACGGAAACATGACCTATATGCCCACTGCGCCAATTATAGCATCTGGTCCGCGCCGTATCAATTATCGGGAGCGCCGGCGAATCCAGTGTTGACAGCGCCCGAAGCGACACCTATACTTCGCTTCAACAAGATCTGGACTGAACCATGAACGCCAAACGCAGCCATCATCATTGCATTTACCCCGCGCGAGCGATGCAGGGCAGTTAGCGTTCAACGCAAGAAGTTTGAATTTGCCGCCTCGCTCCTCAGCGGGGTTTTTTCATTTCAGGAAGGAGTTCATATGCTTGCGGTCATCGATTATGGCGCCGGCAACCTGCGCAGTGTCCTGCATGCTTTGCGGCATCTGGGCGCGCGCGATATGCAAGTGGTTCAAGATCCGCAGCCGCTCCAGCGGGCGGACAAGATTATACTCCCGGGCGTGGGCGCGTTTGGCGCCTGCCTGGCGCAGATGCGCGCGCAGCGCCTGGACGACACTTTAAAGGCGGCGCTCGCGGACGGCGTGCCCTATCTTGGCATCTGCGTCGGCATGCAAATGCTTTATGAAGTGGGCGAAGAGATGGGCGAGCATGAGGGCTTGGGCGTACTGGGCGGTCGCGTAGTTCGTTTCCCGCATTTTTGCGACCGAAAGGTGCCGCACATGGGTTGGAATCAGCTGAACATCAGAAAGAAATCCGCCTTGCTGAACGGCATGGATGCCGCCAGTTACACCTACTTTGTACACAGCTACTATTGCGCGCCGTCCGACCCGAATACCGTCGTTGCTTCCGTGGATTACGGCGTTGAATTTGCCGCGATGGTGCAGCATGACAATATAATCGGCGTGCAATTCCATCCCGAGAAAAGCCAAAGAGCCGGATTGAAGATTCTGTCGAATTTCCTGCGGATCTAGGAGCGCAAGATGATTATCTATCCGGCAATTGATCTGCGCGGGGGCAAGGTGGTGCGCCTGCGCGAAGGCGACCCGCTGCGACAATCCGTATTCAGCGACGACCCGCTGGCGACGGCGCAAACCTGGATTGACCAAGGCGCGGAATGGATCCACATGGTCAATCTCGATGGCGCCTTTGCCGATGCCAACGAGAACCTGCCCATTCTGGAAGCAGTTGCCAAGCTCGGTGTCAAGCTGCAATTCGGCGGCGGCCTGCGCGACATGGAGGCGCTGCGGCATGCGCATGAGGCCGGCGCAAGACGTATGGTGATTGGCACAATAGCTGCGCAGGATCCGGCCGCCGCGGCCGAGGCAATTGCGCGCTTCGGCGCTGAGGCAATTTGCGTTGCCCTGGACGCCAAAGCCGGCCGGGTCGCCACGCATGGCTGGACGGAAATATCGGCGCATACACCTGCGCAGCTGGGCCGGCAATTGCGCGATCTTGGCGCCATTCACGCCCTTTACACCGATGTGCTTCGCGATGGCGCGCTCAGCGGCGTGAACGTAGAAGCGACGGTCGAGCTGGCGCGAGAGACCGGGCTGGAAGTGATTGCGTCGGGCGGCGTGAGCCAGTTGAGCGAGATTCAGGCGCTGTCGCGCGGCGGCGAAGTCGCGGGCGCCATCATCGGCATGGCGCTGTATCAAAACAAGATATCGTTGGCGGAGGCCTTGAGCGCGGCAAGGAGCGACTAAATATGCTGGCGAAACGAATCATACCCTGCCTGGACGTATTGGACGGGCGCGTGGTCAAGGGGGTAAATTTTGTCAATCTGCGGGATGCCGGTGACCCGGTGGAGCAAGCAGTTATCTATGACCGAGAAGGCGCCGATGAATTGGTCTTCCTTGACATCACGGCGTCGCATGAGGGGCGCGCTACGACGCTGGAAATGGTCCGGCAGGTTGCCGACAGCATTTTCATACCCTATTGCGTTGGCGGGGGCATTCGCACGATCGACGATATACGCGATACCTTGTTGGCCGGCGCGGACAAAGTGTCGATCAACAGCGCGGCTGTGCGCGACCCGGATCTGATCAGCGCCGGCGCCTGGGGCTTCGGCAGTCAATGCATTGTCGTCGCCATCGACCCGCGACGACTGGATGGCAAATGGGTGGTGCACATCAACGGCGGACGCATTCCAACCGATAAGGAAGCGGTCTCCTGGGCGAAGGAAGTCGAAGACCGCGGCGCCGGCGAAATTCTGCTCACCAGTATGGATAAAGACGGCACCAAGTCGGGATATGATATCGAAATGACGCAGGCGGTCGCGGATGCGGTATCGATCCCGGTCATCGCTTCCGGGGGCGCGGGCAGCGCGCGGCACTTCCAGGAAGCGCTTGAAACAGGCATGGCCGATGCTGCCTTGGCGGCGAGCTTGTTCCACTTTAGTGAATTGCGGATCGGAGAGTTGAAGCGTTATCTGCACGGGCAGGACTTGCCGATCCGCCTGACAGGCTGGGAGGGCGGCAATGACGCTTAGGGCCGAGGCGCTCGCCGCCATCAAATGGAATGCGCAAGGGCTGGTTCCGGCGATCGTTCAGGATGCTGAATCAGGCGATGTATTGATGATGGCATATATGAATGCCGCCTCCCTGATGAAAACGCTGGAGTTGGGGCAGGCGGTGTTTTGGAGCCGAAGCCGCAGCGAGCTGTGGCGGAAGGGCGCTACCTCGGGCAATACGCAGCGCGTCGTCGAGATTCGCATCGATTGCGATGCCGATACGCTTCTGCTGCTTGTGGCGCCGGCCGGCCCGGCTTGTCATACTGGGGAGCAGAGTTGTTTCTTCCGCAGTCTGGAAGATTTCGCGCGGGAACCGAAACGTTATTAAATTAGAGGTCAACGTGGACGACATGCTCGATCAATTGGAAGCGATCATCCGCGACCGTCAACAGAAACCGGTCGAGGGCAGCTACACCAACAGGCTACTTGCTCGCGGACGCAATCACATCGCACAAAAAATGGGCGAAGAAGCGGTCGAGGTATTGGTGGCGGCCTTGAGCCAAGGGAAAAAAGAACAGATCGACGAATTGGCTGATCTGTTTTATCATACGCTTGTTCTCATGGCCGAGCTTGACCTGAGCCTCGACGATGTCCGTCAAAGGCTGCGGGAACGACATCAACCGCGGCCTTGACCCCGATCAATCCTCTCAAGCATCGGTATATTCGCTGACAGCGGCGAATCCGCGCCAGGGTAAAAGCTCGTCACTGTCGATAGTCGCCGACAGCGCTTCGCGCGTTGAATAGAGGGCGCCCACAATTGGCGACGATTCATCCAGCATGCCGTCGGTCCCGGGCACTGCCGTAGTGATCAGCATGGCGTTATCGGGGAAATAAAACATCAGCAACATCTCTTCCGCCGAGAAAGGCAGGCCGCGATAGAAAAGCGGCTCGCCATAGGACGCGATGGCGTCGCCAAAGCGCATTGTTGGCGCAAACTGCAGCACAATCAATTGGACGGACCCGCTATCGCTGCTGGATATATGGCAGCAGACGGGACCATCCGCGCGACCAAAGACAAATCCGTCCGGCGCTAACTGCGGCTCGCCAATTCCGTCCAGACCCTGGACAATCGCCATCGCATCGTCGAATGAGGTCTCGCCCGGCACGATGCTCCGCCAACACGGAGGCGCGCATGGCTCGCCCGTGATCAGCCCAGTATCCGCCAGGTAGTATTGGCTCAAGAGGCTTTGCCTGGGCGGACCGACGCTGACGGCGCCGGAACCTTCCGCCAGCTGTCGTAACTGCTCGATGCTCAAGCCTCCGCGCTGCTGCGCAGCATCCCCGATGAAAATGGCTTCCAGCCGGCCGCCGTCTTCGCGGGCGCGCATTGCCGGCGTTCCGGCTACAAGCGCGCTTTGCGCCAAATGGGTATCAATCAAGAATTGTATGGCGCGGCTCTGACAGGCTTCGAGCGCAGCGGCGTCAAGCCCGAGCAGGTCGGAAAGCCGTTCGGCAACCGAATCCAGATTGCCCGAGCCGGCGAAACCAAATAGCAGATCGTGGGCATCCCAGAATTTGCCCAGGTCCTGCGCGCCGACGCATTCGGCAAGCGTGGCTAGCTCAGTTGAATACTGCGGATCCACCAGCGGATAGAATCGGAATTCGAATTGCGCCTGGCCTGTTCGCACAAATTCGTCGATAAAGGCCTGGACAGTTGTCTGATAAGACTGGCAGTGCGGGCATAAGAAATCTTCAAAGGCGACGACCGCCAGCGGCGCTTCGGGCTCACCCAGAACAAATCCGCCATCGGCGCGCCGGAAAGCCGTCAGTCCTGCGTATGCGCCGTATTTGACCGTTACCGATGCCGGCGTCTCCGGGCGAATGGCGTTGACTATCGCCGGATAATGCTCAGGCAGCGCCAGCGCGATCGGCACAGGATCGGCATCGCCGTATTGCGCGAAGAGAGAGGGTGTAGCCGCCACGCCGAGGCGCCGACCCAATTCCGCATCCACCTCGTGCTGATTGGCGCCGGCCGCGCAATCACGAAGCGCCTCATGGTCCATGTCAAGGGCGCTGGCATAGTCAGCGATGGTCTCATCGGTGAAACCGCGCTTGCTAACGATGTCGAACATCAGGTCGCGGGCGAACCAAAACTTGCCCGGGCTTAAGGTATCCGCGCATTCCACCAATCCGGCGCTAAAGACCGAAAGTTCGGGGTCGACAACCGGGAAGACGCGATATTCAAATTGCGCCTGGCCGCTTAGTACATAATCCCAGATGTAGGCGCTGATGATCGGTTCGTAGTTCTGGCAGCTCACGCAGAGAAAGTCCGAAAACGCGATCAGCTTTAGTTTCGCGTCCGGGTCCCCCAGCACGAAGGCGCCATCGGCCGCGCGCGCCTTTTCCACATTGGCATAGGGGTCGGGGGCTTCCTGAGCGCCGACCATTCCACTCAATACGCAGAACAATAGCGCTGGCATTATAATCCAGAGGCATCTCGACATCTGTGCTCCCTCGCAATTTTAGACAGACTATCAGTGTCGCACAATCGGCTCAGGATTCAAAGCTTGTATCGGGTAGCGGAAGAGCGCTAGACTAGCAGGCGCGACCTGCAATGCAGTGGGAGACAGATGCCGCCGGCCGACCGCCATATCAGCCAATGCGCGTTTCACGTGCGCTACGCCGAAACGGACGCCATGGGCCTGGCGCATCATGCCGCATACCTGGTCTGGTTCGAAGAAGGGCGCAGCGCCTTCATCCGCGAACAGGGCTGGAGTTACGCGGATATTGAGGCCTCCGGTTATTTTCTTGTAGCGGCCGATCTCGAAGCGCGTTACCGCAAGGCAGCGCGTTACGATCAGTTGGTCACGGTCAAGACCTGGATAGAAGACTGCAGAACCCGAACGATTAGTTTCGGCTGTGCGATTGTTGACGCGGACAGTGAAGATTTGCTCTTTAGCGCCTCGCTCAAGCTTGTCTGCCTGAATGCTTCCGGCCAGGTCACAAGGATACCGTTGGAGTGGCAAGCATGGCTCAAAACCTGAGCCGAAGCTTGACTGCGGCAAGCGGGCAACGGGGTACAGCCTGCAAATAACCTGAAAGAAAGCCCCAAGCAATCTTGTTCTGATGCCTTTGGCCTAAGGAATCTGCGTGTCGCAGCATCTAAAGCTGAGGGCATTGGCTGGGAAACAAAATTAACTTTTATAAAGGGCCTACGGATTCTTGTAGTAAGGTAAAGAAAAGCGATATAATTAGTTAAGTGCAAATCACTGCATGACATCGGAAGCGCGAATCAATGACGACATATGCCGACCGACCTTGGATTAACAGCTATGACGTTGGCATGCCCACATCGGTAAAAGTGCCTGAAGTGCCTTTGCATCAATTTTTGAAAGACACGCGCGATCGGATTCCCCACAATACGGCCTTGATCACGCCAGCGAATCTCCCGTTATTCGGTCGTGTCAGCCGCACGATAAGTTATGAAGAGTTGGACCGCGCATCGGACGCCTTGGCGGCGGCCCTGGTCGATTTGGGATTAAAAAAGAGCGACCGTGTCGCCATTGTCATGCCCAATTCGGTTGCCTTTGTCATCGCGTTCTACGGCATTTTGAAGGCGGGTGGCGTTGTCGCGGCGACCAATCCAACGTATCCCGCCGAAAGAATGGCGCATCAAATTGACGATTGCGATGCCGCCTTCGTATTGACGATGACGCTCTTTTACGATCTCGTCAAGCAGGTTCAGACGCGGACGAAGATCAAAACAGTGATTGTAGCCAACATCAAAGAATATCTGCATCCGCTGGCGAAGTTCCTCTTCACGCTTGCTAAAGAAAAGAAAGAAGGCCACTTCCTGGCGGATCTTGAAGCCGGCGACCATTGGTTCCAGGATCTGCTCGCCAAGTACGACGGCAAGCGGGCAAACATTCAAGTGCAGCCGGACGATCTTGCGATTTTCCAGTACACGGGCGGCACCACCGGTGTAGCCAAAGCCGCCATGTCCAAACATCGCGCTCTGGTCGCCAATATGTTGCAGACCGAAGGCATACTGGATCTTCTGGACACGCCGGTTGAAGAAGAGATATTTCTCGGCGCGATTCCCTTCTTCCATGTTTACGGTCTGGTCGTCGTGGTGAGCACCAGCGTCTACCGCGGCTGCAAAATCGTTCTCGTGCCGAATCCGCGCGATATAGACGATGTCCTGGGAAATATCGAAACATTTCGTACGACTCTTTTCCCGGGCGTTCCCGCGCTATACAATGCCATCAACAACCACCCGAATGTGCAGAGCGGCGATGTGGATTTAAGTTCGCTCCACCTCTGCCTGAGTGGTTCGGCGCCGCTGCCGGAGGCGACAAAGGCGGAATTCGAGCGGCTTTCAGGCGGGTCCGTGCGTGAAGGCTTCGGCATGAGCGAAGCGCCGACGGCGACGCATGTCAACCCGATCTACAAGGAGAATCGTCCCAATTCCATCGGCTTGCCCTTGCCGGAAATGGACATGCGCATCGTCAGCCTGGAAGATGGCGAGACCGACGTGCCTGTGGGCGAAGTCGGCGAGCTGGTGATGGCGGGCCCAAACCTGATGGTGGGTTATCATGGCATGGTGGAAGAGACTTCAAATGTGCTGAAAGAGGTGGACGGCGTACGCTGGTTATTCACCGGCGATATCGCGCGGATGGATGAAGATGGCTATTTCTATATTGTTGATCGCAAAAAGGATATGGCGCTGATTGGCGGCTTCAACGTTTATCCCACGACCGTCGAGAACGCGATCGCGTCGCATCCGGCGGTTCTCGAGGTTGGCGTCGCGGCCATACCTCATCCAGAGCGCGCTGAACAGGAGGCGCTGAAAGCCTGGATCGTTCTCAAGCCCGGAAATCAACTGACTGCTGATGAGGTAGTCGAGTTCCTGGGCGACAAACTTGCGCCATATGAAATACCGCGTCGCATCGCGTTTATCGACGAACTGCCGAAGACCGCTGTTGGGAAAACTCTTCGCCGCGAGCTCGCCCGGATGGAAATCGAAAACTAGGCGCAGTCTGTACGCCGCTGCCAGCAAGCCGCGCCGGCAGTTGACTTCATAAAATCGTGGAGAAGCCTAATTGCATAATTACGACGGCCAAGAAATAATTTAATGATATGCAATTATTAACCTTTATAGTACTCTAGTAGACTTGTTTCCGAGACCAAACTCTTAAGAAGCCAACTTATGAATATCCAGGACCAAATTGAACCGGCCTACGATTGCTTTCAGCGCTACGCCAGGCAATGCAAGATCATTCTGCTTCACCCGTCAAGCCGGTTCCGTTCACTTGTTATGGCGAGGCTGCTAGGCGATTCGGAGGCCAACGTCCTCTACTATGCTTTGGATATTGACGACATCAACCTGACCAATTTCATGACGGGCATCATGAACAGCCTGGCAAAGCAGCGCAAGACATTTGGCAGGCAACTGAATATGCTGCAAACGGCGGTGCTCGACGAACCTTACAAACATTTGGACCAAATTCTGGAAACGTTCATTAGCGAATTAAATGAACTCGAACGCGGCGAGTTCTATCTCGTAATTGATGAATTCGATCGCGCCGACCTGGCGGATGACGTGCACCAATTTGTGGAAAGCCTTTCGCATGCCGCGCCCGAGAACTGCACGATCGTGCTGAATGGACGGACGCTGCCTCGGCTTCCCTGGTTATCGATTATGGCCAAGCGGCATGCCGTCATTCTTCGTGACAGCGATCTGCTGCGCGAGGACTTTTATGGCAACCGCAACGAAGATGGCGCTGTTCTCAAGGCGCTGTCTTTGGGGCCGGGTTACGTCTTCCTGGACGACCGACTGGTCGACAATTGGGAAGGGCACTTGCCGCGTCTGCTTCTTTTCTTCATCATGGACCGGCCGGAAGCGACTCGAAATCAGATTTGCCAGACCTTTTGGCCAAACCTTGAAATTGACCAGGCGGTCAACGTCTTTCATGTCACCAAGCGCCGGCTGCACAAGGCCTTGGGAATGGATATCCTTTCGCATGACGGCACTTACTACCGAATCGCACCGAGCATTCCATTCTATTTTGACGCCTTCGAATTTGTTGAAGCTTTGCTGGCCTGCCGTTATGGACAGCCGAATAACATCTTCGAAATGTGGCAGAAGGTAGCCAAACTCTATCGTGGACCATATCTCCAAGGGCATAACGAAGGCTGGATCGAGGCCAGGCGAGAGGCTTACGCCTTCGCCTATATCGAGGCGCTGGAAAATATCGCTGACATTTGGGCAGAGCGCGGCAATGATGAACTGGCGCTGCTCACGCTGACGAGGGCGATCGACACAAATTATTCCTGCCAGCATATTCACAACAAGCTGCTAAGTCTTTACGCTCGGCTGGGCCGCCGGGCGGAAGCTGTCGCGCATTTCCGTGAGCTGGAGAAGTGGGCGAAACAGACAAAAACCGCGCTCGGCAGCGAGATAGTTCAATTGTTTGGCGACATTACGGCCTAATTCGGGATACCGCCGCTTCAGGCAGGCATTCGCGGAAGCGCCCCTGGCAGGACTCGAACCTGCGACCAACGGTTTAGAAGACCGCTGCTCTGTCCACTGAGCTACAGAGGCCTGTGCCGCGATTTTATGAAGGTGGCGCAAGACTGTCAATAGTTCTCAGCCCAAAATCAACCCTGTCGCGGATTGTCCCGATACCGTCTCTGTTGTATAATAATCTTACGTACAGAATGCCAGCCAAACATAGGCATAGCGCGGGTTTCCGCGCTATGCAGGTAGGGTCGGCTTTCTTCGTTTGAACTGTCAGGAGCAGGGATGGCAAAAGACAGGGACCTCATTTCGCAGTACGAGAGCGATTATTCCGCGAAGCATATTCAAAAGCTGGAGCCGAGAGAGCACGTTCGTCGGCGGCCCGGCATGTATGTCGGCGGGACGGATGAACGCGCCTTGCACCATCTGATATATGAGGTGGTGGACAATTCGATTGACGAAGCCCTGGCCGGACGCTGTGACCGGATTGAAGTCATCTTGCACGAGGATGGCGCGGCGACGGTCAAGGACAACGGCGTCGGCATTCCCGTGGATAAGCATGAAAGCGGCAAACCCGCCCTTGAATTGGTGATGACGGAAGGCGGAACCGGCGGGAAATTCGACAATGAGGCCTACAAGGTCAGCGGGGGTTTGCATGGCGTCGGCGTCTTCGCCGTGAATGCGCTGTCCACCGAATTGACCGCGACTGTGTTTCGAGACGGGCACGTCTGGGAACAAACATATTGCGTTGGAAAAGCGACAAGCGAAGTTAGACCGTTGCGGGAACTTAATCCGGACGAAGAGTCTGGAACGGTCATCAAGTTCACGCCCGATTTTACGGTCATGGAGCAGAACGAATTCAGTTTCAACACCTTGATGACACGATTCCGGGAAATGGCTTTTGTCACAGGCAAGGTGACGATCAAGCTGCGCGACGAACGCGTCAAACCGATAGCGCGCGAGACAAGTTTCTACTTCGAAGGCAGTTTGCGCTCCTTCGTTCACTATCTGAATCGAAACCGCCGTGAGATCCACAGCATCATCCATGCCGACCGTGACGTCGCCCTGGTCGATCGCAACGAACAGCCTTATACCGTCGGCGTGGAAGTCGCTTTTCAGTACGCCGATTCCGCCACAACCAACGAGCTGGCCTTCACCAACACAATCAACACGCCGGACGGCGGCACGCATGTCACCGGTCTGCGTTCTTCCATCACGGGTGTGATCAATCGTTATGCCAAGCGCGCCGGTTTGCTCAAAGACAAGGACGGCAATTTCTCCGGCAATGACACGCTGGAAGGCTTGACCGCAGTCGTCAGCATCAAGCACCCGGATCCTCAATTCGAGAGCCAGACGAAAGTCAAGTTGCTCAATCCCGAGGTCCAGGGCGCTGTGTCGCAGGTTGTGACGGAAGCCTTCAATGAATTCCTGGAGACGAACCCGCGCGAGGCGCGCCGCATCGTCGAGAAGTGCATGACAAGCAAACGCGCGCGCGAGGCGGCGAAGAAAGCGCGCGAGCTGGTCCGCAGCGGCCCGAGCCTGCTGGAAAGCAGCACTTTGCCCGGTAAGCTGGCGGATTGCTCCGAACGCGGCAAAGACGCTGAAATCTACATTGTCGAGGGCGATTCCGCCGGCGGCAGCGCCAAGCAGGGGCGCGACCGGCATTTTCAGGCCATCCTGCCTTTGCGCGGCAAAATCCTGAATACCGAGCGAGCGCGGATTGACAAGATCCTCGACAACAATGAGATCAAAGCATTGATTTCGGCGCTGGGCACCGGCATCCACGAAGAGATGGCGATCGATCGTTTGCGCTATGGACGCGTGATCATCATGACGGACGCCGATGTGGACGGCAGCCACATCCGGACTTTGCTGCTAACGTTCTTCTTCCGCCATATGCCTCAGATTGTGCAAGAGGGGCATCTGTACATTGCGCAGCCGCCGATCTTCCTGTTGAAGAACGGCAAAAAGATGCGCTATGTCTATCCCAGCGCCGGCTTGTCTGACGATGAGTTGTTGAAGCAAAATATGAAACGCTTCAAGAATCCCGACAAAGTGACGGTACAGCGTTACAAGGGCTTGGGCGAGATGAATCCGGATCAACTCTGGGAGACGACGATGGATCCGGATGCGCGCACGCTCCTGCAGGTGACCATCGAGGATGCGGCCGATGCCGACAAGATCTTCGACATGCTGATGGGCGCAAGCGTGCCGCCGCGCCGCCGCTTCATCCAGACCCATGCCAAGCAGGTGCGCAACCTGGATATCTAGCCCGCAAAAGGCCGCCTACAAACCCGACGACTTCGCGTCCTGCTCCGTCCAGCCGCGCGCGTCTTGCGCCGCCTCCGCCTGCGCGGCCCGGCGCATGGGCCCGCGTTCGACCAAAGCGTGGAGCAGGGCAAAGGCAATGCTGCCGAGCGCAAGCGTCAAGACCGCCAGCAGCAGCGGATGCCAGGTCATGCCGGCGATGAGCAGCGCTTCCGGGCGCAGGATAAGGACGCTGACGCAGACTGTTGGCAGGATGGCGACAAAGCACATCCCGGACAGGTAATTGAAAAACTGCGACGCGACGCCGCCATGAATCGGCTTGCTTGACATGGAGCGCTGGTGCACAAACCAGCCCAGCCGCAGCGCAATGGCGACAAGAGCGAGTGTGGCCAAAACCTTGACATCTGCCGAATCCATATCAGGCGTCGCTGTTCGCCTAGAACAAGGTGTATATGAACGGGCTCAAGGGACTTGAGCCACCGACTGCGATCAAAACGGCGAAGACCAGCAAGGTGATGACCATCGGCAGCATCCAATAGAGCTTGCGCTTCCAGAGGAAGGCCAAAAGCTCGCCCAAGACGCCCATCCGAACGAAGAAATCCTGCAGCGCGCTTGATGATGAGGATCGTGTTCGTTTCGCCTTAGAAGTCATGATTGCTACCAGCCTCGCATCTAGGGTTCAAGTGGGTTTCCTTACGATGTGCGAACCGAGGACAAGCATATCTATATCGCTGTTGCGGAAGGTATTGTAGGCCTCCCGCGGCGTATTGACAATGGGTTCGCCGCGCAGGTTAAACGATGTATTCAATACGACCGGGACGCCGGTTGCCTCGCCGAATGTCTCGACGATGTCGTAATAGCGGGAATTGGTTTCCCGGTCGATCGATTGCAGGCGACCGGTGCCTTCGTGATTGACGGCATGAAGCTCCGACTGTTTTTCCGTCTTGATCGGCGCGACCATGAGCATATAGCGCGGCGAATCATGCTGCGCGACCAGTGGATATTCAAAGTACTCCGGCGCGCGCTCCCGCAAGATGACCGGCGCGAAGGGCCGAAAAGGTTCGCGGAATTTGATCTTGGTGTTGACAACTTCTTTCATATCTTCGCCGCGCGGATCGGCCAGGATACTCCGGTTGCCCAGCGCGCGCGGGCCCCATTCGAAGCGCCCCTGGTGAAAGCCTATGACTTGCTGCCGCGTCAGCGCATCCACAATCATCTCGGTGAGCCTGGTCTCATCGCTGTAGGTCTCATACTTCAGTTCTGCCTCATCAAGAAATTGGCGGCACTTGTCATCGCCATAGCTCTTGCCGAAATATGCATGCTTTTGCACCCATTTCCTCGGCTTGCCCAATAGAATGTGCCAAGCCCAGAGCGCCGCGCCCAGGGCGCCGCCGTCGTCGCCGGCCGCCGGCTGAATCCACAATTCATCGAATGGCGTCTCGTTCAAAATACGCCAATTCGCTTTTGTGTTCAGAGCGACGCCGCCGGCCATCACCAGATTTTTCATGCCAGCGCGCTTATGCAGATAGGTCGCCATCTTGATTAATGTGTCTTCCGTGAATTGCTGGATGCTGGCGGCGATATCGGCATAATACTGATTGCTTGCCATCGCCGCTTTCTCGGCGGCGCGTTCCGGATTGGTTCGCATGGTAAAGAAGTCGCCCTCGGCATCGCGCTTTTCACCAAAGAGTTCCAGGAATTTCTTGCTGTAGCTTTGGGTAGCTGAGCGATGGAAGTCGAAGTAGTCCATGCTCAGTCGAAATGCGCCGCTCGCCTCCGCATTGGCGACCTTTTCAATCTTGTCCAGATAGCGGGGCTGTCCGTAGGGACTCATACCCATGACTTTGTATTCGCCGTTGTTGACGCGGAAGCCGAGCCAGGAGGTAAATGTGGAATAGAGCAGGCCGAGCGAATGCGGGAAACGCTGCTCCGCAAAAAGCTCAAGCGAAGGGGCGCTGTCCTCTGGCTCGCCCAAACTGCTTTTTCCCGTGCCCAACGTCGTCGTTGTCCATTCCCCGACGCCGTCAACCGTCAGAATCGCCGCGTCCTTAAAGGGGCTGGCGAAGAATGCGCTTGCGGCATGGCTCATATGGTGATCGCAGAAGAGCACCCGGTCATAATCGACGCCGACGCCGCGCGCGACGTGGCTGCGCACCCAGAGCTTGTCGCTCAGCCAGGTCATCATCGACTCCCGCCAGAAACCGGCCGAGCGGGGAAAGGTGTTGAGCGCCGTCTGCAGGATGCGCTCGAATTTAAGCAGCGGCTTTTCGTAGAATACGACGTACTCCAAGTCTCCGGACTTGATCCCGGCCTGCTCGAGGCAGAACTGGACGGCGAGATCGGGAAAGCCGTTGTCGTGTTTGATGCGAGAGAAGCGTTCTTCCATCGCCGCCGCCACCACCGCGCCGTCTTTAATCAGGGCCGCGGCCGAATCGTGGTAGAAGGCGGAAATGCCCAGAATGTACATTCTCAACCTTGTTCTTTCGCCGATGAAATATCGCTGGGCACGGGCTCGCGCTCCAGCCAGCGGCTGTCGCCTGATTTTCGACTCAGCGGGTCCATGAAAATTGACGAAAGCAGACCGAAGGGAACCAAGATTGTGAAATAAAACAGGGTGGCGATCAATCGACCATTGATGTCCGCCACAATAGCCGAATTAACGCTGAAGCGCTCCCAGGCAAGTGTCCACAGTTCTTTCAATTCTTCACCCCGGCCAACTCTTCTTCGCGACAACGCCCACGGCGACGCTGCATGGCTTATCTGCTCCAATCACTCCTCAAGGTTAGACCGATTCAGCATGTCGAGCAAGGCGTTTCGCGCGATATCGTGCCCGGCCTGGTTCCAATGCGTGTCGGCAAAAAAGTAGGGCTGCCGCCCGCTGGCAATCGCTTGATCAAGCGGAATCGTCAGGTCCAGGAAGCCTATATTGAGCGCAGCCGCCGTTTCTTGCATGAGGTCGCGTTGCGCTGAAACGTTCTGGTCGATTTTGTCATGCGCAGCATCAAGCCCGTCCGCCGCTGTCGCTTCGCTCAGAATCTGCTTGCTCTCCGCGCTTAAGTATTCCCAATATAGTTCCGCCTTTTGTGGAATATACATCAAAATCAACTCGCCGCCTCGCGCTTCCATATCGGCCGCCATTTCGCTGATGCTCGCCAGCGCCAACTGAAACATTTCACTTTGGCGCAGTTCCGCTTTGCTCAGCGCGAGCATTGGAAGAAAACTATTCCAAAATGCGACAGGCGTCGGCGGATCTGTGAGGGCAATTTGGGGGTAAGGGCAGGGCGGCTCGTCCGATGCGGCGGATTTGCCCGCCTCCTGCAAGAAAAGCATCCACAGACGCTGCAAGACCAAGTAATCGCCCGGTTCTTTATTCTTCTGCAGGCGGTCGCCAAACAGCTCGCCACGCGCGCGCATATCCGCGTAGCGCTTGCTGTCCAGGAGGTCATTGCCGGCGAAGAATGCCAGCACAACGATGTCCGGCTGGCGCGGCTGGGCAAAAGCTTCAAAGAGGCGCTGCTGCTCCACTGTGCCGCTGCCGGGCAAGCCGAAGGCCAGCATCGAGTCGGATATGCCTGCCCAGAATGGCGCCACAATGGCCTCAGCCGCCGTGAAGGAATCGCCAATCACCGCCAAATCCACTTTGGCCGGCCATGGCTCGCTGTTGCGATAGCCATGACTGTCCGTGGTATAGCTAAGGCGGTAGGGCGCCATGGGCTGGGCATCTTCAATTGAGAGGCAGCTCAAGCTGAACAGATCGCCGAACTGCGCCGTTATCTCAAGTTCGACATGTTTCCAGGCGGGAAACTCGCGCGCGCCATGCTCCGTTCTCGTCCGGAAACCTGCGCGATCATAATATTGCGGCATGGTCTTGATCACCTTATCCGGAAGGCGCGGAAAGGCGAGTTGCAAGGCGGCTTCGAGCAAGACCAGCGTGATGACTGCGATGGCCGCGGGCTTGCGAAGTTTCATCAGCGCGCGCTGTTTGGGCGGCTCGCCGCGCATCGATTTCAGCTTCAGGAATTCAGCAGGAGAAGATTTCGCATCACATACATTGTACACGCTAGCGCGTCGTGGGCATGAATTCAATTGCTCGAAAAGGGGCCAATATCAAATTCGCCTTCCGGTGGCTTGAGGCGCAGGGCAAGCAGCATTGTCTCCAGCTGATAGATTTCGACAAGCGTAACAAGGAGCTTTGACAAGCTGTCCATCGCCAGGAGTTCTTGTTTCTGTTTGTTATCGGTCTGCAGGAGAATGGAGGCGATCTGCGCCAGGGTCCGCGGCTGATCCGGCAGCTGCGAGGGATCGAAGCTGGCGTCGGAGGATGAAGATAGGATCTCCAGATACCGGATCATGAGCGGCCGGAGCAGCCGGCTGTGACGCCAGATCACTTCGGGGTGATCCTCTTCCGGAACAAAATAATCGACCTCGCCGAGCAAATAGGGATTGCTGCGGTCGATCGCCTTAATCCGGAAGCGGCGCCGGCCGGTGGCGACGATGTTCATCCGCTCCAACGGAAGGCGCTGCACATCGCCGATGGACGCGCTGCAGCCGACCGCATAAGGCGTCGCCGTTGGGCCAAGCGCCTCGCGGCCATGTCTAATGAGTACGATGCCAAAGGGCTCATCGCTATCTATGCAGCGATTGATCATCAATTTGTAGCGCTCTTCGAAGATATGCAGCTTGACCTGCATACCCGGAAAGAGAACGGTATTGAGCGGGAATAGGGGCAGAGACGCCATCAAAAAAGCAAAACCTCAATGCAATTTCGTTCAGTTGGGCTAATTGATTATAGCGCAACGCTCGTTGACGGCATCAAAGCGATTCGGCAAAGAAGGCTTGAACTGAAGCGATGGGGCGGGACCCGGCCGCGCGCCGCCAGCTAATCTTTGAGCTGCTCTTCAAACAAGACACGGCGCAGCACTTTACCAATGAAGGAGCGCGGAAGCGCCTGGCGGAATTCAATCTCCCAAGGCACGGCATATTCTTCGAGTCGACGCCGGCACAATTCCAGGAGCTCCTCTTTGGACAGGCTGCTGTTCGGGCGAGGCACAACAAATGCCTTGATCTTCTGCTGCGCCGTTTCCTGGCCGATTCCGATGACGGCGGCCTCCAGAACTTTGTTGTTCTCGTAGAGCACTTCCTCAACATCGCGCGGGTAGACGCTGAATTCGCCGGTAAAGATGGTATCGCGCTTGCGGCTGATGATCTTGAAATAGCCCTCGTCATCCATCACGCCGACATCGCCTGTGAACAGCCAGCCCTGACGCAGGACTGATTCGTCGCTCGCCCCGGCATTCCAGTAGCCGCGCATAACCTGTGGACCCTTGACCGCCATCTCGCCGATTTGGCCGCTGGGCAAATCCTCGCGCGTGACCAGGTCTACAATCCTGGCGTCTGTATTAGGCAAGGGGACGCCAATAGAGCCGACTTTGCGGAGACCGTAGAGCGGATTCGAATGCGTCACCGGTCCCGCTTCCGTCAATCCGTAACCTTCGACCAGCCGTCCCCGCGTCAACTTTTCAAAGGCCTCCTGCACCTCCACCGGCAAGGGCGCCGCGCCGCTAATACAGGCTTTGATTGACGACAAGCTGTAGCTGCGCAGGTTCTTGGCCTGGTTGATCAAGGTAAACATTGAGGGTACGCCGGGGAAAAGGGTTGGCTTGTAGCGGCGGATCTGGTCGAGGACCTGCTGCAATTCAAAGACCGAAATAATAACGATTTTTGCGGCAATCAGTATCGGCAAGTTCATGGCCGCGGTCATGCCATAACTATGCTCAAATGGCACCACGGCCATGACAACTTCTTTGCCATAAACAATCTCCGGCATCCAGTGGCGGGTCTGCAGGGCGTTGGCCACCAGATTGCGATGCGTCAGGCAGACGCCACGCGGTTCGCCGGTTGTGCCGCTGGTGTAGGATATGACGGCAAGATCGGAGGCGTCGACATCGGAATCGGGGGCTTGCGCGAATTCAACTTCCATAAGCTCGGACATGAAGCGGCCGATCTGCCGAGCGAGCGCCACGTCTTCATCGGTCGCGTGCTTATGGCGTCCAAATGCCGATTGTCTGGTTGTCTCGACTTGTTTGCCGACGCGAGTGAAAATCAAGATTTTTGTGCCGGCCGCCTCCCCCAGCAAGCGCGCCAATTCGCTGAAGGCGCTCAGAGTTATGAGCACTTTCGCCTCGGTCTCGCGCGCATGACTGACGATTAGCTCGGCGTTCGCATCAGGATTTGATAGCACCACAACCGCGCCCAACTTGAGGATGGCATAATAGGCGATGATGAATTGCGGCGTATTTGGCAGGACGATCTGCACACGGTCGCCTTTGCGCAGGCCTAATTTCCGCAGGGCTCGCGCAAACTGATTGACCTTGGCTTCCAGTTCGCGATAGGTCAGGGTCTTGCCATAGAAGACGGTCGCCTGGCGCTTCGGCGCCCAATCAGCCGCGCTTTCCAAGAAGCGGAACAATGGCTGTTGCGGAATGGGAATGGTATGCGGAATGTCCTTATCGTAATGACCAAGCCAGGGGCGTCCCCGCGCCAATTGATCCAGCGCCGAAATCGACCGCCAACTGCTGCGTTTGGACATTTCAATGAAGCGTTCTATCGCGCGGTTGACAGCCTCGTGGCGCTCCAACTGGACCTTATGTTTTGATGCGCCAATGTCATAAATCTCGGCATGCGGTATCAGCTTGGCGACATCATCGTAAACATAACGCGGGAAATAATTGTCGCGTTCACCGGTGATGACGAGGGATTCATTTTTGATGTCCCGCAGCTTTGACCAAGCCTGCCAGCCATGCAGATTGTTGTGGAACATGCTCCTGAGCACATGATACTCCGCGTCCCATCTTCTGCGGTAACGCCAAAAGGGCGCCGCGAAATGCACGGGAATGCGGAACAGCGCGGAGGCGAAGCGGGGCAGGGGATATTCGCCAGCCGTCGCGACCAGGACCAATTTGGAGATGCGTTCCGAATAGGCGTTGGCAAATTCGATGCAAATGGCGCCTCCAAAAGAATGACCGACCAGGACAAACTTCTCGGGCAAGCCCAGGCTGTCGACCACATCGCGCATATCCTGGATCAATTCCGGCATGGAATAACTGCTGCGAGGCGCGTCGCTCTGCCCGTGCCCGCGCAGGTCCGGCGCAACGACGCGATATTGGTTGGAGAAATGCGCCAACTGCCACTCCCAGGATTCGGCCACGCCGGCGAAGCCATGTTGAAAGACGATTGCCGTCTCCACATCTTGTGGAAACAAGTCGATAACGCTCAAATGGCTGCCGGGATAATCGCGAATCGGCACTTTGACCCGGTACAAGTCAAAGTCCAGCGCGGTTACGGCGCGTTTTAGCCCACGGATTTGTCTCTTCATCTGTCACCGCATGAGCAGGTAAAGCGTCATTATATCGAATGCAAATCCTCATGGAAAATGCCAGGGCAATTGCATCAAATTTAAATTGCGCCGATAAATGACATTTTCCCCTCAAATTATGTAATCCGTAGGGGCGTTTCGCCGAAACGCCCGCAATTTACAGGCCATTTTCAACGGGCGTCTCACGAGACGCCCCTACATTTTCGCAATTTTCGTAGCGAACCGCTCATTATGATTTTGATGCGATTACCCTGGGAAAATGCGAACTGTCTCGCAGCCGACCGCGAAGGGGGGTAAAATCTGATTATGATTTGCCGCTGAAGCGTGAGGAGACCGCCATGGACTCGCCCCTGGTGACGACCGCCTGGCTCGAAGATCATCTGGAAGATTCCCACATCCGCATCATTGATATGCGCGGGGGCGTGCTGCCGCCGACTGCGCCGCCGCCGCATTACTTCACCGATCGCGCGGGATACCTGGAGGCCCATATTCCCGGCGCGGTCTTTGTCGATTGGCAGGTGGATATCGTCGAACCCGGTTCGCCATCCAACGATGTGGCCGCGCCTGGTCCTTTCGCTGAGCTCATGGGGCGTCTCGGGGTCGACGAAAGCATGACGGTGGTCATCTACGATAACGCGGCTTCTATGCTGGCTTGCCGCTTGCGCTGGGCGCTGCGTTACTACGGCCATGAGGCGGTCCATGTCCTCGATGGCGGCTGGCAGAAGTGGGTTGCCGAGGGGCGGCCGGTGAATGCCTACATTCCGGCGATTGCGCCAAGGAGCTTCCAGCCGCGCGTGAATAACCAGATTCGAGTGACGGCCGAAGAGATCCTGGCGTCTTTGGAAACGGGGAATATGCAGGTCGTGGATGTGAGATCGCCCGCCGAGTTCGCCGGCGAAGCCTCGCGCGCGCAATACGGCGGACACATACCATCCGCGCTGAGCCTGCCGCGTTCGCGATTGGTCGCCGACGACTTGACCTTAAAACCAACCCCCGATCTCATGCAAGAATTTTCTGATGCCCGCGTAGATGTCGCAGCCAAGGATACTGTCCTCTATTGCAATTCGGGTGTCTCCGCCACTTACGGCATGCTGGCGCTGGAAGTCGCCGGCGCGGGAAACAACCTGCGCATATACGACGGATCCTGGAAAGAATGGGGCAATGATGCCTCAAAGCCCAAGGCAACCGGCGTTTGAATCCCGGCGCTAAAGGCCGGAAGGCCAGGTAAGACATCGGGCGAATGAAGTGTCACAACAAGCGGGGCCGCGGCCTCAAGTCTAAGGAAAGTAAAGGCAAACCGTGGAGCTAACGGCCTACACAGCAGAATCGGCATTCGACGTTTTGGGCTCCGAATGGAATGCGTTGCTGAAGCGCGCGCCCATGGACCGGATCTTTTATACCTGGGAGTGGCAAAAGACCTGGTGGCAGGCTTATCGTCCGGGCGCACCGCTGATCCTGGTCGCGAGAGAGGGCGAAGTTTTGACGGGCATTGCGCCCATGTTTCTCGCGGAGACAGACAGCGGACGCGCGCTGCAGATCATCGGCTGCGTCGATGTCACTGACTATCTTGATTTTATTGTCGACGAAGAGCATCAGACGGCCGTATACAGCGCCTTTGCTGATTACCTCGCCGCGCAGCGCAATCATTTCGATGTCCTTGACTTTTGCAACATACCCGACGACTCGCCGACCAAATCGATCCTGCCGGGTCTGTTGGCCGAACGCGACTTTGCCGCCAGCGTGGAGCAGCAAGAGGTCTGTCCGGTCATCAAGCTGCCGGACAGTTGGGCCGGGTACCTGAGCTCGCTCGACAAGAAACAGCGACATGAAGTCCGCCGAAAGATGCGGCGCGTTCAAGGCAGCGAAAGAGCGATCGACTGGTACATCGTCAACGGGCAGCGGGCCTTGGAAGAAGAAGTTGCGCACTTCGTCCGTTTGATGGCGGCCAGCGATCCGGAGAAAGAGCGCTTCCTGCGCGACGACAGCAACATGCTCTTCTTCCGGACGATCGTGCCGCTTTTGCAGGAGCGGGGCTGGCTGCAGATGAACTTTCTTACGGTCGATGAAGCGCGCGCCGCCGCATACATCAACTTCGTCTACGGCGACCGTGTGATGGTGTACAACTCCGGGCTCGATCATCAAGATTATGGCGACTTGAGCCCGGGCATCGTGCTGCTGGCTTACAATATCCGTTACGCGATTGAGCAAGGCTACCAGTTTTACGATTTCCTGCGCGGCGACGAAGCTTACAAATACCGCATGGGCGGCAGTAATACAGCAGTCATGAACATCCGCGCAGTTTGAGCCGGCGCGCCTCGTCTGTGGAGCAATTGTGCCCATCCAAGAAATCGCCTTGATCAGCGCGCATTCCAGCCCGCTCGCGCCGATGGGCGGCGCGAAGACCGGCGGCATGAATGTATATATCCGCGAGTTATCGCGCGAGTTGGGTTCGCTGGGCTATTCCGTCGATATCTTCACGCGGCGGGCCGACGCCGAAGCGCCGGAAGTGGATCGGTCAATTGGCGACGATGTCCGCTTGATCAACCTGAGCGCGGGCCCGCCACATCCGCTCGTCCCCGAAGAGCAATACCAGCATCTTGAAGCATTCACGGCTGCGCTGATGGCATTCGCGACCGGGCGCGGCTTAAGTTACGACATCGTCTACAGCCACTATTGGCTGAGCGGTTGGGTCGCCGCCAAGCTCAAGCAAGCCTGGGGCATCCGCTTCGTTCACATGTTTCATACGCTCGGGCACATGAAAAAACGCATCGCGGACAAAGCCCCGTATCCGCCCGATCAGCGCATATCGACCGAGATGGAGATCGTGCGCTGGGCCGACCGGATCATTGCGGCCACACCGGCGGAACAAGCGCAATTGCGCTGGCTGTATCGGGCCGCGCGCAGGCAGATCACAGTCGTCCCTCCCGGTGTCAACACTGAACAGTTTCATAACAGCGTTTCGCCTTCGGCGGCCCGCCAGGACCTCGGCGTCAGCCCCGAC
Organism: Anaerolineae bacterium; assembly: GCA_022826865.1. Lineage (GTDB taxonomy): Bacteria > Chloroflexota > Anaerolineae > Aggregatilineales > Phototrophicaceae > UBA6055. Next base: position 151,186 of record JAJDUC010000056.1, read on the forward strand.
AGCCACATCCTTCTTTTCGTGGGGCGCATTGAACCGCTGAAGGCGGTCGACACGATCCTGGAGGCGCTCAATGTGCTGCGGGACCGAGCGCCGGATCTGCTCGGCCGCCTGCAATTCATCATTGTGGGCGGCGATTCGACCGAGGGCGCTGATCCGGAATTGAATCGTTTGCGCAGGCTCAGCAAGAACCTGAGCATCGATCATTTGGTTCGCTTTGTTGGCGCCAAGGAACAGGCGGAATTGCCGCGCTATTATGCCGCCGCCACCGCCGTCATCATGCCCTCCGATTACGAGTCATTTGGAATGGTGGCGCTGGAAGCGATGTCATCGGGCACACCCGTCATCGCCTCGCAAGTCGGTGGCCTGCAGTTCCTGGTGCGAGATCGGGAAACCGGCTTTCATATTCCGGCGCGCGCCCCCATTTCACTGGCGGAGTGCATTATCGAGTTGGTCGCCGACCCGACCAAGACTGCTTCAATGGGGGACAGCGCCACGCGCATCGCCCAAGCCTACGCCTGGTCGAAGATCGCAGAACGCCTCTTAACTGTCTTCAATGAAGTCGCCAGCTCGAAAGAGAAGAAAGCCTAGCCGCCGTAAGAATTGGGAACGTCGTTGACTTGGGCGGAAATGTATGGGCTTTCCAGCATGTAATCCAGCGCCTCATCTTCCGAAATCAGGGTCTGGCCCTTGTGATACAGCGTGTCGTTGAAAGCGTCGTAGCGATAACGGCGATTCACCCAACCATGCAGATTGTGCTGAAACAAAACATGAAACTGTATCGCCTCGTCTTCGGCGATGATGTCTTCCTCCAGAATCCAAACCGGCGCATACTGCGCCAGGTGCGGGCGCACCTTAACATCACGCCGTTCAATCAATTGATCTACAGTGGTCATCGTCCGTCTCGTAATCCATTTCAACAGTTGCCGACGCCGCCATTGTAGCGCCGCAAACGTCCTTAGGCAACCGACGACCGCAGGGCAATGATGCTGAAGGCGCGGGCCAGCCGCTGAGCGTCCACTTCCAAAAGACGAAAGTTCATTTACACTATGCTGCCAAAAGCCAGCGATATAGCGGAGCAATGCGATGGCGACACCTGAAATCAAGAAAGTCGTTTTGGCGTACAGTGGCGGGCTGGATACATCGGTGATCGTGCCCTGGCTGAAGCACAACTACGGCTGCGAAGTGGTCTGCTTTTGCGCCGATCTGGGGCAGGAGGAGGAGCTAGACGGTTTGGAAGCCAAGGCGCTGGGCTCCGGCGCTTCCAAATTGTACATCCGCGACCTGCGCGCGGAGTTCCTGACGGATTTCGTCTTCCCCACCTTGCGCGCCGGGGCGGTATATGAAAGGGAGTATCTGCTCGGCACATCATTTGCCCGGCCTTTGATCGCTAAGCACATGGTTGAAATCGCTGAGTTGGAGCAGGCCGATGCGGTCGCCCATGGTTGCACCGGCAAGGGAAACGACCAGGTCCGTTTTGAAGTATCGACGATGGCGCTGAACCCGAAACTGCGCACGATTGCGCCCTGGCGCGAGTGGGATATCCGCAGCCGTGAGGATGCGCTGGCTTATGCCGAGGAATTCCGCGTCCCGGTATCGCATACGGAAAAGGACATTTACAGTCGCGATCGCAATATCTTCCACCTGTCACATGAAGGCGGCCTGCTGGAGAACCCATGGAACGAACCAGAAAGCTTGATGTATCAACTGACCGCGGACCCGGAAAACGCGCCGGACGAGCCTGAATACATCGAGCTTGGTTTTGAGCGCGGCGACCCGGTCAGCCTGAATGGCCAGGACATGGGCGCGGTGGAATTGTTTGAAGTCCTGAACCAATTGGGCGGTCGGCATGCCATCGGACGCACGGATATCGTTGAGAACCGCCTTGTGGGGATGAAGAGCCGCGGCGTGTATGAAACGCCGGCCGGCACGCTTGTGCATCGCGGCCATCAACTGTTGGAGAGCATTTGCCTGGACAAGCATACAATGCAGTACAAGGACACGGTGGCTACGAAATATGCCGAGCTCGTCTACAACGGGATGTGGTACAGCAAGCTGCGCGAAGCCCTGGACGGCTTTGTGGCGGTCACACAGGCGGCAGTCACCGGCACGGTACGGCTAAAGCTCTACAAAGGCAATGTGATCGTAGCCGGACGCAAAAGCCCATACAGCCTTTATCGTGAAGATTATGCCTCCTTCGGCGAAGAAGATGTCTATAACCAGCAGGATGCCCAAGGCTTCATTCAACTGTTTGGCTTGCCGATCAAAGTCGAGGCGATGCTGGAGGTTGAAGGCGGCGCCCGGACTGATTATCGGCGTCCCGATTACAGCCGTTTCAAACGCGACTAAACCATGACAAGCGAGACCTGGCAATGAGCCTCTGGGGCGGGCGCTTCCGTGAACCGAGCGACGACGACCTGCGGAAGCTAAACGACAGTATTCAATTCGACCGCGCGCTTTACGCCGAAGATATCGAGGGCAGCGCCATCTACGCGCGCGCCCTGGCCGCGGCCGATGTCATCACAACGGGCGAGGCCGAAGCGATCGTGTCCGGCTTGCAGAAGGTCAAGCGCGAATTTGACGATGGCAGCTTCAAGCTGATGGCTGGCGATGAAGATATCCATACCGCCGTCGAACGGCGCTTGATCGAGATCATCGGCGAAGCGGGAGGCAAGCTGCATACCGGCCGCAGCCGCAATGACCAGGTGGCGACCGACTTCCGCCTGTGGTCCATGCGCGCGGCTGACCGGCTCGCCATTGCGCTGCGACAATTGCAGGCGGCGCTGCTGGATGTCGCCGAGGAACATGTCGAGACGCTTATGCCCGGTTATACGCATCTCCAGCCGGCGCAGCCAATCAGTGCCGGCCATTGGTTGATGAGCTTCTTCTGGATGCTCGAGCGCGACATGGACCGGCTTCGCGCTGCGCGCGCGCGTATGGCGGAGTGCCCCTTGGGCGCGGGCGCCTTGGCCGGCAATCCACTAAAAATCGATCGCGAGCGCCTGGCCGCCGACCTTGGCTTCGATCGGCCGAGCGAGAACAGCCTGGACGCGGTAAGCGATCGTGATTTTGTGGCTGATCTGCTTTATGTGACGTCGCTCTGCGCCATTCACCTCAGTCGGTTGGCGGAGGATATACTAATCTACTCCAACCCGGCTTTCGCTTTTATCACGCTGGACGACCGTTACAGCACCGGCTCCAGCTTGATGCCGCAAAAGCGCAATGCCGACCCGATGGAACTCACGCGCGGCAAGACGGGCCGGCTTATCGGCAATCTGACGGGATTCCTGACAACACTAAAGGGCCTCCCGAGCGGATACAACAAAGATCTGCAAGAAGATAAAGAAGCCCTGTTCGATTCTTTGGAGACGATGCATCGCTTGCTGCCGGTTATCACGGCGACAGCGCGCAGCCTGCAGCTTAACCCGGAGGCTATGTCCGCAGCTCTCAGCGAAGATTTGCTTGCGACTGATCTGGCGGATTATCTAGTGCGGAAGGGCCTGCCCTTCAGACAAGCGCATCATGCGGTAGGTGAAATCGTTCGCATCGCGTCGGAGGCTGAAATTGCGCTGTCGCGCCTGCCGCTGAGCAAATTGCGCCAAGTGAGCCCGGTCTTTGACGAGGATGTCCGCGAAGTCTTTGACTTCTCTCTGTCGGTCGCGCGGCGCCGCGCGCTAGGCGGGACGGCGCCAGCGGCTTTGCGGCTTCAAATCGAGCGCGCGCGGGAAAAACTCCAAGCCTAATTGTGCAATATGTATAGGGAATCGCCTGCATTCTGTATGAAACTTGACACTGTTCTTGCCGAATTTTGCAAATTCCTTGACAGAGACCGTCAGGTTAGGTAGGCTATCCTATCATGATACGCCAAATGAGGCGACGTATGCGCTTTAAGCGGCCCTCAGTTTCAATCCTTATTATCGTCCTTGTCATTGTCCTCGTGATTAGCGGTGGACTTTAAGGGCTTGGGCGGGTGACGCAAACGGCAAAGCAAAGAGCAGCCTCCCAAGCCACGGGGGGCTTTTTATTTGGCATAGCGCTACGGAATTGATGGATCAATGAATGCGCAAGGGAAGAATTGCAGTCAAGCGAGGCGGGGCGAAAAAGACGCGCCGGATCATCGCTTCTTTTGTGGGCGGCTTGCGCTTGTTATGATGACGCTTGTTTCATTCGATATCGCTGAATGAGCAAGCGATTTTATTTTATCGGGGACGGACGCGGTAGCAGAGGAAAGACACATGACGGCGGAATGGATTTGGCGAAATGGCGAATTTGTCAAGTGGGATGCGGCGACCGTTCACGTCAGCGCTCACGCTTTGCATTATGGCTCGAGCGTGTTTGAAGGCATCCGCGCCTATGACACGCCAAAGGGACCGGCCGTCTTCCGGCTGCGGGAGCACAGCGAGCGCCTGATTCATGGCGCGCGCGTCATGCGGATAGAGCATGAGAATGACGCCGCCGCGCTGGACCGGGCTATCATCGAAACCGTTAGAAAGAACGGACATGCCTCCTGCTATATTCGGCCGATCATATTCCGCGGTAGCGGCGCCTTGGGCCTGGAAGGCCGCGGGCGCACGCAAACCGAAACCGTCATCTTCACGATGGAATGGGGCCGTTATCTGGGCGCGGAAGCGATTGAGCAGGGCGTCAACGTGCAGATTAGCTCATTCCGGCGGATGGCGCCCGATACACACATGGCCTTGGTTAAAGCCGGCGGCAATTATGTCAACAGCCAGTTCGTCAGCATGGAAGCGCATGACAACGGATTCGAAGAAGGAATCGCGCTGGACATCAACGGCTATGTGAGCGAAGGCGCCGGCGAAAACATCTTTGTCATTATGGATGACGTCGTGTATACGCCGGGCGCCTGGTCGTCGATCCTCATGGGCATCACGCGGGACAGCGCCCTGCGCATCCTCGCCGATCAAGGCGTGGAAGTGCGCTTTCAACCGGTGGCGCGGGAAATGCTTTATATGGCGGATGAGATCTTCTTCACCGGGACGGCCGCGGAAGTCACGCCGGTCAAGTCGGTCGACCGTATTTCAATCGGCTGCGGCGGTCGCGGACCGATCACCGAGGCGGTGCAGCGCGAGTTCTTCGCCATCACTTCCGGCGAAGCGCCCGATAAATACAATTGGCTGACACATGTAAACGGCGATTGACGGACAAAATTCGCAAGCGAGCGCTTAAGCCGGGAGGCGATGATGAAACTAAAGGGATCAGACATCATCATGGAATGCCTGCTGAAGGAAGGCGTCCATGTCATGTTCGGATACCCGGGCGGCGCGATCTTGCCGACCTACGATGCCATAGCCCGGTATGAAGGCCGCATTCATCACGTCCTCGTGCGTCACGAGCAGGGCGCGTCGCATATGGCCGACGGCTATGCGCGCGCCACCGGCGAGGTTGGAGTGTGCATAGCGACAAGTGGACCGGGCGCGACCAATCTGGTCACCGGTTTGGCGACAGCGATGATGGATTCGTCGCCGATCGTAGCGATCACCGGGCAAGTTCCCATTCCAGCTATCGGCTCGGACGCCTTTCAGGAGACCGATGTCACGGGCGTGACCCTGCCGATCACGAAGCACAATTATCTGGTGACGGATGTCCGCGATTTGGCCTACACAATGAAGGAAGCCTTTCACATCGCGCGGACCGGGCGGCCGGGTCCGGTGCTGGTTGATGTGCCTAAGGATGTTCAGACTGCCGAGACGGAGTTCATCTATCCCGAAGGCGATGTCGCGCTGCCGGGATATGACCCGCCCTGGTCGGCGAATGATAAAGAAATTGACGACGCCCTTCGACTGATTGATGAAGCGGAGCGCCCCATCATCCTGGCCGGGCATGGCATCATGATGTCGGGCGCGATGCAAGAAGTGCGGGAGTTGGCGGAGCGGGCGCAGATTCCGGTATCGCTGACGCTTTTGGGCAAGGGCGCTATGCCGGAAGACCACCCCCTGGTCATCGGCATGATGGGCATGCACGGCGAGGCCTCTTCGAATCTGGCGATTCAAGAAGCGGATCTGCTGCTGGCCCTGGGCATGCGCTTCGACGACCGCGTCACGGGCAATTTGCAGACTTACGCAAAAAAGGCGCGCAAAATCCACATCGATATCGACCGCTCTGAAATCAACAAGAATGTCAAGGTTGAGGTCGGCATCGCCGGAGATTTGAAGACCGTCTTGACGCAGCTGCTGCCGAAGCTGGGGCAAAAGTCGCATCCTCACTGGATTCGCCGGATTCGCGACTGGCTGGAAGATTCCAGCGAACGCGATATTTTGAATTATGAAACGCCCGGCATCCTGCTCACGGCGCAGGTGATCAATGACATTTGGAAATTGACAGGCGGAGATGCGATCACCGTCACCGATGTGGGGCAGCACCAAATGCTGGAGGCGCAGTATTACCCGCATCAACGGCCGGCAACTTTGCTGACGAGCGGCGGTCTGGGCACGATGGGCTTTGGCTTCCCGGCCGCAATCGGCGCGAAATTCGGCAAACCTGAAGAAGAAATCTGGGCAATCGTCGGCGATGGCGGCTTTCAAATGACCTTGTGCGAAATGGCCACGGCCGTGCAGGAAAACGTGAATGTCAATATCGCGATCATCAACAACCACTTCCTGGGCATGGTGCGGCAATGGCAGGAGCTTTTCTTTGAAAAGCGCTACGAGGCGACGCCGATGGTCAATCCGGACTTCTGCAAGCTGGCCGATGCCTATGGCATACCCAACCGCCTTGTAACAAAGCGCGACGAGATAGAAGACGCGGTCAACTTTGCGCGCAGCATCGATGGACCGGTGTTAATTGAATTCGTAGTCGAAAAAGAAGAGATGGTCTACCCAATGGTGCCCGCCGGAGCGGATTTGCATGACATGAAGCGCAGGCCGAAACCAGGAGAAGCATGATGTCAAATGAAGCCGTTGACACGAAGATAACCGTTGTCGCCCTGGTAGAGAATGAGCCGGGCGTCCTGAACCGCATTGCGAGCATGTTCCGCCGGCGCGCCTTTAACATTGACAGCCTCACGGTCGGCCGTACCCACAAACCGCATATCTCGCGCATGACCATTCGCGTGGACGCGGGGCCGGAATACGCCAGAAAGATCGCCAACAACCTGCTGAAACTGGTGAACGTGATCGATGTGCGCATCCTCGATAATGAACCCCACATTGAACGCGACCTGGCGCTGATCAAAGTGCGCAACGATGATACGGAATCGCGCAACACGATCACTGAAATCTGTGATCGCTACCCGGCGCGCATCGTCGATGTCGGGCCGAAAGTGGCGATTATCGAAATGGTCGGCACGGAGAAATTCCTGGAAGAATTCATTGAAGAGGTGCGGCCGACCGGCATTGTCGAGATGATCCGAACCGGTGTTGTCTCAATGGGTCGGGGAACGCGCATTCACGATACCGATTATCAGCGCCCCGACCTGAGCCGCGCCGGCGCGGAAGGCGCCAACGGCAACGGCCGCATCGTCTGATTAACGCAGCCGTCGCGACGGTGGACAGGCGTCGCGGCTTTGGCATTTGTTCATAATCGATCGAGGAGAATAACCATCGATGGCAACACTCTATTACGACCAGGATGCGGACCTAAGTTTGCTGGATGGCAAGACAATCGCCGTCATCGGCTACGGCAGCCAGGGACATGCCCACGCCCTTAACGCCCGGGACAACGGACAGAATGTCATCATCGGTTTGCATGAAGGCAGCCGAAGCAAGGCCAAGGCCGAAGCAGATGGCTTAAATGTCTTCAGCGTGGCGGAGGCGACCAAACATGCCGATATCGTGATGATCCTGATACCGGATACACGCCAGGGCGCTGTATATGACGAGCATATCGCGCCAAACTTGAAAGCGGGCGCCATGCTGATGTTCGCTCATGGCTTCAATATCCATTTCAAGGAAATTGTGCCGCCGCCGACCGTCGATGTGGGGATGGTTGCGCCGAAAGCGCCCGGGCATCGCGTGCGCGAGGTCTTCACCGAGGGCGCCGGCACGCCCGGTTTGATCGCCATAGAGCAAGACGCCAGCGGCAGCGCGCTGGCCTTGGGTCTGGCTTATGCCAAGGCAATCGGCTGCACACGCGCCGGCGTGATTGAAACCACATTCAAAGAAGAAACGGAGACCGATCTCTTCGGCGAGCAGGTGGTGCTCTGCGGCGGTGTGACGGCGCTGATACGCGCGAGTTTTGAGACCCTGGTCAAAGCCGGTTATCAGCCGGAAGTCGCTTATTTTGAATGCTTGCACGAGTTGAAGCTGATCGTCGACCTGCTCTACGAGGGCGGCCTGAGCTACATGTGGTACAGCGTCAGCAATACGGCGGAGCATGGCGGATATGTCATTGGCGATCAATTCGAAGGCTCGATCAAGGAAGAGATGGCCGGTGTTTTGCAGAAGGTCCAAAATGGTGAATTCGCCAAGAAATGGATCGACGAAAACAAGCAGGGACGCCCGAACTTCAACGCCCGCCGTCAACAAGAGCATGACTTGCTCATCGAGAAAGTGGGCGCCGATTTGCGCCAGATGATGCCATTCCTGGACGCCAAGAACATCAAACAGAGCGATTAGCAGCCCGGGGGACGATGCTGTTGGGCAGCGACGCGCATTGGGAAAGGAGGCGCCAATATGTCGGAAGATGGTCTTAGTGGCCTTAGCAAACTATGCAAGTTTACTGAGCCGATTCAACTGACGAAAGGAAGGCCTCCAAATGGTAGAACGAACATACGACGCTAACACCGTCATCATCTTCGATACAACGCTGCGCGATGGCGAGCAGAGCCCGGGCGCAACCCTGTCCAGCGCGGAAAAGCTGGAGATCGCCCGGCAGCTTTCCCGCCTCGGTGTTGATGTCATCGAAGCTGGATTCCCGGCGGCATCGCCCGATGACCTCAGAGCGGTGCAGCGCATTGCCGCCGAAGTCGGTACGCCGGACGGACCGACGATCGCCGGTTTGTCCCGCGCCCTGGAAGGCGATATCAGAACGGCCTGGAAGGGCGTGAAAAACGCCGCCAAGCCGCGGATTCACACCTTCCTCGGCACCTCGCCCAGCCACCTGGCAATGCTGCGGATCGACAAGGACGAGGGCCTGGAACGCATACGCAGCGGCGTTTCCCTGGCGAAAAGCCTCTGCGCTGATGTGGAATTCAGCCCGATGGACGCGGGCAGAACGGATACCGAATACCTGATCAAAGCCTGCGCTGTCGCTGTCGAATGCGGCGCGACCACGCTGAATATCCCGGATACGGTTGGTTATGTCATGCCGGCGGAATGGGCCGATACCCTGGAAATGCTGATCAACGAAACGCCCGGCGCCGGACCGGGCAGCGGCGTGATTTGGTCGGTGCATTGCCATAACGATCTGGGCTTGGCGACCGCCAATACGCTGGCGGGTTTGACGCGCGGCGTGCGCCAGGTCGAGGTGACGATTAACGGCATTGGCGAGCGCGCCGGCAACACCAGTCTGGAAGAAGTGGTGATGGCGGTGCATACGCGCAAGAGCTTTTATGAATTGCGCACCAATATTGATACGACGCAGATCATGAAGACCAGCCGCATGGTGCGCAACTATATGGGCCTGCCCGTGCAGCCCAACAAAGCTATCGTGGGCGCCAACGCCTTCGCGCATGAATCCGGCATACACCAGGACGGCGTGCTGAAAAACGCGGAAACATTCGAAATCATGATGCCGGAGGATGTCGGCCTGACACAGAGCAAGCTGGTATTGGGCAAGCTCAGCGGCCGCCATGCGCTGCGGGTGCGCTTGCGCGAACTCGGCTACGAAGTCGACGGGGAAGAGCTGCAAGATGTCTTCCGCCGCTTCAAAGCGCTGGCCGATATGAAGAAGACGGTGACGGATGCGGATCTGGAAGCCCTCGTCGCCGATGAAGCGGCGCAGAAACCGGAAGACTTCTTCCGTCTGGTTGATATTCAGGTGGTTTGCGGCACGATGGGCATGCCGACCGCAACCGTCAAGATGGAGAACCAGGACGGCGAAGAACTTATAGTGGCGGCTGTTGGCACGGGCCCGGTCGATGCTTCCTACAGCGCGATCGACAGTATCATCAAGGCGCCAAATGAATTGCTGGAATTCAACGTGCACAGCGTCACCGAGGGGATTGACGCGCTGGGCGAAGTCACCGTGCGCATCAGGCCGGAAGGCAGCAATCGCACATTCGGCGGCTACGGCGCCGACAGCGATATTGTGGTATCCAGCGTCAAAGCATACGTCGCGGCCCTGAATCGCATGATTGCGGGCATGGGCTTGGGCGATGTCCTGCCGGAAGGCGATGTGGCCACCGTGGGGCTGACGGCGTCTTGACGATTGGCAGGGCCGGCGCGGCAATATTCTCGCGTTTCTCGGTAACTGAATTTGAAGAAAGTGAAGAAAGTGAAGGAAGCGAAGATGGCAGAAAACGGCAAAGCGCGCACACTCTTCGAAAAGGTATGGCAGCCCCATATCGTACGCGAGCAAAGCGATGATACGCCGGCTGTGCTCTACATTGACTTGCACCTGGTGCATGAGGTGACTTCGCCGCAAGCTTTCTCTATGCTGCGCGAGCGCGGCCTGAAAGTGCGGCGGCCGGACTTGACGATCGGCACTATGGATCACAGCACGCCGACCACGCCGCGCAACGATCTGGGTGTCATTCCAGTTGCCGACGCCATGGCCTCGAAGCAGCTCGATACCTTCGCTAAAAACTGCGAGGACTTCGGCATTCCTATGTACGCGCTGGGCGACGAGCATCAGGGCATCGTGCATGTGATCGGCCCGGAAAAAGGCTTGACGCAACCGGGTATGACGATTGTCTGTGGCGACAGCCATACCAGCACTCACGGCGCCTTTGGCGCCTTGGCCTTTGGCATCGGCACCAGTGAACTTGGGCACGTGCTGGCGACGCAAACGCTGTTGCAAAACAAGCCCAAAACCATGGCGGTTAATGTCGCTGGCCGGCTCGGCGCCGGCGTTACGGCCAAGGACATCATCCTGGCGGTCATCGCCAAGATCGGCATCGGCGGCGGCACCGGGCGCGTCTTCGAGTACCGCGGAGAGGCGATCCGCAGCCTGAGCATGGAAGGGCGGATGACCGTTTGCAACATGTCGATCGAGGGTGGCGCGCGCGCCGGCATGGTGGCGCCCGATGATACGACCTACGAATATATCGCTGGGCGCGAACATGCGCCCAGCGGCGCCGAATGGGACGCCGCTGTCGCGCGCTGGCGCGACTTGCCGTCGGATGAAGGCGCCGTTTTCGATAAGGAGATCACGATTCACGCCGATGAACTGACGCCGATGATCACCTATGGCACCAATCCGGGCATGGGCATGCCGATCACAGCGGCCGTGCCCGCGCCGGAAGACGAAAGCGACTACAACCGCAAGATCGCCTTGGACAAAGCTCTGACCTATATGGATCTGGCGCCGGGCCAGCGCCTGCTGGGCCAGGCTATCGACGTCGTGTTCATCGGCAGCTGCACCAATTCGCGGATTACCGATCTGCGACAGGCGGCTGACTTCATCAAAGGGCGCAAGGTCGCCGAAGGCCTGCGCATGATGGTGGTGCCCGGTTCGCAACAGGTGAAGGCGCAGGCCGAAAGTGAAGGGCTTGACGCCATCTTCCGCGAGGCCGGCGCCGAATGGCGCGAAGCCGGCTGCTCCATGTGCATCGCCATGAATGGCGACCAGTTGCAGCCGGGTCAATACGCCGTATCGACCAGCAATCGCAATTTCGAAGGGCGCCAAGGCAAGGGAGGGCGCACATTCCTCGCCAGTCCGCTGACGGCGGCCGCTTCGGCTGTGGCCGGCGTCGTCACGGACCCGCGCGCAATGATGACAGGGCTGAGCCAAGGAGAAGGCTGATGGAAAAGCTGAGTCATATTCAGGGCACAATCGTCCCAATACCGGTCAACGACATCGACACAGACCAGATCATCCCGGCGCGCTTTCTCAAAGTCACCGACAAGGTAGGCTTGGGCAAGGCGGCCTTCTGTGACTGGCGCTACGGCGAAGATGGCGAGACGCCCAATCCCGATTTCATCCTTAACAAGGTGGAGTATCAGGGCGCTGCGGTATTGGTGGCGGGCGACAATTTCGGCTGCGGCAGCTCGCGCGAGCATGCGCCCTGGGCTTTGCTGGGCGCCGGTTTCAAAGCCGTGGTCAGCACGGATTTCGCCGATATTTTCCGCAACAACGCGCTGAAGAACGGCTTGCTGCCGATCGCCGTCGACGCCGATACGCAGCAGCAGCTTTTCAGCTTGGCGGAAGAAGACCCACGCGCGGCCGTCCAGATCAATGTGGAAACGCAGACGCTCACTTTGCCGGACGGGCGCAAAGTGAGCTTCCCGCTGGATGGCTTTTCCAAGTACTGCCTGCTCAACGGCGTGGACCAGTTGGGTTATCTCCTGGCGCTGGACGATGAGGTGCGGGAGTTCGAAGCCAAGAATCCGCAGCGCGTGGTCACTACGGCCTAAACCCGCGGCGCAGAGGCGATCGAGAAACTGGAGGATAGATTAGATGAACCGGGTCGCAATCTACGATACCACCTTGCGCGATGGCAGCCAGCGCGAAGGCATTTCTTTCTCGGTCGCGGACAAGATTCACATTACCAAACTGTTGGACGAACTCGGTGTCAGTTACATCGAGGGCGGCTGGCCCGGCTCAAACCCCAAAGACGCAACCTACTTCGAGCAAGTCCGCCGGCTAGACCTGCAGAACGCCAAGATCGCCGCTTTCGGCTCAACCCGGCGCAAAGGCATAGCGCCGGAAGAAGACGCCAATATTCGCGCCCTGGTTGATGCCCATACGCCGGTCGTCACGGTCGTCGGCAAGACTTCAATGCTTCATGTAACTGATGTCTTGCAGACCACGGCCGGCGAAAACCTGAAGATGATCGAAGACAGCCTTGCTTATCTCAAGAACCAGGACAAGGAAGTCATATACGATGCCGAACATTTCTTTGACGGCGCCAAGCTCGATATGGAATACGGCTTCGACACGCTGGGGGCGGCCGTCGCCGGCGGCGCGGATGTGATTGTGCTTTGCGACACCAACGGCGGATCCATGCCCTGGGAGATTGTCGACTTTGTGATTCAGGCGCAGGAATTGTTTCCCGATACGCAATTTGGCATCCATACGCATAACGATAGCGAGGTGGCGGTGGCGAACTCGCTGGCGGCCGTGCGCGCCGGCGCCGCGCATGTGCAAGGCACAATCAATGGCTACGGCGAACGCTGCGGCAACGCCAATCTCTGCAGCATAATTCCCGATCTCATCATCAAGCTGGGGACGCCCTGCCTGGCGCAAGACGGCAACCTGGCCGCGCTAACCCATGTGTCCCGGGCCGTGGCGGAGATCGCCAATCTGGCGCCGGATGAACATTTGCCCTATGTCGGCCAAAGCGCATTCGCGCATAAGGGCGGCATCCACGTGGCGGCAATGCGGCGCAACGAAGACAGCTATCAGCACATTGTGCCGACGCAGGTCGGCAACGAGACGCGCGTCCTGGTCTCCGATTTATCCGGGCGCGGCAATCTATTAAGCAAAGCCGAGGAGTTGGGCTTGGAAGTTTCCAAGGACGAAGCCGCCCAGGTTCTCAACGACATCAAGGACCTGGAGCACGATGGCTTTTCATTTGAAGGCGCGGAGGCATCGGTGGCCGTGCGCCTTCGCCGCGCTTCGCCCGATTACCGACCGCTGTTCAATCTGATCGACTTCACCGTCATCGTTGAGGACCGGCGCGGTCGCGGACAATTGGCCGAAGCCATGGTCAAGCTGGATGTGGATGGCGATGTCGTGCATACCGCCGCCGAGGGCAACGGTCCGGTCAATGCGCTCGACCTGGCATTAAGAAAGGCGCTGCTGCCGAAATACCCGAGCTTGCGCGACATTCAACTCGTGGATTACAAAGTGCGGATCCTGGATAGCGAGAATGCCACCGGCGCGATGACACGTGTGCTGATCGACTCGTATAATGGCGTCGAACGTTGGAGCACAGTCGGCGCCGGCACAGACATCATCTGCGCCAGTTGGCTGGCGCTGGTCGACAGCCTTGAATACGGCATGACGGTCGCCGATGTGGCGGCTGACATGCAAGCCCTTCCCATTGGGAAGTAAACACTTTGCTTCTGAGCTAACTGGTGGCCGGCATCATGCTGGCTACCCGGTAAATCGTGGAGATGCGTATTTATGAAAGCAACGATTGCGGTATTGCCAGGCGATGGCATCGGCCCGGAGGTTGTCAGTCATGCAACCAGGCTGTTATCTGTGATTGCAGACCGCTATGGACATGAATTTCAGTTTCGCGAAGGCATGATCGGCGGCATCGCCATCGATGAGACGGGCGATCCGCTGCCGCCGGAAACAGTCGCCATTTGCGAAGCGGCAGATGCCGTTCTGCTGGGCGCGGTCGGCGGACCGAAATGGTCCGATCCAACCGCCAGTGTCCAGCCGGAGCGCGGTTTGCTGGGTCTTCGCCAACACTTCGGGCTCTTTGCGAACCTGCGCCCGGTCAAAACCTATCCAGCATTGCTTGAGCATGCGCCCTTGCGACCCGACTTGTTGCAGGATGTCGACATTCTTTTCGTGCGCGAACTGGTCAGCGGCATCTATTTTGGCGAGCGCAAGGAACAGGCCGATGGCGACGACTCATACGACACGATGAGTTACAGCCGGGGCGAAGTTGAACAAGTGACGAATGTCGCCTTTCGCGCGGCTCAGGGCCGGCGCAAGAAACTCTGCTCGGTCGACAAAGCCAATGTGCTGGCTTCCATGCGACTCTGGCGCCGCACCGTGGTTGAAGTCCATGAAGAGTACGACGATGTCGAGCTGGAGCACTTGCTGGTGGACGCGGCCACCATGCATCTGTTGACCCGGCCCGGCAGCTTCGATGTCATTGTCGCCGGGAATATGTTCGGCGACATCCTGAGCGACGAAGCATCGGTGTTGGCGGGCAGCCTGGGCATGTTGCCCTCGGCCTCGCTGCGTTCCGATCAATTCGGGCTCTATGAACCGGTGCATGGAACGGCGCCGGACATTGCCGGGCAGAACAAGGCGAACCCAATTGGCATGTTCCTCAGCGCCGCCATGCTGCTGCGCTACAGCCTGCGCTTGGAGCGGGAAGCTGCCGCGATTGAATCAGCGATTGACGCCGTATTGGACGAGGGCTTGCGCACAGCCGATATCGCCGGCAGCGGCGAAAACGCGGTCTCGACAGACGACTTCGCGGCCGCCGTCATCGCCAAATTGTAAGCCGGGGCAATACCGCTGAAACTAAGACGCGCCCAGCCTCACCAGACGGAAGAGGGCGCCAGATCCGGCTCGATGCGGGCGACATCGGCGCCAAGTTGACTGAGCAGATCTTCGATATTCTCGTAACCGCGATCAATCTGATACACGTTCTCGATGATGCTTTCGCCTTCGGTGGCCAGGGCCGCCAGCAAGACTGTGGCGCCGGAACGAATATTGTCGGCAGCGATGCGAGCCGGGCGCAACCGGTCAACACCTTTGATGATGCAGACATCGTTTTGGCTAATCAGGATATCCGCGCCCATCTGCAATAGCGGATTCACGTAATCATAACGATTCTCAAATATCCGCTCCCGAATATAACTCGTGCCATCGGACAACGTCGACAAGGCGGCGACGCAGGGCTGCAAGTCGGTGGGGAAACCGGGATAAAAGTGCGTCTGAATATTGATAGGGTTCAATCGCTGAGAGCCGGGTCGGCGGACGCGGATTGAACGTTCATCGGCGCTGATTTCGACGCCCATCTGCTCCAGCTTGGCGCAGACAATGCGCAAGTGCGACGGCAGGACATCGCGCAGCGTGACATCGCCGCCTGTGATCGCCGCCGCTATCATGATCGTCCCCGTCACCAGACGATCGGGCATTGGCGTGTAGTCGATCCCGCGTAACCTGTCCACCCCGTCAATGAACAAGGTATTAGTGCCCAGTCCACGAATATCCGCGCCCATCGCATTCAGGAAATTGCCGAAATCGATCACCTCCGGCTCTACCGATGCGTTTTCCAGCACTGTTTGACCTTCTGCCAGGGCCGCCGCTAACATCAGGTTTTCGGTACCGGTGTGGCTGGGCAAATCCAGATAGAGCAATGTCCCCTGAAAGCGGCGATTTTTTAACTCAATCACTGTGCGGCCATCTTCGTCGTAATCGACAGTGGCACCGAGGCGGGCGAAGCCGCGATGGTGGAAGTCAATCTTGCGCATACCGATATCGCATCCGCCGCTGCCCGGCAACTCGACTCGCCCGAGGCGGATCTGCAAAGGCGCCAGAAATAGCACGGAGCCGCGAAACTTCGAGGCGATTTCGGCGGGCAAGCGACTTTGATTGACGCCGGTGGCGTCGATTCGCGCGGTCTTGGTCAAACGATCGTAATCAACGCGGGCGCCGACGGCGCGCAGCAACTCGAAGGCGCGCTCCACATCTTCAATCTCCGGCACCTCATGCAGGACCGTCTCGCCGTCTTCAACCACAATCGAAGCCGCAATCATGGCCAGGATGGCATTCTTGGCGCGTTGCACCTGAACCTGTCCGCGAAGCGGCGTGCCGCCCACAACGCATAACGCTGGCCCGCTCATCTAAAATATTGTCCCAAATCTTATTCGACGATAGAACTAGAATATCACAGATTCCGGGACTTGGATGAGGGAGACGCGCCCCTTTGCAGGGCAATCGCATCAAATTTAAATTGCGCCGATAAATGACATTTTCCCCTCAAATTATGTAATCCGTAGGGGCGTTTCGCTGAAACGCCCACAATTTGCAGGCCATTTTCAACGGGCGTCTCACGAGACGCCCCTGTTTACGTTGCGAGCACCGGACCCCCGTCCCTCAGCCCCCTCCCCCATAAAGAGCTGACGAGGGGACACGTTTATGTTTCAACATAATCGTTTGTCAGCAATCAGTGTAATGGGTATCCAGAGTCCGCGCCTGATGACTTGATCGTGAAAGAACTGTAGCCCCTCTTTGAAGAGGCTCCACTTGCGCCGCCAGC
>JAJDUC010000068.1 GCA_022826865.1 Anaerolineae bacterium
TATAATGCGGTGAAGAAGGTGTCTAAATCCACGAGTAAGCTCCTTACCTGGCAGTTTGGCACTTACTCTAAATTAGCACCTTCTTTCATTTTCCGTTCATCTATGCCAACCCAGTACCGGACAAGCCTTGTAGGGGCGACTGACCCGCAGTGTCCACGCGCGGCTGTGTGTCGCCAGCAAATCCGCGCTTGTGTCAGCGGGCGACTCACAGAGTCGTCCCTACACCGTCCTGCTTGAATGTTGCATTACTTTCTTGGTGTTACTTCTGCGCACTCGGTGTACTCGGCGGTGAAAGACTCTGTGCCTCTGTGTCTCTGTGGCCGATGCCCTCGGCGTAGTCGCAGGCGAAAAATCCCCAACTTTGCAAGTTCCTGTTGAACAAGGCAACCTAGACCGAGGACAAATTGTCGGTCATAATGTGGGCCTTGACGCCAGATATGCGGAGGTCGGCCATGGCAATGGCGGTGATGCTCGTGATTATCCTCTTGAATTTTGCCTTGCTGCTGGCCGTAATGCGGATCGGCACCCAGGAAGATTTCCACGATGAAATCGCCGCTGAGGATTCGGCAGCGGTCCTGGCCTGGCGGGCGCGGCTGGCCGCCCGGGCGGAAGGGCAGAGCGCCGAAGCCAGAGACGGCTAGCTGACGAAGGGATCTACAGCGCTCGCGCGCAAATCCCGCCCCGGGCATGCGGATCGGACTGATCACCTCAGACCTCGGCACGAATAACGGCTGGGCGACTTATAGCCTGAACCTGGCGCGGCAACTGCTGGCGCTGGGCTTGGACATCCGGGTCGTCTGCGCGCGGAACAGCCCGCCAACCGAGTTCCCGATTCAGCCCATTCTGCCGACGGTAACGCCACCCGAAAGCCGGACCTTCCTGAAGACGATGCGGCAGTTGCCGCGCCTGCGCCATCTGCTGCGCGATTGCGACATTCTACATGCGACCTGCGAGCCTTACGCTATACTGGCGGCGGCGGCGGCTGGCAAGCGCCCGCTGTTCCTAACGGCGCATGGAAGTTATGTCAATCTGCCGCGGATGAGGCGTTTTCCTGTGGGCGCCTTGTATCGCCGCGCCTTCGCCCGCGCCCGCTTGATCTGCGTCAGCGCCCATACTGCGCGCGTCGCCCGCGTTGTCCTGCCCGAAGCGAACATTCATGTCATCAACAACGGCGTGAATGCCCGGCGTTATGCCGGGCCGCCGGCCGCGCCAGTGACCGTGACCGCGCCGACAATCGTGACCGCGGGCGGCATCAAACCGCGCAAGGGGACGCTGCCCCTGGTGGAGGCGATGGCTGTCCTGCGCGAGCGCATACCGGGAGCTCAGTGTGTGATCCTGGGCAATCCGCAGGTCGGCAGCGCCTACACAAGCCAAGTGCAGAATCGCATTGCCGCGCTGAACCTGCAAGACAATGTGCGAATAGAGGGATTCGTCGACGACGACCGTCTTCATGCCTGGCTGGCGGCGGCCGATGTCGTGGCGCTGCCGGCGGTGAATGACGGCCCCTGGTTTGAGGGGTTCGGTCTGGTTCTGCTGGAGGCCAGCGCAGCCGGCACGGCGGTTGTCGGCAGCGACAACTGCGGCGTCGCCGACGCCATCGCAGACGGCGTGACTGGCCTGGTCATCTCGCAAGCGAATATGGCCGAGGAATTGCCACAGGCCCTGCTTGCCCTGTTGGAAGATCCGGCCTTGGCGCGGCAGATGGGCGCGGCCGGCCGGGAACAGGCGTGGACACGAACCTGGACGGCTGCCGCGGAGGCGCTGATCAGCTTATATAAAGAGGCGGTCTCGCCGCGGGCCTGAGCCGCGAGGGCCTATTCAGCCTTGCGGCCATCGGCGTAAAGGAAGAAGTTGTCGGTGGCGCGCACCTCAATATCGAAGCCCCCGGCGCGCAAGACCACGGTCAATTGTTCAGGATCATAATAGATTTTCACAATTTCGTATCGCCGGCCATCATTCAACACGCGCTGCTGGAGATCGCTGCCGAGGTCTTCAGTACCGGTGCGGGACTTCGCCCGATCGACGCCTTTGGAATCGACGAAGAAAAGGCGGCCGCCGGGCTTCAGCGCGGCGCGCGCAGACTCCAAGAAGCGGGACAGCTTGACGCTGGGAACATGGGAAAGCCAAAAACCGAAAAAGACCATATCGTATTGGCGTTCGGGCCGCCAGTTGAAGAGATCGGTCTGCTGGTATTCCACAGCCGCCGAGAGCAATTTGGCGCGATTGATGGCGATCATTTCGGGCGAGGCGTCCAGCGCGATGACGCGCTCGCCAATCTTGATGAGTTCCGCCGTCCAGATTCCGGTGCCGGGCGCCAACTCCAGGATATGCGGGAAACCGCTTTCGCTGTGCAATTGCTCGCGCACTTGCCGCACTTCCAGTTCCCACTGCCGCGTATGCGCCTCGCCTTCGTCGTAGCGCCCACGGCGATAAAACCACTCGTCATATTCGGGCGCGCGAGCGCGGTAATACTCGATTTGATGTTGCAACAGTTCTGTCATTGTCGGTCCTGTGTGTTCGGGCGCGGCCTAGTCGGTCGACGCAGTGATAGTTGTGGGACCGCGGGGCGAGGGGCCATCGGGATCGTTCAACTCGGCGCCCACTGGCGCGGGCACATGGCCGCGGAGGAGCGGATCATCGGTTTCGCGCATCCAGCGGTCCAGGCGCGCGCGCATGTCGCTCAAAATTGCGGCCTGATCCGCTTGGTCGATTAGATTGACCTTCTCCAGCGGATCCAGGACGGTGTCGTAGAGCGCTTCGGGCGCGGGCGCCTGCTCGCCGAAGCCGGCCGCAACAAGCTCAGACTTGGCGGGGCCATCGTCGATATTCGAGAGCACGGGCGCTTCGCGCTTGTCGTACCGACGTATGTATTTGTATCGGTCGCTACGAACGGCGCGCTTTGGCTCGTAGGCGGCGTGATAAGTTACTTCGGCAAAAAGCTCCTCGCGGGTCGCTGCCGTCTCGCCCCGCAGCAGGGGCAGAAATGAATGCCCTTGCAGCCAGGGAGGCGGCTCGATATCGACCAGGTCGCAGAGGGTCGGGAAGATATCGATATGGCTGACCATGCCATCGACGACGCGGCCGCCGGCGAAGGGGGCGGCGCCGGCCATGATTAAGGCCACGCCGATACCGTCGTCGGTCAGGTTGCATTTCATGCCGGGAAAGGCGAGACCGTGGTCGGTGGTGTAGATGATCAAGGTGTTCTCGCGCAGGCCGCTTTCGTCGAGCGCGCGCAGCACATGCCCGATCTTGTCGTCCAGGATCTTGGCCATTGCGATGTAATTCGCCATATCCTGCCGTACAGCCGGCGTATCCGGCAGACCGGCCGGCGGCTGCACATAGCCAGGATTGACATCGTGTTCAGTGGGAAATTCGCGGTGCGTCTCGAAGAAACCGACGGTCAGCCAGAAAGGCGCCGCCGGATTGGAGCGGATGAAGTCGGCCGCGGCCTTGTGCGCCTCGGGGCGGTCGATCGTCAAGACCTGATCGTAGCCCACTTCATCCGCGCCGCGATGATGCTTTGTGCCGGCGAGATGTTGAATGCCAGCGAGCGTCGAGGTATAACCAGCGTGCTTCAAGGTGTGGATGATGTGCTGGCTGAAGTCGCGCAGGATGAAATGCCGATTGGCCAAGCCCAACATGCCGGCGCTATGGGGCGATTGGCCCGTCAGCAGGGCGGCGCGGCTGGGCGAGCAGGTGGGCGCGGCGCAGTAGGCGCGGCGGAACAGGACGCCGCGCTCGGCCAGGCTCTGCAAATTTGCTGTCGCGATGGCATGTCCATAAGGCTGGATATAGCGCCCGGTGTCGTGCGAGTGGATGTAGATGATGTTGGGTTTGGGCATGAAAGCCTGGCTCACTTTCCGGTTATCCTGTGAAAATGCGCAATCGGCGTCTTAACTGGGGCGGCGCCCCGGGCCCGGCGTCGGTATTGAGTTGCTGCCCCGTTGAGCGGAACGGGCTTAGTCCCAATCTTCCTTGCCGCTGAAGGGCATGTGCCGGGCGGGATCGTATTTCGGGCGGCCCGCATATTCATTGCTGTTGCCGGCGTCCGGCGCTCCGCGCACGAGGATTGCCGGGTGATTCTCGCGGTTGACTCGGGTCGAAGTCGGGATGTAGCGCAGCGTGAGCCCGATGCGCCAGCCGTCAGATGTATTGGCTTCCGAACCGTGGATGATGCGCGGATTATGAACGGAGACATCGCCGGGCTGCAACTCAAGATCGACAATATCGGATTCGTCGATCAGAGATGGATGGACGGTCGTTCCAAGCACGTTGTTGCCATCGTCGGCCGCGATCTGTTCCTTGCGGGAAAGCAGATGAATATCTTGCGTGCCGGGCAAGACACGCAAGCAGCCATTCTCGCGCGTGGATGCGGTTGCGGCCAGCCAGATCGTCGTCACTTCCACCGGTTCCAGGGGCCAGAGGCAGCCGTCCTGGTGCCAAAGCACCTTCTGGCCGTGCCGGGGCGGCTTGGCGATATAATGCGCCGCCCACATGGCAATATTGGGTCCCAGGAAGATTTCGACAATATCGACCAGCCGCTCATCCCCCACCAGGCGGTGCATGAAAGGGTCTGTCACCAGCATGTCGTGCATGAGCCGCTCGGGGCGGACGCCGGGATTGCGCGCGGTCAGCCAATGCACGTGCTCGGCGGTCTCTTGGGCGAGATCGGCATCAACAGCGTTCCGAACGATCACATAACCTTTTTCGTCGTATTGTTTGCGTAAATCGCTCATATCCAACCTCGCGGCAGCATCATTTTTTTGAGAAGGCCCAGCAGCAATCCAGACTTGTTCAATGAGGGAATGATGTAGCGCGCCCGCTAACTTGTCAAGCCGCCGTTCGCCGGCGCAGGCCCGCGGCGCGCCGGACGGGAATGTCCCTCAGGAGTTCTGCATACTCGACGTATTCAGGAAGACCGACGACAATGCTATTCGATATCGACTTCGTCTTTCTGTTTTCGCAGCGGTTTAAGCTCGACGGTAATGCCGCCCATGATGGGCGCGCAGATGTTGTAAATCGAGACGGTCAGCGCGGTGGATACGGCACCCAGGGTCGCGGCAATCATGGCGGTCTGCGCCAGCATGGGCGCGAAGACATCGGGCGGGATTTCAATGTCCCAGAACTGGAAGATGGCGTTGAGCAGCATGAGCAGCAAGATAGGCAAGATCGCGGCGGCGGCGGAGATAATAGCGGCGATCTTGACGGCGGATAGGAAACCGATGCGATTGACTGTGTAGGTCATGATGGGCTTCTCCCGGCTTTTGCCCCAGTTTACGAATCAAGAGTATAACCCGTTGCAGGGCGGGTGTCTCGCGACGGCGCGGCCGGGCAGGGCAATCACATCAAATTTATATTGCGCCGATTAATGACATTTTCCACTCAAATTACGTAATCCGTAGGGGCGTTTCGCTGAAACGCCCGCAATTTGCAGGCCATTTTCAACGGGCGTCTCACGAGACGTCCCTACACTTTCGCAATTTTCGTAGCGAACCGCTCATTATGATTTTGATGCGATTGCCCTGGCGGCCGGGCGGATTGTGAACGAGCTATTCGCCGGTGTAATCGGGCGGACGCTTTTCTCGAAATGAAGCCAGGCCTTCTTGAGCATCTTGTGTCTGGGCGGAAAGCGCGCCCGCAAGCGCTTCCAGGCTGTAACCGGCTGATCCCGAGCGTCCGCCGTCGATGGCCTGCTTGGCGAATTGCACAGCCAGCGGCGCATTTGCCGCGATCTGCCGCGCCAGTTCTTCCGCGCGTTCGTCCAATTGATCGCGCGGCAGGACTTCATTGACCAATCCCCAGCGCTCCGCTTGAGCGGCCGAGATACTCCCTCCGGAGAAAATCATCTGCTTCGCGCGGCCAGCGCCAATCAAGGCCGGCAGGCGCTGTGTGCCGCCCCAGCCGGGAACAGTGGCGATTGAAACTTCAGGAAAGCCGAGCTCAATCCCTTCCGCGGCAAGACGTATATCCGCGGCCAGCGCCAGTTCCAGGCCGCCGCCCAAGGTATAACCGTTCAGCACGGCGATCACCGGCTGCCTGAGCGTGGCGATGCGATCAAACAGGCGCTGCCCGTCGCGGATCCAGCGCCGCCACATGTCGATGGGCGCCAGAGCCGTCCAATCGTGGATATCGGCGCCGACGCAGAATGCGCGTTCGCCGGCCCCGCGGATCAGCAGGGCGCGCAGATCGGCATTCCCGTCAATTTCTTCGACGGCATCCGCCAATTCGTCAAGCATCAAGCGATCGATGGCGTTCAGTTTGTCGGGCCGGTTCAACTCAATACGCGCGATATGTCCCTGGATGGCGGAGTGTATCCGACTCATGACGGACCCTTGCGCGCTTTCAAACGCAGCTGCATCGGCTCAGGCGAGAAGAGTCGCGCGTCCATCTCCCGGAGCTCAGGGCTGACCTGCAGTGGAATATCGGCTTGCTTGAGCACATCCTTTTCCAAGTCGATTCCCGGCGCGATTTCAATCACGGTCAGGCCGCGCTCCTCCAAAGCTATGACGCAGCGTTCCGTAATATACAACACCTTCTGGCCCATCTCGCGCGCGCGCCGCCCGCTGAACGTGACCTCTTCAATTGCGGGAACAAACTTCTTGAAGCGCCCCTCCTGCCGGATGCGCAGCCTGCCGTCGTCGATTTCGAGCCTGAGCCCGCCGGCGGTGAAGAAGCTGCTGAAGACGATGTGCCGGGCCTGGGCGGTGATATCGATGAAGCCGCCGATGCCGGCAGTGACGTGGGGCTTGGCCGCCAGTCGGGAGACATTGACGCTGCCCGCCGCATCCACTTCCATGAAAGACAAGAGCGTACGATTGAATCCGCCGCCTTGAAAGAAGGTGAATTGATCGGGCGAAGCGACGATGGCTTCAAGGTTGGAGGAGCAGCCAAATTGGAAATCCCGCAAGGGCAATCCACCGACAGCGCCTTGTTCTATCGCCCAGGTGACCGCCCCATGCAGCCCTTCTTCCAGCAGGATATAAGGCGCCAGCGCCGATATGCCGAAGCCGAGGTTGACCGTCTCGCCCTCCTGCAAGGTCATGGCGGCGCGCCGAGCGATGACTTTGGACAGGTCCCATTCCACCGGGGAGAAGCTGCCCAGCGGGCGCGGCAGCTCGCCGCTGATCGCCGGTTCATACGGCGTCTGTGTGGTCTGCATCTGCTGGGGATCCAGCACAATATGATCGACGAGTGTGCCGGGCAGTCGAATGTTCTGCGGCGGCAGACTACCGGCCGGGGCGATGCGCTTCACCTGCGCGATCACGACGCCGCCGTTGTTGCGCGCGGCCAGGGCCTGGTCTACCACTCCCAGATAGGCGCCCTCGTGCTCCATCGACAAGTTGCCGTTTTCATCGGCCGTCGTACCGCGAATAATGGCGACATCGACCGGGATGGACTTAAAAAACAGCCAGTCTTCGCCGGCGAATTCCACGCGCGTGACGATATCTTCCCTTGTGATCTCATTCATCTTTCCGCCGCGATGAGCGGGATCAACAACGGTATCCCAGCCGACGCGTGTCAACACGCCGGGACGCTTCGCGGCGGCTTCGCGATGCATGTGGTAGATGATGCCACTGGGCAGGTTGTAGGCTTCAAGCTCATTGCGGTGAATCATCTGCCAGATGCGCGGCGATTCTCTTGAAGACGGACCGCTGGGATAAGAACCGGCAATGACGCGTTTGAGCAGACCGCGCCTGGCAATGTGATCGATGCCATCAATGCCATACATGTCGCCGGCCGCGATGGGATGGATGGTGGTGAGCTGTCGGGGCGCGCCCGATTGTTCGAAGCGCGCGCCGATTGCCCGCAAGGTGGCGTCCGGGCAACCCAAGCCGCTTGATGAACTGATCGAAACCACGGCATGATCCGGGATCAATGCGGCAGCGGCGGCGAGCGAAAGTTGTTTGCTGAATCCCATGCGCGAGTCCGGATATATGATTGCCTGGAAGCCAAAGGCTTCACAAAAGGATGATAAATGGATAGCCAATCGCTGTCAAAAACTCGTCTGGAACATGTGCCAGGTCCATCTCGAACTGCCAATACCCTCGGTCCACACGCAGGGCAATCGCTTCAACAAAATATGCGCTCACAAATAACAGGTTTTGCTCATTTTAGGAAATCTGTAGGGGCGTTTCGCTGAAACGCCCGCAATTTGTAGGCCGCTTTCAACGGGCGTCTCACGAGACGCCCCTACATTTATACATGACTATTCGAAAGATATGTTTTGACGTGATTGCGCCGACCGAACGATGTACATGGTGATAAAGAAAAACGCCTGCGCTACAATACCAGCTTGATTGCGGCAGCCCGGCTACGCGCCAAAAGATTACCGCAGCAGTCATTCGCGCCAAGTGAGCGCGGAATTACGTTTAACAGGCCGGGCAAGTCGGGCCAGGAATGCGAGAGAAAGGGCGAGCGCTCAATGATCAAGGATAAAGGCGCGTTTACAAAGCGCGTCCACGACGCCCTGGATTTCGCCGGAGGGCAATTGCGAAATCTGGTCACCGCCCACCCCGACTACTTCCCGATGTATACCGCGGGCGGGCGCTGGAAGCATGGAGGCGAAGCCTGGACCAACTGGTGCGAGGGCTTTCTCGGCGGACAGCTGTGGCTGCTGTACACGCATACAAGCGACGACTGGTGGCTTGAGCGGGCCATCCACTACTCCCGGCTGATTGAACATCGCAAGACCGATGATACGGTGCATGATCTGGGCTTTCTATTTTGGTCTACCTGGCGGCGCTGGCTGGATCACAATCCGGAAGACTTCATCAAAGCTGTCCTGATTGAGGCCGGGCGAACAGCGGGCTCGCGCTTTCGCGAGCGGGGACAGTACCTGCCGTCTTTTGT
This sequence comes from Anaerolineae bacterium, assembly GCA_022826865.1. Classification (GTDB taxonomy): domain Bacteria; phylum Chloroflexota; class Anaerolineae; order Aggregatilineales; family Phototrophicaceae; genus UBA6055. The sequence goes on from JAJDUC010000068.1 coordinate 8,851, forward strand.
ATCCGAAGAGAGCATATTCATCGATATCATGATGAATATCGGCATCATTTTCTACGCGGCCGAGCAGAGTGGCGACAAGAGCCTCTGGGATAAGGCAGCAACGCACTGTCTCACAACGCGGAGGTATTTGGTCCGCGGGGATGGCAGCGCCGCGCACGAAGGCATATTCGACACGGAGACGGGAACGTTCGTCCGGCACAGCACACACCAGGGCTGGCGCGACGATTCTTCCTGGGCGCGCGGATTGACATGGGCCATCTATGGTTTCGGCAGCGCTTATCAATTCACGGGCGACAGCCGCTTCTTGCAGACAGCGGAAGCATGCGCCGCTTTCTATATCGAAAATACGGCGGCCCACGGCGTGCCGCCCAACGACTGGTCGGAGCCGGCGCCGGCGCAGCCCTTTGAAAGCTCGGCCGCCGCAATTGCCGCGAGCGCTTTTCTGCAATTGTCCGAATTGAGCGCAGACCGCGTTCGGGCGAGCATGTATCAGCAATACGCCTTCAGGATTCTCGATACGCTCTTGCAGCCGACCTTCCTCGCCAGCGAGACGCCAAATTGGGAAGGCATCTTGTTGGGGGGAATGTATCACCAAAGCAGAGACTTGGGCGTGAACGAAAGTGTCATGTGGGGCGACTATTTCTTCCTGGAGGCCTTAATGGGGGCGCTGTCCCTATTGAATGGTCGTCCAGCCGGCGCGCCGGCGCGTCCAGGCGCCTAAGTCCTTACGGGCGCCTTGCGCCGCAGTTTCAGCTGTTTTCCGCGCCCACGACGCTTACGGACTGCGCGCCAGTCACATGCGCTTTCGTGTCTAAACCGATGGCGTCAATCGAAACATGTCCCTTATCCCAGACGATTAGTCCGGCTTGCAAACGCGGGATGCGCGCCTGGCCGGCTGGGACATCGAGCGTCAACGCGGATGCGGCGGGCCCGTGACAAGCGCCCACCCACAATTCCGCCTCCGGCACACTGACGAGCCAGCAGGCGGCATCGCTATCACAACGCAAGCGCGCATCCGACAGTTCGATGGTTCCGGATTTACTCTCCACAGCGATTGGCGACGACAGCATCGGGAAGCCGAGATCGGCGCCGTTCGACCAGCGACGTTGCAGCCGCCAGCGCATGAGATCGACTTCGATCCCGAGGTTGTGCTCATCGCGACTGCAGGCCACGCTGTAATGCCGCGCATTCGAGCCGTCGAAGGTGCGCGCTTCCTCCAGATTCTCTTGCGCGGTTCCGCTTTGAAAAGCGTCGCATACCGCTTTCCCGCTGTCGTAGAGTTTTCTTTCCAGGACTTCAACGAAGAAGGCATTGTGGACGTATCCCTGGAAAAACGCGCCGGGATTGGCCAGCTCCCAAAATGTCTTTTCCGGACCGAGATAGTTGTACATTTCCAAGACGAGGCTGCCGCGATGCTCGACCATGCGGACCGGCGCCTCGGGACCGAGCTTCCGACGCCCCAGCGGACGAACGACAATGTAGACATTGCCACAGCCGATCACAACCAGCGCCGCTTCCGGCAGATCCACAGGCAAGGCGCTGATGGGCGAGCCATTGACCAAAATCTCATCGACATCGGCAGCGCGATGCCAGATCAGCGCAGCTTTGGCGCTTGAACAGCGTGTCCAGGCATCGAGTTCGCGCGACGTATACAAGCCGATGGCGCGCGGCCCGGCGAGTACGCCGCGGAAGCTGCCTTCGTCGCGGAAAACATGATCGTTCGTCCGCGAAGGCGTGGTCCGGTAATCGCCCAGCCACTTGTCGTTGATCAGATAACGGGAAAAAACCACGCCGGGCGTCGGCTGGTTTTCCCGAGTGTAATGGATTGAGAAGACATTTGACTGGTTGCTGATGAAGCGATTCGACTGCGTCGCCAGTTCTTGCGTGGCGACGCCCAGGCTGAATTCGGCGTCCAGGTAACTGCTGATCGCGACACCGGCGCCGATATCGGATGTTTCGCTTACGGTCATCGGGTTGGGACGCTGTGTCCGTACCGTATCCAGCCAGGCCGGGAGCTTGCCTTCGGCGATATGCCGGGCGAATTCGGCCGCTTCCGGCGGCGTCTCACAGGTCAACGCGGGATAGTAGGCGCGGCAGTGCGGCGGGGCAAGCCGCCCGGACCTGGCATGGAGGCGCAAGGCGACGCTCAGGCCGACGCGGGAGATCAAGAGCTTGGCCAGCAGCCTGGCTTCAGCGTGTTGCGAGAAGGCGACAACTTTGTGCAGCGCTTCGATCAGCACGAATGAATAGGTAGGGCTGTTGTACTCATGGGGGATGCCGCTCTGATCGATGAGCGCCATCCATTGGCGAAGTTTGGCCGCGCCGCGCTCGATGTATTCCGGAAGGTTCAAAAGCTGGCCGCCCAAAAGGGAATTGGAGATGTCTTGCGCAACGATATTGGAGTAGATGGGCGAGACGTCGATGCGGCGGATCGCTTCCAGGCCCTGGCCGATACGCGCCCGCGTCCGCTGGACGAGAGGGCCGGACAAGCGGTCTGAATGGTTCAGCAACAGCGGAATGAGCCGGACGAGCACAAATTGCACCGCGTTTAAGTCCTCGACCGCCCCATCCTCATGCTCCCATTTGAAGTTTCCAAAATGTGGCGACCGCCGGTCGGTATCCTGGCAATCCAGAACGGCAGCGATTACGGCTTCGGCGCGCTCAATCTCTTCTGGCGAAGCATTCTCGACCAAGGCGACGGCGTAGGCCGCCGATTGCCAGGCCGAATGAAAAACGCCGTTGTCGATTGTATTGGCAACGAGATGAACATCCGGATCGTAATATAGCGGCGGCGCACCTTGGCCCGCTGTCGGAAAGAGATCGGCCGGCTCGAGCATGTTTCAGGGACCTTTCCGGTCTAAGGCGCAATGTTATGCGCTTATCATCGTTCGAGCGTCGCACCGAGCGTCGCGCCAATGGCTTCGAATCCGCGCAACTCAAGTTCTTCCGCAAAATGGCAGGCGACCCAATGTTTCTCGTCAATCTCCCGGACCGCCGGTTCTTCCTGTCGGCAGCGCTCTTGGGCGTAGGGGCAGCGGGGGTGAAAATAACAGCCGTCGGGGGGATTGCTGGGGTCGGCGACTTCGCCCTCCAGCCGGATGCGCACGCCCCGGTTTCGCAGCCGCGGATCCGGCTTGGGAACGGCCGAAAGCAAGGCTTCGGTGTAGGGATGCAGTGGATTGGCGAATAGCGTTTCGGTGTCCGCCAGTTCGACGATCTTGCCGACGTACATCACGGCGACGCGATGGCTGATATGCTCGACGACGCTGAGGTCATGGGCGATGAACAAGTATGCGAGGTTGAACTCTTCCTGAAGGTCTTGCAAGAGATTCAAGATCTGCGCCTGTACCGACACATCCAGGGCGGAGACAGCTTCATCGGCAACGATGAGCCGGGGGTTGAGGGCGAGCGCGCGCGCAATGCCGATGCGCTGCCGTTCGCCCCCGCTAAAGGCATGCGGATAGCGCCGGATGTATTCCGGCCGCAAGCCGACCCTTCTGAGCAGGGAGGCCACCCGGTCTTCGAGTTCGGACCCGCTGGCGACACGGTTCACCTTGAGCGACTCGCCAATGATTTGCAGTATCGGCAAGCGCGGATTCAAGGAGGAGAAGGGGTCCTGAAATATCATCCGGATTTCGCGCCGAAATGGCCGCAATTCCCGATTGTCCAATTCCGCCAGGTCGATGCTTTGCTCTGCCTCGGCCTGGTAAATGATTTGACCGGCGCTGGGCTTGTATACACGCGCGATGCAGCGGCCGGTTGTTGTTTTGCCGCAGCCGGATTCGCCGACCAGGCTCAAGGTTCCCCCCGGTAGAATGCTGAAGCCGACATCTGTCACGGCGTTGACAAAACCCACCGTGCGCCGCAGGATTCCACGCTTGATTGGGAAGCGCATGTGCAGCCCGCGAACATCCAGCAACGGGCGCATGTCCTGCGGGACGCCCTCCAATTCAGTATTGCGGTTCAATTTGACATGTCCATGTCTTGAGTCCCGGCGCTATTGACCGGGACTTGCTCGCCTGCATTGGCGTCGGCATAAAGCAGGCAGCGCACGCTATGGCCCGGGCTGATCAGCTGACGCGCCGGATCGATCGTGTTGCATGTCCCGGCGATGAAATCATCACAGCGCGGATGGAAGGGGCAGCCCGACGGGCGGTCAAATGGATGCGGCACAGTCCCCTTGATGGAATAGAGCTTGCGGCTCTGGCGGCTGTCATAACGCGGGATCGACTGCAAGAGCGCGCGCGTATAAGGATGTTTGGGATCATGAAATATGGAATCGACATCGCCACTTTCCACATCGCGTCCCAGATACATCACAACAACTTCATCCGCGATTTCCGCGACCACGCCAAGGTCATGCGTGATGAAAAGCACCGACATGCCGCTGGCCTGCTGCAGGTCCCGGATGAGGTCGAGTATATTGGCCTGCGTCGTCACATCCAAAGCCGTCGTCGGTTCATCGGCGATGAGCAGTTGCGGCTCGCAGGCCAGGGCAATGGCAATCATGGCGCGCTGGCGCATGCCGCCCGAGAGTTCAAATGAATAGGCATCGAGCTGTTCGCCGGGCCGGGGAATACCTACCAGATCGAGCATAGATACGGCCTGCTTGCGCGCTTCCCCTTTGCTAACCGGCAGGTGGAGCTGAATCGCTTCGATAATCTGGCTGCCGATGGTATGCACCGGACTCAGAGAAGACATGGGCTCTTGAAAGATCATGCTAATCTCGCCGCCGCGAATCCGACGAATCTCCCGCCCTTTGGGATTCAAGGTTGCCAGGTCGATTGTTCCGCCATCCCGTTGGCGGAAGTTTATCGCGCCGGAGACGATCTCCCCCGGCGGCGGCACGATGCGCAGGATCGAACGGGCGGTTACGGACTTGCCACAGCCGGATTCGCCCACCACACAGAGCGTCTGGCCGCGCTTCAAACTCAGGTTGACCCCGTCAACAGCTTTGACGACGCCTTCGTCGGTGAAGAAGTGTGTCTTCACGTCCTTAACATCGAGCAAGACCTCGTCGTCCTGCGCGTCGTTGTCATCAAGTCTGGTATGGATCGGCTGCATCTCTCAAACCGTCTCCTAGAAAATTCAATGCCAGCACGGAGCTCACGACCGCCAGGCCGGGGAAAAGCAGCCAGGGCGCCGTCGCGATGGAGCGCACATTCTGCGCCTCCTGCAGCAGCACGCCCCAACTGACCACCGGCGGCCGCAAGCCAATGCCCAGGAAACTAAGGGCGGTTTCGGCCAGAATCATACCGGGAATCGCCAAGGTGACAGAAGCGATGATATGGCTGGTCATGGAAGGCGCCATGTGGCGAAGTATGATCGGCAGTTCGCGGACGCCGTCCAAGCGCGCCGCGATGACAAAGTCTTCGGTCTTTAGCGACAGGAAGCGGCCGCGCACCTCGCGCGCCAGCGCCGTCCAGCCGATCAAGGACAGGAGCACAGTGATGGCAAAGTACACGCGCACCGGCGGCCAGGTCAGCGGGATCGCCGCGGAAAGACCCATCCAAAGCGGAATCGTCGGCAATGAGCGCAAGATCTCGATGCTGCGCTGGATCAAGTTGTCGATCATTCCGCCGTAGAAACCGGATATGCCGCCCAATATGATGCCGAGCAGCAGGCTCAAACCGACGCCGACCAGACCGACCGACATCGACACCCTTGTGCCGTATATAGTTCTGCTTAGCACATCGCGACCCAGACGGTCCGTTCCCAGGAGATAAACCGGGTCGCCGAATTGCGCGGCGCCGACGAGATGCCGGTCGGTTGCGAACAGCCCCCATAGCTTGTAGCTCTCGCCGCGGACAAAGAGGCCGACTGGATAAGTGATTGCTTCGTCAAGCACATAAGTGCGTTTGTATGATTCGGGATCGACCTGAACCTTAAAGCCATAGACATGGGGATAGAAGCGCCAGCCGTTCTCCGTCCGCTGGAGCAATTGAATGCTCTGCGGCGGTATGAAGGTGTGGGCGGCGCTATATGCGCCAGCTGAGTATGGCGCGAAAAACTCAGCGAATACCGCAACCGCATAGAGCAGAATGGTGAAGACGCCGGCCGCCATCGCCAGCCGATGCTTGCGGAATTTCCACCAAATCAATTGCCACTGATTGGCGACAACGATGCGCGTTTCCCCGCCGATCTCGGCCGCTGGAAGCGCAGAATTCTCCGCTTGCGATTGCGCCGGCGCCCGGGTCATTGGAGTTGAATCCTCGGGTCAATCCAGGCCAAGAGAATATCAGACACGAGCGTGCCAATAATGGTGAGCACACTGACCAGCAGAATGAGGCTGCCGGCCAGATACATATCCTGCGCTTGCAAAGAACGATACAGAAGCGGGCCGGTGGTCTGAAGATTCAAGACAATGGACGTAATCGCCGAGCCCGAGACCAAAGCCGGGAAGATCCAGGCCATTGCGCTGACCAATGGATTCAGGGCAACCCGCACCGGATACTTGAAGAGCAGCTTCAATTCCGAGAGGCCGCGCGCGCGCGCGGCGTCGACATAAAGCTTGGACAATTCATCCAGCAAATTGGCGCGCATGACCCGAATCAGCGCGGCTGTGCCCGCCGTGCCCAGAATGACAACAGGCAGCCACAAGTGGCTGAGCAAGTCGAGCACGCGTTCAAGCGACCAGTCCGCCTCAATGAATTCGGGCGAGAACAAGCCGCCAACACTTTGGCCGAAATAGCGGAAGGCGATATACATCAAGACCAGAGCCAGCAGAAAATTAGGCGCCGCCAAGCCAATGAACCCGATGACGGTCACCAGATAATCGCCAATGGTGTATTTTTTGACGGCGGAATAAATGCCGATGGGTATGGCTACAATCCAGACGAAGGCAAGCGTGAAGAGCGAGATCGCCATCGTCAGTCCCAGCCGCTCCCAGATTAAATCGCTGACCGGCCGATTCCATTCGAATGAGTCGCCAAAGTCGCCGCGGAGAACGATTCCGCTGATCCACTTCCAGTATTGAACGTAAATCGGTTCATCGAGACCGTAGCGTTCGCGCAAGGCATCAACCTGGGCTTGGTCAACTGTCTCTTCAGCTTTGCTGATGAGGGATGCGAGGAAATCGCCAGGCGGCAGTTGAATGACGGCAAAGGCAATGACCGAGACGACCAAGAGCGTCGGAATCAAATAGAGGATTCGGCGCGCAATGTACCAGATCATCGCTCAGGCCGTCCAGCGGGCGCGATCAGGTCGCATAGCCCGCGTTTTGGTATTCGGCGGCATTCGGTCCGTAGCCCAATTCGTCGCGGCGCGCGCGGAATGCGGCCAAGGCATCGGCGTAACTTGGGTCAGCCACAAAGTTGGTCGTTTCCGCCGGATTGCGTGACAGGTCAAACAGGACTTCGGGCATCTCCCGCCCATAATATTGATATTTGAGATTATCGCGTTTGATCATCAGATTCTCATAGCGATCAAAGCGATCTTCATGGCCGAGGTGGGTGCCGCCGTAATGCGAGACGCTTTCATTGTTCCAATTGCTGTTATCGCCGTTGAGCAAGGGCGCGAGGCTGCGGCTGTCCAGGCCGGGGACCGCCGGGACGCCGGTCAACTCACAGATTGTCGCAAACAGATCACAGAGGTTGACGTTCTCTTCCACGACGCGCCCGGCATTTTCACGTCCTGGCAGACGGATGATCAGCGGCGCCTTGACGCTGCCCTCAAAGAATTTTGTCTTTTCCCATAGCCTGTACTGGCCCAGCATCTCGCCATGGTCGCTGGTGTAAATGATGATCCAGTCGTTCAGATCCTGGCCGACATGCTCCAGCGCTGCGATCACCGTTCCGTAATCTTCGTCGATCTCTTCGACCATGCCATAGTAGGCGGCGGTCGCGCGTCGAATCTCGCGTTCGCTGACGTCCCGGCCCGGCCGGACCTCGCCTTGCGCGAGAAAGGGATGATCAAAGACGCATTCATCCACATAGGGCCTGACGCGGTTCAAATAATAAGTGAACTTGTCATGCGTGGTGAGGAAGGGAACGTGGGGCCGCACAAAGCTGACTTTGAGCAGCAGCGGACGCGCGGGCGTGGCGCGATCGTAAAAGGGGTCGGCAAAAAAATTCTCAATGAAGCGCCGGGCGCCTTCCAGCGTGTACTCGTCATGCCCGTTCACGGGCCCTCGCCCGATGCCGGCGCGTTTAACCTCTTTTGCTTGTGACCATTTGTGTTCGGTGGCCAAAGGCAGGTTCCGCATCGCTTCGAGGTTGCGCCCTTCAATGAAATCGTGGCGCAGGCTCATGCCGTCGCCGATGCGCCGGGTCCAACCCTGCATCTGGTCGTTGCCGTTATGATGCAGCTTGCCGGCGGCGACCGTGGCATAGCCATACTGAGACAGTCGTCGGGAAAAGGTCATGTGTCCGGGCGCGAGGTCTTCACCAAAGACTTCGCAGCCACAGGTCCGCGGCAACTGACCGGCGGCCATGCTCTGCCGCGCGGGGATGCAGATGGGCGAGGGCGTATAAGCGTTATTGAATACCACGCCGGTCCGCGCCAGCTCGTCGAGCGCGGGCGTCCGCGCGACCGTATTACCGGCATAACCGGCGACATCGGCCCGATGCTGGTCGCTCATCAGGAAAAGGATGTTGGGGCGTTTGCTGGGCACCGGGCTGTTCCTATTTCATGCGCGGCGGGCGACCCAAGGGTCGCCCCTACATTTCTTGCGTTGCGCCGGGCAGAGAAACCTGCCCGGCGGATGAATTTCCTTATCGACTTACGGCTGCGCTCTGCCTAGCCCTGCGCGCCTTCTTCAATGTAGAACAGGGTCGTATTGATCGGCGCTGGCCAGGGGAACTTCCAAGAGCCCGTCGATGTGGCCGGCACGTTGCGGAAGTAATTCTTAGCGATGCCATAACCGCCCGGGTTCGAGTTGATACCCATCACGTAGAATTCTTCCTTCGCGATCGCCAGCAATTCCGCCATCAACTCGGCTTGCAGTTCAAGATCGCCCGTGGCTTTAATCTGGTCAAACAGTTCCATCTGCTTCTTGGCGGCTTCGGGCGGCTCCTCGCCGGTTTCGGGATCGAAGTACCATTTCGTCCACAGCGGCGCATAAGCGCTCTCAACCGGATCCGACGGGAAGTACCAGATCGGCGTGAGGTATACATCGAGCCCGCCTGAGGCGCCCCAAATCGTGGCGTCATGTTCGCTGTTGACCTTGCGCGAGACCAACAAGGAGCGGTCGATGATGCGCGGTTCCATGTGGATGCCCACGGCGCCCCAATAGCCCTGGATCAACTCCAGAACATCGGGCCAACCGCGCCCAAACAGGTCACCGGCTTCAATGACGATGCTGATGCGGTTGCCGTCCGGACCCAAGCGGAATCCCTCGTCATCGCGCTCGCTGTAACCCGCTTTGTCCAGGTGCTCGTTGGCAAGGTCGACATTGTATTCCGTATATTGAAGGGCGAATTCTTCGTCGTAGAAAGGCGAATCCGCCTGCGGCGCGATCTGCCTTGGCTCGCCGCGGCCGAGGTAGACAATATCAACGATTTCTTGCCGATTGATGGCATGCGACAGGCCGATGCGGAAGTCTTTGTTTTGGAAGATCTCGCGCTTGACCGGGTCGAGATGCGTGAGGTTGATCGCCAGCGCTGTCATGTTGGCGTCTTCGCCGACCACGCCGTAGGCGTAGTAGCCGCCTGCCTCGCGGTTGTCATAGACAATGGGGCGATTGGCCGCCGAGTTGAAGTGGCGCGCCATCATGTCGATATCGCCGTTGAGGACTTGCAAGAGCAGCGTTTCTTTATCCTCAAGCTGGTCAAAGATCATGCGATCGATATAGGGCAGCTGATTGCCTTCGGGGTCGGTCTTGTAGTAGTAGGGGTTGCGCTCCGCGACCACGCGTCCGGTTCCGCCGCCGTAGGTGGATGTCAAGCGCCAGGCGTGCATAGTCGGGATCTCGGTCGTCTGCCAGAAGCTGGTATTGGTCCAGAAGCAGGGCTCCACACCGCCCTTGGATTGGAAGAGTTCCACCCAGTCGCCGGCGCCGGCTTCCGCCACCAATTCGTCGATGTTTTCCGCGTAGTTGACATGGAAGGGCTCGAGATAGTGGCGGGGATAACTGGTTGGCCCGCAGCCGAGGATTGACGCCAGGTTCTGCAAGAACAGGCCGTTAGGCGTACTGAAGGTGAACTTCACCGTGAAGTCGTCGACCTTCTCCACAGAAAGCGGTTCGCCGCCGGATATCAACCAGGTCGCAATCGTCGGGGTCAAGTCTTCATTCGTCAGAACATCATCGTACCAGAAGGTGATATCGTCCGCCGTGAATGGCGCGCCATCGGACCAGCGCAGGCCTTCACGCAATTCGAAGATGAACTCGGTCGCCTCGCTATTGGATGAGAAAGATTTGGCGACGCCCGGCATCAGCCCCGACCAATCCGGCGTGAAGCGGATCAGGTTTTCGTATGCCATCAGGCGAATCATCCAGATATGGTCCAAACCGCCGACCATAGCCGAACGCCATTCACCGCCATAGTCGCCGATGCTGTCATAGGGACTAATCACCAGGGGTTCCGCTGGCAGGCGCTCCTCGACCGGTGGCAGTTCACCGGCTTCGACAAGAGCCGCCAGCATCGGCGCCTCGCCGTACATGTCCTGAGCCAATGTGGCGCCGAAACTAACAAGCAGAAGCACAAAGACCAAGGCAAGAGAAAAAAGTTTCTTCATGATTATTCTCCAAAATTGTTCAAGCGATACACGAACGCTACGGTGATTATATTTCTGCGTTGCAGCTATGTCAAAAATGCGACCATCCAGGGCAATCGCATCAAAATCATAATGAGCGGTTCGCTACGAAAATTGCGAAAATGTAGGGGCGTCTCGTGAGACGCCCGTTGAAAATGGCCTGCAAATTGCGGGCGTTTCAGCGAAACGCCCCTACAGATTACGAAATGTGAGGCGAAATTGTCATTTGTCAGCGCAATTTCAATTTGATGCGATTGTCCG
>JAJDUC010000038.1 GCA_022826865.1 Anaerolineae bacterium
TGAATTTCTTCAAATACCGACGATTTGGTAGGGGCGACTCGGTGAGTCGCCCAATATCGATCCTGTTTTACCCATTCGGGCGATCCACCGGATCGCCCCTACCAGACTATTTCAACCGAAATGGATACACTACCGCTTCACGCCATCTGGCATAATTGCGCCGGCTCAGCTAGCATGGACGAACGCAGGACAAGGGACGAAGGGAGACTTTGATGAAATTCGGCGTGGTATTCCCGCAGACGCAATTGGGCGCTGATCCAGTGGCGCTGCGTGACTTTGCGCAGGCGGCCGAGGGCATGGGCTATCATCATATCCTGGCCTACGACCATGTGCTGGGCGCCAATCCCGACCGGCCCGACTGGGACCCGGGCCGCCCCTACACCTATAAGGATATGTTTCATGAACCGTTCACGCTCTTCGCCTGGATGGCGGGCTTGACCGAGACAATCGGCTTCATGACCGGCGTGATCATCCTCCCACAGCGGCAAACGGCCTTGGTGGCGAAGCAGGCGGCGCAGGTGGATTTGCTCTCTGGCGGGCGCTTTCGCATGGGCATCGGCGTCGGTTGGAACGCGGTTGAATATAACTCGCTCGGCTATGACTTCAGGACTCGCGGCGCGCGGGTGGAAGAGCAGATTGACCTGCTGCGGCAGCTATGGACGCGCGAACTTGTTGATTTTCGCGGCCGTTTCGACCGGATCGATGACGCCGGCATCAACCCCTTGCCATCGCAGCCGATTTCGATATGGATCGGCGGAACGGCCGATGTCGTATTGCGCCGGGCCGCGCGCCTCAGCGACGGTTATGTGGCGGGCGGCGCGCCGGCTGAAGCGGCGGCCATCTGCCAGCGCTACTGGTCTTTCGCTGAGGAATACGGAACGCGGGATAAATTGGGGCTGCATGCGCGTCTGGTCACGGAGAACCTGCCGGAAAACGCCTGGGAAGATTTTGTCAGCGGCTGGGAAAAGCTGGGCGCGACGGAATTTGCGGTCTATCCCCACGGCGATGCGCCTGACGATTACATAGCGCGCCTGCGCCGCTTCAAGGATATGTTCGGCGTTTGAGCGCCCACGCTGATCGCATCATTCTGGCTTTGGAATCAATCGCACAAAGCCTAAGCCACGGGCGCGCGGCGATTGCGGGCAGGCGGACGAAGTCCGCCAGGGAACGCCTTGCCCGCTCGCAAGCGTTTGCGCGAATATGACATGCGTCCCATAATCATCCGCCTCGCTTGCCGGCACATTGCTCGGCGCCTCTTCCAGAGTACGATGTTTGTTCTGGGCGTCGCCTTGGGCGTGGCTGTGGTCATCGCCATTGATATCGCCAACGAATCGGCCAGCCGCGCCTTCACGCTCAGCAGCGAGAGCCTGGTCGGCCGCGCCACACATCAAATCGTCGGCGGACCCAATGGTTTCGCTTCCGATCTATACGCCCGCCTGCGGATTGAGCTGGGCGTCAAAAGCAGCGCGCCGGCGCTGACCGAGTTCGTTCGGGTCGAAGGCGGGGATCAAGCCTTGCGTTTGCTCGGCGTCGACCCGCTGTCCGAAGCGCCGTTTCGCTCTTACCTGGGCGCTGAAAACGACGCTGTCGACTACGAGGCGCTCAACCGGCTCATCGTTGAGCGGGGCGCGGTTGTGGTCAGCGAAGCGCTGGCGGCCCGGTTGAATCTGGAATTGGATGACGGGCTCGTCATCAGCGCCAGCGGGCGCTTCAGCGCTGCGCATGTGGTTGGGATTCTGCGGCCGGAGAACGATAGCAGCCGACAGGCCCTGGACGACCTCATCATTAGTGATATCGCCACCGCGCAGGAGATCACCGGTCTGAGCGGGCGTCTGAGCCGCATCGACCTCATCCTTGAAGAAGACGAGATTGCGCCCATAGCCGCGGATTTGCCGGCCGGCATCCGCCTGGTTGATGTCAAAGGCGAAAATGCGCTGGATCAAATGACCGCCGCCTTCGAGCTCAACCTGCGGGCCATGAGCCTTCTGGCGCTGGTAGTCGGCTTGTTCCTCATCTACAACACAGTGACCTTCAGCGTGGTGCAGCGGCGGGATGTGCTCGGCATCTTGCGGTCGCTGGGCATGACGCGGCGGCAGGTTTTCCTCTTCATCTTGCTGGAAGCCCTGATCCTGGGCTTGGTGGGCGCGCTGCTCGGGCTGGCCCTTGGCGTCATTTTTGGTCGGGGCACAGTGGCGCTGGTCTCGCAAACGATCAGCGATCTCTATTTCAGCATCAATGTACAGCGGATCTCGGTGGCGCCGCAGACATTGCTCAAGGGCGCCGGTATCGGCATGGCGGCGAGTTTGCTGGCGGCGGCCTTGCCATCCTGGGATGCGACGCGCACACCGCCGGCCGGTGTGATGAAGCGCTCGAACGAAGAAGAAACGGCGCGGCGGCTCCTGCCGGCGATCACAGCCGGGGCGGTCTTGCTGAATTTGCTCGGCTTCGCCTTGCTCGGTGTGCCCGACAGTTTAACGCTGAGCTTCGCCGCGCTGCTTTGCATCGTGGTCGGCGGCGCTTTTTTTACGCCTGCGGCCCTGCTTTTGGCCATGCGATTCTTGGCGGGGCCGGCCGCATTATTCTTCGGTGTCCTGGGCCGGTTGGCGGCGCGCGCGGTCAGGCGCTCGCTGAGCCGAACCGGGGTGGCCGTGGCGGCATTGACCGTCGCCGTCAGCGTGATCGTGGGCGTCAACGCGATGATCGGCAGCTTTCGATTGACCGTGGCCGATTGGCTGGCGACTTCGCTCGGCGCGCAGATCTATGTATCGCCGCCGCTCTTCGCATCCAATAACGCCAGCGTCGATGTCGAACGCGAAGTAAAGGCGCTGGCGCTTTCCGCGCCCGGGGTGCGCGCTGTCTCGTCGGCGCGGCATGTCAGCGTGGCGGCGCCGGATTATCCCGAACTGCCGCCGGTCAACCTGCTGGCAAGCGACTTCGACATCGCCGGCGACAAGCGCCAGTTCAAGTGGACCAGCGCGCCGGCGGAAGACCATCAAGCGGCGCTGGATAGCGGCCAGGTGATGGTCAGCGAAGCCTTCGCCTTCCGCCGCGGCATCAACCGGCAAAACAACCGCATCGCGCTGCAAACCGAACGCGGACCGCAGACATTCGAAGTATTCGGCGTTTACTTTGATTACAGCACCGATCAGGGCGCCTTGTACATGGCGCGCGCGGTATACGATCGTTATTTCGCCGATGAATTCATCAGTTCGCTCGGCATCTTCACCGCTGACGGCGCCGACAGCGCGACGGTGATCGCCGAGCTGCGCCGGCGACTGCAAGATTACGACCTCTTGGTGCAGGACAACGCCAGCTTGCGCGCGGGCGCGCTGGAAGTATTCGACCGCACCTTCGCCATCACGGTTGCCTTGCGCCTGCTGACGACGCTGGTGGCCTTCATCGGCATCCTTTCGGCGTTGATGGCGCTGCAATTGGAACATGCCCGCGAATATGGAGTGATGCGCGCGGCGGGCATGACGGCGCGCCAACTGACGCAATTCGCCGTCATTCAGACCGGGCTGATGGGTCTCGTCGCCGGCCTGCTGGCATTGCCGGTCGGCCTGGCTTTGTCCCTGGTCCTCACCTATGTCATCAATCTGCGCTCATTCGGCTGGACGATGCAGCTTCGGCTGCAGCCGTCGCTCTTTGCCGAAGCGCTGTTGGTCGCGCTGGTGGCGGCGCTGCTGGCGGGCGCTTATCCGGCGCTGCTCCTGGGGCGGCTCAAGCCGGCCGAGGCCCTGCGGCGCGAGTAAGACGGCCGGGCCCGGCGGGTTCTAGTTCAAAGAAGCGGTAATGTATCCATTTCGGTTGAAATAATCCGGTAGGGGCGATCCGGCGGATCGCCCGTTAAAAATGGCTTGAAAATTGTGGGCGTTTCAGCGAAACGCCCCTACAGATTACGAAATGTGAGCAAAAATTGTTATTTTTCGGTGCAATTTCAATTTGCTGCGATTGCCCTGCATTCAGGCGCGGCCCGAGCGCTGGGGGAAATTTAACTAAAGTAGAATATTGCTCAATCGACGAATGCGGGAGCTGCGAAAATGAAAGGCCTTCCTCACGACTGGCTGCTTGAAGGTTTGGAAAAGTCATGCCAGACATTGGTTCATGTTCTGAATGGCGTAACGCAAGAGCAGGCCCAGAGCATAAAGGACGGCGCCGATGGCTGGAGCGTACTGGAGATCATGTGCCATCTGCGCGATTATCAGGCGATATTCGTCATGCGCGTACAACGCTTGCTCGACGAAGTCAGGCCGCGCTTTGAGATTTACAATGAAGCGGCGCGTCTGGCGATGGTGGTGGAAAACGACTATGCCGGGCAGAATCTGGCCGCTGTCCTTGCCGATTATTGCGCGACCCGCCGCCGGCTCATCGAACGCCTGTCGGCATTAAGCGAGGAGCAATGGACGCGCGCCGGTGTGTTCGCCGACGGCGACGAAATGGATGTCGCCATGCCGGTCGTCCATACGATCCTTCATGACGCCGATCATACTGAGCAGATTGCGCGAATCCTCCGTCAATAGCGGCGCCGCGCCCAAGCCCAGATCCAAGGCGATTCCGCTCTCGCCAGGCCGCGCCTCAGCCTCTACAATCTCGCTTATGCCGACGCCCTTCACGCACCTCAGAATCCTGCAAAACTTGCTTGCCGACGAGGCTTTGTCGCCGCCCTGTTACAAACTGCTTCGGCGGCAGCTCCCCGCGTTTCAACTGGGCAGCATCATCGCCGATGCCCGCGTGGCCAGCGGCGTCGGGCGCGATGTGACGCACTTCTACGCCTATGGCCAGCCTATCGCCGAACGACCCTGGCGCAAGATGCTGCGCTGTCACCGCGCTTTGAAGGAACTGAAGAGCGAAGCGCATCTCGCCTTCATCGCCGGCTACGTGGCGCATTTGGCTACGGACGAAGCCTGGGCGCTGAAAATGGTGCGGCCGCAATTCTGGCAGCGCGATTGGCCCGGCGTCGCCAGGCGCGACAAATTCTTCGCCCTGCATCTGATTCTTACGCTGATGGATGAGCGGGACGAAGCTCTGCTTGAAGACTGGCAAGCGCCGAGCCTCGCGCAGTGCGAGCCACAGGGCTGGCTGCCCTTCATGACCGATGATGCGCTGCGAGGCTGGCGCGATTATGTCGCTGGGCAGCTCCTGCCCGGGGGCGCAAGCGAGACGCTTGCGATTTTCGCGAGCCGGCTGCGCAGCGATCCAGCGGAGATACGAGCCGCCCTGGACGACCGGACGCAACTGCAGAATTGTCTCTGGCGGTATGTGCCGCAAGGGCTGCTGGCCGCTGTTGAAGAATGGGTCTATGCTTTCACGCGCGACCAGTTGACGATATACCTGAGCGAAACGCTTTCCGCGCCGGCATCCGCAGCCGCGCGCATCGGCTTGAATTGAGCCAGCCGTCGTTTGCTGGTACACTCTAGGCACAGTACGCGTCCCAGGGAAATGCCCATGCGGCGGACCAGCCAGCAAATCATCGCCGCCTCCGCGAACGATGTCAAAAACAATCGCCTCGGCTTGCTAAGCCGGGAACAGATGCGGATTCTGAACGGTCAGATCGACCATTTTCAGGCGCGGATGTCCATTCTGGTTCGACGCACGGTGACTCTGGCGATACTTGTCACGCTGGCGGTCATCTTGCTGTCTTTCCTGCGCGTGATTTTGCTGCCGGTGGCTTTGGGGATCGAAGTTGTTGTCGTGGGCCTCATGCTCTATCTGACCACCGACTTCAATCGCTTTGTCCAGCAACTCATCCTGGATCGCGATGCGGAAGCCGTGCGCATCATCAAAGGCAGGACCAGCCGCTATACCATGCGCACGCATCCTTTGTATCACACGCTGCGCGTGGAATTAAATACCTACAAATTACTCGATGCGTCTCTGGCGCGCCGCTTCACCACCGGCGAACTATATCAATACTATGTGCTGCCGCTTTCCGGCGTGATTATCGCCGCCGAAAGCGTGGGCGAGAAAGACTCGCATTATCTGGACTAGCCCGCGATGCCATCGCGGCGCCGCAGAATGCGGATGCTGCGCGCGTTGCCGTGGTAGCGCTCGATCCAGCCCCATCTCTCCAGCTTGTCCAAATGGCGGATCACACCGGAGTTGGACTTGAAACCTTCGTTTTTGGCGATCTCGCCCAGTGTTGGCGGGAAGCCGTACTCGTCCGTATAAGAACAGATGAATTCGAAAATCCGTTTGCTGCGATTGTCGCGGTATTTCATTGATGTCGGCCTTTCTCCAGCGCTGTTTGAATGCGGTCGCATCATTGTATCATAGAATAGAACATAAGTTCTGTTTGAATATGACGAGTTTTGCCATTTCGCGCCCGGCGCACATGCGGTAAACTAGCCGCGTTGCGAAAACTTCAGCCAGCGGAGACTAATGCGATGGCGAATACCGCCCGTCAATGGTTTTATTCTACGCCGGAGGCGCGTCCCTACTATATCGAGGAGCGCGTCAACCATACGCTATGGAACAATCGGCTGCAGAATGTTTTCATGAGTTGTACGCGGGCGGAGGCGCCGGTTCAAATGGAGGGCAGCCTCGAGGGGATGCCGATGTACTTTGAGTTTGTCGCCGGGCAATACTTCACGCTGCGCATGGGTGAAGAGCGCAAGGACGTCATTGGCACAATGCGCCAGATCTTGCTGGGTTTGAAGCCGACCTTCACATACCAGGACGCGGACGGCATGTTCGTGGTCGAGTGGCATACCGATGGTGGCGCAGTCCGTTGGAAAGAGATCCAGGGCAATCCGGCTTTTCAGGGCCTACGCCGGATGAAACTCAGTTGAGCCTCTAAGCCGATCCCCGAAAACACCAGACTGAACGCCATTTGTTATCTTTGTTCTGGCTTGGGTTTTGAGTTGCCCGGGCTTGGCGCAATCCTGCGCGGCCGGATAAATCGGCCCGGTATCCGCGGCAACAGCCGTGAACGAGAGCTTCGGCATGGCCCAGGCGAACCAGTCGAGAATTAGCGAATTCAGTCTGTTATGGCCGCAGGGCGTGCCAGACGCGGCAGCGCCCACAGATGTCAGCGCCTCCGATGATTTACGCATCCAGGTAATCGCGGAGGCGATCGCGCCCCATGTCGATGACCTGCGCCCCATTCTCGGCTTGCTGTCCAGTCTGCTTACCGATAGAGAGACGCTGCATTATCGTCAGGCGGCGGTTGAAGACTGTCTGCGGCTTCCGGAGTTCACGGAGGGCTTGCGCGCCACGCTGCCGCTGATCCGCGGCTTGCGCCACACGGTGCGCGATATCCGGGCGCGGCGCAACCAGGTAACGCTTGTGTTGTCCCGCATGTCTGAGTTGGAGAATTACATCGAATGCGTCAGCGCGCTCGACGCCTTGCTGCAGCGATTCCGCCGGCAGTTGGAGGCGCGCGCCTGGCTGGACTTGTCCGATGAAATACAGCTCGCGGTGAGCAGGCCCGAATTCCAGGAGATGGCGGAGGAACTGCCCGCCTTGCGCGCCAATATTCGGGAAATCGTCAGCGTCACGATCGGCGTCAACCTGTCGCCCGACCTTAAGCCGATTGCGGCAACCTTGCTCTCCTTGAACAAAAGGCGCTTCCGCGGGCCGCGCTTCTTTCGCCGCTTGTGGGGCGCCGCTGAAGACGACGAAGGGCGCGGCATCTCGACGCTTCGCGAGGCGCCGGCCGCCCAACGTTTCCGGAACGGCAGCGTCCTGGCCGAACGCCGCGAGACCCTCGGCCGGCTGGAAGCGAATGTGCTGTTCAGTGACCTGGGCAAGGTCCTCGACGATGTCATCCGCCCGATCGCCCGCGCGCTCGAGCGTTATACGCATGTGAACAGCGCATTGCTGCGCGCGCTGCAATCCGAGATCGCCTTCTATGTCGGTGGCGCCCGTCTGATCGAGACAATGCGGGCGCAGGGATTGCCCATGTGCAAACCCGAGCTGCTCCCCGCCGGCGAGCGCCGTCTGGAAGCGCGCGGCGTCTACAATCTTGATTTGGCGCTGCGCCTGAGCCGCCAGCACCGGGATGAAGACCTCGGCGCCCACATCGTCAGCAATGATGCGCGCTTTGACGATGCCGGGCGCATTCATATCCTTACCGGCCCCAATCGCGGCGGGAAAACCACTTGGCTGGGCGCGATCGGCCTTCTGCACGCGCTGGCGCAATCGGGTTTGTTTGTCCCGGCGGCGTCGGCGGCGCTCAGCCCGGTCGATGCCATCTACCTGCACTTCCCGGTTGAA
Source organism: Anaerolineae bacterium (assembly GCA_022826865.1). Classification (GTDB taxonomy): domain Bacteria; phylum Chloroflexota; class Anaerolineae; order Aggregatilineales; family Phototrophicaceae; genus UBA6055. Next base: position 8,215 of record JAJDUC010000038.1, read on the forward strand.
GAAAAGCCGAACATGGAGAGCGGACGCCTGGGCGAAGAAGCCGGGCGCCTGCGCCAGATATTCCAATCGGCCACGCGCCACAGCCTGCTGCTGCTGAACGAATCACTGGCCAGCACCAGCGCCACCGAAAGTTATTTCCTGGCGCGCGATATCCTCTGCTGCGTCCGGATGCTGGGCGCGCGCGCCATCTTCGTCACGCATTTGCACGAATTGGCCTCCGACTGCGATGCGATGAACCAGGCCGTATCCGGCGACAGCCTGGTGACGAGTCTGATCTCGCAGATCGTGGATGGCGAAAATGGCATGCGGCCGACCTATCGCGTCCTTGCCGCCCCGCCCCGCGGACAAAGTTACGCCCGCGAAATTGCGCGGCAGTACGGCATCAGCTTCGAGCAGCTGCGGGCGCTGCTCGGTCAAGCGGACCAAGCGGATTAGCCGCCGAATCGCCCTTAGACCGAGTCTCCTCTTATGCGGTAGAGTGGGCGAGCCGGTGGCTCGCCCACTCTTTCTTTAGAATCCCAATCAGATTTTGCTGGACTTACTTGGTACTACACATGAGTTCTAACAAAGTAATGAGAAACCGGGATTAAGTCGGTTGTAGGGGCGACATTGTATGTCGCCCAAAACTTCACGATTGCATCATCGGGCGACCGAATCGCCTTACAATGTCCCATAATTTACGCATTAATTTATTGGAACCACTTCTGTGTCTTCGCCGGCAGCCCGGTGGCGCAGTCTTCGATTGGATTGCGGCTGGATCGGCGTCAGGCAAGCGAAAACAACAGGCGCTTGCGCTTAGGAATGCCAGAGCAATCGCATCAAAACATTATCCGCCGATGACCAGGTAAAAATGTAGGGGCGTCGCGTGAGACACCCGTTGAAAATGGCCTGCAAATGGCGGGCGTTTCAGCGAAACGCCCCTACAGATTAGGAAATGTGAGCAAAAATTGTCATTTATCGGCGCAATTTCAATTTGCTGAGATTGCTCTGTAGGAATGCTGAAAGCGCTTGGCAGCCAGCGCTTCCTCTGGAATAATGTCCTGAACAGGACTGGGCTGCTGAGGAAAATGGCACATGGCGAAGCGCAGGCGCAGGAAACCCAACATCTCCAATGCCGTGCTTGAGCAGGCGCGACAAGGGACCTTGGAACAGGGCGATCCAACTGAGATGCGAAATCGGCAGACGGAAGCGGCAGACGCGCCCCCCGCAAAACCGCGCCGACGCCGCGCCCTGCAGGCGGCGCAACTGGAACGGCGCAAGGACGAAGGCGCGCTGGATGCCGAATTCGTGGCGGAGCGGCTGGCGAATCCGACCAAGGTGGTCACTGCCGAAGACCTGCGCGCCGACTACGGATTTGTGATCAAGGACCTGCGTAACATGGGCATACTGGCGGCTCTGCTTTTCATCGCGCTCATAATCGTCTCTGTACTGCTGCTTTAGCAAGTCGGCGAGCAGGGAAGCCGCTTTATGCCTTGGTCTTACTTGCAGATTCTGCTCCGCCGCGTCTCCACGCCGATCCGCTATTTGACATCGCTGTATGCGGCGCTGCTGGCGCTGTTTACAACCCTGCGGCTGCTGCGCCTGGCTGGCGCGCCGCCCCTCGACCTGGCCAACACCTTCGCAGCCTATTGGTATATGCCGCTGGTGCTTAGTTTTCCGCTATCGATTATCGTCACGCGCCAAGCGCAGGTCCCAATTGAATTTGCCCGCAAGCGCCTTTCCCGCCCCGGAAAGTCGGACAGCGCCGCGCAAACGAGGCGCTGGAGCGCGCTCTTGCAGATTGCGTTGATCGCCATCGGCTTGTATTGGTTCGCCGCGCCGGCGATGTATAAACCGTTGACGCCGCCGGTTGGCGATACATTCAGCGTCGTGACCTTGAATGTACAGGGCGGCAACGTTGAATTGCAGGAGGCGACCGAGTGGCTGCTCGCGCAAGCGCCGGACTTGATCGTGCTGCAAGAGACGGCTGAAGGATATGATCGCCGGCTGGCGGCCCTTTACGATGTCTATGCCCACGAAGACCATATTGAAGGCAGCGTGCGCATCTTCTCGCGTTATGCCATTCTGGAGCGCGAAGTTCTGAGCCTCGAAGACGAACCCGGGCGGCAAGCGCTGCGCCTGCTGCTCAATCAGAATGGACGCGAACTGGCGGTCTACGCCGTGCATATCAGCTTGCCCTTGCGCGCCCGCAGCGATAGCGATGTCGATCTGGGACTGGAGGCCTTGCGTTACGACGAGAGCCGACGCAATGCCCAGATCCGGCGATTGCTGGAGATTGTGGAGCTGGAAGGCGCGCCTTATATCGTCGCCGGGGATTTTAACATGAGCGATGCTTCGCTCATCTACGATGAGATTGCGGCGCAGATGCGCGATGCCTGGCGCGCGGCCGGCAATGGCGCCGGGCGCACCTGGCCAGTGGCGGAGGCGATAGATTGGCCGCGGCTGATTCAGCCCGTCCTGCGCATCGACTATGTCTGGACGAGCGCTGACCTGCGGGCGGCCGTCGCGCAAGTCGGCGATGCTGTCGGCTCGGATCATCTACCAGTCAGCGTCGTTCTGGAATGGCGCTGACCGAAAGTTCGGGCACTATAACCTCGCTCCCTGCTGCAAGCGTCTGCACGGGCTGCTGTTTGGGGCTTCGCGCATCCGCATGCTGTTATGGCCATTCATTCCAGCCTATACTGAAGGTATGGACGCGAGCCTGCAATTTATTCCGATCATGATCGTTGGCTTCGGCGCTGCCCTTTGCCTGACGCCGCTGACGCGTCAGATCGCCATGCGCCTGGGCGTTACGGCGGCGCCCAACCGACGGAATATCCATTCGCAGCATGTGCCGCTGATGGGCGGGGCCGCCATTTATATCGCTTTTGTGATGTCGGCGTTGCTCTTCAGCCCGCCGGATCACTTGCTGGAATTGGGCGCGATCGTTGCCGGCGCGACGCTGCTGGCGCTTATCGGCTATCTCGATGATCGGCGTCATCTCAGTCCGCGCATTCGCTTGCTCGTGATGACTTTGGCGGCGCTCGTCGCGACGGCAGCCGGCGTGCAGATTCGCTTGTTCAACAGCGACATCATCGATATCGCCCTTACGCTGTTTTGGATTGTCGCCTTGATAAACGCGGTCAACTGGATCGACAATATGGATGGTCTGGCGGCCGGCACAGCCGCTATCGCAGCCGGATTCTTCCTTCTCCTTGCGCTGACGCAGCAGCAAATCCTGGTGAGTATGCTGGCGGCGGCGATTTTTGGCAGCGCCATCGGCTTTTTAATCTACAACTTCAATCCGTCGAGTACCTTCATGGGCGATATGGGCGCCTATACGCTCGGCTTTGTGCTGGCGATATTGGCGATCAAGCTGAAGTTTGCCGCGCAGCCGCTGAATGTGACTTGGATGGTGCCTGTCTTCGTTTTGGCGCTGCCGATCCTCGATATGAATCTGGCCATTGTCACTCGCCTTCTTGAGCGGCGACCATTGATGCTGGCCGCCAAGGACCATATCTCGCACCGGCTTTTGGATCTGGGACTGTCCCAGCGCAAGACGCTGGCGCTTTTATACCTTTTTTCCCTCGCCTATGGTCTCATTGCGCTCATCGTCAGCCGGGCGGAAGCGGATGCGGCGCGGCTTCTGGGCGGTGGCGCGCTATTTGCGCTCCTGGCGCTGTTTTGCGCTTTGGTTTTCGCCCGTTGGCGGCGCGGTCCGGCGGAAGATAGCGCCGCTCTTTAGCGAAATCACGACTGCTAAAACCCGACTTTGTCTGCCATAATGTGTCGCTGTATTGAGTCCCGGATTGCCGACAGCCAGTGCCGAATGACCAGAATCGCCGTATCCGCCAACTCGCTTGTTGATTTTGACCGGGAGCGTTGGCGCCTGATTAAGCTGGAGGCTCCGGCTGAACCTAAGCTGGTCGTTGAAGCCAAGCAGGGCGCCTCTTTTCGTTACAACGGATACTTCGCCGTCAGTCGCGACCTGCCGGAATCGGGCGAGATCCTTGACGCCGATCTGAAGCAGGTGGTCCTGGGCTGGTCCCAGGAGTCGACCTCCTGGCAATTGGGCTTGACCCTGTCAGAAGAAGTTTCTTTGGCGCGCTCGAGCCGCTGGTTCGAGATTTTGCGCCTGACGAACGCGGACAAAAGCCACTACGAGCAGACCGCGACCCAGCTGGGCAAGGCCTTGGCAACGACTCTGGATGTCCCATTTGTAACGACTGAACCGGCTCTTGAGCCGGAGCCGGAAGCGGAGCCGATTCCGCTGGTGGATTTGCCGCTGCAATTGGGCATGTGGCGCCTGCAATTGTCTCCGGACGGCGACAAGAATGGTGAATTGCAGCTCCTGCGCGAAGAGCGCTGGATGCGCGGCAGAATTCGACAGATCGGCTGGTATGCCTTGTGGTGCGTCGTTTACTTGTGGGTATCAGTCGCGACATTGACCAGCGATCTGGGCTTGCCCAATGCCGGCACGCTGATACCCGACCCGGCTTGGCTGCCATATCTGGGCATCGTAGTCGCTGTATTGCTGGTCCTGGGTATCGTCAGGCAGTTGTGGATCGTCCAGCGCGAGCCGGATACGATCGCCATCAATCCCGTCGAAAACAGCATCAGCGGCTGGCGCGGCGCGCGGCAGCGCTGGAAGGTGAATGCCGGCGGCATTCAAGCGGTTTATGCGAGTGAAGTGGCGAAAAAACGCGGGCGCCGCCCGACGGTGACGCATGGCGAGATCAATTTGCATTTGCTCAATGGCCGTTTCCTGCCGGTGATCACCGATCCGGAGAAAATTGTTGACGCCCTCTTGCCCGGCGCCGACGCGGCGACGGAGAAGAAACGGCCGGAGGGTGTGCAAGCGCTGGAACCATCAGCAGTCAGCACCGCTTTGCAGGCGGCCGCCGTGCACATCGCCGTCAGTCTCGGCGATGTGCCTGTCTGGTACGACCGGCGCCTGCGTTAATCAGAACCCAGGGCGCAATCGGCCCGGGAGGCGAAGATGAAAAGCCAAGTCATTGTGAATCCGAGTTTCCGGCGGATGGACGAGATATTCTCGCCCGAGGATAAAAGGCGGCTCCACGATCTTGTCGATGTCATCTGGGGCCGGGACGAGCGTATGCCGCAGGCTGAATTCTTGCGGGCGCTGCCGGGCGCCGAAGTGGTGATTAGCAGTGGCTGGCACTACGGCGATGTGCTGGAGCAAGCGCCCGCGCTCAAGGCGATCGTGGATGTGTCCGGCGGCATGCCGCAGCAACTTGACTATGAAGAATGTTACCGGCGGCGCATCCGCGTCCTGAGCGCGGCGCCGGGTTTCGCCCGGCAGGTGGCGGAGTTTTCGCTGGGCCTGGCCATTGATGCGGCGCGTCAAATTTCTTATGGCGACCGTCTGATGCGCCGCGGCGAAGAACTCTATCTCTGGCATGGCAACGCCGATACCTTCCTGCTATACGATCAGCCGGTCGGCATCATCGGCTATGGCAGCCTCGCCCGCGCTTTGCATCCGCTGCTGATCCCGTTTGGCGTCAGCATATCGGCTTATGATCCCTGGCTCGGCGACGGCTATCTGAAACGGCAGGGCCTGCAGCCGGTCTCGCTGGAAGAACTGCTGGCGACGTCAAAGTTCATCTTTGTGATGGCGGTGCCTTCGTCGGAGAACCGGGCGATGATATCCCGCGATTTGCTGGAGCTTGTGCAGCAGGATGCGGTATTCATCTTGGCGAGCCGCGCCCATGTTGTTGATTTCGACGCCCTGACGGAATTGGCGCTGGCCGGTCGCTTCAAGTTGGCAACCGATGTCTTCCCGGTTGAACCGCTGCCGGCCGATCATCCGATTCGCGCGGCCGAGGGCGCGATTCTGTCAGCGCATCGCGCTGGTTCGGTCGCGCAGGGCATGGTCGAATTGGGCGAGATGGTCGTCGATGACCTGGAGGCGCTAGTGCGTGGCTTGCCGCCGCGACGCCTGCAAGTGGCGGAGCCTGAGCTGAGCATGCGCTACACCAGCAACCGGGCGAAGTCTGGCAAAAAAGGGTAAGTATGGGATCATCGACTTAGAGAAGCTTTATTTGTCCGCGTTTGCGAGAATCTTCCGGATACATCGTTGCTACTGACTTCTCGAAGTCAGTAATAGCGTCTTCGTGATTAGCCAAGAACCAGCGCTTATGATCTTGCAGGTACGGCTCGCGTACAGATTCCTTGCGTAAATCCCGTGGCACACGTTTCATCCGTGGGTCAAGACTGTCGAATCCGGTAAAGTCACTCTGCAATCGCTCTTGCGCAATCCGTACATACTCAGGATTTATTTCAATTCCTATGCCGAACCGTTCAAGCTGTTGGCAGACACGAAGGGTAGTGCCGCTGCCAAAGAAGGGATCTAGAACTGAATCTCCTTTGTCGCTTGAAGCCAGTACCAGCCGCTCTATCAATCCTTCAGGCTTTTGTGTTGGATGATTCTGCCGGTTTTCGTTGCAATAATGAACGTGAGAGAATTCCCATACGTCGCCTGGATTCGCTCCCCTCATGTTGTTTCGCTCCCGATAGTATTTCTGAGGGATCCGAACGCTATTCAGGTTGAAGACAAAATCCCTCGATTTAGTGAACATCAGTATATCGTCGTGTCTTGGGGAGAACCCCTTGATTCTGCCTATGCCCTGCGTGTAGTGCCAAACGATCCAACTATTAAAGAACATCCCCAATTCTTGTTCCAAAACGCTATAAAGGTAAGCGATGAAGCGAAATCCCATGAAGATGTAGATTGTGCCCCGCGGATTGAGGAGGCGATATGCCTCATGGAGCCACTGTCGAGTGAAATCCATATAGTCACCGAACGCCATATTATCGCGATTGTTTCCATAATCTTTACCAAGATTGTAAGGCGGGTCGGCAATTATAAGATCAAACGATTCTGATTCCAGTTTGGGCAGTTCTCGTAGTGCATCGCCCAAGAGCATCTTTTGCTCAATCATCGGTTTTTATCCATCCGTTTCTGATTGCAAGGTCCAGCCATTCCTCAAATGATCGGCGGGAGGATTGCAAATACTTGCGATCAAGCAACTGACAGAATTCCCATGTGGTACGCTCTTCCAGTTTGACATAGTGAATATCGCGAATCTGGATTTGACCCGTGCCTAGGGCCGGATTATAGTTGATGTCCTTGGGACCGATATACTTTAAATCATAAGCATTGTGAGCGACTACTTCCATAGTTCCGTCCATGAGGCCTGAGTCTCTATTGCGCGACGAATAAACGCGATGCTTCAGTGACAAGATAACAAAGATGTAATCTGGATCTTCGACGTAGGCTGTGCGAATCCGAGCAAACGATGTGATGTTTGGACTTTTTCCACTGGACTTGATGTCTTCTGCAGTTGCTTTTACATCTACTTCAGCGGTCACTCCACTTTCAATCTTTCGCTGCTTCCTGAATTGAAGGACAACGTCCGCCATGTGCAGACGTTGGACGGCTTCGACGTTGATTAGAGCATATCTGTTATCAGGGTCCTCAAGAACTGCATGAAATGTTTCAACGGCCCACGCTTCAATGAAAGGACCGGCGACTTTGTTGATGTTTTCCATCGGCAGTCCAAGCTTCAGATTTGTGTTAATGACTATCTTGTTGTTGCCGGCGGCGATCGCGTCACTGATTATAACTTCGATAGACTGCGTTACGAACTTTGAGCATTCAAAGTAGTCTGTTGTCTCCACAGGAATCTTGAGGTCTTGAAGTTCATACATAATGTTATATCAACTCCTTACACCCCGCGCATGGTCTCCTCACGCAAATGCTCGACAACGGCGCGCAGGGCCTCTTGGTCGCTGGCGCCATCCGCTTTGCAATGGCGGTACAGTTCCAGTTGGCGGTCCGAACTCGTGCCTTTTTCGAGGATAGTGTGCACGTAGTTGACCTCCTCGCGCGAGCCCAAGTCATCGACAACGTCGTCTACAAATTCCAGCAGTTCCTTCGCCAGGAAGCGCACCGGAACGGATTCGTTCTTGCCATAGTCGATCAGCTTGCCGTCCAGCCCATAACGCACCGCCCGCCATTTGTTCTCGGCGATGAGTTCGTTGGGGTAGATGCGCCAACTCTGGTTTTGATTGCGCAATTTGATGAGCTTGGCGACGAGAGCTTGAACCAGCGCGGCGATGCATACCGCTTCGTCCACAGTCGTGCAAATATCGCAGATGCGGATCTCCAGCGTGCCGAAATCTTCATGCGGGCGGCAATCCCACCAGATCTTGGTGTAGTCGGCTTTGCCGTCCTCGCGTCCCTTGCCCAAAGTGCCGACCTGCCCAAAGATGTCGATCAGATGCTCATATTCGCTGAACGAAGAAAATATCGGAGCGGTGCCCGTGCGCGGCAGATTCTCAAAGATGATGCTGCGGTAACTCTTCAATCCGGTTGGGTGACCGTGCCAGAAGGGCGAACTGGTGGAGAATGTAAGCAAGTGGGGCAGGAAATACCTGAGTTGATTCTGAATGTCGATCAGCAGGTCCAATTGGCGCGTTGTCGTGCCAAAACCGACGTGCACATGCATGCCGAAGATAAGCATCTGGCGCGCCACTTCCTGCATATATTCCTTGAGATCATCGTAGCGTTCGCCCGGGTTGGCTTCCTGCTCTTCCCATTTGGCGAAGGGGTGCGTGCTGGCGGCCATGATTGCGTAGCCATGCCGCTCGGCCACCTTGTTGACCTCGCGGCGGAGGCGCACCAACTCCATGCGCGCTTCCTGAACATTGCGGCAGATGGCGCTGCCGATCTCGATTTGCGATTGCAGAAACTCCGGTTTGACCTGATCGCCGATCTGCCGGATGCTGTCGTCGTGCAGCAGCTGCTGAACAACCGCCGCCAACCCGCCAGTTGTGGGATCGATCAATTGATATTCTTCTTCAATGCCGATGGTCAAAGGCGCTGAATGCATGGTCGCAACTCTCAGGGAAAATTAGTCTCTCTCCGAAAATGGTAACACAACTGGAATCCAAGCAACAGACAGGGGCGGCCAGGATGCCCGGGCGGGCATTCATGCCGTTGACGTTCTTATGGGCTTTTCCCCGCAAATTCAATTGCTGCTGGCTGGCGATGGGCCCGTGTTATTCCCGCCGAGGACAGATTCAATCCAAAGGCCAGGGCCGCACTTCACAGCGCTCTGCCCAGGCGTCGTAAAGCGCGCTCATGCTCCGGACGCGGTCCTTTTCGCCCGGGCTGAGGTCTTGCAGTTCGGTGCGGTCTTCGCGCATGTTGTAAAGTTCCCAATCCTCCGGGTGCTTGCTGACCAGCTTCCAGTCGCCTACGCGGACGGCGCGGTTGCCCTCGTGCTCCCAATATAGCGGATTGTCACGCAGCCAGGCAGCGCCTTCCAAGGCCGGGCGGAAACTCTCGCCTTCGACCGGTTGGATCGCGCAGCCATTAAACTCTTCCGGATAGGCGGCGCCCGCCAGATCAGCGCAAGTCGGCAGCACATCAATGAATTGCGTTGGGCTGTGTATGATGGCCGGCTCAGGGATCAGGGCGGGATAGTGGACGATGCAGGGCGAGGAGATGCCGCCTTCGTGCACCCAATGCTTGTAAAGGCGGAAAGGCGAATTGGAGGCGTTCGCCCAAGGCAGATCGTAGCTCATATAGGTATCGGCCGGTCCTGGCCGCATGCCAACGCGGTTGCCGATGAGCACCGGCCGCCCATCGGGCAGATTGGGCACATAAGAGTTAATCCAGCCATCCTCCGCCAGGTACTCGGCGCAGCCGCCATTGTCCGACAGAAAGATGATCATAGTGTTGTCGCTGATTTGCAGCGCATCCAGGGTCTGCAGAATGCGGCCAATGCCTTGGTCCATCCGGTCGATCATGGCGGCGTAGGTGGCCATGCGCAGATCTTCCCATTCTTTCTCGCCGTTGTCTTCCCAAGGATGTGAATCGGCGTCCCGTGGCGAAATGCGCCATACGGGATCAAGGATGCCGAGGCTGTTGAGCTCTTCGTGACGCTGCTGCCGCAACGCATCCCAACCAGCTCGGTATCGGCCTTCGTATTTGGCGATGTCTTCCGGCGGGGCGTGCAAGGGCCAATGTGGCGCGGTATAGGCCAGGTGCAAGAAAAACGGCGCGCCCTGCTCATGGGCGTCCACGATCATTTCCCCGGCCTTGTCGCTGATGGCATCGGTGTAATAAAAATCATCGGGATATTCATTGATGAATTCGCCGTCCTCCATCAACGCATGAGGATGGAAAAAACTGCCGGCGCCCGCCAAGGTGCCAAAAAAGCGATCGAATCCGCGGTCCAGCGGTGTCGGGAAACCGGGCGCGCCGGGCCGCCAGCGCTCAGGTTCGCGCGCTGGCAAGAATCCGCCGACATGCCACTTGCCCGACATCAAAGTGGTATATCCGGCGCCCTTGAGCAGCTCGGCGATTGTCACGGCATCATCGCGCAGGTAGCCTTGGTAGGCGCGCGTGCCGCGGTTGTCCATCATGTGGCCGACGCCGGCCTGATGCGGGTGCAGGCCGGTCAAGAGGGCCGCCCGCGACGGGCAGCAGCGGGCGAAGCTGTACATCTGCGAAAAGCGCGCGCCGCCGCTCGCCAGCCGGTCGAGATTTGGCGTGGCGACTTCCGAACCGAAGCAGCCAATATCGGAATAGCCCAGATCGTCCGCCAGGATTAGGATGATATTAGGTTGGGGCATGTGGCCTCCTCAGCGCCGGATGAACTCCTGAAATCTTAGCATGTCGCAAGCGCTGCTACAAATGCGGGCGGCGAGGCGGGCGACCTGATGGAGTCTGCGGAAATACTGCCCCCATCCCCCGGCCCCTTCCCCCAAAATGAGGGAAGGGGAGATTACTGACCTGTTTGAGCCGTTAAAGCCCCTCCCTCTTTATGGGGGAGGGGTTTGGGGTGGGGGGCAAAACGATTTTTCAACGCTGTCTGATAGGTCGCCCCTACATTCAGTTGGTTCAAAGCGGGGGACTCGCCTGGAAGGCGCGGGCCTGGGCCAGCGTGGGCAGGGAGGGGATTGCGCCTTTGCCCAGGCAAGTCAAAGCGCCGACCGCGTTGGCAAAATCGAGTATGGCGGGCAGATGCGCGCGATAGTCGGCCCGGTTCTCCAGAAGCCCAACCAGCATGGCGGCGACGAAGGCATCGCCGGCGCCGGTGGTATCGACCGCCTCGACCGTGTAACCGCTATGCTCAATCGCGCTTCCATCCTTCAGATGCACGACGGCGCCCTTGGGCCCGCGGGTGACGCAGATCAATTCCATACGCTCGCGCCAGAGCGGCGTCACATCGTCGCCGCCCGTAAGAAACAGTAATTCTTCGTCGCTGATCTTGAGCAGATTGGCGTAGTCCATGCCCGCGATCATGCCGGCTTTGGCCGCGTCCGCGCTATCCCACAGGGGCAGGCGCAAATTGGGATCGTATGAAATGAACTTGCCGGCCTGCGCCGCGTGTTCCAGCGCCATGCGCAGAGCGGATGCGGCCGGCTCGCGGATGAAGGTGATGCTGCCGTGATGGAAGACGTCGCAAGCGTCGATCAGGTTGGTATCGACATCGGCGGGCGTCATCAGCATGTCGGCGGAGGGGTGGCGGTAAAACATAAAACTGCGATCGCCATCGGCGGTATTGGAGACGAATGCCAGGGCCGTGCGCGCGGCGCCTGAATAAGTGAGGCCGCTGATATCCACCGATTCCGCAGCCAGGACAGCGGCCAGGTGATGCCCGAAGGGGTCATCGCCCACCTGTCCCATGAAGCCGGCGGAGAAGCCGAGGCGGGCGACGGCGGCGGCGACATTGGCGGGCGCGCCGCCCGGCGCCTTGACGAAGCCCGAGGCATCGCCGACGGTCACGCCCATTTCCAACGCGACAAAGTCGATCAAGAGCTCGCCAAATGACAGAACTGACATGATTTTCTTATTCAGCTAGTGGACCGTCTCCCAGTTGCCGAACTTACCAATGGCATCTCCATATACCAGTATTTCCGAGTTAAATTCTTCTTTTTCAGCTACAAATTTGTATAGCATTTCCATGGCTTTGGGCTTATTGATATTGAATCTGACTTCTTGATAATGTCGGCTACTGTCATTTCGCATCTCCAACTCACCAACATTTTTACCTTCATACCTGAACAAGACCTTTTGATCAGAGAACTGACCTTCAGCCTTTTTTTTCGAATTTACTACCTCAAAATTATTTCCGAGATATTTGACAACATCTTTATTGTAAAACACGTGATATTTGTCACCATCCAGCACCGTAAGATAATCAACTTCACCTGCGTTAAAAATAGACTTTCCCAAAAAGGCACGTAACAGCGCTTTCCGCTGGAACCGATCTTTTAATTCCCTCATCGGTGTTTTGAGCCGTTCCTTAAAAATTGCGGGATTCAATTTGTATTCATTATACGATGGCGGGAAAGCATCAATGCAATGTATGAGGAGAGTGCCAACTCCGTTGAGCGCTTGAAAACCATCGTCTTCAATAAATCTGTTGCGACCATAAAGGAAAATTTGCCATTTCTTTTGGCCACTCTTTACAGAATGGGCATCACCTGATGGATCAATGACATCTTTTTTGGCTTTCTTGTCGTTCTGATATTCGGTATCCAACCCAATCAACAAAGCGAAGATTGTTGCATTGTCGTGGCCTTCTTTTCTGTACTTACTAGCTTGTTCGGATGTTGAGGCGCGCGTCTTACTCATCCGCGTATTTCCAAATCAACAACTCATGCGATTTCTTGATGTGGCTGCCGCCGTTGCTTTCTCGCCTGTTTATGCCGATTCGGGTGTCACCCTGCCCGAATGTATATTGCCATTCTGGGGTTGAAAAGTGGCAATCGGAATACCAGTCGCGGATGATATCACAGTCATTATAAGACAAGATGAAGCCACTCTTGTGAGACAATAGCAAATCCCGCAGCAGGTCATGCCGAAAACCTTGATGATGAATGGGGAAATTCCTATGCGGATACATGCCGACAAAGGTTTTGCCCTGTTCGAGATAATAGGGCGGGTCGCAATAGAGAAAATCGTTTGGGTGGGAAGCTATGGAATCTTCAAAGCTCGCACAGCGCGGGGATAACGTTGGCGCTGCAAAGTGTCTCACTTTTTCAAGCGTCTTTTGATAGCGCCTCTCGTTCAAATACACATCCGAGGGCCAGCCCAGAAAATGCGGCCCATAAGATGTATTGGAGTTGAAGTAGTAATGCGCAGCCAAGTCAAGCGGATTCAACGGATCAATACCGTCCCAATGAGCCTTCAAGCGCTTCTTCACTGCGGCAAATGTTTCGCGCGATGGCTCAAATTCTTGCAAGCGGCGATACAGAGATTCCGCATCCGTTATCTGTGCATCCCAGTAACTAATCAAGATATCAAATATATCGTACGCAATTACGTTCACCCCTAATTCCTTAGCAAGAGCAATCTCTACAGATCCACCGCCAAGAAACGGAGAAGCAAGCCGCGCAGGTAATGGAGTCGGCAACAGTTCAATGACGAATCCAACAGCGAGGCTTTTGCCGCCCGCATAGCGAAGAGGAGAACCCAAATAACGCTTGTAAGCGAGCTTGCCGCAACTGCGCAGTTGATTGAGAAACTCGTCGCGGCGAGAATCGGCAGTGATTAGATCCATAGCTAACTGCCTGCTCGCGCCGTTCTTGGTGGCGACAGCCATCGCTTTCCTCCATATGCACAAAAGGATTTTAACGAAACGAGTCTCGGCGGACAAATTCCTGGATGAAGTCGCCGCGGTCGCTGGCCACGAGCGCGCCGCAAGCGAGGTTGATCTCCAGTTTGCCCAGCAGCTGCAGCAGCTGCGTCATCTGCTGGCGCATGATCAGCATCATGTCGTCCCAGGCGACATCGCCGGGCAAGCTGTGCTGCCGCAAATCACGCATGCTATCCAGGTATTCGATCGCCGGCTCCACATCGTCGAAGATCAATTGAAAAGGCAGATCATGGCGCACTACGGCGTAGAAGTGGCGAGCGAGGATGCGCGTGCCATTCTCCAGAGCGAAGGCGTCGCAGGGCAAGGCGGGCGGCGGCGCCTGCGCGCCGTTCTTGCTGAGCAGCGCGATTGCGCGGCGGATGAGAACTTGCAGTTCCGGCAGGCTGTGCAGGCTGTCGGTGGCGGCGAGCACGCGGCCGTCCGGTTTTAAGACGCGTTTGATTTCCGACAGGCAGCCGTCAATGTCTGACACGTGATAAAGCACATGATTCGCCATCACGACATCGAAGCTGTCATCGGCAAAGGGCAGAATCATGGCATCGCCCAGGGCCCGGCGGTCGACGGCGCAGGGATGGTTGAAGAGCAGATTCGGCGAGCGATCCAGCGCGTAGTAGCTGACGCCGGGCTGCTCGGCGATCAAACGGGAATAGTGGCTGCCGCGCCCGGCGCCGACATCAAGGATGACTTCATCACCCGCCCAGTCGACAGTCTCCAGGGTCCAACGCGCGAAATCAATCCGGGGCACGCAGTATTTGGCATGCGTCTCTTCATGGATGCGCAGGTTGCGGTCGTTTGCATAATATCGACTGATCGCATCAGCTAGTAATGCTGCGGGCATGCGCTATCCAGCCAGCTTGGAGAAGCATTGCCTTTCACTAATCCTACTATACAACCGATTTACCCAAGCGCAAGCATAGGGCAAGGGCGGTGGGCGCGCGCTGCCTAACCCGCGCCCCAGCTTTCCCAATAGGTGAGCGCGCTCGCCGGGACGCGATCGGCTTTGGCGAAAGTCTCACCGGTGAAATAGCCGGCCGGGAGCAGCGCGGCGCAGGTCACATCAGCGGGAATACCGAGAATAGCGTTGCATTCTTTCTCGTAGGCCAGGTGCAGGGTCGTCCAGGCGGAGCCGATGCCCCGGGCCCGCAGCGCCAGCATCAGCGACCAGGCGGCCGGCAGGATCGAACCATAGAAGCCGGCATTGGCCTCCGGGCTGGCATCGCCGGCGCGCCCGTGAATGCAGGGAAAGATCATCATCGGCACTTCGCGCATGTGGTCGGCCAGGTAGCGCGCCGAGCCGATGACGCGCTGCATCTGAGCGTCGGGCTCGTCCCCCGGCTCGGCGCGGACGGCGACCTTGCTATAGTCGTACCAGGAGCGCTTGTAGTACTCGCCGATCTGCGCCTTCTTATCGGCGTCGGTGACGATGAGCCATTTCCAGCCCTGGCGGTTGCTGCCGGTTGGCGCTTGAATGGCGATTTCCAGGCAGCGCTCGACCACTTCGCGCGCGACCGGGCGCGTCAGATCCAAGCGCTTGCGCACGCTGCGGGTTGTTTCCAGGATGTAATCAACGGATGCCAAATCGTACTGCATTTTCATTTCCTTTCCTTAGGACGGTCATAACACTAGGACGAGTGATCGGATGTTTGCTGAAAACGGCTGGACTCACCGGCAAATCCACAGAATACCAAGGGCTCATGAGCCAATCACAAGATAGAAAACCCGCGGCTAATCGCGGCACTGCTGTCAGCCTGAACCGCTCGATTGTCGTCTCCAGACAAAGCCATAAGGACCGACGGAGCATAGTAACGACAGTCGCATTGTCGGGAATGCCGAAGACCTTGGCCTCCCGATCATGCGCCAGCCAACTCGTGCAGACGGTGACCGCAATGTCGTCAGACGGTCATAACCGCAGCCAGCCATTAAGTTAGCTATTCTCGCGCGATTTCGCCAGCATGGGAAACGTATCTTTTGCAAAGTCACGCGTTCGCGTTACCATACACTTGTAGTTGCCCATTCCGGGCTAGCGGGTGCGCCAATCGAGCGCTCCTGAAAATTACGTTTCATTTAGGTAAGGAGTTTTGCAATGAAAAGGAAACTTGTTTCTCTCTCTCTCTCTCTCTCTCTCTCTCTCTTGTTGGTAGTGTTTTCTATACCAACATTCGTCGGGGCAGCTCAGCTGCCAGTCGATCTTCCGCGTGAAGAGGTCTTTGTTGTCGATGTGATCATCACTGCGCCTGTGCCTCATAACCACAACTTCTGGATCACTGGACCGCATCCGCTCGTTACCCATGCCATAATGATGGAAACGCTGTGGATTCGGGATCAGGAAACCGGCGAACGCGTCATGGGCGCCGCCGTCTCTGACCCGATGTACAACGATGACTTCACCCAGATGAGTGTTGAATTGCGGGACAATATCTATTGGAGCGATGGCGTTCAATTCACAGCCGACGATCTGATCTTTACCGTGGAGACGCTCAAAGCCACGCCAGGACTGAACGCCAGAGGCTGGCACGCGAACCTGAACAAGTCGATGGCTTCGGTGGAGAAAACGGGCGATTTCAGCGTCACCTTCCATCTGACCGAGCCGACGCCGCGTTTCCATTCCCTTTTGGAGGCCCGCTGGGGCGCCATCTACATGATGCCCAAACATGTGTTTGAGAACATCGACGATCTGCCGTCTTACACCTATACGGATGGTCCCTACCTGGGCGGCTACCTCCCAGTGGAGGAGGACCCCAGCGGGGTCTGGCAACTGTTTGTCCGGCGCGATGATTGGGAACGCTCGCCGGCCGGTATCATCACCGGCAACCCGGGACCTAAGTACATTCTGGAGATCAACTATGGCGGCCCGGACAGAAAAGTGATTGCCATGTCCCGCGGCGAACTGGATGTCTATTACGATTCGGATTTTGAGTCATTCCAGAGCACGCTCGAAACGGCGCCGGCCGCTCGTTCATGGTATGCGGGCTTCCCCTGGGGGTATATGGGTGAAGTCAGCACGCGGGAGTTAATCTTCAACTTCGGATCGGAAACTCAGCCTTGGTTCCATGAAAAGGATGTGCGCTGGGCGCTGGCATTGGCGCTGGATATCCAGGCAGTAGTGACTGATTACATGGGCGGCACCGCCAAGTTGACCAACATGCCAGTGCCAAGCACACCGGCTTTGACCGCCATTTATCATGACCCGATGGAAGAATGGTTCCAGAATCTGGAGATCGAGATCGAAGAGGGCGTGATGTATAAGCCCTACGATGCCACGATCCCCGATCAGATCGCCGCCTGGGCGGAATCTGAGGGCTACGAAGTTCCGGGTGATACGCGCGCTGTATTCGGTTCCGGTTGGTGGGCTCACGCGCCGGATGTGGCGGACCGTCTGCTGATGAAGCACGGTTTCAGCCGTGATGATGGCGGCAATTGGCTGACGCCAGACGGCAATCCCTGGGAACTCGAAGTCCTCAGCGATACAACTTCGGTTCAGCAGTTCCATTTCGGGAATGCGGCGGCCGATATGTGGAAAGACTTCGGCATCGATACTAGCCTGGCGGCGCACGAACGCACACTATATACGTCGACCAATGAGACTGGGCAGTTCGACATCTCCGGCGATTGGTTCTCTTTCACCCTCGTAGATGGTGATGCCTGGCCGGTGTTCAACATCTTTCACCCTGACTTGGTTGTTCCGGTTGGGGAGGATACACGCACCACCGGCGGCCATGCGACGCGCCTGACAGATCCGAAGATCGGTGAATTTATCGATGCCATGGTGTCCATC
>JAJDUC010000114.1 GCA_022826865.1 Anaerolineae bacterium
AAGCCACATTGCAGGCGGCATTCACAGCCACGGCGGTAAATCTGAAGCGCTTGGCGCGGCATCTAGACCTGGTGACAAATCCTATTGCTATACCATTCCTGGCGACTCACTCCGTGTGAGCCCGTTTTTCAACAGACTCCACAGTGTCGCCCGCACTATCAATGAATATGACGCGATGCGCAATCGAAACGCTTCCTTGATAGCTCGCCGCTCCCTACGATTATCAGGATACGACTACCGACAAGATGGTATCTATTTCATTACGCTCTGCACATATCAGCAGGCTAAGCTATTCGGCGCGGTGTACGACGGCGCAATGACGCTCAGCGAACTGGGCCAGATTGTAAGCGAGGAATGGCGGCGTATTCCTGAGATACTTAAGTATATCAAGCTTGATCATTTTGCGGTCATGCCAAACCATTTTCACGGTCTGGTGGTCATTGACAATTGTCGGCGGAAGGCCGTGTCGGCCTGTATGCCTGCCCAGCCCAGCAATGATTCACGCACTTTGCTGTCGGGATCGCTGGGGGCGGTCATCGGCCAGTTTAAGCTGGCGGTCGGCCGTCAAGCTAGACGGCGGCAGTTGCATCCGCGCAAGACAATTTGGCAGCGGAATTATCACGATCACATTGTCCGCAATGAAGAATCCCTTAACGAGATAAGACGGTATATCATAGAGAATCCGGCGCGTTGGCGCGAGGATAGTTTGTATATCGACTAGGTCACCCGTCAATGCGGGCGATTCACAGAATCGCCCCTACAATTGACCGGAGGTCCGGGATCGCGCGACTTGGGCTAAACCGCGATCGCAAGTATGATTTGGCTATCAACGCGCGCTAGCTGCGTTGCCATTGCGAATGTGGAATCATGAATATGAAACGCCGCATTACATCGTCCGATTCGGTTTATGTCATCGTCGTGCTCACGCCGATCATCCTGCTTATCGCGCTCTTCATCTATTACCCGGCGCTGGACACCTTCGGGCAGAGCCTCACCAACCGCAACCTGCGCATCCGCCGGCCGCCCAAGCCGGTGGGCGCGGCAAACTATATCAAACTGCTGGAAGACGAAGAATTCTGGGAAGTCACCGGGCGCAGCTTCAAGGTCGTCATCATCACGTTGCCGCTCGAGATGGCGGTCGCCTTTGGCATCGCCATGCTGCTCAATCAGCGTTTTCCCGGTCGCGGCATCATGCGTACGCTGACCATCTTGCCCTGGATGCTGCCCGGCGTGGTCAACGGCTTCTTATGGGGTTGGCTGCTCAACGGCGAATATGGCGCTTTGAATGGCTTTCTCTATCAATTCGGTTTGATCAGCGAGTATCAGTATTGGCTTAGGGCGCCCGAAAGCCAGATATTCTGGGTGACGGTGGTGCAAACCTGGACCCGTTACGCCTTTCCCACGATTATCCTGCTGGCCGGCTTGCAGAGCATCCCGGAAGACCTCTTTGACGCGGCCAAGGTGGATGGCGCCAGCGCATTCGCGCGTGTCAGACGCATCACATTTCCGCTTCTGCTGCCTTCATTCGGTATCGCTCTTGTGGTCGAGTTTATCGCCGCCTTCCAGATCTTTGACGTTGTCTGGACGCTGACAGCCGGCAGCTCGGCCGGCGGCTCGCTTAATCCATTCACCAAGACGCTCATGCTTTACAATTACGAGCTGGTCTTTCGCGATCTGCGCGTGGGCTTGGGCGCGGCGCTGTCTTATATCATCTTGGCGATGTCGCTCTTCGTGGGCATGATCTTTGTCTGGCGCGTGTACAACCAGGGGGTGCAGGAAGCATGAACCTGGGCGCAAGAGGCCAGGAGCGCCTGCGCCTCGCCGTCATCTACGCTTGCTGCGCCATTGTTTTGATCTGGGCGCTTGCCCCGATCTACTGGGTGCTGGTCAGCAGCGTTTCGACGCGGCAAGAGCTTTACGCCCGTCCCTACAAAATCTGGTTCCCCCAGAATCCCACGCTCGAGTCTTATCGCACGATCTTCACGCAGGGCGCCAAATTCCGCGATGGCGGTTTTTCGCCCACGGCAGATCTGATGAGTTCTGGTTTGCGCAACAGCGTGATTATCAGCGTAGCATCCGCCGGCATCGTGACCTTGATGGCGACCGGCGCCGGATACGCCTTCGCCCGCATGAATTTCGCTGGCAAGAACATCATTTTCCTGCTCATCATGCTGATGCTGCCGCTGCCGATTTGGGTGTCCCTGATTGCGCTGTTTTTCCTTATGTCCCAATTTAAGTTGATCGACACCTTGCTCGGCTTGATTCTCATCTTTGTCACGCTCCTGCTGCCGCTTTCGGTCTGGATGATGACGACCTTCGTTCGCGATATCCCGAGCGAAATCCAGGATGCGGCGCGGGTGGATGGCGCCGATCGCTGGCGGCTGGTTTTCAGCATTGTGCTGCCATTGGCGCGCCCGGGCATGGTCGCGGTATTTCTGGTCGGGATGCTGACAACCTGGAATAATTTCCTCATACCTCTTATCTTCAGCCGCACGGACGATTCGCAGCCGCTCACCATCGTGCTGACGCTTTTCATCGGCCAGTACGAAGTGGCTTGGGAAGACATGTCCGCGGCGGCGGTGGTGACGATGCTGCCGCCTTTCTTGATGGCGCTCTTCTTCCAGCGCTATCTCGTCCGCGGCCTGACCATGGGCGCGGTGAAGTGAAACGCTTCGGCGCCAACTAAAACTTCAGCGCCGCTACATGCTGCGTGGCTTTAACGCGCCGCTGAGGCGGGCGCTCATCTGCCGTAGTCGGCATCTCGTAGGCATGGCGAACACTGCCCGTCGTCTGGCGTGACGGCATCCCGGCTAAGCTTATTCAGCACGGAACTCAGCCTATGTGAAATTAGATGGATAGAGGCGCATATATGAAGGACCACCTGAATGTCTTGCGAAGAGGATTGGGACTATTGTTACTCTTGGCCTTGCTGACGGGAGGCTCGCTGCAAGCGCAAAACCTGTCCAGCTCGGAATTGACGCCTGCCCAATTGGATCAGGTCAACCCGCTGATCGATATCGTCCTGCCCAGGCTTTATCCCATCATCGCCATGGATGTCTCGCCTTCGTTAGGAGACGCCACGCTGATCAATCGCATCAATTTGGTGGTCGCGCTGGGCATGATGGACGCGGCGGCGCCTTATCACGAGACTGCGGTGGGCATGTATTCGCGCATCCCGCGCTTGCCGGAGAGCGAACGCGACGACCGCAATATCAACGTCGCGATGCTGCATGCGGCGTATCAAGCGCTCGTCGGCTTGTTGCCGCAACGCGAGCTGGTCTGGCGAGATATGCTGAACGATTATGGCCTCGACCCGGCGGACGATAGTCGCGACCAGACGACGCCGGTCGGCATCGGCAATATCGCGGGCCGGGGCGCTTTGGAAGGCCGTCTGCGCGATGGCATGAACCAACTTGGAAATTATCAGGATAACACCGGATACATGCCGGTGAATTCGGCTTATGTTCTGCGGGACGCGTCGCGCTGGCAGCCAGGCGTCCGCTTACAAGGCGCCGGCGTTTACACCGTCCAGCAATTCGTCACGCCCCAGTTGGCAAACACCGAACCCGTAGGCGCTTTCGACCCGCGCGAGTTCCGCGTTGCGCCGCCCTTTGCCAGCGACCCGGAAGACTGGAGCGCTTACAAGGGGCAAGCCGACGCCGTCTTGGAGGTCTCCGCCAATCTGAGCGACGAACAGAAGCTGAAAGCCGAGCTCTTTGATAACAAGATCCTCTCCCTGGGCTTGTCCTTCGTGCATCTGGCGCAAGTGAAGAACTGGTCGCCGGCCGACACCGTGCGCGGCTACTTCTTGAAAACGGCGGCGGCAATGGACGGCTCCATCGTCGTCTGGCAAGAAAAAGCCCGCTACGACGCCGTCCGCCCGGCCAGCGCCATCCTTCACATTTATGGGGACGAGCCGGTCACGGCCTGGGGCGGGCCCGGCGCCGGCCGGCGGGAAATCCTGGCCAGTCAGTGGCGCAGCTACCTGCCGGAAGCCGATCATCCGGAGTACCCATCCGGCTCGACTTGTGGCTGCTATGCGCAGGCGCAGGCGGTCCGGCGCTACGCGGGCTCGGACGAATTGAACTGGTCGGTCGCCTATCCAGCCGGCTCCTCGCGCGTTGAGCCTGGCTTCACGCCGGCGGAAGACTTGACGCTGCCCTTCGCGACCTGGACGGACTTCGCGCAAGATTGCGGCCAGTCCCGCGTCTGGGCGGGTGTGCATTTTCAGGCGGCGGTGGAAGCCAGCGCGGACCTCTGCGGCGGCTTCGGCGATCTGGCATACGAATACTTCCAGACGCTGCTTGATGGCAGCGCGCCAATCCGCCCGGACGCGCGGGCCCTGGAGGTCGATCCCTGGTTGACGACGGAGCGCGCCCAGGCGCAGACGCCCGTTGTCGTCCCGCCCTCGACAAGGCCCACGCCGGAGACATGCCGGGCGGTTTCCGATAGCGTCTACATCACCGCGGTCAACAGCGGCGTCGAATGCCAGGCGCTTGATACCAGCGGCTTGGGCTTGCTTGCTGGATATCTGGATGCGGTCAAGCTCACCGGCGAACTGTCGCTGGGCGTCCAGATATGCTTCCGCGCCGGCGGCTCCCTGTTATTCTTCGACGAGTCCAGCTCGCCCCCGACTATCGTCCAGTTGACGACTTATGGCGTCTCGGAAATGGTCTGCGGCTGGATAAACCGACCCGGAACCGTCATGCTCATGTCTTCCGCCTTGGACAAGTTCCCGGGCGTCGACGCGCCTGGCAACACAATCAAGCCCTTGTCGGACTGCCAGGTGACCGCGAGCGAACATCTCAGCTTCCGCGACGCGCCCGGCGGCCAGCGCTACGATATCGTCATCCCGCCCGGTGACCGGCTTCCCGCCATTGCCAGGACGGCCGGCTCCTTCAAAGTGCGCTATCAGGGCAATCTGGGTTGGGTTAGCGCCGATTTTGTTCGCGCTGAAGGCAACTGCGGATAGAGCCGTTCAGTCAGCGCGAGGTTTACAGGGCGACCGGGAGGGTCGCCCTTTTCACTTTCCCGGCGCGCTTCGGGCGACTCGCGAGGACGCGTCATCGCGCGCTGCATCGGCAGTCGCCCTTCCATACATATTTCTCCCAGCCCTTGCGCCGGTGGCCTGTGTCCAAGCCGGCCTCTGTGGTTAAATAGCCTGAGTCTTTGTCACGCCGAGGGGAAAGCGCAATGAATATCCAATCCACACTTCAGTCCATGTCCACCGAAGAAAAGGTCGGGCAAATGTTCATGCTGGCCTTCGCCGGCAGCCAATTGGATGAGGCGCGCGTTCTCATGGAAGAGCATATAGTCGGCGGCGCCTACATCAGCGATGAGAACGTGCCGACAGCCGCTGCCGCGCTCCGGCTTTGCAACAGGCTGCAGTCCTTCGCGCAAAATACGCGGCTGGGTATTCCGCTGCTGCTGGGGGCCGATCAGGAAGGGACCTGGTCGGTGATGACGGCTGAGAGCGCCATGGGGCCGGGCAACATGGCCCTCGGCGCAAGCGCCGACCCGCAGCGAGCCTACGACATGTACCGCGTGATTGCTGAGGAGACGAGCGCGGTCGGTTTGAATGTCGTTCTGGGGCCGGCCGCCGATTGCAATTCCAACCCGCGGAATTCGATCATCGGCATGCGCTCTTTCGGCGAAGATCCGCATTTGGTCGCGGCGATGACGGCTGCCGCCGCGCGCGGCTTGCAAGACAACGGCAGCGTCGCCACCTTGAAGCACTTTCCCGGCCATGGCGATACGACAATGGACAGCCATCGCGGTCTGCCGACGGTTACAAGATCGCGCGACGAGCTCATGCGCATCGATCTAAACCCTTTTGCCGCAGGCATTGAGGCGGGCGCGAAAATCGTGATGACCTCGCATATTGTTTTTACAGCCTTGGATCCGCTGCGTCCGGCCACGCTCTCTTCCGCGATTCTGGGAGATCTGCTGCGGGGCGAATTGGGTTTCGACGGCATGATCGTTTCTGACAGTATGAATATGCACTCGATGCGGCGCAATTATGAGCCGGCCGATGCGGCGATTCAGGCCTTTAACGCCGGCGTAGATCTGATGATGTTGGCTGAAGAGCACTATGACCACGATGCCGAGCGTTACCTCGAAAACCAGAGGTCGCTTATACGAGCGGTTATAGAGGCGGTCGAGGATGGGCGCATCGCCGCCGAACGCGTGAACGACGCCGTCGGTCGCGTCCTCCGCCTCAAAACCGAGGCTGGCTTCTCGACATCGCCGCTATCCGAGGCGGCGGGGGCGGTGGGCGGCGTGGCGCAGCGCGCGCTAGAATTGGATGCGGCGCGCCGGGCGCTTGCCATCCTGAGAGATCGGCGCGGCCTCGTGCCGATCGATCCGAGCGCCAAGCTCACGTTGGTGAATACCACCGCGCGCAGCGCATACGAAGTCTTGACCCAAACGCGCGGCATCGGCCCGAATCAGGCGCTGGCGGCTTTTGATGTCTTCGCGGAAGCTCTGGCGGAAGGCTGCGAATCTGTAAATGCGCTGGCGGCCGAGGACTTCTCGGTCGATGCTGTCCCGGCGGGCGGCGCGGTCATCGCTGTTACGGAGAATTACACATTGCCCGGTATGGACTTTGACCAGTCGCGGCAAGCCGCCATCGTGCGCGCCCTGCAGGAGCGGGCGGGCGAGCGCCTGCTTGTAGTGGCGCTGCGGGATCCCTATGAGTTGGCGGATTTCCCTGAAATCGGAACTTACGTCTGCAGCTTCAGCTTCCGCCCTTGCGCGGCAAAGGCGGCGGCCGATTTGCTCTTGGGGCGGATTGGGGCGCGCGGCCGCTCTCCCGTCAGTGTGCCGGGCACAGAAATTCAAGCATGATCTCCTCTCCGCGACAATGGAACTGGCTTGCAAATGGCGGGCGTTTCAGCGAAACGCCCCTACAGATCGCCGATGGCTATGTATGTTTGTAGGGGCGTCTCGTGAGACGCCCGTTGAATCTTGCTGCGATTGCTCTGATCTTGGCTCAGCATGGTCAGCGCGAGCGCATCTGCATTAGAATAAGCCGACTCTCGCCCGATCTGATCCGGAGACCTGTTGCCTACCCAGCCCGAGCCTGAATCTTCTCGCTTCAGCCGTTTGCGCGCGCTTTTATTCATTCCGCTGGCGCTGGCATTTGGCGCTGTGCTGATCGCGCTGATGACCTGGTGGGTGATCGGTTCCGCGCCGCGCTCGCAAGCGGTCGCCGTGGCCGAGGGCGTCAGCGTCGCCGAATTCGCGGCGCTGCCCGATGACGACGCCTACCCGGCGGCGCTCGCCATCGACGCCGCTGGCAAGCTCTTCACCGGCAGCTATCAAAGCGGCGCTGTATGGTCGATCAGCCCGGAGGCTGAAATCCGGGAGATCGCGGGGAGCCGAGAGCGCATAGGCTCGGTCAGCGGCCTGGATCTGGCGCCTGACGGCGCGCTCTACATCCTCGACCGAATTGATCCCGTCGCTGCGAATGGCGCATCCGTTTGGCGTTTCATGGACGGCGAGTTGCGGCTGCTCTTTGATATTCCCAAAGACGAACGCGCCAGCGCCGGTGTGATGCTGCCCGATGACATTGCGGTCGATCGTGAGGGCCGGATCTATATTAGCGATCGGGAGGGGCGCATTTTCCGTTTCAACGCGGACGGCGAGCGCCTGGGCGGCAGTTTTGACGGCGCCTGGTGGGATGCCTGCTACGGACCATGCGCTACAACGGGTTTGGCATACGACCCCGAAAATGATGACATCCTGTTCACCGACGGCGCCCTGGATTCGGCTCATCGCATTGGCAAGCTGGATCCCCATTCCAGCAATTACAAGCGCATTTACAACGCGGAGGACGATCCAGGCTACGGCTTTGATGGCATCACCGTCACGCCAGACGGCGACATTTTCATCGCGCTGCTGAATTGGAACCGGGTCGCCCGCGTCGAAGACGGCGAGCTCGTCATGCTGGCGAAGGACTTCCGCGGCGCCAGCGATGTCGCCTATGATCCGGCGCGGGACCGCCTCTATGTGACAAACTGGAATCAGTTCAGCCTGGCATTCGGAACTAGCCCGCAGCTGCCCTTCGCCATCGATGTGATTCAACTGTCGTCCGCCCGCGACTAAACTGACGCCTCGCCTGCGCCCGCTTGACCCGTCGGGGCATTTCGGCTAGTCTAATTTCACTGGATGGTAGCCTCGCGCAAGGATACATGAGCGAATTTTCCGGCTATCGCGGCCGCCGGCCCACGCGTTTGTCGCCTTACGTTCGACGTGATGTTCCGCCGCTTTGGCGTCGCCTCTTCGGTTGGTTCTGTCTGTTCGGGGCCTTGGGTCTCTGTGTCGGCGCCGTCTTGCTTGTTGTTACGGCGCCATCAGCCGTCAGCGACGCCGCGCTTGAGCCGAATACCGATTCGACTCCGACGCAAACCCGCCTCCCGGAGACGGTCAGCGCCGTCCAAGCGCCAGTTGAGACATCTTCCGAAGGGGCGATGGCGCGACCGACTTTAAGCGCGGCGGACATCGCGGCGCTTTTGGCGACGCCGCCGGAAGTGGGCGACATCGCGGCCCGGTCCGCCGGGCGCTACGATCCCTTCACGACGATAACGAACCGCGCCCGTTCGGAAATGACCACATACCTGGCGCAGCGCGGCGATACGATCAATGGCATCGCCAATCGATATGGGTTGAAGCGCGAAACAATCGCCTGGTGCAACGATTATCGCCTGGCGCAGGTATTGCGGCCCGGCGATATCGTGACCATCCCTCCCGCTGATGGCGCTTGCCATACCGTGCTGCGCACGCAGGGCAAGGACATTCGCGATATTGCCGCGCAGTATGGCGTTGAAGACCCTTACGCGATTATCGACGCGCCGGCGAACAATCTGGCCGATGTCTCGCCGGAGACGCTCTTGCCCAGTAACTTCTTCGTCTTCATCCCGGGCGGGGAAGGGCAGGTCATCACCTGGGACGCGCCGGTCCAGCAAGACAGCGCCGGCAATGTGGTCGCCTTTGACCCCGGCAGTCGCTTCAGCTGCGGCAGCCGCCCCGGCGGCGGCACGGTCTGGACCAATCCCCTGCCGAATGGCGCCTATGTTCGCGGCTTTTATGCCGGGCACAGCGGTATCGACATCGCCGCGCCGATCGGCACGCCGATTTACGCGGCCAACGGCGGTCCCATACTCTATGCGGGCTGGAACAACTGGGGTTATGGAAGCACGGTTGTCATTGGCCACGGCGCCTGGTCGACCCTTTATGGACATATGAGCAGCATCGGCGTACGCTGCGGCCAGACGGTCGCGGCCGGCCAAGTCATTGGCTACGTCGGCAGCAGCGGCAACTCCTCTGGGCCGCACCTGCACTTCGAGGTCCGCTATCGCAATCGACCGGCCGACCCCTCGGCCACCGCCGGCATCGGCTGGTAAGCTGCATCTTGCGCCCGGAAAAGCCAAGGGCAATCGCATCAAATTTAAATTGCGCCGATAAATGACATTTTCCCCTCAAATTATGTAATCCGTAGGGGCGTTTCGCTGAAACGCCCGCAATTTGCAGGCCATTTTCAACGGGCGTCTCACGAGACGCCCCTACACTTTCGCAATTTTCGTAGCGGCCCGCTCATTATGATTTTGATGCGATTGCCCTGAGGTCAACCTGTGCTCAATGCTCAGTATTGTCCCGGCTCACGCCCGTTCTCACGCGCCACATCAACCAGTTGCGAGGCAAAGATTTCTTGATAGATGCGGCTGCTGGCCAGCAGTTCCCGATGCTTGCCGCGGGCTGCGATGCGCCCCTGCTCCAGCACCAGGATCTGATCGGCGCGCAAGACGCTTGTGATGCGCTGGGCGATGATGAATGTGGTGCGGTCGGCCGCCAGCCTTCCCAGCGCCTCCTGAATCTTGAACTCCGTTTCTAAATCCACAGCGCTTGTGCTGTCGTCAAATACCAGAATGCCGGGCTTGATCAAAAGCGCCCGAGCGATGGCGATGCGCTGTTTCTGGCCGCCGGAAAGGTTGGCGCCACGCGCCTCAACGACGCTGTCATAGCCATCCGGCATCGCCATGATAAAATCATGCGCCTGCGCCGCTTGCGCCGCGGCAATCACCTGATCCAGTCCCGCATCGGGCGCGCCAAAAGCGATATTCTCGCGCACACTGCCACTGAACAAAATTGATTCTTGCAGGACCATGCCGATCTGCGCGCGCAGCGATGCCGGGTCCCAATCGCGGACGTCCACGCCATCCACCAGCACGGCGCCCGCCTGCACATCGTAAAAGCGCGGGATCAAGTGCACCAGCGTGCTCTTGCCCGAGCCGGTCGCGCCCAGCAAGGCGATCTGCCGTCCCGGCTCGGCGACAAAACTGATGCCTTGCAAGACATCTTCGCCGCTGACCCCATCCGCGCCGTTGGACTTTGCTGGATCGCGCCAGCTGTAATGGAAGGAAACATCTACAAATTCGACGCGGCCGCGCAGAGGGGCGGCTTGATGCGGCTGCGGCGCAATCTTGAGCGCCGGCTTGGTATCGAGCACTTCCATGACGCGCGCGGCTGAAGCTTCAGCGCGCGCCGCCATCATCAGCAGATTGCCGAGGAAGAGCAGCGGTCCCATGCCCGTCATCAAATAATTGTTGAAAGCGATCAGTTCACCGACCGTCAGCCGGTCTCCCAGGACGGATATGCCGCCAAACCACAGCACCGCCACCGTGCCCACATTGGTCAAGACCTGTAAAACCGGCATCGCCACCGCCAAGAGCTCGCCGACTCGGATATTCTGCTCGCGATAATCCAGGTTGCTGACGGAGAATTGATCGATCTCAAAGCCGGTGCGCACGAAGGCCTTCACCACCTGCATGCCCGCCAGGTTCTCTTGCACCAGCGTGTTCAAGGCGCCAAGTTTCTGCTGCACAACGGCGAACAAGCGCGTCGCTTGCAGCATCAAGTAATAGATGAAAATGCCGGAAATGCCGGCGACGGCGAACATGATCAGCGAGAGCTGCCAATCCGTCAGCAGCAGCATGACCATGCTGCCGAGGATCATCAGCAGCACGCGCAGCAGCAGCGACAATCCAGCGCTGGAAAACATGCGCACCACATCGACATCGCTGGAGACCCGCGTCATCAAGCGGCCCGTTTGCATCTGATCGAGATTGGCAAATGAAAGCGACTGAATATGACGAAAAACGCTGTGGCGGATATCAAAAGCCAAGCCCTGCGAGACGACTGCGCGGCACCAACCCTGCCCGAGCGTGCTGACTGCGCCAATCATGGCGGCGACGAACATCCAAAATGCGCCGAGCAAGATCAGGTCCAGTTCGCGCGGGCGAATGCCTTCATCAATCATAAATTGCAGCAGGCGCGGGACGCTCAACTCCATCGCCACCGGCAAGACCGTCGCCCAAAAGCCGAAGAAGAGATACCAGCCATAAGGCCGCATGAAACGGAAGATGCGCCAGAGCGAGTGCATTGCCTAAGCTTAACCGCGAGCGGGCGCCGCTTCAAGTAGGGGCGTTTCGCTGAAACGCCCGCAATTTTCAGGCCATTTTCTACGGGCGTCGCCTACATTTTCACAATTTTCGTGGCGAACGGTTCATTATGATTTTGATGCGAATGCCCGCCGCCGGTTTCGACTATGACCGGCTCAGGCGCGCCCGGCTATGCAGGGCCGCGCCGATCAGGCAGGCGTCTTCGCTGAAGCGCGCCAGCCGCAGCAGATCATCGCGGTAGAAGCCATCATGCAAGATATGCTCCTGGATGACGGCGCGGGCCGGATCCAAATAGAGATCGCCGAGCCGCATTACGCCCCCGCCCAGCACAATGGCGCGCGGATTGAAGAGGTGCAGCAGATTGACCAGACCAAGGCCCAGCCATTTTCCCGCCCCACGGAGGATTTCCAGGGCCAGAGCGTCGCCGTTCTGCGCCGCTTCACCGACCGCGCGGCCGTCAACCATCGCCAGCCCGCGCAAGGCCGACGGCTCGCTTGAAGTCGCCAAGCGCCGCCGCGCCCAGTCGCCAAGCGCGCTGCCCGACGCCAACTCTTCCCAGCGCAGCGCCCGTCCGTCCGGCAAGGTCAGCCGCATGTGACCCGGCTCAATCGCCAGCCCGTCCGCGCCCTTGAATAAGGCCCCGCCGATGATGGCGCCGCCGCCGATGCCGGTGCTGATGGTCAGATAGAGCATGGGGTCCGCGCCCTGCCCGGCGCCGAGCTGGAATTCGGCCAAGGCGCCCAGATTGGCGTCATTCTCAACGAATGTCGCTACGCCGCCGAAGCCGCGGCTCAAAACAGCGGCCACGGGCACATTCTTCCAGCCGGGCAGGGTCTCGGCTTTGATGATGACGCCCGCCGCCGTATCGAGCGGGCCGGGCGCCGCGACCCCGATTGAAGCCAGTCTCGTATCGCTATCGAGCAGGGACCGGCCCAAGGCGATCAAGCGCCGCAGCACGGGCTCCGGACCATCGGCGACATCGCTCGGCATCTCCGCCCGCCGCAACAGCGTCAGGTTATCGTCGAAGAGGGCGGCGCGGCTGCGGGTGCCGCCGAAGTCAATCGCCAGGCGCGCCTTCATAAGCCATTGATCCGCGCGTATTGTTCATAATCCGGCGCCGGCTTTCGGCCCGGGGGCAAGCTGCCTTCGCGCAGGGAAAGCGCCCCGTCCCGCGACAGTACGACGCCGAGCCGGCAACCATCCTTGAGCGCGCGCCAGGCGAGCCGGCTCATCTCACGGGCGACAGCGCGGTCCAAGTGCGAAGCATCGGCGCCGCGCTGCGCATGACCCAGCGCGGTATAGCGCAGGCGAATGCCCGCGCGCGCCGGAATCTCCGCCACGATACGCTCGATACCCGGCGTCGCTTCCGACAAAACTGCCAGCGCGTAGCCATCGCGCTTGACGCAGCTCGTCACGCGATCGGCAAGCCAATCCAGGTCGACTTCATATTCGGGCAGCAGAACGGCATGCGCGCCGCTGGCCCGGGCAATCGCAAGAGCCAAGTGGCCGCTGGGCGCGCCCAGCGTCTCCAGCATGAAGAAGCGGCCCGGCAGCGCCTGGGCGGTGGCCCGGATGCCGTCGACCGCAGCCCGGGCAAAATTGCAGGCGGAATCATGCCCTAGGGTGTAATCCGTGCCGGTGATATCGTTGTCGATCGTTGTCGGCAAGACGATGCACGATATACCCCAGCTTTCCAACAGCGGCAGCGCATGCCGCAGCGTGCCATCGCCGCCGAAGAGCAGCAGATTGTCAATCTTGCGCTCGCGGATTGCCGCTTGCAGCCGCTCGCGGCCGCCAGCTTCCCCCAGGGCGGGCGCGCGGCTCGAGCGCAGAATCGAACCGCCGCGCCCCGCCATCTGCGTGAGCAGCGGGATATCAAGCGGTTCCAGCTCGCCGGCGAGCATACCGGCGAAGCCGTCCTGAACCCCGAGCGCATGATCACCGGCTTCCGAAGCCAGCCGCGCGTAAGTCTCAATCGCCGCGTTGATGCCCGGCGCGTCGCCCCCGCTGACGACAATCGCGGTAATCACGCGCCAAAGCCTTCGCTCTGGTCCGGATGGTCGGCGCTTTGCATCCTCACTGTGCGCCTGGCCATTGCCTTGTCGCCCTCCCTGCTACACGCGGACTATCCGCCGCGAGCTCATGTATAACCCGCTTTCGCCTCCGTTCATAGCTCGGAGCATTCATAATGAACTCACAATCGACAAAACAAAAATAAACAAAGTTTGACAAACAAAACGAAAGTCGCTATAGTTTCAACGATATACATTCAGAGATATTATGACACACGATAACTTATTGTTGGCGGTCGAAAGACAGCGGCGCATATCGGGCATCTTGCAGCGCGAAGGCGCGGTGCGAACGGCCGAACTCACGCGCTTGCTGAATGTATCCGCCGTCACGGTGCGCTCCGATTTGAGCGAGCTGCAAAAGACCGGCGAATGCGAGATCATCTGGGGCGGCGCGGTATCCAAGCGGCCGCCCGCCGATCAGTTGTCCTTGCTGCACCCGCGCACATCGCTCAATCGCGATTCCAAGCGGCGCATCGGCAAAAAGGCCGCTGAATTCATCGAGGTTGGGCAGACCGTTTTCATCGATGCCGGCTCGACAACCGTGGAGATCGTCAACAATTTGCCGCGCAATCTGGAATTCCTGCGAGTTGTCACGCCGGCGCTGAATGTGGCCGTGGCCGCCACGCACTATCCTTTTGTCGAGTTGGCGATGCCGGGCGGCGTCCTGCGTAATCTGACCCGATCCCTAATCGGCGCGCAGACGCTGCGCTCCCTGGAGATGTTCAATGCCGATCTCGCCTTCATCGCCTCAGCCGGATTCAGCGTCGAATCGGGCGTCACGACCGGCAACATCCTGGAAGTCGAAGTCAAGCGCACGATGGTCCAGCAATCCAAGCGGGTGATCCTGACAGCTGATGGCAGCAAGTACGGCCACTGCCTGTCGCTGAACGTGGCGCCAATCACGGAGATTGACGCGCTGATCAGCGATCAGCAGTTGGGCGATGCTGATGTCGCGGAACTGCGCGCCGTCGGCGTCGATGTGTTTCGCGTATAATTTGCTCTGAGTGGAGGAAGGAAGCTTATGTTAGAATCTTCGATACACCGCCTGAAGCAAGGCATATTGCTGAGTCAATAAGGAGAAACCATGATGAAGAGATTGCTTGTCATTACCGCAGTATTGCTGTTTGCGCTGAGCCTCGCGCCCGGCGCAATCGCTCAAGACGATGGCTACACCATCGCCTTTGTGCCGGGGGTCAACCCGGATCCCTTTTACATCACCATGAGCGCCGGCGTTAATCAGGCGGCGACCGACCTCGGCCTGACGGTCATCCAGCAGGATCCGGAGCGCTTTGACGTCACGGTCTCGGCGCCGATTATCGAAGCCTTGATCGCCCGCGGCGACATTGACGCCCTGGTCACAGCGCCGAACGACAAGGAACAGTCGATACCGGTGCTGCAGGCCGCACACGATGCCGGCATCGTCGTGCTCACCGTCGATACCTTCATCGGCGATGGCAACTACGCCGATGGCGAAGTGACCTTCCCCATCACCTATATCGGTTCCGACAACACGCAGGGCGGTTACATCGCCTGCTCGGCCCTGGCCGACAAGCTTGGCGAGGGCGCCAAGATATACGTCACCAACACGCGCCCGGGCATCAGCACAACCGACCAGCGTGAAGAGGGCTGCCTGGCAGCGGCCGAGGCCAATGGCTTGGTTGTCGCCCGCGTCGATTACAACGAGAACAGCGCCGATACCGCGCAAGCGCAGACCGCCGCCGTGCTCCAGGCCAATCCTGACATCGTCGGCATGTTCGCCACCAATACCTTTGGCGCGCTCGGCGCCGGCACCGCGATCCAGAACGCCGGTCTGCAAGGCGCTGTCGAAGTCGCCCTGTTTGACGCCAGCGAAGAGAATATCGGCTTCCTCAAGGATGGCATCGTTTCGCTGGTCATCGCCCAGAAGCCGGCCGATATGGGCTATCTCGGCGTGGCGCTGGCCACGGCCGTTCTCGATGGCGTCGGCAGCATCCCGGCGCGCATCGGCACAGGCTATGCCGTCATCACCAACGACAATGTGGACGACCCGGATGTGGCGCGCTTCATCTATACCAGCAATACCAGCGATCCCGCGCCCGCGCTTGACGAAAGCTACAACCTCGCTTTCGTGCCCGGCGTCAATCCCGATCCCTTCTACATCACCATGTCGCGCGGCGTTTACGGCGCGGCGGGCCGCTTCGGCCTCAACGTCATTCAACAGGACCCGGAACGCTTTGACGTCACCGTTTCCGCGCCGATCATCGAAGCGCTGATCGCCCGCGGCGATATCAGCTCCCTGGTGACCGCGCCCAACGACAAGGAACAGTCGATTCCGGTGCTGCAAGCCGCGCATGACGCCGGCATTCCCGTCTTGACGGTCGATACCTTCATCGGCGATGGCAACTACGCTGACGGCGAAGTCACCTTCCCCTTGACCTATATCGGATCGGACAACGTCCAGGGCGGATACATCGCCTGCTCGTCGCTGGCGGACAAGCTGGGCGAAGGCGCGAAGATCTATGTCACCAATACGCGCCCGGGCATCAGCACAACCGACCAGCGCGAAGAAGGCTGCCTGGCGGCGGCTGAAGCAGGCGGCCTGGTGGTCGCCCGCGTCGACTACAACGAGAACAGCGCGGATATGGCGCAGCAGCAGACTGCGGCAGTCCTGCAAGCGAATCCGGATATTGTCGGCATGTTCGCCACCAACACCTTTGGCGCCCTGGGCGCCGGCGCGGCAATCCAGAACGCCGGCCTGCAAGGCGCGGTGGAAGTGGCGCTGTTCGACGCCAGCGAAGAGAATATCGGCTACTTGCGGGATGGCATCGTCTCCTTGGTGATCGCGCAGAAGCCGGCCGATATGGGTTATCTGGGCGTGGTCGCGCAGATCGCCAATTTGCGCGGCGTCACATCCATGCCGGCGCGCGTCGGCACGGGCTACGCGGTCATCACCATCGACAACGTAGACGACCCCAACGTCGCGCGTTTCATCTACACAGCGGGCTAGCCGCCCACATCGCCGACCGCGAGTGTCTACGCGGCGCGTCCCTCCTCATTTCTATGAGGAGCTTCCCCAAAATGAGGGATGGGGGCGCGTCCGTTACACTCGGTTTGGGGGCGCAAGAAGTCCCTCCCTCTCGGGGAGGGACTTAGGGTGGGGGTGACAATCAGGTTTCGTAATGGCAGAAAATAATCCACAGGCGCGGACACAAAGTCTTTCCTTCATCAATCCCCGTACCATCGAGGTATTGACCAAGAGTTGGTCCTATTTGTTTTTGCTGGGTTTGGTGATCTATTTTTCAGTCACCGGCACCGGCTTTTTCTCCGTCCGCAACTTCGCCTCGATCCTCACCACCAGCACCTTGATCATGCTGATGTCAATCGGACAGACTTATGTCGTCATCACCGCCGGCATCGACCTGTCCATCGGTTGGACGGTTGGCTTGTCCTCGGTGACCACCGCTCGCGTCATGCGGGATCTGGCGGATAGCGGCAACGATATCGCCTATGCCATGCTGATAGGCGTCTTTGCCGGCCTGCTGGTCGCGCTGATTCCCGGCCTGGTCAATGGCGTGCTGGTCGCCCGCATCAAAGTGCCGCCCTTTATCGCCACGTTAGGCATGTTCGGCATCGTGCGCGGCGCCGCTTTCCTCCTTACCGATGGCCAGCAGGTCGTGCGCGGCTTGTCGGCGGAATTGCGCGAAGCGCTGCGCTCTATCGGCAATGGCAGCCTGCTCTATTACATCCCGGATGATGGCTTCCACTGGTTCGCCCTGCCGCCGGATCTGGAGCCGCAGCAATTGCGGTTGGTCTCTCAGCTATTGCCTTATCCCGTCATCATTACCGCATTGGTCGTGGTCATTTTCGCCTTCATCCTGGCCCGCACCAAATTCGGGCGGCATACCTACGTCATCGGCGGCAGCGAAGAAGCCGCGCTGCGCTCCGGCATTAACGTGGGGCGTCACCTCATCATCATCTACGTCATCTGCGGCTTCACCGCCGGCATCGCCGGCGTCTTGCATCTCTTCCGCTTCACAGCCGGCGCCCCGCAGGCGGGCGAGGCGGCGCTGCTTTCGTCCGTAGCCGCGGTCGTCATCGGCGGCACCAACCTGTTTGGCGGCGAGGGCGATATCATGGGCGCGGTGGTCGGCTCTCTCATCATCGCCGTGCTGCAGACCGGGCTCGTCATTCTCAACATCGATTCCATCTGGCAATTCATCGTGGTCGGCGTGGTTATTATCATCGCGGTTCTGGTCAACCAACTGCAAGCGGCGCTGGAAAGGCTGCAAGCCAATGTCTGATCCAATACTCGCCGCCACCGGCGTCAGCAAGTATTTCGGCGGTTTGACCGCGGTCGACAATGTCGATTTCGCCGTGCATCCGGGCGAAGTTGTCGCCCTGCTCGGCGATAACGGCGCTGGCAAATCCACACTGATCAAGTGCATCTCCGGCGTGTACCGGCCGGAACAGGGCCGTGTGGAATTCAACGGCGAAGACATCACCCACCACGCGCCGGCCGATATTCGCAGCCGCGGCATCGAAACCATCTACCAGGACCTGGCTCTGGCCGAGAACCTCGATGTCGGCGCGAACGTCTTCCTGGGCAAGGAAGTCACGCGCCGCCTCTTCGGAATCATCCCGGTCACCGATGACATCACCATGCGCGAGGAAGCCTCCGGCGCGCTTGACGAGCTGGACATACACATCCCTTCTCTCAAGCAGAAACTGGTCAACCTTTCCGGCGGGCAGCGGCAGGCGGTCGCCATCGCCCGCGCCATGTACTGGAAAGCCCAACTCGTGATCATGGATGAGCCGACGGCCGCGCTGGGCGTGCCGGAACAGCGCAAGGTGCTGGCGCTGATTCGCAGCCTGCGCGAAGGCAATATCCCAGTCATTCTGATCAGCCACACGATGCATGATGTGATGGCCGTGGCCGACCGCATGGTGATCATGCGCCGCGGCGCCATCGTCGCCAATATCCCGCGCGCCGAAGCCAGCGAAGAACTTATCGTGCGTCACATCGTCGGCAGCGCTGAAAATGGCGAAAGCGCCGTGATGATCTAGATGCTGCTGACCTTGGATTCGGCGTTGCGGGCGATCGACCGGGTTGCGCTTTCGCAATCGCGGATGCGACCCGGGACAGGGGCGTCTAGCGTCGCCGTTGCTTGACCCGAGCTCATCCAAGCCAATAGCGGGGAACCAGAAAGGACAGCCATGCCCAAGTCGCTGACGCCCGGCCGCTATCGCGGTTTGAAGACCAGCAGCCTCGCTGAGGCCGATGTCTTCGGCATCGTCGCCTTCGATCAACGCGGCAGCTACCGGCGCATGATGCCGCCGGATTCCTCTTATGCGCAACTGGCGCAAGTCAAAAACGAGATCATCGGCGTCCTTTCCCGCGATGCCAGCGCCATCCTGACCGACCCGACTTATGGGCTAAGCGCCTCGATGCAAATGAGCCCCAAGGCGGGCTTGCTGCTGGCTTTGGAAAAGAGCGGCTACAGCGGCGACTCCAGTTATCGGCGGACCGAACTCATTCCCGCCTGGACGCCGCAGAAAATCCGAAAAACCGGCGCCAGCGCGGTCAAATTGATGGTCTACTACCATCCTGGCAGCGGCAAACTGGCGGAGGAATTGGAAGATTTCGTTCGCCGCGCCGTGGCCGATTGCCATGCCTGGGACCTGCCTGTCTTCCTCGAGCCCATGTCTTACAGCCTCGATCCGGCGGCGCCAAAAGAGAGCGAAGCCTTTGCCGCCATCCGCGCTGAGGTAGTGATCGAGACGGCGCGCCGTCTTTCCCGCAGCGGCGCCGATGTGCTCAAATTGGAGTTTCCGCTTGATATCCAGTTCAATCAGGACCGGGATGAATGGCGGCGGGCCTGCGCAGCCGTCAGCGAAGCCTCAGCTGTGCCTTGGGTGCTGCTGAGCGCCGGCGTCGACTTCGCGCAATTCAAGCCGCAGGCGCAAGTGGCCTGCGAATGCGGCGCGAGCGGCTTTCTGGCGGGCCGCGCCATCTGGAAAGAAGCGGCGGCGATGACCGCCGTCGAACGCGCCGCCTTCCTGGAGAGCACAGCAAGTGTCCGCCTCCGGCAATTGCTGGAGATTGCCGCGGCCGCGGCGCGTCCCTGGAGCGATTTTTACGGCCCGCCGCCGCCTTCCGAAACCTGGTACGAGTCCTACGTATAAGTTGCCGCTGCATATTCAAGCCAAAATGCCCGCGGCCCGCAACTCCGCCAGCGCCGCTGGACTGTAACCCAACTCGGCCGCCACCTCATCGCTATGCTCGCCCAGGCGCGGGGGATGCCGGCGATAGACCAGCGGACTATCCGAGAGGTGCACGGGCGTCGCCAGCGACTTGACGATGCCCAGCGCCGGATGCTCCAACTCGATGATCATGCCGCGCTCAATGACATGGGGATCGCCCAGCGCTTCGGCCACGCTGTTGATGCGCCCGCATGGCACACCAGCCGCCCGCAATTCATCCAGCCACTGGTCACAAGGCCGGGCGCGAATTATTTTTCGCAATATCGGCAGCAGCGCCGCATAATTCGCGATGCGTTCGGCGTTGGTGATGAAGCGCGGATCGGCCGCCAATTCATCCCGCGCGACATGCCGGCAGAAGGCGCGCCAGACATTGTCCGAAGCGACGCCCAGGATGAACCAGTCGCCGTCGCTGGCTTGTACCGCCTCGTAGGGCACAACCTGCGGATGCCGGTTGCCCCGCCGCGGCGGATCGACGCCTTCAGCGAAATATTCGCCGGCGAGGTTGGCAAGCCAGGTCATCTGCCCCTCTTGCAAAGACATGTCGATGAATTGACCAACGCCGCTTCTCTCCCGACTGCGCAGCGCCGCCAGGATGCCGATCACCGTGAACAGACCACAGGTCATATCGGCGATCGGCGTGGGAAAGCGCATGGGCGTCCCGTCCACTTCACCGGTCAGCGCGAAGGTGCCCGATTCCGCCTGCGACACCAGATCGTAACCGGGTTGCCCGGCGCGCGGACCCGTCCGACCGTATCCGCTGATT
The DNA here is from genome assembly GCA_022826865.1 of Anaerolineae bacterium. GTDB lineage: Bacteria > Chloroflexota > Anaerolineae > Aggregatilineales > Phototrophicaceae > UBA6055. The sequence goes on from JAJDUC010000114.1 coordinate 20,535, forward strand.
GACACATAAACGAGGCCGGGATTCATCGCGCGCAGGGTCTCATAATCTATGCCGTAACGCTGGAGCGAGGCGCTGGTCATCAAATTGCTCAGAAAGACATCGGCGTCTTTCACCAGCTTGTGCAGGAACTCGCGCCCGGCTCCCGCGCCGATATCGAGGGCGATGCCCCGTTTGTTGCGGTTGATCGCCAGGTAATAGCAGCCCTGATCGCCTATGTAGGGCGGCGCCCACTGCCGCGAATTATCGCCGACGCCGGGCCGCTCAATCTTGATGACATCAGCGCCCAAATCGCCCAGGACCATCGTGCAGTAGGGTCCGGCCAGGGCCTGCGTCTGATCGACTACGCGGATGCCTTCCAGCGGCGCGTTCTGGCTCATTTGTTCAAACATATCTTGCGGCTTCGCTATAAGATTGGGGTGCAGACCTTTCAATGTTCAGAACATTTTCATTTCACATGAAGTGTATAATATAATCGGCACTAATAACAGGAATTATGAACCACAGTGATTATCGCCGCTTGACAATCTATAATAAATTGCTTTAGTCTTCTACTAGACTAAACTCAGAAGAAAGGAGAGCGTTTGAAGAGTGATCTTGCTGTACTTTTATCCATCGTTCAACGTAAGGAGTAGAATCATGAAACGCCTTCTCTTGTTGGTTGCGGCGTTGCTTGCGCTTCCGATTTCTGTCAGCGCCGGCAACGCAACTACGGAGTATTGCTCTGTGCACGGTACGGCGGGCTATGCCAAGAGAAGTTTCATACCGAAACTTCTCTTGGCATAGCGGGCTATGCCAAGATCAGCTTCACGGTCAGACATTGGACAGACAACCGTATCATTGAAGGCAATCCTCAACTCGAGCACCATAATCTGTATAACCTCGGTTGGATGACAGCGACAGTCTCCTACGGGGAGTTGTCCACCATACGCACAGGCGGAATGAAAAAATCCAGAGTGTACGTCACAGTCAAACGAGGTTTAGCTCAACGCACCGCAGTCTGTACAGTGTGGAGTATAGGTTGGCCTTGGCTGTACAAGAGCGAGCACGGAGTGTAGCGATGGCGATCATTTTCATTGCGGGTTTTGCATCGGGGTTCTTGCTCGACAATATGGGAACGCTGCTTTTCGCTGTGTCACATCGCTTCTGGTATCTTCGCGACGTCTACCGTCCCGCGAGCGAACTCGCAGGCAATGTTAACAAACTCGCAAATCATGTTGAGTTTACGTTAAATGGCCTGCTCATGCCCATGATCGCGTTTACGCTGCTCCTGACGCTTTGGCGGCGGACCAAGCGGCGCTGACCCCCAATCGAAAGCACAGAGTTGAGACTTGTTCATGCCGGAATTACCAAGCTGGACAAGTCTCGCTTACCTGCCCAACTCGGCGCAGAAGGAGAGCATGATGTTAAAGCTGAACGCGACTTGGGGCAAACTAAAGCAGTCCACGCGGCAACTCAATAAAGGCGAGCGCGAACTGGTTATAATGAAAGCGATCATTTTCGTCTCCGGTCTCGCATTGGGCATCTACTTCAGGGATGCGTTCTTTACGCTGTTCCCTGGATGGGATCGTCCCCTTGACGAGGTCCTCATCAGCTTTATTGGGGTAAGTTTAACGCTGCTGCCAATACTCTCCGTACTGTTGCTTGTGAATCTCTTGCGACGAACGAAGCGGCGCTGAATCGCAGTCGAGAGAGCCAGCGCGTGGGACTTGTTCATAACTTGAAACCTTGAACAAGTCTCACCTAAGCGCAATATCGGAGTCTTGAGTCTAGCTAGCTGCGCGTCATCTCGCCTCCAACCAACGATTTTCTTCCGTCCGCCGACGCCAAATCAACAGGGAGGCCAGGAGCAAGAGCAAACCCCAGAAAGCAAATACCGCGCCCCATCCGCTGGCGTCAACCAGGCCGCCAATTGAGAAACCGGCCATGCCGCCGAAAAACGTCGACATCATATTGACGCTCCCGGTGATGGACGAGGCGCGGCCGGGCTGCGCCAGCAGCAGCGGCATGGAACTCACCACCAAGCCAAATGCGCCATTCAGCAGCATCAAGGCAATGGCGACGATGAGCAACATCAAAATGCCTTCAGTTACAGTGAGCAGCAGGAAAGCGATCCCGGCGAGCGACAGCATCTGCACGGAAGTGACGAATACCTGACTGCCGCGTACGACGCGATATCGCGCCAAGAACAGGCCAATGATCGCGATGACCTGCGTCAAGGCGGCGACCGTGCCAACCAGGTTTTCGGCGACCAGGCTCGTATCGAGAATATAAGTGGGCAGCCAGATCAGCGTGCCATTAAAAACGTAGCCGGACATAGCAGCCGCCAGCATGATGAAGGCGATACCGCGCGCTTCGCTGATGATCGTCCCAAGCTGAAGCCCGCTCGATTTTGTCTTGGGCGCGTCGATGCCCGCTTTCCACCAGAATGCCAGCGCCAAAAGCAGCGCCAAAGCCGGCAGCCAGAAGGCGATCCGCCAATCCCCAATTGCCGCCACCGCCCCGATCAGGGTCCAAGTGAAGGCCGTGCCGAAGACATAACTGAAGGGCATGACCGTCGACACGCGCTTGATTCGGCCGGGATGGAGGCGCTCCGCCAGGATGCGAAACATGGGCGACCAGCCGCCCGATTGCGCGATGCCATTAAGTCCCCACAAGAACAGCATCGCGATCAGCGATGTTTGAAAAGAGAAGACGAGGTTGATGATGGCGGTCGCCAGCAAGCCAAAGGCGACCATGCGAAAGGGGCTGACATGGCTGCCGATTTCGCCGCTGACAAAATGGCCGATGCCATAAATCCAGAAGAAGACCGTGCCCAGCGCGCCGACTTCAGCCCGGCTCGCGCCCAGGTCGAGCGCCAGCATCGGCAAGACCACGCTGATGTTGACCCGCCCCAGATAATACATGGCGTAGGTTATCCAAAGCGTGCCAACTATCAGATTCTGCGGTTCTCTCAGCGCATTTCGCAAGGCGGATACCCGTGCCGTCGCTGCGGCCAATCCCTGGTCACTTCATGCAGCGGTCGTATTGGAACAAAGGGAGAAACTGATCGCGGCATCCGCGGTTAGCCGCTTTCCTCCGCCCGCTTCCACCAGATTACAAGCGCCGCCAGCAGCAGCGCCACGCCCCACATGCCAAAAACCGCGCCCCAATCGCTGATCTCCAGCAGCAGGCCGACGATGAAACCGGCCGTCCCGCCGACGAATGTCGCCATCATATTGACCGTCCCGGCCGTCGCCGAGGCGCGTCCCGGCGGCGCGAGCAGCAATGTGATTGACGTGATCACCAGGTTAAAGGCGCCGTTCAGCATCATCAAGGCGAAGGCGACGAGCAGAACGGCCAGGATCCCGGCTGTCACGGTGGCCAGCAAGAATGCAAAGCCGGCAGCGCTGAGCATCAGCACGGCGGTCATGAAGACCTGATCGCTGCTGAGCACGCGATAATGCGCCAGGAGCAAACCCGGGATCGCGATGACCTGCAAGAACGCCGCCACCGTGCCCACCGCATTCTCGGCGACAAGGTTCGTATCGAGAATATATGTCGGCAGCCAGATGAGGGATCCATTACGCACAAAACCGGACATGGCCGCGGCAAAGAGAACGAAGACGATTCCCCGCGTTTCAGCCAGGACGCGCGCGGGGCGAAAACCGCCCGATTTGGCCTTGGGCGAATCTATGCCCGCCCGCCACCAGAAGCCAAACAGCGCAAGAAGCAGCAACCCGGGCAGCCAAAAGCCGATGCGCCAGTCCCCGCCGGCCGTCACCGCGCCGATCAGCGTCCAGGTCAGCGCTGTGCCAATCACGTAGCCGAAGGGCATCAAAGTCGACGCGCGCTTGATCTGCTGCGAGTCCAGGCGTTCCGACAAGATGCGCACCATCGGCGACCACCCGCCTGATTGGGCGATGCCGTTAATCCCCCATAAGACCAGCATGAAGAGCAAGGACGTCTGGAAGGCGAAGACAAGATTCACAAGCGCCGTGACGAGCAAACCGGCGCTGATGACTCGAAAGGGGCTGACGTGGCTGCCAACCTCGCCGCTTACGAACTGAAACAACCCGTAGAACCAAAAGAAGACCGTGCCCAGGGCGCCAACTTCGGCGAGGCCGACACCGAGGTCCTGCGCCAGAATAGGCAGGACGACGCTGACGTTGACCCGTCCCAAATAAAGCAAGCCATAAGTGCCGCAGAGCGTCGCCACAAGAAGATAGGGATGCTTGTTCAACAGAGTTTTCACAGCGGTCAATTCCGGTCGGCAAAGGTTCCAGGATTGTAACCAAACATGCGGACGCTCGGCGAGGACGCGGATGAAGGGACAGGAGTAAACGCAAGTAATTATTTGAAAAAATGCGCATCTTCTTTCGCGACATACATGCGGGCGAGCCAAGGCTCGCCCCTACGGCAAAAGAGGAGACTCGGTGTACGGGCGACCCGCTGAAACGCCCATTGATTTCCCGGTTGTTGGAAACGGGCGTCTCACGAGACGCCCTACAATTCCTGCCAAATGGCGAGCTCGGGGCAACCCAGGGCCGCAGCCGGCTTTTGAATTTGACGGCGCAAACGCTACAATATCGACTATAGGGACAGGCGCGAGCAATAAAGGACGGACCATGCCCTACCAAACTCGGGAAGCCCTGCCCAAGACCATGCCCGCAATCGTCTGCCACGGGCCGGAAGATTACCGCATGGAGGAATGGCGTGTGCCGGAACCGGCCGCGGGCGAAGTCCTTATCCGCGTGCAATCGGTCGGCATCTGCGCCAGCGACCTCAAATGCTACCAGGGCGCGGCGCTCTTTTGGGGGGACGATACCCGCGAAGGTTATTGCCAGGCGCCCGTCATCCCGGGTCACGAGTTCGTGGGCGAGGTTGTCGCACTGGGTGAGGGCGCGGGCGAGCAATACGGCCTGGAGTTGGGCGATATCGCCGTCTCCGAGCAAATCGTGCCCTGCTGGAACTGCCGCTTCTGCAAGCGCGGACAATACTGGATGTGCCAGGACAAACACGATGTCTACGGCTTCCGGCAGGCGACAATCGGCGCTATGGCCGAGTACATGCTATTCCCGGCCGGCGCGCTGAATTACAAGGTGCCGGAAGCCCTGCCCGCCCATCACGCCGCCTTCATCGAGCCGCTCGGCTGCTCCATTCACGCGGTCGAGCGCGGCGAAATCGAACTGGATGATGTGGTTGTGATCGCTGGCTGTGGTCCCTTGGGGCTGGGCATGGTGGCGGCCGCCCGCCTAAAGAATCCACGCCTTCTGATCGCCATTGACCTGAACGACGAACGCCTGGAGATCGCCGAACTCTGCGGCGCGGATCTGAGCATGAACCCGCGCAAACTCGATGTCATCGACGAAGTGCTGAAGCTGACCGAGGGCTATGGCTGCGATGTTTACATCGAAGCCACCGGCTATCCCGCCGCCGTCTTGCAAGGCCTGCAAATGGTGCGCAAGCTGGGCACCTTCGTTGAATTCAGCGTCATGCGCGAGCCGGTCACGGCCGATTGGACGATCATCGGCGATACCAAAGAACTCAACATCCACGGCTCCCACCTCAGCCCTTACACCTACCCCATCGCCATTGATATGCTCAGCAAAGGCTTGCTGCCCATGGACCGCATCATGACCCACCAACTGCCGCTCGCCAGCTTTCAGGCCGGCATGGACCTGGTCGCCGCCGGCACGGAATCGGTCAAGGTGACGCTGACGCCTTAGCCGCTGGAGACGGCCAGCAAAGGCAGCCCGGGCGGTCCGCAAGCGATTCGCGCGAACAAGAATCTTTAGGAAATCGACTAACGCAGGGTCAGCCGCCGGAGCAAACGAGGAGAAATCTTATGTCCCATTCACTCAATGGCAAAGTCGCCATCATCACCGGCGCCAGCTCGGGCATCGGCGCGGCGACCGCGCGCGCCCTGGCGCAAGAAGGCTGCAAGCTCGCGCTTGCGGCGCGCTCCGCGGACAAGCTGGAAGCGCTCGCGGCCGCATTGGGCGGCGAATGCCTGGTCCTGCAAGCCGATTTGACGGAAGCGACCGACATCGACAGTATGATACAGCGCAGCTTCGATCACTTCGGCCGAATCGACATCATGCTGGCCAATGCCGGCGTCTATATCCCGGGGCAATTCGCCGAGGGCGATATCGACGCCTACGCCCGAATGTTGCGACTTAATGTCGACGCCGTGATGCGCTGCGCCCATGCCGTCATCCCGATCATGAGCGCCCAAGGCGGCGGCGACATCCTCGTCACCAGTTCAATATCGGGACATGTCGATGTCGCCGGGGAGCCGGTATACAGCGCCAGCAAACACGCCGTGCAAACCTTCGCGCATACCTTGCGGCGGCAAGTGGCGGAGCGCGGCATTCGTGTGATGTCCCTGGCGCCTGGCCCGGTGGCGAATCCGATGCAATGGCTGCATGAACCGGAGGAAATCCGACAGGCGGTGGAAGTCGCCGGCTCGCACCTGGCTTCTGAAGATTGCGCTGACGCCATCCTTTTCATGCTGACGCGTCCGCCGCACGTCACCATCCGCGATTTGGTCTTGCTGCCGCAGATCAACCGGATTTGATATGCGCTCAGCGGGATTCACCAAGAAAAGGGTCAGGGAAAGAACATGAGCGAGGCGCTTGCAGGTAAAGTGGTCATCATCACGGGCGCAAGCTCCGGCATTGGCGAAGCCTGCGCCCGGCGGCTGGCGGCGGAGGGCTGCAAGCTCACGCTGGCGGCCCGCTCCCTCGACAAGCTGGAAGCGCTCGCCGCCGAATTGCCCGGCGAGTGCCTGGTCATCGGCGCCGACATGACTGAGCCGGACGATATCCGCAATATGGTCGAGCGCAGCCGCGAACGCTTCGGCCGTATCGATGTCATGTGCGCCAACGCCGGCATCTACATCCCCGGCGATTTTGCCGATGGCGATCCGGAGGCCTACACGCGCCTGCTCGCCATCAATATCGATGCCGTGCTGCGCTGCGCCCATGCCGTCATTCCCACGATGAAGGCCCAAGGTTCGGGCGATATCATCGTGACCAGCTCGATCTCGGGTTTTATCGATGTGCTTTGGGAGCCGATTTATAGCGCCAGCAAACACGCGGCGCAGACCTTTGTGCATACGGTGCGGCCGCAGCTGGTCGGCTCCGGCATCCGCCTGATGTCCCTGGCGCCGGGACAAGTGGCGAATCCGCTCTGGGGTTTCCACGACCCCGCGGATATTGCGCGCGTTTCCAGCGGCGACCGTACCCACTTGACATCGGAAGATTGCGCCGAAGCGCTGGTCTTCATGCTCGAGCAACCGCGGCGCGTCACCATTCGCGATCTTGTCATCCTGCCGCAGAATCAGGTCAATATCTGAGGGAGCGCATGCCCATGACCCATCCGCTTGCAGGCAAATCGCATCACATCTTAATTTAAGTCGGTAAGAAATTGGATATGCGCGAAAACTCTGGGCGTCAAGACGGGTATTTCTTTCCTTCAAGAGGCATAACCGAGTCGGCAACTTGGAATTGACGCGTTCGTAACTCTGTCAGCAAATTATCATACGCTGAACTTGACGCGAGAATGCAACCATTCACTCCCACAATGTCACCAGATGCGATCTTGCGTTGCACATTTGGCGCCTCGTTCTCTTCAAGCGCAATCAACCAAGTCTCAGCATTTCTATACACTTGCCATAATGCCCAACCTTCCAAGACCGACTGCTTATATCGTTCTCTAAGAGAGGTTTTCATTGTCAAAACGACTGGACTATTTTGATCGTACAGAACTACATCAAAGTCCGCGTTGGGGACTCGATCAAATCGAGCCTGATAGTAGAATGGAGTAATGTCTTCTCTCGCCAATGTTTCACAAATCAAGTACTCGAAGATTCTTCCGTTTGTACTCGACGTAGTTTCACCTGTTGACAGGTACTCTGCGTATGCATTGGAAACGAACTTGTGTGGAGTTGTGTAACTTATAGAGTCCAGCAATTCGCGATAGATGATCGCTGACTTTCCTGTGGTGAGTGCGTGAATTTTGCTTTGCATTCGTCCTCGATTCGATTAAGCATCAAGTCGCAGTAATGAGATTCAAGCTCAATCCCTATAGCTTTGCGAAAACCGTTAACTGCTGCGACAAGCGTAGTTCCACTTCCAGCAAACGGGTCCAGCACCGTGTCGCCCATAAATGAAAACAGCTTTATGCAACGTCTTGGAAGTTCAATCGGAAACGGCGCTTCATGTCCGATTCTTTTGGCGCTTTCTCCGGGGAATTCCCAATTACCGAGTACCCACTCCTTAAACTCATCGCGACCTATATCTGACTTTCCCTGATTCTTGCGTTTCCACGCACCCTTATAGAGAACAATAACTACCTCGACTGGTGCAATAACGTGCGGGGCGCTAGCGGACATCCAGCTACCCCACGCAGTCCTTCGGCTAATGTTGCCTTCATTCCATATAATTGTTGCGTGATATTGCCAGCCCACTTCGAGTGCAAGACGTGTGACATCAGCTGCAATCGGACGTTTTCCGTTCTTGTTTTTGTCCAAGGCCACGTTCACGCAGAGGCGCCCGGTATCTCTGGTCCAATACAGACAGTTTGCCAGCCATGTCCGCGTAAAGCGCAGGTACTCTTCATAGTCGATAGAGTCACTCGTAGTGTGGCCGTCGTAGGCTTTTCCAACATTGTATGGCGGTGACGTTACTGTAAGGTCTATTATTCCATTGTCCAGTATGTCCCGATGAGTCGCGTCGCCTTGAATGAGCCGATGTGACGGGTCAGAGTCGCCTATCGGCATGAACAGCATTACACGTTGTGAACCAACCTGGATTTCTTGCAGTTTTGCTCCTTCAAAATCTCTCATACACTCAACTCCTTATACCATAGCGCCATGCGACCCAATCATTGCATTGGTTCACTAGAGCACTAAAACATATGCCTTGTCCAACTTCTTTGCCGTCAGCCAAGTCCTAGCTATTATTGCACAATCTCTATAACTATAGTTTAATCCAACCGTACTTACAAAACTACCTTGTTGACCAATTTGCGCAATTAGCAATGGCACAAGATCTCAATGGCAAAGTTGTGATCATCACCGGCGCCAGTTCCGGCATCGGCGCCGCCGCCGCGCGCATGCTCGCCGAACGGGGCTGCAAGCTCTGCCTGGCGGCGCGCTCAGTCGAGAAGATGGAGTCGATCGCTGCCGCGGCTGCCAGCGAAGCGCTTGTCATACGCGCCGATATGACCCAGCCGGCCGACATTCAGAACATGGTCGATCGCACGCTGGAGCGGTTCGGCCGGATTGATGTGATGTTTGCGAACGCCGGCATATTCATTCATGGCGAATTCAGCGAAAACGACATCAATGATATATCCGATATGCTGCGGATTAATGTGGAAGCGGTGATGCGCTGCGCCCAGGCCGTCATCCCGGCGATGAAGGCGCAAGGCGCGGGCGATATCATCGTCACCAGTTCCGTCGCCGGCCACGAGAAATTGCACCGCGGCCCCGCCTATGGCGCGAGCAAACACGCGGTTGAGACATTTGTCAACGCCTTGCGGCGCCAAGTGTCGGAAGACGGGATCCGAGTGATGTCCCTGGCGCCGGCGCGCGTGGCCAATGAGCTGTGGAACCTGACCGATGCCGACGAGATCGAGAAGGTGTCGGTGGGCGATCAGCATTACCTGAAGGTGGAAGATGTGGTCGAGGCGGCGATATTTATGTTGACGCGGCCGCGGCGCGTCACGATTCGCAACCTGGTGATCATCGCGAAGCAGCAGGATGTTTGATCTTTTGCTGCTGCACTCCGGCAAGCGACGCCGGATCCATGATAAGTCGAGCATCAGGCATCCGGTTATCGGCCGCGATCAACACGCGCAGTTGTTCGACTGACTACCTGGCTTCTAATACGCGGATAATTGTTTGGAAAACAATGTTCTAGTGTATTTTGCCGATGCCCTTGATACGTTGCCGCGCCAGTTTGCAGTAATCTTCGCTAATGTCGATTCCAACCCAGTTTCGCCCGGAAAGCTCTGCAGCTATGACAGCGCTGCCTGACCCAATGAAAGGATCGAGCACAATTCTCGCTTCAGTTGAGTCTATGCATTTCTGCGCGAGCGCAACAGGAAATGGCGCCGGATGCGGGTTGTTCGACTCTTGCGGAATCCGCCAGACATCGCCTTGCGCGTTTGCCTTTGGCGCCAGGCGGAAACCGCGCTTTACTATGAGATAAATCACCTCATATGTGGGCAGAAAATAGCCTGGATTAAAATTGATACCACCTCTACGCTGCCAAATGATGATCTGTCGAAGCGGAAATCCTGCAACGATGTCGGCGCGGTCTTGCAGCAAGCCGCCCTGCACCCGCCACTTGTGATTGTAGAAAATAGCCCCTTCTTCGCTCAATACGCGTATCATCGCGGATAGACACGCTCGTTGCCACTCTACATAATCCACATGTGGCATGGCATCGTCATGACCGGCGTATCCTTCAAGCAGAGCGGCTTGCGGCCATTTGCCGCCGCTCCTGTTCTTGAGTCCGTTGCCAGTACTGTTTTTGATATTGTAGGGCGGACTGGTGACAATCAGATCAACTGAGCCGGGCGGCATCTGGCGCATCCGTTCGATACAATCGCCCTGGTGAACTTCGCCGAGCCAGTCTTCTATCTCGGAACGAAAGGCTGGCGCGGGATGTCGCTTCGCTTCCATTGCCGGGCTCATCACTAAAATATACAGCTAGAACGCTTGTGCTGCAACTGACTGATTGCCCTGCTTGCTTTCTTCCTTAGCGTTTTGTATCGTCCAAACTATATCTGCTGAGGCCTTCTACCTTGAGTCGCCCAACACCTGCCGCGCATGCGCCAGACTCTCGGGCACGCCGATGTTGACCGGATCGGCCGAGCCTTCATATTCCAGCGAATACCAGCCTCTGTATCCCGCCGCGTCAAGCACAGCATAAATGCCCGCCAGATCCACCAAGCCCTTGCCGACGACGCAACCGCTCAACGAACGACCATCGGGATCGCTAAAGACATGCCCGGTTTCGGCCGCCCCCGCCAAGCCCATGTCTTTCAAATGCGCCAGCACCGCCCATTCAGCCAATTCCGCCGCCGCCGCCAATGGATCTTGCCCAACCGGCAAGAAATTACCCGTATCGAAGTTGACGCGCAGCGCCGGCGAATTGACCTGCTCGATAATATCTCGCACTTGATCGCTGCGCCCGGCAAAGCGCCCGTGATTCTCCAAGGCCAGGGTGACGCCACGCGCCTCGGCATAAGCCGCGCCCGCCGACAGTCCCTCGAGGATCCAAGTCAGACCCTGCTCTTGCGATACGCCCTCGCGCGCGCTGCCACTGAAGACCCGCAGCAGATCTACGCCCAAGTCCAGCGCGATATCCACGCCCCGTTTCAGGTCGGCAAGCTCCTTATCGCGCGCGCTGGATTCCGGCTGAATGAAATCGTTGCTGATGGAATAAACCGCCACTTCCAGGCCGGCATCGGCGATTCTCGCTTTTGCGGCGGGGAGCTCGCGCTCGGCATCGGTCCAGAAGATATCGAGCAATTCCACGCCGGTGACGTCTTGCGCCCCCGCATAATCGATAAATCCCATGAGATCCATCCGCCCGGCGCGGACCTCCGCCACCAGGCTGTACATGCTCAAGCTCAGCTTCATATAGTTCCTCCTGCGCCTTGATAGGCGGCTTCAATCACGCGCATCACCGCCAGCCCGTCTTCGGGACGAACAAGGGGCGGCGCGCCCGTCTCCAGGCAGCGCAGAAAATGATCCGCCTGCGCGGTGAAGCGGTCGGGCGCATCAAAAGTCTCTTCCGTCCAGCCGTCGTCCTCCGCCAGCTTGTAGCGCAATCCCGCCGCCGCGTCATAGTCAATGACGGCCTGTCCCTCGCTGCCGTGAATGCGCACGTTGGCTTCCGCCACCGGCGTCACCCAACTGCAATTCAGCGTTCCCAGCACGCCGCTTCGGCTGCGCAGCAAAAGCGAAGCGCTGTCCTCCACTGTGATCGGCAGCGTCGCCGAGACCGCGGCCCCCACAAACTCAATCTCATCGCCGGTCAGGGCGCGGAAAATATCGATGCTATGCGCCAATGTGTCGATCAAGATGCCGCCACCGGCGATATCCGCCTCTGTGAACCAGGAATTGCCCGCCCGCGGGAAGCGAAACGCGAAGCGGTTTTCAATCTGCACCAGCTTCCCCAGCCGGCCCCCCGCGATCAAATCCTGCGCTGCCCGCAGCGGCGCATGAAAGCGGTGGCAGAAGGCGAATTGCAGAATCTTCCCCCGCATCGCCGCGACGATCGCCTCGGTTTCCGCCAGGGTGCGCGCCGGCGGTTTCTCACACAGGACGGCAATGCCGCGCTCCGCCGCCATTTCGACGGCGGGGAGATGATATTTCGGCGGTGTGCAGACGCTCAGGGCATCGGGCCGCAGGGCATCCAGCATCGCTTCGCCCTCGGCGAAGGCCCTCCCGCCAAAGGCCGCCGCCCGTTCCTGCGCCGCCGATTCCAGGACATCGGCGATGCCCACGATTTCACAGCGCTCCGCATGCGCGGCATAGGCCTTCAGATGAGTCCCGCCGATGCCGCCGGCGCCGATGACCGCAACCCGGATTTTGCCCATCTTCGATCTCCTGGCTATCCCCTTCACATCAACAGCTTGTGCTTGCCCGCCCCAAAGCAGGCGCCCGCCATCAGTCTTATCCCTTGATTATCTCTTGATTACCCCTTGAGCCCGGTCAGCGCGATGCCGCGGACAAATGTCTTCTGCGTGAAGAAGAAAAGCGCAATGGTCGGCAGCATCGCCAAGGTCGAAGCCGCCATCATCAATTGCCACTGTGCGCCGTACATATTCTGGAACAGCTTCAAACCCAATGAAATCGTCCAGTCTTTCTGATCGGTCAAATAGATCAATGGACCGAGGAAATCCCGGTAAGTTTGAACAAATGTGAAGAGCGCCACCACCGCCAGGGCCGGCCGCATCAGCGGGATCATGACATACCACAAGATGCTCAATTCGCTGGCGCCGTCAATCTTCGCCGCGTCGCTCAACTCCTGCGGGATGGTCAAGAGAAACTGCCGCAGCAGAAAGACATAAAGCGCGCTGCCGAAGAAGTGCGGCACCACCAGCGGCAAGAAAGTGCCCACCCAGCCCAGTTGGCGGAAAATGAGATAGAGCGGAATCAGCGTCACTTGTGATGGCAGCATGATTGTGCTGAGATAAATCAGGAAGATGATATTGCGCCCGGGCCACTGAATGCGCGCGAAACCATAAGCGATAAAGGTGCAGGACAGCACCGTGCCCAGCACGGTCAAGCCGGAGATCGCGATCGTATTCCACATGTAGCGCCAGAAGGGGATGTAGGTGGTAGACGCCGCGAAATTTTGCCATTGCGGTTCGGGCGGAAAGATCGGCGGCGGCTGCTGGAAGATTTCCACATCGGTCTTCAAGGCGGTGACGAGAAGCCAATAGAGCGGAAAGATATAGGCGACCGCCATAACGATGACAATCGTATAGGCGATCGTCCGCTTGATGCGGTCCTGAATGATCCGGTTTTCCCGCCAGCCGATGCGCGTCGTCGCCGTCACCTAATTCTCCGCGTGATAATAGACCCAGCGCGCCGTCTTAAACAAGAAGAGCGTCGCGATCAGCACGATCATGAACAAGATCCAGGCTTGCGCGCTGGCATAACCCATCTTGAATTGCTGGAATGCGGTCTGATATAGATACATCGAATAAAACATAGCCGAGTTGGCGACGCCGCCAGCTGAGCCGTCGCGGGTCGCCGTCATCACCCAGGCTTCTGTGAAGTACTGGAAGTATCCGATCACGTTGACGATGATGGTGTAAAAGATCACCGGGCTGATCATCGGCAGCGTGATTCTGAAAGTCTTCTGCAAGGCGTTCGCCCCGTCCAGCTCGGCCGATTCCAACAAGTCATGCGGCACATCTTGCAAGCCCGCCAGATAAATCAGAATGGTGTTGCCGCCGAACCAGGCGCCCATGAAGATCAGCGACGGCTTGACCCACCTGGGGTCGGTCAGCCAGCCCACCGGCGGCAAACCGATCAGCTTGAGAAACTCGTTCAAGATGCCGAATTGACCGTTGAAAATCCAGAGCCAGACGATGGTCGAGGCAACCACCGGTGTTATCGACGGCACATAAAATATACTACGATAAAGCGACAAGCCCTTGATCTTCGTATTCAGCAGCAGCGCCATCAGCATGTTGAAGACCAAGTGGATTGGCAGGCCGATCATCACCATGTACAAGGTATTCTGGATGCCGATCTTGAAGACGCGGTCTTCAAGCAGGAACCTGTAGTTGTTCAATCCCACGTAGCGCGGCGGCTGCAAAATATTGTAGCGCGTGAAGCTGTATTGCAGCGACTGAACGATCGGCCCGATATTGAATAAGAAAAAGCCGATGAGCGCCGGCGAAATGAAGAGCAGGCCGACAATCAGCGACCGTCTCTGCCGTTTGCTGAGAGTGGGCCTGCGAATTGAAATGGTCATAGGTGGACATTGCCCCCATCCCCCGGCCCCTTCGCCATCTCTATGGCGAAACATCCCCAAAATGAGGGAAGGGGAGCCAGTCGCGCGATGCCAATATGACGATGCAAATTTTGCACAGAACAACAGTCCAATGCAGATCTCGACTTACGCGGTCAAAGCCCCTCCCCCTTTATGGGATGCTCAGCCATAAAGATGGCGAAGGGGCTTGGGGTAGGGTTAGCCGTTACATCATCGCCATGTCGAGCTCGCGTTGGACCTCCTCAGTCACGCGATCAAGCGCAGCCTGCGCTGAAAGCTGACCGGCCTTGACCGAGGTCTCGGCTTCGCCCAGGCGCGAATTGTAGAAGTCGTTCACTGGAATCTTCGCCGGGCCGAAGGCGTTCGGGCCGTTCAGCAGATCCAGCGCCAATTGGAAGCGGTGATCGCTGACGAAGCGCTCAGCCGTTGCGGCGCCGACTTTGGGCGGGATGTTCTGGATGTTGAAGCAGAACTCGCCCATGTGCTCGTCTTCGCTCAACCAACGGATGAATTCCCAAGCCGCGTCCGGGTTGATTACACCGGTCGGAATCGTGAAGACGCTGCCGCCGAAGGTCGTGCAGTTCGGACGGCCGCCATCGGGATATGGCGCCGGGATCATATCCATCTCGAGATCGGGAGCGAACTTCTTCTGGAATTGGATGAACCACTCGCCGACCTGCTTGAAGCCCTCTTTGCCGACGAAGAAGGGATTCTGCGTGCTGATGTAGTCGCCGAAGCCACTGGTGAAAGCCGCAACCTTTTCCGTCCCAAGCCGCGACCAGTAACCCGCCATCCACTCCAGCGCCGCCACGTTGGCCGGGTCGTTCGCCGTGATCGTCCCGCTGTCCTCGTCATACAAGCTGCCGCCGAAGACATGCGCCCACCAGGTGAGATTGGCCGGCAGCAGGCCGACGCGCTCAATATTGCCGTCCGCATCAATGATCTCGTAGGCTTGCGAAACTTCGTCCAATTCATCAATGCTTGTCGGCGGCGCGCTGACGCCCAGCTCCTGCATAGCAGGCGGTGAAAACGCCAGCATGCGCGCGTTGGATGTACACATCAAACCCCAGAGCTCGCCGTTGTACCACCAGTTTTCCCAGAGTTGCGGGAAGTATTCGGATCCATCGATGCCAGCCGCTTCCGCGTATGCCGTCAGCGGCGTCAGCGCGCCCTGGGACGCGATCTGCACCAACTGATGCAGCCAGACTGCCGAGACGACATCGGGCGGATTGCCACCCGCGATCGCGGTCAGCACCTTCTCGTACTGACCGAATACCGTCGTCATATTGACGTAAACATTGGCATGCTCTTCATTGAATTGATCGACCAGGGCTTGCAGGGCATCAAACTCGAAGCCGCTCCAACCCGTCCAGTAATTCAGGAAGGCCTGTTCCTGCGCATAGGTAAGGCCGGCCGGCATCGCCGATAAGGCCGCCGCCGTACCCGCCGCCATACTCGCGCGCAAAAAATCCCGCCTTGAGAGCTTTCTTTCGTCCATGTTCTTTTCTCCCCTCAGAACCTTATCCGACTGAAACGATTCATCAACTGACGCCGTTCAAGACCGCCCGCCAAATCGCTGCTCATTGATTTCCTGAGCTATCGAGCGGACGCGTCGACGCTTAGTCGCCATTATGACCCGCGTTGGATTCTTTGTCAAAACCGCCCGCAACGGGTAGTGTATCTATTTCGGTTGAAATAGTCTGGTAGGGGCGATCCGGTGGATCGTCCGATGGGTAAAACAGGATCGAAATTGGGCGACTCACCGAGTCGCCCCTACCAAATCGTCGGTATTTGAAGAAATTCAACCGACTTTGATACAGTACCCCGCAACGTGTGACAATATAGGTATCAGCCGCCGATCTTGCTGGCGGCGCCATGAGCATTGCCGGGGGCAAATCCGCTATGACCAGCAAACCGGGTTTAGAGGTCTTTCTCGATTCCCTTCTCCATCTCGTCGCCGGCAAACGCGCCGCCCTGCTCGCCTGCCCGAGCAGCGTCGACCGCAACCTGCGCAGCAGCGTCGAATGTCTTTACGCGCGCCCCGACATCAATCTCGTCGCCTTGTTCGGCCCGGAGCACGGCTTGCGCGGCGATGCGCAAGCGGGCAAGAAGGTCGCCGACAGCCGCGACCGGCTGACGCAGCTGCCGGTCTACAGCCTCTATGGCCCCAGCCAACGACCCGAGCCTGATATGCTGCGCGGCGTTGATGTCTTCATCATCGACCTGCAGGATGGCGGCGTTCGCTTCTACACCTACCTGGCTACAACCCTCTACGTCATGGAGGCGGCAGGCAAAGCCGGCATCCCGGTTATCATTCTGGATCGGCCGGCGCCGATCAGCGGCGTCCGCGTCGAAGGCCCGGTATTGGACGCGTCTCATACCTCCTTCGTAGGTCCCTGGACCCTGCCAATCCGTTATGGCATGACCATCGGCGAAATCGCGCGCCTGCTGAACGAAGAAGCGCAAATCGGCTGCGAGCTGACTGTCGTCCCGCTGGCTGACTGGTCGCGCGATATGTGGCACGACGACGCCGGCCTGCCCTTCGTCCCGTCGTCGCCCAATTTGCCCACGCTTGAGTCGATGACGCTCTATCCGGGGACTTGCCTGGTCGAAGGCACAAACATCTCCGAAGGACGCGGCACAACGCGGCCCTTCGAATATATCGGCGCGCCCTGGCTCTCGGCTGAGTCGCTGGCGGATGAGCTCAACGCGCTCGCGCTGGCTGGCCTGCGCTTCCGCCCGGTCTATTTCCAGCCCAGCTTTGGCAAGTATGCGGGCGAAGTTTGCGCCGGCGCGCATCTCTACGTGACCGACCGCGACCGCTTGCAGCCGATAGAAGCTATGCTGCATGTCCTGCAAATAATAAAGCGGATGTATCCCGCTGAATTCGCCTGGCGCCCGCGTTGGGCGGCGGGATTGCGCCGTCCGATAGATTTGCTCTGGGGAAGCCCTGGCTTGCGCCGTCAAATCGACGCCGACCGCCCGGTCGCCGAACTGATAGCGGCCTGGCAGCCGGGACTGGCGCAGTTTCAGCAATTAATAACGCGCTACATGTTATACTAAATGGCGATGCAAGCGCTCTATATTCTTATGAGCAGAAATGTGGAGGAATAGGATGAATCCCAAAAGATTGCTCTGTTTTGTATTTTTGTTCGCTCTCTTAGGCGCATTCAGTTCTGCCGCGCTGGCGCAAGACACCACGTTGACGATGCTGACTCACTGGGGCACGGAAGATCAACTGGCGGCGCAGCAAGCCATCATTGACGCCTACATGGCGGAAAACCCGGATGTGGCTATCGAATTGGTCACGGTCGATTTCGGCGAATTGCGCACCAAGATCATCACCGGCCGCACCGCCGGCATCAGCGCCGATGTCTATCACTTCTATCATCTCTGGCTGCCGGACTTTGTGAACGCCGGTGTCCTGGCCGAGCCGACCCAGGATGCGCTTAGCTACATCAATGAGAATGTGGCGCAGGGCACGATCGACGCCGTCAGCACTTCAGACGGGCAGACCTGGGGCTATCCGACCGAGGTCAACCCCTATCAGCTGGTTTACAACAAGCGGCTGCTGGCGGAAGCCGGTTATGATGCCCCGCCGGCGAATTGGGACGAACTCAAGGACATGGCTGCCGCGATCACACAGGTCGATGATACGGGCGCCATCACTCAGCTCGGATTCGGTGTCATCGCGGGTTGGGATTCGGGCATCGTGCATCCCTTCAGCTCGCTGCTATTCTCCAACGGCGGCAATTTCCTGAGCGAAGATCGTACGGTCGCCGAGTTCAACAGCCCTGAAGGGATCGAAACTTTGCAGCTATATGCCGATATGGTCGCCAGCGGCGGCACCGACCCCAGCATCAGCGGCTTGGGCGATTTCCCCAGCGGCACAGTCGGCATGGTGATCATGGCGCCCTGGTGGCGCGCCACCTTGCGCGCGGCTGAGGGCATAGACTTCGACACGGAAGTCGGCGTCGCCGAGATCCCTGTGGGGCCGAGCGGAGAGGCGCCATCGAGCATCGCCTATACCTGGCTCTTCGCCGTGGATTCCAATTCGCCCAACAAGCCAGCCGCCTGGGATTTCATTCACTGGATGAATGCGGAACATGAAGAGGGCGTCGGCTCGGCAATCGGTGATTTCCTGGTCAATGGCTTGGGCGCCATTCCCAGTTTTGATCACGATCAAGCCGCTTTTGCCGAATCAATGAGCGATCACTATGTCTCGGCGTTTGTCGCCGCCTCCGCTTATGCCCGTCCCGAACAGATCGTAGCCGGCGGCCAAGAGATCAAGACCCTGTTGCAGGTCGAGATTGAAGCCGTTCTGACCGGCATGACATCGCCGGAGGATGCGCTGGCATCGGTGGAAATGCAGGCGAACGCCATATTGGAAGAGCAGAGGATGATGGCTGAAGAATAAGCCATCGCGACCAATCCTGACCTGGCATATTGCGGGCGGCCTGTCCGGTCGCCCGCTCCATTCTGTCATTTGCTCGCGCTTCGCAATCGATTGCCCGCCTCACAGCGCTGATCCCCGCCAACGCCCAGCACGGATTAGAGTCGGTAATTGTGCAGTCAAACCTCGGTATAGGCAGTCAAAAGACCTGGTGGCGGCCTGATATCCCCAAGAGCGCGCTCATGCGGCGGCGCATGCTTTGGGCTTATGCCTTCGTCTCCGCGCCCATCTTTGCCTTGCTGCTATTCCTTTTGGGTCCGATTCTGTTTTCAGGTTGGGTGAGCTTGCACCGCTGGGATATGCTCTCGCCCGTCAACGAGATGCCTTGGCGCGGCTTCAGCAATTATGTTTTCCTGCTCACAAAAGACAAAGTTTTTCTTAAATCGCTGGGCAATACATTTCTCTTCGCAATCGGCGGCGTCGGCGCCAACACGATTCTCGGCCTGGGCTTCGCGCTTCTGCTCAACAGTCATATCCGCGGGCGCGCCTTGTGGCGCGTGCTCTATTTCATGCCAGTGATCACCGCTCCTTTGGCGCTGGCTGTGATGTTCTCTTTTATATTCGACCGTAATTTCGGCGTGGTCAACAATATCATCACCGCCCTCGGTCTGCCGCGCCAGCCCTTCCTCAGCGGCCCGCAGCAAGCCTTGATAACACTGATTTTCATCGCCGTCTACCAGTTCGTCGGTTATTACATCGTGATTTTCCTGGCGGGTTTGCAGGGCATTCCGCAAGATTATTACGACGCGGCCCAGGTCGACGGCGCCGGCGCCTTGCAGGAATTTCGCTTTATCACTTTGCCCTTGCTCCGCCCGGTCATGCTCTTCGTCGTCGTTACCAATACCATAGGCGCATTGCAGGTCTTCGATCTCGTCTTTGCCACCACCGGCGGCGCGCCCGCCAACAGCTCGATGACCGTTGTCTTGCACATGTACAATACGGCTTTCAAATTCTCGCGCATGGGCCGGGCATCGGCGATGGCCTTCATCTTGTTCGCGATTATCATGCTGATCACGCTGATACAGGTCCGCCTCTTGCAGGACCGCACTTACCAGGATTGAGAGCCAGCGCGATGAAAGAGGAAAGCGCGATCTTGCGGCCGCTGGGGCATACGCTCAAATACCTCACCCTGGCTGCGGGCGCTGGAATCATGGTATTCCCCTTCATCTGGATGATCATCGCTTCGCTTATGACCGCTGGCGAAATTCAACTGCGCCCGCCGGTCTGGCTGCCCGCCGAGCCGCAATTCAGCAATTACAGCGATCTGGCCGCTTCCATACCGATAGGCCGGCTCTACTTTAACAGCATTTTCACGTCGGGCTTAATCGTCTTCGGCGTCTTGCTCAGCAGCTCGCTGGCTGGTTTCGCATTCGCCAAGTACCGTTTTCCCGGCCGCGAGTTCCTCTTTTATGTGATCCTGGCGACGATGATGATTCCCTTCTTTGTGACCTTGATCCCGGTATTCTTCATCGTGCGCCAACTGGGCTGGATCGATACCTATCAGGGCCTGGTTGTACCCGGGCTGACCTCCGCCTACGGCATCTTTTTGATGAGGCAATTCATCATCACATTGCCTGATGAATTGATCGACGCCGCCCGCATCGACGGCGCCTCCGAACTGCGGATCTACTGGCGCATCGTCCTGCCGCTGGTCAAGCCGGCGCTGGCGACCCTGGGCACCTTCAGTTTCATCGGCTCCTGGAATGCCTTTTTGTGGCCCTTGCTCGTCATCAACAGCCGCGAACTCATGACGCTGCCGCTGGGCATCAATTCGATGAAGAGCCTCTATGCCGACAACACCAACTTGCTGATGGCCGGCACCGCCGTCGCCGTCATTCCGATGCTTTTCATGTTCATCTTCTTGCAGCGATACTTCATCCAGGGGATCGCGCTCACGGGATTGAAAGGATGATACCTAGCGATGGAAATCCGACCCTTCCAAGGCAAAGACGAAAGTGATCTGCTGGATGTTTGGCATCGCGCAATGTACAGCGATCGCGTCAGCGAAAGCCTCTTCCGCAGTCAAGTCCTGCTCGATCCCAACTTTCACCCCGACTATATACCGGTCGCTGTCGAGGACGGGCGCGTCGTCGGTTTCATCCTCTGCCTGGCGCGCCAAGTCCCTTATTTCCTGCAAGGCATGGACCCGGCCGAAGCCTGGATCACCGCCTTCGGCGTCCATCCGGATTATCGCGGACGCGGCATCGGCAGCGCTCTCTTTGAAAATATCATCGGCAAGCTGCAAGGCGAGGGACGAGAAAATGTCGATATCTCGCCTTATGTGCCAAACTATTTTGTGCCGGGCGTAGATACCCGCGCCTACCCAGAAACCATCAGTTTCTTGCAGGGGCGCATCGGTTTCGAAACGCTCTATCACGCGATCAGCATGGGCGCGGACCTAAGCGGATTTCAGATCCCGGACGATATTCAAGCGCGCATCGAGCGGGCCGAATCCGAAGACGGCTTGACGATCCGCCCGATTGAAGCGGCCGATATTCCCGACCTGATGCCCTTCCTGGTCGAGCATTTCGGCTGGGACTGGTTCCGGCACGCCCAGAGTTACCTGCTCGAGTATTTTGGCGATAGCCCGCATCGTATCTGTTTCCTGGTCGCGCGGGAAAAGGGCGAAGTGCTGGGCTTCTGTCAACAGCGCAACGAACGCTTTGGGCCCTTCGGCGTCCGGCCCGATCGCCGCAACCGCGGCATCGGCAGAATGCTGCTTTTCAAATGCCTGGAGCAGATGAGCGCCAAACACGTCTTCTACGCCTATTTCCTCTGGACCGACGAAGACGCGGCCCGTTTGTATGCGCTGGCCGGCTTCAAACGCCGGCGAGAATTCGCTGTCATGCGCAAAACGTTATAGTGACAAATTAAGGAGAGATGCAAATGGCTGGACATTTGATGGTCGTAGGCGGCCATATTTCGGACGCCGAAAACATGGCCGGCGCCGTCATGCTCAAGCACAAGAAAGCGGGCTGGGATATCACCATCGTGCACACGACGACGGGCGAAAAAGGGCATCCCACGCTCAGCGCCCAGGACTATCTCAAGATGCGCCTGGAAGACGCGCGCGCGTCAGCCGAATTCATCGGCGCCAACATGGAACTGCTGCCCTATGGCGATGGCGAATTGCCAGTAAATGACGAATCGATCTGGCTCATGGCGGATCTCATCCGCAAATACAAGCCAACGCTCATCATCACCCATTGGAAGGGCAGCTTCCATATCGACCACAACAACACCCATGATGTGGTCAATGTTGCGCTGTACCGCGCCGGCTTGCCCGCCTTCGAGCGCGAAGACCCGGCCCATTCGCCGCAAGCCGTCCTATTCTCCGAAAACTGGGAAGATATGGAAGGCTACAACGCCGATATCTATCTCGATGTCAGCGATGTCTTCGATGACTATCTCAAGCTCTTGAAGACGCACGCGCTCATGCGCGAGAATTACGCCAGCTTCCGTTATTGGGATTACTATAAAGCATTGGGAGAAGCGCGCGGCGCGCTAGGCGGCTTCGACCGCGCCGTGACCTTGATGCGCCCGCGCAGTCTGTATGCATTCGAACGCAAGAGCGGTTTGCTGCTGGAAGACTAAGCACAGGCCTGAGCGTTCTCGTTGCGCCCGGTAGTAAAATCAACGACATCAACCGCCTTAAGCGCCAGAACAGGAGACCCGTCCATGATCCCGCTCGCCCAACCCGGAGCCATGACCGAAGATGAACGCTTCATGTTCGAATGTTATGGCTACATCATCATTGAAGACGTGCTCACAGCCGCCGAAATTGATGCCGCGCTGGCCGCCGCCAAACGCATCCACGCCGACACCACCGACACCTTCAGTCCGCTCGGCGCCGCCTACGAACGCGAACCGGCCCTGGCCTGGCTCATCGACCACCCGGCCGTCCTGCCCAAAGTGCGCGGGCTCTACGGCGACAAATTTGTCATGCAATCGGCCTGGTGCGCGCGGCTGGCGGCGCGCGGAGAAGTCGTCGGCTGGCACCAGGATGGCTCCGGCGCCTACGGTTTCGAGAAAGTCGCCCATCCCGTGCCGCTGCTGCAACTGCGCGCCAGCTTCAGCCTGACCGACCAATCGCGCGAGTTCATGGGCAATATGATGCTGCTGCCCGGCAGCCACCGCAGCCCCTACCCGCTGCCGCAGGACAAGCGCAAAGCGGTGCAGGTCTCGCCCATCCAGCACAATGTGCTCTGCAAGGCGGGAACCGCGCTGATCTTCCACAACGGCGTCTGGCACTCGCCCATGCCCAATGATGAAGACTTCGACCGCTATAATATGCACTTCATCTACAGTCCGCCCTGGATGCGCCGCGCCGATCGCTTCGCCACCGACGCCGCTGCCCTGGCGGAGATGCCGCCGCTGCGCCGCGCGCTCATGGGCGATTATGAGCGGCCGGACGCGCCCTACGCCGGCGGCATCCCGGAGTTTCCGTTCGAGGATTGAGCCATGCCTCTCAATATCCAGATCGACAGCACAAAGGGATGATTCTACATAGGAGTCTGTCAGTGAAAATCAAGTATTTCGTAATAGTCATCGCCTGCCTTCTTCTCCTCACTGTCGCATCAGCGCAGGGCTATTCCATCCGCGCCAATCGAGGACTCAACCTGAGAGCCGCGCCCAGCCTCAATGCCAATATTGCCGAGACTGTCCGATCGGGCGCCATTCTGCATGTCGGCGGTCAGTTCGGTCACTGGCTGAAAATCAATAGAGGCGGAAACGAAGTCTGGCTGGCGGATTGGGTCGATTACAGCCGCGTTGACCAGACGCCAACTCAGACAGCCGCATCATCGCCAATTGACAATTGCTGCTTCGTCGACCGCCAATGCAACAGCGACCAAGAGTGGACGGATGGCTATTGGGCTTTTCAGAATGGGCAATGCGCCGCGCCGGCACAACCGCAGACGGGAACACCGGCGCAGCCAGCGGCGAGTGGGACTGACCCAATCGACAATTGCTGTTTCGCGGGCTGGGCCTGCCATAGCGACCGGGACTGGGTCAACGGCTATTGGGCTTACCAGAACGGGCAATGCGCCGGGCCCGCGCAATCGCAGCCGGCGGGCGCTTCTGGCCCAATCGACAATTGCTGTCAAGCGGGCTGGATTTGCCATAGTGAGCTGGAATGGGTATCCGGGTATTATTCCTATCAGAACAACGAGTGCGATAGCGCGACACGGACGGGGAATGCGAGCAGTTGCTGTCAACTGGGTTGGAATTGCACAGTTGGGTTAGACCACTGGCTCGGGGAGAAAGTTGTCAGAGAAGGTTTTGTGTGTGACATGCCGGTACGTGTCGCTTATGGAAGAACAGTTCTCGTCGGCTCAGAGGCTTTCATTTCTCAGGTCACTGCCGCGCTTGAATATCTCAAGAGCAGAGTGCCGCATTGGTATGCCTACATCGTGAACGCCATAGCGAAAATACGCGGCGGGCCATTTGGACCCGGCACCTTCGCCTTAGGGGGCTCAATTAACATCGCGCCGCCCCATGCGCAAGAAGGCGCGATTGTATTGGCTGGCACCCTGCTGCACGAGGCATGCCATGTGAACCGGGACAACGACGGTTCAGACGAAACCACTCACCCGTATAACAACGTAGAAGGCTTCTCTATTGAAGAAAACATCTGCGAAACCTTAAGGGAAGGCGCGTTGACAGAGGCCAATCCCAGCCGACCGCCTAATCCTTGGCTCTCGGATGCAATCGCGTTCTTCCGCAGGCATGGCGGAAACTATGATTTTCAAGCCGCCGCCAACGCACAGCGAGACCGCGCCTTCTGGCTACTCTCGCAGGGCATCTAGAAACCAGAGACCCGCTCATGCCCCTCGACATCCTCACAATCGGCGAAGCCCTGGTCGAGGTCATGCGCGCCGACATCGACCAACCGCTGAACCGGCCCGGCCCCTTCATCGGGCCCTACCCCAGCGGCGCGCCCTTCATCTTCGCCGCGCAGGCGGCGCGCCTCGGCCTGAAAACGGCCGCCATCGGATCGGTCGGCGCCGATGCTTTTGGCGACTGCCTGCTGCAGCAACTGGAAGCCGACGGCATCGCTCGGGACGGCGTCCGCCGCCTGCCCGGGCAAACGACCGGCGTTGCTTTCGTCGCCTACAATGCCGATGGCTCGCGCAACTTCGTCTTCAGCCTTGGCGCCGGCGGTCATATCAGATCGGACATGCTCCTGCCCGAGTTCTTCGACCATCTGCGCTGTTTTCATATCATGGGCTCGACCTTGTCGATGAGCGCCGAGGTATTTGATGTTTGCCTGGAGGCGCTGCGCCTGGCGCTGGACGCCGGCTCGCTGATCAGCTTCGACCCCAACCTGCGGCCGGAGCTGCTGTCGCCGGCGCAGGCGCGCGACGCATTCCAGCCCTTCATCGCCGCCGCGGATATCTTCCTGCCGACCGCGGAGGAACTGCTGCTCCTCACAGGCGCCGCCGCAGAAGACGAGGCAATCTCGACGCTTATGGCGCGGCGCCCGGAGCGCATAATCGTCGCCACACGCGGCGCTCAGGGCTGCACGGTCTATTCCGCCGCCGGGCGCGCCGACGCGCCCGGCTTCGCCATCAATGAGGTCGACCCGACTGGCGCCGGCGATTGCTTCGACGCCGCCTTTGTCAGCGCCCGTCTCGAGGGCTTGCCCATTGCGGAAGCCGCGCGCCTGGCGAATGCCTGCGGCGCCCTGGCTGTAACAGCCAAGGGACCGATGGCGGGCGCAAAATCCCGCGCCGAAGTCGAACGCTTTTTGCAGTCTCAACGATGAGCGCATAGCTCAGGCGAACTCTTCCATGGGTTCGGGGGATAAGCTGGCTCAGCGGTGATCCTGATACAGGTCGCGCGTGCGCATAGTGCTTTCCAGCCGCCAGTTGAGCAGCGCGTCAAGCAGTTCCCGCTTAATGTCCGCCTGCGCCGGATCGTCCCATAGATTCTGGAATTCGCCCGGGTCCGCCGTCAAATCGAAGAGTTGCCCATAATCTTCGCCCGCGAAATGCACCAGCTTGTGCCGCTGGCTGCGGATCATCGTCATGTAGGGGCCTTCGTAGTTGCCATCGGGCGGGTGTTCGGCGAAGACGTAATCGCGTCCGCGCCAAGCCCTCCCCTGCAGCGCCGGCAGCATTGAGATCGCCTGCATGTCCGCCGGCGGCTCCAGCCCCGCCAACTCCAGCAGCGTGGGCCCGATGTCCATCCATTGACATTGCGCCGCGATGCGCTTTCCCCCCTTGAAGCGGCCAGGCGCCCAGAAGATCGCCGGCACCCGCGTGATGATGTCGTACATCGTCCACTTTTGAATATGGCCGTGATCGCCCAGGCAATCGCCGTGGTCGCTGGTGAAGATAACGATGCTGTTTTCCAGGTAGCCCCGCTCCTCCAAAGCGCCCATGATGCCGCCGACTTGACGGTCAATCATACTGACGTTGGCGGCGTAATAGGCGCGCAGACGCTGGAGTTGCAATGACGTCGGCCGCTCGATATGCACAATCGAATCATGATCGACCTTGGTATTGTGCTTCCGCAACTGCTGGAACGGCGGCGGCTGCCCGTCCAGGTCCGCCTGCGTCACTTGCGGCAGCGGCAGCTTCCGGTCGATGTATTCGGCGGCGGCATCGGGTGTCGGATCATACGGCGGATGCGGGCCGGGGAAGCCGATTTGCAAGAACAGCGGCTCCGTCTTGGGATAATTGCGCAGCCAGCGCTGCGCCAAGCCGCCGACGAAATTGTCGGAATGGGTCTCCGGCGGCAGATCCCAACTGAAGGCGCCCATGCGCTCTTGATAATCCTCCCGCTGTCGATAGAGCGCGCGCTGCTGCTTGACCAGGCCGCGCGCCTGCAGAGCTTTGTCCCACTCATCGAAATAGAATCGTCCTTGCAGGAAGCGGTCCTTATTCTCCACCACATAGCGCTCGTGGAAGCCCAGCGGCGTTTCGAAGGGGGTCGTATGCATCTTGCCAATGTTGACGCAATGATAGCCGGCGGCGTTCAGGTCCTCGACCCAGGAGCGGCGCCAGCGGTCGCCATTGCGCATGATGCCGGTGACATGCGGGTAGTAGCCGGTGAAGAGGCTGGCGCGCGCCGGCGCGCAGGAGGGCGCGGTCACGTGGCAATTGTCAAAGCTCAGGCCCTGCCGCGCCAAGCGGTCAAGATTGGGCGTATCCATAAAGGGGAAGCCCAAGGCATTGATCGTGTCAAAGCGCTGCTGGTCGGTGATGATCAAGATGATATTCGGTCGGGTCATGGTCTGGTCCTGTCGGTCAAGACACCAGTAACAGGTTAACGCGTAACCGGCATTCAGGCAAAGCCGGCCGAATGAAAAGGCGCAGGCCAAGCGTCATTCGCCGGCTTCTATCTGCCGCTGGAATATGCGCGCCCGGCTGTAAAATATGCCGACTCTATCAGAGATTACGACAAGGGCTGTCTGAATTCGGGGCCAGAGGGAACAAACTTAACAAAGGCAAACAGCCGGGTCAGCTGATGGACCAGGTCGCCAGCCAGCCAGTCGCGCGGGGGCAGCCGGTATTGCTCGACCGGCGCTGGCTGCTTTCGCTAAGCGAATTGCGGATTCTCTACCACAGCCGGTCCGCCATCCCGCAGCAGCGCCAACTTACGGAAGCCGTCGCGCTCAATCGCGCCATAGTCGTGCCCGGCTTCCGCCGGCCAAACCGACAGGAAGACAAAATCTTCAGCGCCGATATTGACCGTGCGGTGCGCCCAATAGGGCGGGATATAGGCGGCGCTGCCGGCGCCCATTTCAATTTCACTGGTCTCGCCGCTCTCCGTCTGCAAGAGCAGCATGCCCCGCCCCGACAAGCCAAAATAGACCTCGCCCTGTTCGCGGCGCGCGTGATAGTGCCCCTTGGTCATGTGGTATTCGTCGCCGATGCGCCCGGGCCGGATGCGCGTCGTGCCATGAGGGATCTGCCCTTCTTCGGCCGGCAGGGCCGCGGCATGCACATCGTATATCAGGCGATCGCTCTCTTCCGCCAGGATGCGCGCCGCTTCGTCCCGGTCGGCGTACATCCGCCACATATCACTAAGCCGGCGTTGATAAACCTGTCGCTGCGGCTTGAAGGCGCCGGTTCTAAAATCGACTGCAGTCACAAAGGGTTGAATCAAGCTCATGTCCGCACTTATTCCGCAATTCGCACGGGTGCACAGCCGCCCGCTGCGACTGAACGGCTCCCGCGGCGGGACTGTATCAAAGTCGGTTGACTTTCTTCATATACTGGCGATTTGGTAGGGGCGACTCGGTGAGTCGCCCAATTTCGATCCTGTTCGTACCCATCGGGCGATCCACCGGATCGCCCCTACCAGACAATTTCAACCGAAAAAACTTTGCCACCGAGTACACCGAGAAAAACGAGAGCGTCGAGAATCGTGTACGAAATATGCCCTTTTCTCAGTAGAATCAAGTTAGTCATGCGAAATTCAGCATAAGGTCGATATGTAGGGGCGACACTGTGTGTCGCCCGAAAATTCGCGC
>JAJDUC010000034.1 GCA_022826865.1 Anaerolineae bacterium
ATTATGTAATCCGTAGGGGCGTTTCGCTGAAACGCCCGCAATTTGCAGGCCATTTTCAACGGGCGTCTCACGAGACGCCCCTACACTTTCGCAATTTTCGTAGCGAACCGCTCATTATGATTTTGATGCGATTGCCCTGCCGCGGCGGCCACATGAATTTCCCATTTGTCTATTCGCGCGTGGCGCCGGCGAAGCGAGGCTGGCGCTTGAGCGAAGGCCAGTCTCTCGGGTAATATGTGGCTGTCAGCAATTCTTCGAGCCGCCTTCATGTACAAAGAAAAGAATTTGACGAAGCCGCGCATCGGGTCTGTTGCGCTCAATGCCGCGCTGCTCGCGCTTAGCATGGCGCTGGGCCTCGTCGCCTTGTTTTCGATGTTGGAGATCGTGTTGACGATCAGCGCTCATTTAATCGTGGCGACCATAGACAGCGCGACGCGCGGCAAATACGCCTTGGTAACCGTGCGCAATGTCTGGCTTTTGGGCGGCGGGGCGATTTGGCTAGGCATCATCATCTATTGCCTGGATTACTTCTTCAAGCATTGGCGGGAAAGACGCATCCAGCGGCGCTACCTGGCTCTGCTGGCGATTGAAGTAGCGATCATCCTTCTTCAAATGCTGATCACGGGCTGATTGTATCGGCCCCGAAAAAATAGTACTCGAGGATATCGCGCGTCAGCGGCGCGGCAACGGCTGAGCCCTCCCCCACAGTTTCCACCATCGTTACGATCGCGATTTTCGGCTCTTTGGCCGGGGCATAGGCGATGAACCAGCTATGCGGCGGCTTGGCCGGTTCCGGCACTTGCGCCGTTCCAGTCTTTCCGCAGACGCCGATTTCCAGCAGGGGCGAATACGTGAATTGATGCGCCGCCGTGCCGCTGTATGTGTTGATGACATCGCACATCCCGCGGCGGATAATCGCGAGGTTGGCTGGATCAAGCTTTGCATCGCGCATGACATCGCGCTCGGCCATGGGCGTCCTCTGGTCGAGGATGCCGCGCTCGCGCACCAACTGCGGGCGCAAGAGATACCCGCCGTTGGCGATTGCGGCATACATGCGCAGCATCTGCAATGGCGAGGCTTGCACCTCGCCCTGGCCGATGGAGAGATTGACGGAGTGCGCATAAGACCAGGGCAATCCGGTGCTGCGCTCAACATTGTCGGGTGTTGGGATATTGCCCGCTTCTTCCGGAAGCAAGTTGATGCCCGTCAGTTGACCCAGTCCCATCGTGTGGGCCCAGGAAGGCAGCAAGCCGGGATCGACAGCGTTCAGGCGAAAGCCGACTTCATAAAAGAAGGGATTGCAGCTGTTAGTGATGCCGCTCTGCACCGACATGACGCCGTGCCCGCCCAGCAGCCAGTCGTAACGGACATCGCCGCCATAGTTCCAACTGCCGATGCAAGTGAAGCGGGTCGCCTCATCGTATATGCCGCTTTCAAGAGCGGCGAGCGCGCTGAGGCCCTTCATCACGGATCCCGTGGGATAAGCGCCTTGCGTCGCGCGGTTCAGTTGCGGCGTTCGCTCATCATTTGCGAGCTCTTCAAGCGCCCGGCGGGCTTGCTCGCGACCGATTGTCGGAAAGGGATTGATGATATTGGCGTCATAGCTCGGGTAGCTGACAAGGGCCAGTATCTCGCCATTGGTCACATCCATCATGACTACAGACGCGCCGTCCGACTCTTCCGCCCAGCCTTCGCGCTCATAGGCGCTCTCAAGCAAACGCATGATTTCGGCCTGGAGATCAGCGTCTATCGTCAGCCAAAGGCTCTCCGGCGCCCGCGATGAGACATCGCTGAGCACACGAACGCGGCGGCCGTCGCTCCCGACCAGCGACAGGCGCCCGCCCGGGCGCCCGGCCAGGGTGTCGTTCATGCTGGCTTCTATGCCGGCTTTGCCGATGATCGTCTCGGCATTGAAGCCGATGGCTTGCAATTGGGCGATTTGATCGGCGTCCGGATAGCCGACGTGTCCGAGGACATGCGGCATCAGCTCGCCTTCGTTGTAACGGCGCGTAGGTTTCTGCCGGAATTCGGCGCCGCAGTCCAGCTTGATGCGATCGTTGCTCTTTATAAAGGCGTCGGGTTCCAGGATGCCCGCTTCGACCAGCCAGTCGGCGCCAGAACGCAATTCAAAGAGTTCGACGATATCCGTCAGCGATTTATCCAGTATCTCGGACAGAACTTGATAGCAAGCTTCACGATCTGGAATGCGTTCGTTGTTGACCAGGACGCGCACGACGCGTCCGTTTTGATCGGCGAGCGCCCGACCGTTGCGGTCGTAGATATTGGCGCGGCCCGGCACTTGCGCTTCAAAGAGCAGGGCGGCGCCCTGGCCCAACTCGGCGAATACGTCCGCCTCTGACCAGGCGACGCGCCAGCCGCCGACTTGCGGATCCAACACCAGATGCAGCAGCCGATTGGCATCAGTAAACGCGCCAGGCACACGCGTGTAAAAAGTCATGTCGTAATGGAATTTGAGGACGCCGCCGTCGCCGGACAAGGTGTGTGGATGGTATTCCAATTCTTCCAGCCACATTCTGTTCTGCGCTGATTCGTAATAGGCCTGGAAGTCGTCAAATGGCGTCAGTTCGCGGTTCCGGAAGGTGAGCAAACCGTGCATCGTTGCGAAATCGCCCGCCAGCCAGGCATCCAGAAATGCGCGCGCAACTTGTTCCGCGGCGACCAGATCGGAAACCGGGCTGGTTGCGGGCGGGGCAGTTGGCAAAGGGACGGCGGAATCTGCGGAATCCCCCTGACATCCACTTAGCAGCATCAGCGCAATGAACTGAAAAAGGATTTTTCGGCGCACGGCAACCTGCGGCAAGACGGCTGAATTTGCGCCTTCATTATAGTGGAATAGCGAAATCAGGCGCGGCGACGGCGGAGGAAACGCGCCAGCCGCGCGCTTGTTACTCAGTTAACGCAAGTAATTAATTGAAAAAGTGCGCATCGTTTTCCGCGACATACGTGCGGGCGAGCCAAGGCTCGCCCCTACGGCAAAAGAGGAGACTCGGTGTACGGGCGAGCCTTGGCTCGCCCACTCTTGTTTCAAAATGCCCAGCAGATTTTGCACGACTTACTTGCGTTTACTTCTGCCCGGTACGCCTGTTTGTCCGCGCTTGAGTAGAAGCTAGGCCTCGCCCAGCACCTGGATAGACGCGATTTTGATGCGCTCGCTCCCGTCTGGCGCAAGCAGGCGCCGCCATGTCTGGGGGTCGTACAAGCCGCTGAACAACTGATAGGCTCCGGGTGCCAGGTCCGCCGGGAGATCCAAGATGAACTCGCGCCCGACCAGGATCTCTTCGGGATCGTCCCAGCTTGTCGTTGGTCGGCGCGCGTCCCAAAGCGGATGGTAGTCAGCTTGGGCGACAATTTCGCCGGCATTGTTCATCAGGTGATTGTAGACATGCTGAACGGAGTCGGTTGGTCTATCGGCCTGCCAATAATGGCGTAAAACGATCGCCTGGCCCGCCTCGATTTCAGTCGCGTTGATGTCGTAACCCCGCAGTCGAATTGGACCGAGCTGACCGTCAGCTTGATGCTCCATGGGATAGAGGCGCAGCACGACCATGCTCGGTCCGCGGAAACGGTCGTCCGGCGCATAGCGCTTGAGCAGGATGGTCTCGTCGGGAAAGTAGATGTCCGGGTCGTCCAAGCCCGCCGGGTAAGGCGCGATCGCGTAAATGGCGTCGTTGGCGCGCCAGGTCTCGAGCGGCTCGTCTAGCAATCCCCAAATTTCCTGCGCAAGCGGAAAATCGTGCGCGCCGTTGTAACCGCCCCAGGAGCGATTGAACACCGAATGATTGGGATCATCCCGGTCCGCGATGAACTTGCCGGGCGGCAGCGATGTATCCATATAACGCGCGAGTTCGTTGCGCCGGTCCGGCAAGGTGAAATTGTGCGCCAGAGCATCGGCTACTCTATATGTGGGCAGCCAATTGTACGCGACCAGAAGCAGCAGCGCGCAGGTCATCAGCAGCTCAATCCGCCGCGGCGTCAAGTTGGGCAGTTTGAGACGCGCAAGCGCTTCCTGCCCGGCGAAAAACAGACCGGTCAAACCGCAGCCATAGAGCAATGCCAGGATCGCCCCTACCGCAAAATAGTGCCGGGCCCGCTGGACATTAAACATGCTCATTCCGAGCAGCCAGGCCAGAGCGGCCGCCACCGCCACGAATAGCGCCAGAGCGTTTATCCGCCGGCGATAGCGCCATAGCAGCAAGCCGGCAATCGCCACAAAGAGCCAGCGCGCCGTCCAGGGAAAGGGCCGCCACACATTAAGCAAACTCGCCCAGGCGGACTCCAGAGACGGAAGAGACAGGTCGTCGTAGGACATTGCAAAATAGACGATTTTGTCGGCATCAAGCGTCGGATATATCAGCAGCAGCCAGAACAAAAAAACAGCAAAGCGCAGGCAATTCCAAAAGGTCTGTTGCCGGGCGTCTTTGCGCCAGGCCGGCGCGCGCCACCAGTTCAGCATGGGCAGCAGGAGGATGACAGGCGCGACAAACATCGCCTGCGTCTTGAAGACGATGGCCAACATAATGAAATAGACCGAGGCCGTGCTGAAGCTGCGCCGCTTATGGAGCAGGCCAACCAGGCCAAGCCATATTGCCAGAATGGTGAAGCAGGTCAGGTAGGCGTCCGCCAGGGCGAAGTGCGCCCGTTCCACGACCCAGGGGTTTACAATCCAGACCGCCGCCGCCATGAGACCGGTCAGCGGGTGTATGATCATCGCGCCGAGCAAGGCGGTGAATACAATTGTCAGCATCCAGGCGCAAATGGAGATGAGGCGCAAGGCCGGCAGCATCGCGCCGTGATGGGCGTCGACGGGCTTTACATGCTTTAGCAAGAGGTAATTCAGGGTTTTCATGCCCGGCGCATATTGCTCCAGCACGCCGTTTTCCCAGCCGAAGTCCACGATATGCTGGGCCGCCAAGAGATGCATCGCTTCGTCGCTTTTGGCCAGATATGGCAGGCTGACCTGGTACCCGCGCACATACAGCCAGGATGCCAACAGAAGCAGAAGCATCAGCGCGAACCACCACCAGCGCGATCGCGGAAGTATTGCCACCCTGTCCTGCGCAATGTCTGACATCTGCATCCAGCCTCAGGCTGCATTCTACACGACGGCCTCAGTTTGGTTTTCGCATCCGATACCAACAGGCGGGCGCGCCGATGGCGATGTCATCGCCCATTTGCCGCCAGTGCAGTGTGAGTTGCCGGCCGAAGAGCCGCTCGACATGTTTCGGGCGCCAGCCGACAGCGGAATCGGTCCGCGGCTGGCTGGCGTAGAGCATGAATGCGCCGCCGGGTTTCAGGCGACTGGCGATGGCGCGGGCGTAGTCGACTCTGGCCGACTGGTCGATGCTGTGGCCACATCCGATATCGATGATGAGGTCGTAGGCGTCGCGCAGTTCCGGCATTGCGCCTAGCCGCGTTATATCGGCGTGAAACAGGCGGCGCCGCTCCGGTGGAAATTCGGCCAGCTTTTCTGCCGCCAGTTCAATGGCGCGCTCGACGAAGTCGATGCCGTCGGCCCGCCAGCCGGCGCGCAGCAGATCGCGGATTACCGTGCCCGTCCCGCAGCCAAGATCGAGGGCGTCCCCCGCCGGCAGCTCGGCGATGATCTCCTTGATTTCCGGCGGCGTCAGGCCGCTGTCCCAGGGCATCTCGCCGCTGGCGTAGCGCTCGCTGAACATCCTCTGTCGGTTTTCGGCCATGGCGGTTGCTCTACCGGGCCAGGTCTGGCGGCGTCGCCAGGTATTCGCGCGGGGGCAAGTGATCAGGCAATGGGCACCATGTGCGCGACCGTTACGCCGGCGCCGCCTTCGTTGTGCAAGCCCGCCGTTACTTTGCTGACGAGCGCGTGGTCGCTGAGATAGGCGCGAACAGCCTGCCGCAGCCGGCCCGTTCCCTTGCCGTGAATGATCTTGCCGAACGGCAAGCCGGCGTTGTAAGCGGCGTTGATATAGCGATCAAGTATCTCGAGCGCTTCGTCGACGCGTGTGCCGCGGATGTCAAGTTCCATGCCGGGCGATTCGGCCGGGGGCGGCGGGGGATCGGCCGGCGCATATTGGCGGACGTGACCGCGCTCGGCGGCGCGCAATTCGCTGCGACTGCGTTTGCGCATATCGCCATACTTGGCGCGCACACGCAAGGACCCCACCTGCACCTGCGCTTCTTTCGTCTCCAGCTCGACAATGACGCCCTCCGCGTTCAGCGTTTCCAGCAAGACGGTATCGCCGATGCGCGGCAGCCAATCGACATCTTCAATCTGCTGTACTTCTTCCACATCATCTAGCGGCGCGCTGGTCCAACTCGTCATCTTTTCGGCGGCGGCTTTCAAGGCGTTCAAAGTCGCGGCGGGCATGCCGGCCGAACGCAGCTCGACCCGCATTTTGCGCAATTCTTTGTTGAAATCAGCCAGGTCGTCTTCGGCATGGCGGCGGGCGGCGCGGATCACATCGCGGCGCTCATCTTCGATTCGGTCCAAGCGCGCTTGCAACTCATCGCGCTGCGTCGACAATTGCGCGCGCAGGAGATCCAATTCGTCGTGTTGCAGGCGAACTTCGGCGCGCGTGCGCTGGATTTCGTCGAGCAGGTCATCCGCCTCCAATTCCGCTGTGGCGACCATGCCGCGGGCGTCGGCGATGATCTCTGGATTGAGGCCGAGGCGCTCCGCGATTGCCAGCGCGTTGGAGCGGCCAGGCAAACCGACGATAAGGCGATAGGTGGGCTGCAGCGTCTCCAGATCAAACTCGACGCTGGCGTTGCGGACGCCGGGGGTTTCGACGCCATATATCTTCAGTTCGGGATGGTGGGTGGTGACCATGGTTGTGACGCCGCGATTCTTGAGGCAGTTGAGCAAGGCGCGCGCGAGGGCGGAGCCTTCGGCCGGGTCGGTGCCGGTGCCGACCTCGTCCAGGATCACAAGCGAACGGCTGTCCGCTTGTTCCAGGATGTCGATGATATTGGTCATGTGCGAAGAAAAGGTGGAGAGCGACTGTTCGATGCTTTGCTCGTCGCCGATATCAGCGAAGACGCCGGTAAATACCGAGAATTCCGCTTCCGCGGCGGGAAGATGAAGGCCGCACTGCGCCATCAATATCATCAGGCCGACGGTCTTGAGTGCGACGGTTTTGCCGCCGGTGTTCGGTCCGGTGACAACCAGAACCCAGCTGTCATCGTCGAAACTGAGGTCAAGGGGGACAACTTGGCCTTGCAGCAGAGGATGGCGAGCGCCTTTGACGTGGATGCTGGAACCGGGCTGTGGCGCCGCATCGCGGAAAGGCGAAATGATCGGTTGAACACAGTTGCGATCAAGGGCGTATCGCGCCTTTGCCAGTGTCAGGTCGAGGTAGCCGAGGAGTTGTACGGTGCGGACGATCCGTTCGCTCTCGCCGGCGACGGCCTCCGTCAGATCAGCCAGGATGCGGCGGATCTCCTTTTCTTCTTCGACTTGCAGCTCGCGCCAACTGTTGTTGAGTTCGACCGTCTCAAGCGGCTCAATAAATATGGTCGCGCCCGATGCGGAAGAATCGTGCATGATGCCTTTGATCTTGCCTTTGTGTTCCGCCTTGAGCGGAATCACATAACGGCCATGCCGCATGGTGACGATCGCTTCCTGCAATTTGTCCTGGTTCGCTTTGCTGGCGACGATCCGATTCAGTTTGTTTTGGAGGCGGTCAAAGGCGACCTTGAGATCGCGCCGGATGATGGCGAGGCGGGCGCTGGCGGTGTCTTTAATCTCGGCGTTGTCGTCGACCGTGACTTCAATCGCCGCTTGCAGTTCGACGCATTCCTCAATCTCATTCGCCAGATCGGCCAACAGGGGAAAAGAAGCCCCCATCCGTCCCAACGTGCGCTTCAGTGTGGAGCCGCGCCGCAAGGTGTAGCGAATGTCGAGCAGGGTAGTCGGATCGATGATGACGCCGCGCAGCGCGCGAATAACGGGCTCGCGCACATCGCGCGCGCCGCGGACGGTCACGTTGGAGCGCTCTTCCAGCAAGGCGACCGCCTCGGCCGTTTCCCGCTGCCACAACTGAACCTCTTCCAGCTCGGTCGACGGGTATAATTCCAGCGCGAACTCTTCGCCGGCGCCGAAAGTCGTGTAACCGGCCAATTCCTGCAGAATTTTATGCAATTCCAGCGTGACGATTGTTTTTTCGCTGATCATGTGTCGCGTCGCCGGCTAAGGCTGGAGAATCCTGAAACGGCTGCCATTGTAGGCTATGACGGCGCCTCTGTCAATCAGACCGATGCCGGGGAGTATATCCATTTCGGTTGAAATACTCTGGTAGGGGCGACCCTTGGGTCGCCCGCAAGTATGCCGCGAAAAACGATGCGCATAAATTCAAGTACATACTTGCGTTTACGTCTGTGTCACCGCCGCGTTCAGAGTCGGGGCCGGCGACCTAGGCGCTGACGCCCAGTTCGCGCAGGCGATCAATCGCCTGCATCAAGAATTGTGTTTCGGCATAGCGGGGCGCCGGTCCGTATTCCATTGCGGGGGGAAATCCGGGATCACGGGCGGGCGCGGGATGCACAACAATCTCCACCAGGCCATCCAAGCCGGCGACGCGCCGACAGAATTCATCAACAGGTTGCGACATCCAACCTTGGATCGCTGTGATGTGGTCCGGCATATAAAAGCTGTCATGATCGCGGCGGCGCTGCGGGCGGTGAAAGGGGTTGTGCGGCGAAAGGTTGGCTCGGAAATCATGGCCCCGGACCCAGTCGACGCCGTACTTGGCCGCCAGTTCATGCACGATCCGCCGCAGCGGCTTGATCGAATGAAAATGATGATGGGTCGAAATATGCTGCGGCCGGATCCCGACATCGGTGAAGCGCCGCAGTTGCGCATCCAGCTCTTCGCGCAGCCAGTTGACGGTATCCCGGCTGAAAAAATGCGAGCGCATGTACAAACTGAATTTGTTGCGGAAATCACGATCGTCCTTCAGCAGATGCGAATGGCGCGGGCCCTGTTCGCTGACGGGCCGGCCGTCGGTGAGCGTCAGGTGCGCGCCCAGATCCAAACCGGGCCGCCGGCTGAAAATGTCCAGGGCATGGCGATGGGCCGGGAAATTGGACATCACGCTGGCGGCGGTGATGTAGCCAGTCTGATGCAGATCGTCGACGGTCTGATTGATCGCTTCGGACAAGCCGCAGTCGTCCGCGGTGATAATCAGTCTTGGCATTGGGCTGTAGCCGGCCGGCCGGCCCATTGCGCCGCGAATTCATGCAGGACGTGATTTTGACTGCGCGTCAGGTGAATGAAGGGGCGCACGCGCTTGATGCGCCGCAAAGCCGCCTCGGGCGACAGCCCGGTCGTAACCAGGTAGGCGGCCGTCATCGTTGGCGCCCGGCCACAGCCGACAGCGCAATGAATGTAGACCTTGCCGCCTCGCTCGATTTCGGCGCGGATGAAGGCGCATCCGCGATGCAGGTCGGCCAGGGTCGGCGGCGTATTGTCGACCGTGGCCAGATGCAAATGCCGCTCGCCGGCGATGCCTTTTTCTACATCGCAATGCTCCTTGCGCATGTTGACGATGGCGCTGATGCCGAATTCGCGCATGCGCTTGTAGCCGCGTTCGAAATGTTGCCCGCCGAGCAGCAATTGCGGCGTAACCGCGCTCAAAGCCCAGACGGGCGCGCCGGCCGCGCGGCGGTAGATCTGGTCCAGCCAGCGCAGGGCGACGGCGCGGGGACCGGCGCTCAGCAAGCTGCCGATGCGCATGATGGGGTGGGGCGGTTTGTGAACCTTTTCCATGGCGGCATTATAGCATAGCCGCAGCCGGCGGCAGTCGGAGATTAAACGTTCGCCCTGGGCAATCGCTTCAAAATTGACATCCGACGAGATCACAAATTCAAACTGACATTTAACCATCGAGTACACCGAGGGTCGCGTAGGTCGCGTAGACACTGACCGCCGACACTGACCGCCGCTCGCCCGCACACGCAGTTTCCCCTTATGCGGTAGGGGCGACCCGGCGGGTCGCCCGCAAGCCTGCCCAATTCAAGCATTGGATTTAGTGAGAAACTCGCAAAAGGAACCTAGAACTCTGTGTCCTCAGTAAACGCAAGTAAGTCATGCAAAATCTGAAGAACGGTGTAGGGGCGATTCGGTCGCCCGCCGACACAAGCGCGGATTTTCGGGCGACACACAGTGTCGCCCCTACATATCGACCTTATGCTGAATTTCGCCTGACTTACTTGCGTTTACTTCTGTGTTCTCTGTGTTTAATGAAAGATTTGTAGCGATTGCACTGCACGTTCGCAACTGCCATGCCTTTGTGATAACTTAGGGTATATCGTCGTCTCGAGAAAGGCAGCGCAATGAGCGCGATGGAACGGTTGGCGGGCGCCGCCGCCCCGATTCTTCTGCACCCGTATATCCGCCGTGTCCGCCGCAACCACGGCTTGGAACACGCCACCATTCATATCCTCAATCGGCGGCGATACCGGCTCTCCGGCCGCAGCAGCGACAAGGGATTTGTTCTTTTGGGCGACGCGCCGACCGAACAGGTGGAGAGCGCTGTCGCCGAAGCGCTGCAGCGCATGAAAGCGGGCGAGCGCAAGCTGGCGATTCATCCCAATTGCGGGACAAATCTGGTGACAACCGGTTTGCTGGCGACGGCGACAGCTTTCCTGGGTTTCGCCGGGCGCGGGCGCCGCCAATGCTGGGAGCGATTCCCAACGATGATGGTTCTTATGATGGCCGTGGTCTTTGTGTCGCTGCCCCTGGGCTTGAGTTTGCAGCGGCATTTCACAACCGAAGGCGATCCGGGCGAGATGGAGTTGGTCAGCGTCACGCGGGAAACGATGACCCTGCCGTTCAACGGGCAGGAAATCACGCTGCACCGCATCGCGACCCATCAGGCTTAGCTGAGGCATGAGCGCGCCACCGACATTTTACATTTTTCACGGCGATGACAGCTTCAGCCGCGATATCGCCCTGGAACGCATGCGGACGGGGCTGGGCGAAGATGGCGATCTCAGTCGGTCGGAATTTGATGGCGGCGATACCACAGTGCCAGAGGCGCTGGCGGCGGTTAAATCTCTGCCGTTTCTGGCGGAGAAGCGACTGGTCATCGTAACAGGCTTAATCCGCCAAACCGGGCGCATGCGCGGCGGAAAGCGCGCGGCCGAGCGCCTCATCGCGGAATTGCCCAATCTGCCGTCTTATGCGCGGCTGGTGCTGGTGGAAGACCCGGAGCTTGCGGCGAGCAATCAAGTGCTGAAAGCGGCGCAAAAGATGAAGAATGGATTCATCAAAGAATTTCGCGCGCCGCAGAACCTGGCGCGCTGGATCATAGATCGCGCCAAATCGGAATACGATGTCGCAATAGCGCCAAGCGCCGCGCAGGCCATCGCCTCGGTCGTGGATGATGACCTGCGGCGCGCCGACAACGAGCTATTCAAGCTGGCGGCCTATGTCGATGGCGAGCGCGCAATCGACGAAGCTGATGTCGCGGCTTTGACGCCCTACCTGCCCGAAGCCAATGTCTTCGAGATGGTGGACGCGCTGGCGAAAGGCGATGGCAAGCGGGCGCTGGAATTGATCAAACAATCCTTGCGCGACGACCCGCGCGAGGCCGGCTTCCGGCTTTTCGGGCTGATCGTGCGGCAATTCCGTCTCTTGGCGATGACGCGGGATCACCTCGACCGGGGCGGGCGGCCGCATGCGCCCGCGATCGCCAAGGCTGTCGGTGTGCCTCCATTTGTGGCCGGCCGGCTGGCGGCCCAGGCGGGGCGCTTCCGCGCCGCGGAATTGGATGCGATACTGAAGCGGCTGCAGCAATATGACCAGGATATGAAGACCGGTCGGATCGACGCGCGGCTGGCGCTTGATCTCTTGGCGACCGGTCTGGCGAATGTTTGACTTTGTTCCCCGCCCATATAGACAAGGATGAATGCGATGAGCCAGGAAACATTGGAGCGATTGGATGAGATGGAAGCGCCGCCGCCCGCCGCGGATGATGCGCGCCCGGCGCCGATTGACGTCAAGGATTTGATCGACAGCCTGCTGGGTTGGCGCGAGGAATTGACGGACGCGCTTGAACAGATGTCGCGGGAAGCCTTCGAGCGCCTGATCCTGCGCGTGCTGGATAAAGATGGCGTCAGCGGCATCGAACTGAGCAGCACCAACGACACGATCGAAGGGATGGGCGTGTTTGGCGGCGGCGGTTTTCTGTCCTTCCGCGTGTCCTTCCGCTGCATCCGCGGCGGCGGGCGGATAAGCTCGGCCGAGGTGGACGATTTCCGCCGCGGCGTGATGGTGGGCCGGGCGGACAAAGGCTTGCTGATCACGACGGGCAAGTTCACACAGGAGGCGTCGCTCAAGGCGGCGAGCGATCGCGCGCCGGAGATTCGACTGATTGATGGCGAGGAATTGGTGGACAAGCTGAAGGACTTGCAGCTGGGCGTGCGGACGGAGCAGGTGCTGGTCGAGCGGGTGATTATTGAGCGGGAGTGGCTGGCGGGGGTCTGAGCGCGCGAAGCGACTGAATAGCCAGTGTACTAGTAATATCTTATAGTGTTAGCGCAGTCATACGTTGCAGGCGGAGAGGATTGACATGGCGCTTTCAGATACAGACACGTTGAACTTCGAACGAAGGCTATCGGCTTTGGAAGAGAGAAGCGCAAGTCAAGCGACAAAAGAGGATCTGGCAATCTTGCGAGCGGATCTGATTGGTGTAAAAGCCGATCTGATCAAGTGGTTTATCGGAACGCAAATTGCGCTGGCTGCGCTGATTATCTATCTTCTGCAGTGAACTCCAAATCTATAGCCGGGAACCGATCCACGATAAGGAGCGCTTGTGGCTCGACGCACGGACAGAGCAGGTGATTATTGAGCGGGAGTGGTTGGCGGGGGTTTAGTGTGGCATATGTACACGTAAGAGTTGGCGGACAATACCTATGAAGAAGATCCACTTCTATGAGCTATTCAACCCGACCTTGCAGGCGCTTCAGAAACTGGGACGTTCCGGAACAAACCAAGAAATTCACGACGAAGCGGTGCTTATCCTTGGACTTTCCGATGAAGAGATTGCGGAGCTGCATAAACCAGGTCAAGGTAATCAAACTCGCATCGCGTACAGACTATCGTGGGCAAGATCCTGGTTAAAACGCTACGGACTCATTGAGAATTCCAGTAGGGGTGTTTGGTCGCTTACGGCAAAAGGCCTAGCCACACCTGAGGTTGATGGGAAAGAAGTAGTGCGTAGCGTAAATGACATGGTGAAACGAGAACATAAGGCGAAGTCAGGCCACGAACAGTCGGAATCGGAAGATACCGATGAGACGTTGCCAGAGGCGGATGATACCGCTCGCGAAGAAGAATGGCGTCACCAACTCTATTCTGTGCTGATTGACATGGATCCCATATATTTTGAACGGCTGTGCCAAAGAATACTACGTGAAAGCGGCTTTACAAAAGTTGAGGTTACAAAAGCCAGTCACGATGGCGGCATTGATGGCAAGGGTCTTTTGCAAGTCAATGATTTCTTGTCTTTTCGAGTCGTGTTTCAGTGCAAACGGCACGATGGGTCCGTCGGTCCGGACGTCGTACAAAAGCTGCGGGGAGCTATGCCCGGCAACGCGGATCGAGGTCTAATCGTCACAACCGGTCGCTTTACAAAAGGCGCAATTGACGAGG
Source organism: Anaerolineae bacterium (assembly GCA_022826865.1). Lineage (GTDB taxonomy): Bacteria > Chloroflexota > Anaerolineae > Aggregatilineales > Phototrophicaceae > UBA6055. The sequence continues at coordinate 13,655 of JAJDUC010000034.1, forward strand.
CCGCTCACGAGCACAAGTCTCCGATTGAATTGGTCGACGGCGAGGACCTGATCAATCGGCTAAAAGTATTGGAACTTGGTGTGTCGACTGAGATGGTTGAAAAGGTCACCATCGACCCCAACTTCTTCAAGAATATCTAGCCCCTCACTTCAGCCGCCAAGGTATCCCCGCCACCAAGAGAATCACCTCATCCGCGCGCTCGGCCACGCGCTGATTCGCCCGGCCCAGCATGTCCCGATACAAAACCCCCAGTCGCGTCGGCGGCACGACCCCCATGCCCACCTCGTTGCTGACCAGCAGCCAGGTCGCGTCCGAGCTTGCGTAAAGCTCAAGCAGGCGATCAACTTCCGCCAGGGCGGCGGCATTGGCTTCGTCCTGCCTTGTAGACTCCGGCAGTTCGAGCAGGATGTTGCTCGTCAGCATGGTGAGGCAATCCAGCAGAAGCACATCATAATCGCCGACGCAATCGGCAATTTGCCGCGCCGCCTCCCGCGGCGCTTCCAGCGTCCGCCATTCGGCCGGTCGGCGCGCGCGGTGATCGGCGATGCGCCGGCTCATCTCGGCATCCTGCGCCTCGGCGGTGGCGACGAAGAGCACGCGTCCGCCATGCTCTCGCGCCCATTGCGCGGCGTAACGACTCTTGCCGCTGCGGGCGCCGCCCAGCAGGAAGATCAGTCGCCTAGGCATACATCGCCGCCAGCGCCAGCAGACAGATCAACTCGCTCAATTCGCAGATGGCGCCGTAGACATCGCCGGTGATCCCGTCGCCGAGGCGCCGCCCCGCCCAGCCGCCGAATATCTGCGTGAAGACAAAAACCAGCAGCCAGGGAATAAGCAATATGGCTTGGGTCATCAGCAGGCAGACGCTGGCGGATGCGATAATGACCTGCCGCGGACCCAAACCCGGGCGGAAGCGCGCGCCCAGTCCATTGCCGCCGGCATAAGGCAGGCGCTGCGCCGCCCAGACCATAGCCCAGCGTCCCAAGACCGGCGCCAGCCACAGCGCTTCCGGCGGCGCGGCGCGTATCGCCAGCCACTTGCCCAGGAGCAGCAGAACCAACCCGGCGACCGCCAAGACGCCCGCGCGCGGATCTTTCATGATTTCTCGGCGACGGGCGGGATCGGCGCTGGCCAGCAGGCCATCGCAGCAGTCGCCGAAGCCATCCAGGTGCAGACCGCCGCTGATAAGGACCCAGAAGGCCAGCACAAGAAAGGCGCTCAGGTCGCTGTCAAGCGGCGACCAGGTCGCGACCGCGGTCAGCGCGCCGCCGATGACGAGGCCGACGAGCGGGAACCAGGCGAATGAGCGGCCCGGTTGCGGAACCAGGGTCGCGCCCATTGGCAAAACAGTCAGAAGAGAAAATGCGGCGCGAATCTCTCTCAGCATGTCCTTTGACCCTCAGCGTCAGGTTCTTGCGGGCGCGCGAACGGCATGCGCTCGGCGCGTTCCGGTTACCTCCATGCCAGAGTCTAATGAATAGCCGGGCGCGCGCAAGGCGCCTTTGCGCGTCAATACGCTGGGGCGAGCCAATGCAGGTTATACTTGGCGCAGCTTGAATGATTGAAGCGGGGCATTGTCATGCCTGCTGTTGTCGCCTTGCTGCGCGGCATCAATGTTGGCCGTCACAAGAAGATCAAAATGGCGGATCTGCGCGCGCTCTTGGGGGATCTGGGCATGCGCGGGGCGCGTACCGTCTTGCAAAGCGGCAATGCCGTCTTCGAAAGCGACGAGTCCGATCTCGCGCGGCTGCAGAAACGGCTCGAGGCGGGCATTTGCGAGCGTTTTGGTTTTGAGGCGCAGGTAATTCTCCGCGTGGCGGAAGACTATAAGACGGCTCTGGCGCAACAGCCCTTCACAGCGGCGCAATTGGAGCGCGGAAAGCATGCGATGATTGTCTTCCTTTCCGCTGAGCCGGAGCCGGTCGCGGTCGCGGCATTGCGCACGGAAAATCCCGGACGCGAAATGATTCAGGCCGCCGGGAATGCGCTATACATCTTCTATACCGATGGCGTCGCCGGCTCAAAACTGGACAACAAGCGCATTGAGCGCGCTCTCAACCTGGTCGGCAGCGCCCGCAATTGGAATACTTGCCAGCGCTTGCTGAAACTGATGGATTGAAGATTCCGCTACGTGATCTGTTTGACGCAGCGCCGCGCGTTATCCCGCAGCCGCTTCCAATCGCGGTCGGCCACGGCTTCATTGTTGATCAGCGACGAGCCGACACCGAGAGCGAAAGCGCCATTTTCAAGGAATTCGCGCATGTTCTCGGCTGTGACGCCGCCGGTGGGCATCAGCCGAAGCTGCGGCAAGGGCGCAAGCACATCTTTGATGTAGCGGCGCCCGAGATGGTTGGCGGGGAACACTTTGACGACAGCCGCGCCCTGCTCCCAAGCTTGCAGAATCTCCGTTGGCGTAAAAGCGCCGGGCATCGCCGGCAATTGATGCTTGTGGCAGGCGGCGACCACATCGCGCTTGTAAACGGGCGATACGACGAATTGGGCGCCGGCCGCCGCAACAGCGCGGACTTGCTCCGCCGAGATGACTGAACCGGCGCCGATCGCGACCCCGGGGTCCACGAGCTCCTTGATCGCGGCGATCGTGTCAATCGCGGCCGGATTGGTCAAGGTGAATTCAATGGCGCGTATGCCGCCGTCGATGAGAGCCGCGCTAAGCTCTTTGGCGACGGATAAATCGTCGAGACGGACAATGGCGACGATTTTGTTTTCGGCGATGATATCGAGGGCGTTCATCTTGTCATTTTTGATGCAGCGCTGGTCCAGTATGGCGGGCGCGCGGCTGGACGGTCGCCTTCAAGCGATGCGCTGTTATGGCCGATCCAGCCGATTGGGCCTGCCAAGGCAAATATACCCAGAGCGCTGCTCGGCGGCAACTGCCAATGCCGGCGCATCCGGGCGCCGCGCCTGTCTGTCCGCCGAGCGCGATCTAGCTGCCGCTGAGCCTAGGGGTGATGGACATCTCAAAGTTCGGATTCATGGGCGTCCAATGCGGATATTTGTCCTGGAAGCGGGCCGCGCCCGGTCTTGGCCGCAAGGCGATGATGCGCCCGCCGGTAATGCTAATGTAGATCCAGCCCTCGGGACTGACGGCCACAGCAAGCGGCTGCTGCGGATAAAAGCCCCAGCCCTGTTCGTTGGCATGGATGAACTTTCTCCAGAAAAGACCGTTGCCGGTGTATGGCGTGTAGGCTTGGCGGCCGCTTTCATAGCGGTAAGGCATCAGTATCGTCGCGCCCAGCGCTCGGCCGGCATCGTCAAAACTGATCATGATGACCTTGTATCCGACAATATCAATCTGGCTGGGCTCGCCACTAAGCACGACCAGCAAGGTGTCGGCCGTTCCGGACATGACATCGTGCGGATAAGCCGCCAGGCTGCTCGGTTTCGCGCCGCTCCCGAATTGCATGACCGGCGGGATGCTCCGCGCGCAGTCGAGGTCGGCGGCGCCGAGGTTTGGCTTATTCGCGCCCAGGCATTGCGGAAAGCCATACCAGCCGCCGGCTTGCGCCAGGTTCAGTTCATCAAGCGCGTTGCGCTCCCGCTGCAGCGGCGCGCTGTCCAGCGTCCATAGCTGACCGCGAAATAGCGCGATATCGGCGGGGTTGCGAAAACCGCTGGCGTGTAGCTGCCGCTCGCTTCCATCCAGGTTCATGCTCAAGATGGCGCCGCGCTCGGGCGCTGCATAAACGCAGTTGTCACAGGGCGCCCCGACCGCGACATAGAGCTTGTCCTTGCTATCGATCGCCAGACCGCCGGTCCAGAAGCCGGCGCCGGACGGCAGATCGTCGACCAGCGTCTCCACCCGGCCCGCTGGCGAGATACGATAAATATTGGGGCCGCCGGCGACGTAGAGATCGCCCTTATGGAAGGCCAAGCCGTTGGGAAGCGTCAGCCCATCGGCGTATGTCGCCATGGAGTCGGGCAGGCCATCGCCGTCGCTATCTCGGATTGCCATGACGCTGCCGTTGAGCGGGCGCGCCGCGAAGAGCGTGCCGTTCGGCGCCACTTCCATAGCCGTGAAGGCGAGCGGCTCGATCTGCCGGTCGCGCAGGATTTCTTCCGGGCACCAGCGATCATTATCCACATACAACTCGCCGTGAATGTATGTCGGTCTTGCCGAACAGCGGCCCAAGGCCTGATCTTGCGCCCAGCCGATAGCGTGAAAGGCGCTGACGAATGCCAGCCCAAGCAGGAGCAGGGAGCCGGGCCGAGTCAATAGCGAAGGGAAAGACAAGTCAAGCCACCATCCATTTTGACGAACTCGCCCAGATCCAAGGCAATCACCCGGTCATGGTACTTTGTGGCGGCCTCAAAGGCCGCCGGGCAATGAGCCGCGATGAAAAGCGTGTCGTTGACCGGCATCACATCGGCCGCGTAACCCTCATGCGGCGGCAAGCGAATGACCTCCGCCCAGCTCAGGTCGAAGTCCGTCTTGAGGGCTGGATCTTTGATGAGAACGCCGGGCGCCAACTCGGTTAAGCCGCTCTTGAGATGTAATACACCGCTGAAGGGCACAGGTTCTACAGATATGTCCGCCTGGACCGATTGCAATGCCCGGCGCAAAGCCGCAAAGCCAGCCGCGTTGGTCCGCGCCGAGAGACCCACCAGGACGCGGTCAGCGCAGAACAGCACATCGCCTCCGTCCATCCGCGCGCCGGGCGGCGGATCGACAGTCCTCAATCCGGCGAGATGCGGCTTGAGCGATTCAGCTTCGCCTTGGCGCGATGGCGCGCCCGAGCGACAGTGAAAAGCCAGATCGCGGAAGATCACGAAGGGGTCTTCGACGAAGTGTCCATCGGGAAAGCGATCATCGGCCGGCAGCAGCGTCGCCTCAAGCCCGCAATCGCGCAGCGCTCCCACATAGGCCTCGTATTGAAGCATGGCCTTGTCAAAGTCCGGCTTGCCAAGATGTGGCGCGGTGGTTTCGCCATCGGCGAAATTGGGGGACGGGCGCCGCATCAAGGCGCGTGTGAATGGCGGGAGCAAAGTGGGCATGGCATTTCAGAACGAACTTGTCGAAGGACCCTAGTGTAGCGAAAAAGCGCCACGTGGAAATAGCCCGGCTCTGTCCGGGTCCGGTCTTGGCAATCGCTTCAATTTGAAATTGCGCTGATAAATGACAATTTCCCCTCACATTTCGTAATCTGTAGGGGCGTTTCGCTGAAACGCCCGCAATTTGCAGGCCATTTTCAACGGGCGTCTCACGAGACGCCCTGCATTTTTACAATTTTCCTGGCGAACGGTTCATTATGATTTTGAAGCGATTGCCCTTTGTCCGGCCCAGGTTAGAGCTCTTGGTTCATAAATCAGGGATTCGCCGCTAGAATGTTGGGAATGGCCGCTTTCGGAACGAGCGATGCTTACAGACAGCAAGTACGAATTTGATGTTGAGGCGCATCGCGCGCGGCTGATCCCCTTGCTCAAGGTCATACTGGACACGCCGCGGCGTCTGAACCCGCGCGAGCACCAGCAGTTGATGCGGCGCCATCCCAAGCCGGCGGGCGAAGGATTCTACAGCTTGGCGAATCTTGTGGATGCCTGGCGCGCCTTTGCCGGGCAAGACGGCCTGCCCGGCTATGATGAAGCGCTGCTATACAAGTTGCGGCGCAAGCCGGTGCGAACCCTGTCCGGCGTCACGCCCCTCACCTTGTTGACCAAACCCTTTCCTTGCCCCGGCGCCTGTATCTTCTGCCCAAACGATGTGCGCATGCCCAAGAGCTATTTGGCCGACGAGCCCGGCGCCCAACGCGCCGAAAAGAACGCCTTTGATCCCTACCTGCAGACCTGGATGCGCTTGCAGACCTACCACAATCTGGGGCATTCCACCGACAAGATCGAGATCATCATCCTGGGCGGCACCTGGTCCTTTTATCCGGAGACTTACCAGCTGTGGTTCGTCAGGCGCATATTTGACGCGCTGCGCGATTTTGGGCTGGGCATTGACCGGCGCGATGAGGTGGCGGCTGCCCTGCGCGAGAAGTCCATGTTTGCCGGGGAGCCCGTCAGCAACGTGACGATACTGGGCCGGGTTATGCCTGCATCCTACAACCAGACGGTCCAGCAGATCTATGCCGACGAGATGCGCCGCTCGCGCGGTTTGGCCGATCAGATCGCGCTGGGCGAACGCGAACGCGGCATCGCGGACGAATACGCGACCTGGGACGAACTGGAGGCGGCGCAGCGGGACAACGAAAGGGCCAACTGCCGCGCCGTCGGTTTGGTCATCGAGACGCGGCCCGACCATATCAGCGAAGCCGAAGTGATTCGTTTGCGGCGCTTGGGCTGCACAAAGGTGCAGATCGGCTTCCAAAGTTTGAACGACACCGTACTTGCGCTGAACAAGCGCGGGCATGATGTCGCGGCGACGAGGCGCGCGGTCAAGCTGCTGCGCCGAGCCGGGTTCAAGATCCACGCCCACTGGATGCCCAATCTCTATGGCTCGTCCCCAGGGGCGGACCTGGAAGACTATGAGAGAATCTTTGCCGACCCGGACTTTCGGCCGGATGAATTGAAGATCTACCCTTGTTCCTTGATCGAAAGCGCCGAGCTCATGCAGCAGTACGAGGCGGGCGATTGGCGGCCCTACAGCCATGAGGAGCTTTTGGAGTTGTTGGTCGCTTGCTTCAAGCTGACGCCCGAGTATTGTCGCCTGACGCGTGTCATCCGCGATATCCCGGGCACAGATATCGTCGATGGCAACAAGGTGACCAACTTTCGGCAGCTTGTCGAGCGGGAAATGGCGCGGCAGGGCGCGAAGAGCGCCGATATTCGCGCGCGCGAAATCCGTGTAAAAGCGGTGAACGAGCAAGATCTACGACTGGATATACAGCGCTACCGCACAAGCTCAGGCGAGGAACTCTTCCTGCAGTTTATCAACGAGGAGCGCGATATCGCCGGCTTCCTGCGCTTGTCGCTGCCGTCGCCGAAGACCGAGCCATTGATGCCCGAGTTGCGCAATTGCGCCATGATTCGCGAGGTGCATGTCTATGGATTGGCGCTGGGAATCGGCGCGGCTATGGCGGGCCGCGCGCAGCATGCCGGGCTCGGCAAGCGCTTGATTGAGCGAGCGGCCGACTTGGCCTCAGCGTGCGGATTCAAAGTCCTGGCGGTCATCTCCTCCGTTGGCACGCGCGAATATTATCGCCGGCGCGGCTTCAGCGATGGCCGGCTTTATCAACTGCGCGATCTGAAGGGCGCGGCGGCGCAGGATTCGCCCCTTCCGCTAGAATAGCTTTGACGCCGGCGCCCTGAACGCGCCGAGCCATCTGCCAACGTTCAGCCACAGCGCGGCAGCCGATGAGAACGATCGACGTCATCCAGGGCCAGAGCAATCGGAACCAGCGCTTGCGCCTGCTGATGCTGTTGATCATCGCCGGAACCTTTCCCTTTTATTGTCTTGGCATATATATCATCGGCAGCGCGCCGGTTGAATGGACGGCGGCTTCGCCAACCGAGGCGGGCCCGGCGCCTACCTTCACGCCACTTGGCGCTGAGCTTTTTGCCTCGCCGTCGCCAACTGCGCGGCAACCGCTCCCCCCGACATTTACGCCTGTGAGCAATCTGCCGCCGACGCCGGCGCAATTTCAGCCGCCGACGCCCATTCCCGCCCAGACCATTGTCGCGCAGACCGTCATCAGCCCTTCTCCTGCCAGGGTCGAGCCTTCGCCGACGCCGGCCGCGACCCTTGCTGAGAGCCCAGCCGATGCCGATTTTGACGGCGTAGCGGACGACAGCGACAATTGCCCGGAACAGTTTGGATACGCTGACAATGCCGGCTGCCCCTATCCCGATGATAGCGACCTGGACGGGATTCGCGATGCCCTTGACGTCTGCCCGCAGGAATTCGCGCCGGGCACGGCGCGCGGCTGCCGCGATTTCGATGACGACGGGCTTGATACGGCGGACGATGACTGTCCTCTGGAGGCGGGGCCAACATCGAATCGCGGCTGCCCATTAAGTGGGTAGAACCGCGATATCCCGCCCACAGCATTGCTTGCTGTTCGCATCCCTGAAGAAATAGATGAGGCATTCTGTGAGTGTACAGAGGACTGTTGGTTACTGGACTCTCTGCAGATGATGGCGCCGGGCAATTGCACAAAAATGAATTTGCGCTGATAAATGACAGATTCCCTCAGTTTTCGTAATCTGTAGGGACGTATGTCGGTCAGTGTCGGCGGTCAGTGTCTACGCGACCTGCGCGACCCCCTGAAACGCCCGAAATATGAAGACTATATTCAACGGACGTCTCGCGACATGCCCAATCCGCCGCTGACGATCGAGCGCGACTGATGTTCCCGCCATGATGGTTCTGCGGTAAGATTGTGTCAGCAATGACGGGACATAAGGACTGGGCCATGTCGATTCTGGAAAAAGCCAATGAAATGCAAGAGCAGTTGGTCGAGTGGCGGCGCGATATTCACATGCACCCGGAGCTGGGTTTTGAAGAAGAGCGGACTTCGCGACTGGTTGCGGATTCCTTGCGCGACATGGGCATCGAAACCGAAGTTGGCGTGGCGCAAACGGGCGTGGTGGCGCGGATCGGGGAAGGGCGGCCGGCGGTGGGCATCCGCGCCGATATGGACGCCTTGCCGATTCAGGAAGCGAACGAGGTCCCGTACAAATCGCAGACGCCCGGCTTGATGCACGCCTGCGGCCATGATGCGCATACATCAATGCTGCTCGGCGTCGCCAAACTGCTGAATGAACTGCCGGATAGACCGTCGGGCGAAATACGCCTGCTCTTCCAACCGAGCGAAGAAAAATGGCGTGAATCCGATGGCCATAGCGGCGGCAGTCTGATGGTAGAGGAGAAGGCGCTGGAGGGCTTGGACGCTGTGATCGCCTGCCACGTGTCAAGCGGCTCGCCGATGGGATTGGTCGAAGTGACCGACGGATTTTCCCTGGCGGCGCCCGATGTCTTTGAAGCGAGGATCATCGGCGAAGGCACGCACGGGGCGGCGCCGCAGGATGGCCTGGATCCGATCTGGCTGCAGGCGCAGGTTGTCAACGCGCTGCAGGCAATCCGCTCGCGGCGGCGCAGCCCAACCGAGCGGTCGGTGGTGACAGTCGGCACAATTCACGCCGGAATCGCCGATAATGTCATTCCAAACGAAGTCCTGATGACGGGCACGATCCGCACATTTGAGCAAGAAGCGCGCGAGGAGATTCATCGGCTGGTGGAAGAGGCTTTTGCGCTCGCGCGGGTTTTCGGCGGCGATTACGAACTGAAGATTTCAACCGGTTACCCTGCGCTCTTCAACGATCCGGGCGTCGCCAAACTGATCCGCGCCGTCGGCAGCGACCTGCTCGGCGAAGAGAACACCGGCGAGGGCGAGCCGATCATGGCGGGCGAAGATTTCGCCTTCATGACACAGAAGGCGCCGGGCGCGATGCTGCGATTGGGCGCAAAGCTGGACGATGTCAATCGGCCGCATCACAGCCCGATATTTGACATTCATGAAGGCTGCCTGTCCATCGGCGTCGGCGTCATGGCGGAAAGCGCGCTGCGCCTTCTGCGGCAGGGCGGGGCCTAGTTGAGGAGATCTGCGGGCGGCCAGTTGCGCCGCCCCCGCCAAACTTTTGCCTTTGCGTGGATTCTGCGCATCGGCGAGAACCGCTGAATCTAAGCGCTTTTCACTTGCATGATCTGAATCAAGTTGCCGCAGGTGTCGTTGAAGATCGCTATGATTGCGGTCCCAATATCGATTGGCTCCCCATTGAATGCGACGCCCAGCCCGTTCAACCGCTCGTATTCGGCCTGGACATCGGCGACATTGAAAATAATCGCGGGGAAGCCCTGTTCCATCAGCCCCTGCTGGAAGGCCAAGGTAACGGGATTGCGATTCGGCTCCAGCAGCAGTTCGACGCCCTCCGGCCGCTCGGGCGAGACGACCGTGAGCCAGCGGTCGCCTTCGGGATTGCCGAGGGGCATATCGTACTTGGTTTGGAAACCGAGCGTCTCGGTGTAGAATTGCAGCGCTTTTTCCTGGTCATCGACGGGTACGCCGGTCACGCCTATAATCATTGGCTTCAGCCTTTCCTTTGCTTGCGTTCGCTTATTTCCCGCTTGTAAAAGTCGAGCAGATCTTGATCTTGCCGCTCGTCCCAAACCATCGGCTCGCGGCAGGCGTCAAGCGTGCTTTCGCGCGCGCTGATGCGCTGGCGCAGGCCGACTTCCGTACCGTACAAAATGATTGGCGGATTGGGTAGCCGCATCTGCGCCCGCGCGGCCCGCTTGAGCTTCTCGCTGTCGTCCCCGGCGATGAGAGAAAAGCGATCCATATCGTGGTTGTCGACGAAAGTCGGCAGGAGGAAGTCCGCGCCGAAGTATTTGCTGTGCCCCTCGATGAATGCTCGCATGCGCTCTTCCCCCCAGCCGCCCCAGGCGAAGGTCTGGCGCAGCGCTTCATTCATGGAGAAATCGAGGCAGCCGTCCAGCCGCCCGCGATACGCGCGCAGAACCGACGGCGTGTCGATGATTTCGCCGATGAGCAGGCATTCCGGGTTCACAGCGCGAAGGCGCGGACGACAGTGCGTCCAGAAATTGAGGCCGGCCCCGGCCGCCACATCCAGGCGGAAGCCATCGACATCGAATTGCCGCAGACTCTTGATGGCATTGCCGATAATCCAGTCGCGGGCCGCGGGCGTCTCGAGGTTGATCTTGGGCATCTGCTCCACATTGAAAAAGCTGCGATAGCCATGCGGGTATTTGTCGTCAAATATGAACCAGTCGCGGTATTGGCTTTTTTCGCTCGCTTTGGCATCCAGGAATATCGGATGATCATTCGATAGATGGTTCGCCACCAGGTCCAGCAAGATGCGGATGCCACGCTTTTGCGCGCCTTCAACGACAGCGCGCAGCGCTTCTTCGCCCCCGAGCCGCGGCTCCACGAGATCATAGTCGGCGACGTCATACCCATGATGGCTGGGGCTCTTCCAGGTCGGGCTGAGCCAGAGGCAGTTGACGCCGAGGTCGGCGAGGTAGTCGAGCTTGTCGCGAACTCCCCAGAGCGTCCCGCCACAGGTCTTTTCCACGTCAGTGTTCTGCTTCCATTCCTGGCCGTCGCCTGCATAGAAGCGATCGAGAAAGATATGATAGACGATGGCGTCCCTTGCCCATTCCGGACAATTGAGGCGGTCGACGTGGTAACAAAACAGCGGGATCGAAGTCTGGGGCGAGGGTGTAAAGGGCGTGTCCGCCGGAATATTTCTGAAATGCAGCATGGTCGCGTGTTCAACGCGCTCGTCCGCATCGGGAAAGTCAGCGTAGATCTCATCGCCGTCCGCCGTCAGGCCCCTGATGAAATAGGTCACCATTGTGCCGTCTTCCTGGGCCGGAATTTCCGCCTGCCAGAAGGTGATATAGTCCCAAAGCAATGTATCCCACTCGGTATGGACGGGATGGAATGCTGCGGCGACGGCCGCGCTTGTCCGCGGGTCCGATCCATCGGCCGTGTATTTGAGTTCGGCGCTATGGATAGCCGGCTCCGACCGCGTGACGATGTAAACGTTGACGCTTTCACCCGGCGCCGGATCAGGCGGGGATATATTGTGCCGATGCTGCAGGCCGCTCAAAAGCGCGCGGTGATTGGTCAACTTGAGCTCATCGCTGATGAGTTTTCCAAAGGTGTTATCCATGTTGCCGGCCCCGCCAGTTTGGACTTGTCGCAGTCAATAGTACCGCCTTTGGCGGCGCGATTGCCATTGTCAATGGAGCAAGGCCAGGGTAATCGCATCAAATTTAAATTGCGCCGATAAATGACATTTTCCCCTCAAATCATGTAATCCGTAGGGGCGTTTCGCTGAAACGCCCGCAATTTGCAGGCCATTTTCAACGGGCGTCTCACGAGACGCCCCTACATATTCGCAATTTTCGTAGCGAACCGCTCATTATGATTTTGATGCAATTGCCTTGGGAGCAAGACCCGGCGGGGAGGCGCCAGCGAGCGGAAGCGGCAAGACAGGGGAAGGTTCTGGCCGCCGCGATATGCTATAATCTGAGCCGAATCGGACGACAGCATGCGATGGATGAAAAACATGAAGCTCAGTCAGGAAGCGAAGAACATGTTGGCGGTGATGGCGCTGGCGCTTGCGATTGTATTGGCGCTGAATGTCGCGGTTAGCGCCGACGGGAACCGCGACATGTTCTCCTGGGCAATTGGCTTGGCGGCGGTGGCGGTCCTGTTCTGGATTTGGATGCGCCGCGACGCCATGGCGGAACAAGATGCCGACTCTGTTGGGGCCGCGGAAGACGCCGCGCGTGAAGCCGAAGACCTGGCGCGGCGCACGTTAGTCCGGCGCGAAGGCGATAGGGACAGCGCCGAGCCGGATGATCTAACGAAACTCAACGGCATCGGCGCGGTGTTTCAAACCGTTCTGAATGACGCCGGCATCAGCACTTACGCGCAACTGGCGGTGGCTTCAATCGAGCGCCTGGAAGCGATTTTCGACGAAGCCGATCGCAGCCGGCCGAACCGGCTGGAGACCTGGTCAACCCAGGCGGAATTTGCCGCCAATGACGATTGGGATGGCTTGCGCAAGTATCTGGACTCCGACTGAATCGTTTACTGCGGTCTGCCGCGATGGGCGGTTGAGGCGAAGACTCAGCCGTTTTGTTTGACCGGCCGACCTGAATGATGGGACGCCGCCGGTGGCAATTCGATAGCGTCCGCGGAAAAAGCAAGTAAACTGGAATCTGGCGCTTCGTCCACGATTACGAGCAGAAATATGCCCAGTGTCCCGCGGGTCATTCGTCGCCGCCGCGAACGCAAACGCCGCCGCAAACAGAGAGGCCGGCGTTCCGCAATATGGCTCTTTCTCCTTATTTGCCTTCCCTCTGCGCTCGCGTCGGCGCCCTTGTTGGCCGGGTTGGGATTATCGGTTTGGTTATATGGCCGCGCGGCGAGCGCATTGCCCGCGGTGGAAGCGGGCATCTTTTCCAATGCAGCGGCCGGCGTCACGCAGTTTTATGACCGCGATGGCAGGCGCGTCATCCACAGCGTGGCTGATCCTCTGGGCGAAAAGGAGCGCTGGCTCAAACTCGAGGACATGCCGCCGGGATTCATAGACGCCGCCATGCTCGCGACGGAGCGCAACATCCCGGGCGAAGGCGCGACGTTCGACCCCCTGTTTACCCTGCTGCAACTGTGGCGCTATATCCTCGGCCTGCCACTTGAACCGGACGGAAGCATCGCTGGCGAATTGGCGCGCGAGACGATTCTGCCGCGCGCGCAAGCAAGCGGCTTGGACCAGGACCTGCTGGCAATCGTCTTCTCCGCCGAGAGCAAGCGGACGATGTCCTCGGAAGAACTGCTGGAATGGCGAATCAATAGCCAGCGCTACGGACATGACGCCTACGGGATTGAGGCCGCGGCGCAGGTCTATCTGGGCAAAAGCGCCGGGTCGCTTTCCCTTATGGAAGCGGCGGTCCTGGCGGCGGTTGGCGCCGAGCCGTCGGTCAATCCCTTTTCGTCGGCGGCGGGCGCAAGGGAAGGCGGGGCAGATCTGCTATTCAAGTTGCTTGAAACCGGGGCGATCGACGAAACGGCCTTTGATAAAGCCGCCTCCCAAGAAATGAAACCGCGCGAGACGGCGGCGCGGGCCGGCCCTTTCGCGCCTGCATTCGTTGAGCATGCCCGCGCGCAAGCGGAATACATCCTCAGCGGGCTCGGTTTGGATGCTGCCCGGCTGATTGCCCGCGGCGGGCTCAAAATCACGACGGCGCTTGATCTGGATCTGCAATTGCAATCGGAATGCCTGCTTCGGGCGCATTTGCGGCAGTTGCGCGGTGAAACCGCCGCGGTCAGCGCCATGGACGGCTCGGATTGTGAGGCGGCGCGGGCTTTGTCGTCGGCGAGCCGCGAGTTAATTGCCCCCCCGGACCGCGGCGCTTTGACCTTGATCGATGCAAACAGCGGACAGATTCTGAGCATGGCGGGCGAAGCGACCGCGCCGCTTCATCAGGCTGGAATCTTGCTGCAGCCCTTTGTCTATATGGACGCCTTTCTGCGCCGCGAATATACGCCGGCGTCCATGGTCTACGATATTCCGCAAACCTATCCCGGTCCCTCTGCGGGGCTTATCTATGCGGCGGCCAATGCCGACGGCCGCCATCGCGGGCCGATGAACCTGCGCGATGCCATGGCTGCTGGACTTTTGCCGCCCGCGGCGCAAGTCGCGAATGCAAATGGAATCGCGTCTGCGATTGACATGGCCCGCGCTTTGGGTTTCAGCAGCCTGGATGGCGGACGTTATCATTTGGATGTGCTGGAGCGCGGCGGGGAAGTTTCTGTAATGGAAAGCGCCTACACTTTCAGCGTTCTGGCCTCTCTCGGCAAGCTGCGCGGATTGCCTGCGCCGCCGCCCGCGCCCGGTTTGCGCGGGCATGAACCGGTGGCGATCATAAGAATCGAAGATAGCGCCGGCAACCTGATCTGGTCACTGGAGCAAATGGAACGCGACTCTAAAGAAACGGCTGTCATTGAGCCGAGCCTGGCTTACATGGCGAATCATGTGCTGGCGGATTCTGACGCGCGCCAAAGGGCGCTGGGCGGGCCCGATCCAGAATTGCAATTGCCCGGAGAAGTGGCGGTAATCGACGGGCTTAGCGCCGACAGCCGGGACAACTGGACCGTCGGCTATACACCCGACCTGGTCTTGGCGCTTCACATGGATCGCGAAGATGATAGGGCGATGAGCCTCAATCCCTATGAGCGCGCGGGCACAGCGCCGGTCTGGCGCTCGCTGATGGATTATGCCCATCAGCGTTTGGCCTTGCCGGGTGGAGAATGGCGAGCGCCTTCCGATGTGGAAGAATTTTTGGTTTGCGAAATCTCGGGCTTGCTGCCCGCAACCACGGATCATTGCCCAACTCGACGGGAGATTGTGCCGGCTGGCTCAAGGCTGCGGCGCGACGACTTTTGGAAAACTGTCGAGATTAATCGTTCGACCGGCCACCTGTCGACGGTGAATACGCCGGCGCAGCTGCGCGAACGAGCGAGCTATTTTCTGCCGCCGGAAGAGATTCTGAACTGGTGGCAAGAGAACGGGAAACCGCTGCCGCCGAGCAGCTACAGCTCGGATGCTAGCGATTCAAGCGCCAAGCCCGCGCAGATCTTATCGCCGGCTGAATATGCCTATCTTGGCGCCCGCGTCGCGGTCCGCGGCCGGATCAACCGCCCCGGGGCCGAAAGCTGGCTGCTCGAGTATGGGGCGGATGTCAATCCCGAGCGCTGGATCGCGATTGGCGAGTGGCAGGCGGCCGCGGACGGCGGCGAAATCGCGACGGAATGGGAGACCGCGCTCTTCAGCGGCATCTATAGTTTGCGCCTGACCGTGACGTTTGAGAATGGTGATTGGGAATCGGACAGCAAGTTGCTGACCTTTGACAATACACCGCCGGCGCTAAAGCTGGGGACCGCCAATGACGGCGCCCAATACGCTTTGGGGCAGGCGATCGCTTTTGTGGCCGATGTCAGCGACAATCTGGGCATTGAGCGCGTCGAGTTCTATCGCGGAGACGAACTCCTCGCTGTTGATCGTGATTGGCCTTACGGCATTGAATATCATCTGGAAACCGAGGGCGAAACCGAATTCAGGGCGCTGGCCTTTGACCAGGTAGGCCATCGGGCTGAATCGGCGCTGACGCTATCCCCGGCCACTGAAGGGGCGGGTTAGAGCTTGCGAATCCTGGGCAAGCCGGCGCGTTTGGCGCAGAGTTCGGCGCTGAAGCGGCTCCTGCCGCCGCTGTCTTTGCTGCCGGCCGCGTTCTTCGCCTATCTGGGGCATTTCAGCCGCTTGATGGGCGATGACTACAGCTATTTCTCCACCGTGCTTCGACTTGGATTCCGCGACAATTTCAGGCACTGGTGGAATAGCTGGCATGGCAGCTACACCTTTATCGTCGCTTACGAGGCGCTGACGCCGCTGGGACCGGAATTCCTGCCGCCTCTGATGCCGGCTGCGCTCATTGTGATTTACACGGCGGGCCTGGCATGGATCATCTCGCATCTCTTGCGCGGCCTTGGGCTGCGCCGGAATCGCGCCGCAATCGCGGTCATCTTGGCTGCGCTTGGCGCATTCGCCACTCTCATTGGCTTCCATACGGAGGAATCTTTCTACCATTTCACAGCCGCCTTGCGGCACACCTTGCCGGTTGGGGCTCTACTGGTCCTGGTTGGTCTGGCGCTGGAGCTGGCGCCCCGCATTCGCTCGAACGCTGCGTTTATCTTAACTGCTTCAGGTTTCGCCCTGCTTTGTTTTGTCATTGCCGGGCTGTCCGAGCTCTATGCCCTGCTGCAAATGCTCTCCATGCTGCTGCTCGTCGGTCTGTGTATTTATATCGCCGGCTTATATCGCAAGACCCGGGCCGGGTTGTTTGCCGCCGGCCTTGCCGGCAGCGCCCTCAGCTTAATCGTTCAACTGTCGGCGCCGGGCTCGGCCATCCGCGTCGAGCAGACGGAAACGCTGGAGTATACAAGTCCGGTTCAAGCGCTGCCCGAACTCGCTTGGCAAACCATTGAGTCCGCGTATGCGATCATCGGCAATCGTGGAAGCATCCTCGGTTTCTTGCTCTTGCTGGTCGCGGGTCTGGCTGCGGCGATGGTCGTCTGCCGCCGGGAATCGCCGCAAGCCGCCGGCCTATCACTCAAGTTGGACCCCGCTCCCCTGGCTCTTGGCCTGTTTCTGCAATTGATCTTGGTCCCGTCCAATTGGCTCTCCGGCGGCGCTGAGGCTGCGGAAATCGCGATTTCCGAGGCTGCTGTCACTATCCCGCGCTGTCTGCAGATACTCTTCCTGCTTGTATTCAGTCTCGCCATTTGGCGTCGAAAACAATTGGAGGCCTGGCTCAATCGCAGTCGTGACGCCGCATCGCGGCTGTCCGCGGCGGTATTGCTCGCTGCCTTCTTGTTGCTTTCCGGCGCGCAGTACGGAGGCTCCTCGGCTCGGGCCTCGGCATACCTGTTCGTCAGCGCCCTGGCGCTCCTGGCTATTCTTGGCGCGCTTTTGCAGGCGCCGAATAGCGACAGGCCGACGCGGCTCGCGTATCGGGCCGCGCTGCTGTCGCTAGGGCTTGGTTTCGCCGGCGTCGCATTGCCGGTCGCGGTCGGTCTCTATTCATTGGGTTATGTTTTTGAGCGCACGCTCGTTATGTCGTCTCTGTCGCAAGTCGTTCTTGGTTTGGTTTGGGGCGCGTCTCTCGGCTTTCTAATTCAGCGCGCGCGTCAATCGGCCGCGCCGGCCGCGCAACTGATGGATTGGACTGTCGCAGCGGGAAGCCTGCTGACGGCGGCGCTTGTCATTGGCTGCGTCGTCTCGCCGCGCCTGGATCTCATTCCGGAGTTCAGGGCTTATGCCCGCGAATGGGACGCGCGGCACGCGCGCATCGTTCAATTACGCAACAGTGGAGAACGCGATGTCGTGGTTGCGCCCTACAGCTTTGACATGACCGCTTATGTCTCGTCCCGGGGCCTGCCTATGGGGAAGATCTCCACTTACTTCTACGATCTGGACTCGGTCACGGTAACCGAACCCTAGCCCGATTTCTTGATGGGGCGGCGCTAGGCGCATATCCATGACACAGGCAAGCTGAATTTGACCCGGCGCGCTCACTTATATTATCTTCATGCGAGTCTTTGTTCGTGTATACTTGCTAGGTCGCAGAGCCAAGTTATCTGCTCAAAGCGTTCAAATTAACGGTCCAACTTGTCGATGCTCAGAACGCGAAATTGGCAATATGCGCTTCTCTTGCTCGCGGGCATTCCGGCGTTTGTCTTCGCGTACCTGGGGCATTTCAGTCGTTTAATCGTAGACGACTATTGCTCGTTCCACGCGGAACGAACCATGGATGCTTGGAAAGGCATACTCTTCTACTTCGAGACGCAGTCAGCGTCCTGGTCGCGAATTGCGCTGCACTCGATTTTGTCTCCATTCGAAGTCCTCGCGGTCGCCTTGACGCCGCCTGCCATTGTCGCTTTGTCGACCATCGGTCTTTATTGGATCCTGCGACAGGCGGTCGCGACTTTACTGCGGGGCCGGCCGCATAGAATAGCAAACTGGATCATCTCGCTTCTGATTACGGCCGCGGCCATTAACGCCTTTGCTTCGCCTGAATCGTTTTATTGGTACAACGCAAGTACTGGCTATACTTTGCCCGCCGCCCTTTTCATCATCTATCTCGCGCTATTAATCGCATTGGCCGGCAAGGACCGGTCAGCGTTCGCGCAGTACCTGGGGCTGGTGGCAAGTGTCGCCATAGCCTTTGGCTTGGGCGGGGCATCGGAAATGTTCGCCGTCTTCCAGTTTGCATTTCTGACGGTCGCTATCGTTTACATCATTCTGTTCATTGCGCCATCCCTCAGGCGTCGCTTTTTGTCCCTTTTTCTCGCCGGCTGGTTGGGGAACGCGGCGGCGCTGATGGTGCATCTCAGTTCTCCCGGCATGTATGCTCGGGTTGAGGCAATTGAAGCTGGACCCATCGCGCGGATTCGATTTCTGCCCGACCTTCTGAGCAGCTCACAGAAGCTAACCCTGCATTATCTGGCGCAGCAGGACACATTCGCCGGTTTCATGCTTCTCTTTGGCCTTGGGCTCGTCGCAACCCTATTACTGTATCGTCCTGTCATGTCGGCGGGGCAATCAAAATCTCTGACGCTCGGGACCGCGCCGCTCTGGCTCTGCCTGTTTGCGCAGCTGCTCTTTGTGCCGATCTTGTGGACGCACACAAGTGATCTGCCTCAGTTAGCGAATCGCTTCAGTTATGCTTTTGCCACGGTCCTGGTCGTCAACTTGCTTTCCCTCCTTGTCATACTGGCCATGCTGCTTTGGCGAAGACGAGTCGCGCAGTCTATTCTCACAAATCGAAATGGCTTGCCACTTTATTTGACTTCTATATTGCTGTTCGTGACTGTTCTGTTCGGCATGACGCAGTTGCGAAGCATCGACATTAGGGCGGCCGCCTACCTAATCTTTACATCGCTTACATTTATTGGCGCGCTGGGCTGGCAGCTTGCGCCTTTGACGGCGGAACCGCGCGCTAAAAGGTTTGCACTGCTGGCCACCGTTTCCTATATCATGCCTGTCGCGGCAACCGCTGGGTTGGTGGCTGTTTCGCTATACGGCCGCGGCTCGGTAACGGAGCGCATTCTGGCGCCAATAGCTTATTTGCAAGTGATACCCGGGCTCATTTGGGGGGCGTATTTCGCATTTCTGATTCAGCGCTTGCGCTTGCGGTCAGGAGCTAGCAAGCGCTGGATTCCAGTCTCCGGCGCGATCGGGATTGTATTGCTTGCGTCAGTGGCGACCGGTATCGCCTTCGGTCACGCCAAGCAAATTCCGGACTTCTCGGTTTTTGCCAGAGAGTGGGAGGCGCGCCACCAGCAATTGTTACAGGCGCGTGAGAATGGCGTTCAAGACGTCGAAGTTGAGCCGCTGGCATATGACTTGTCGTATTTTCTGTTGGGCAAGGACATGTCGGATCATGTTGAGAGAAATTGCGCGCAATTGTATTACGACATCGACAATATCAGCGTTGTTCGTTCCTGACGAGTTGCTCGCCAGCCTTATGAGTCAGGTATGGGCAGAGTTTACTCTTGTTGTTTACGCGACTGCGCAGCTTAAAAACTTGAACGAAGAAAAGCCACATGATGTGAGGCCGCCGCTCAAACACTCGCGAATTTGTTGAAGCCGGCAGCGTCAATCAAGACTCGAGCATGTATACTGCATAATCTAGCGGCGCTGCCAGCAAACTTGTCCGGTCTCAAGTCATGGTCTGTCGCCGCTCCGTTACCGCTTCAACAATTTAGGCGCACGATGATAAGATCGCGCATTTGGCAGTTTCCACTTCTCATTCTTGCGGGCATACCGGCGTTCCTCTTCGCGTATTTAGGGCATTTCGGTCGGCTGATCTTAGACGACTACTGCGTGTTTCATATCGCCAAAAGCATGGACGCCTGGGCTGCGATCGTGTACCACAACAGCACGAACAGCGCTTCTTTTTCCAGATTTCTGCTGCATTCTTTGTTAGCCCCGATTGATGAATTGGCGACCGCTTTTACGACACTCGCAGTGGTAGTTTTCTCGATCACAGGCTTGTATTTGATTCTGCGTCGAGTAGTTGCCAGTCTTCTCCTTTACCGTCCCCACAGTATCGCGCTTTGGATCATCTCAACACTGGTCGCGGCGGCGTCGATTAACGCTTTTGTAACGCCACAATCTTTCTATTGGTATAACGCAAACACCGGCTATGCGCTGCCGGCCGCAATTTGCATCCTGTATTTCGCCCTGCTGTTCGAGATCGCCCACAAAGAACGGTCGACCCTGACGATGCGCCTGGCTGTGCCGGTAAGCGCCGCGATAGCATTCGGTCTGGGCGGGGCGTCTGAAATGTTTGTGGTATTTCAGTTCGCGCTTTTGGCTCTTGCCCTCGTTTTCAGCGCCATTCTCCTCGTGTCATCCCTTCGTCTGCGCTTCTTGTCCCTGTTCTTGGCAGGCATGTTAGGGACGGTCGCGGCGCTAGCCATTCATCTCCTGTCTCCCGGGACCCGTCTTCGGATCGAAGACATCGAAGCTGGACCACACCTGCCGATTCGCACGGGATCGTTGCTTCTAAGCCGAGCTGTTGAACCGACTTTGAAGTATCTGGCGCATCAGGAGGCCTTTGCCGGCTTCATACTCCTGTTTGGCCTGGGGCTTGCGCTGACCTTGATTCTATATCGTCCCAGGCCAACTCCCGCGCCAGCCAAAGCGATAAAGCTTGAAATTTGGCCGCTCCAGCTTTGTCTCTTGCTCCAACTGCTGTTTGTTCCAGTTCTGTGGACGCATGTCAGCGATCTCCCACAGGTTGCTGGTCGCTTCAGTTACGCATTTGCGATGGCGCTGGCGGCCAACGCGCTTTCCATCGCCGCGATGGCAACTCTGCTTCTGTGGCGCAGGCGAAAAAGCTGGGCGCTTGAATCAAGGCGAAACGGGGTAATGACATATTCGATATGTGTATTGCTTTATGTTGTGACGCTCTTTGCCATGACGCAGGTCCGGAACATCGACTACAAGCCGGCCGCGTACCTATTCTTTTCTTCCCTTACAACGCTATGCGCGCTGGGCTGGCAACTGTCGTTCTGCATTGCCGAACAGCGCGCCAATTGCTTTGCCCGGCTGGCCACGCTTTCTTTTATCATGCCAATCGCGACAACTGTTGCCCTGGTGGCTGTTTCGCTTTATGGCCGAGGCTCGGTGACGGAGCGCATGCTGGCGCCGATAGCTTACCTGCAAGTTATTCCCGGGCTCATTTGGGGAGCGTATTTCGCATTTCTGCTTCAGCGCTTGCGCTTGCGGTCAGGATTAAGCAAGCGGTGGACAGCCGTCCATGGCGCGCTAGGCCTGTTGCTGGCGGCATCGGTGACCATCGGCATCGTACTTGGCCATGCCAAGCTGATTCCTGACTTCGCCGTTTTCGCCAGGGAGTGGGACGCGCGCCACCAGCAGTTGCTGCAAGCGCGCGACGCTGGACAGAATCATGTCGAAGTCCGGTATCTAGGATTCAGCCTGTCGCAGTATGTGGCGATGGGATACGACAATTGGTTCGGCATCGGGCGTCGCTGCGCGCAATCGTATTACGAAATCGACAATATCAGCCGTGTTCAGTCGTAAAGACATTCGATGACGAGACCGCGCATTTGGCCATATTTGCTGCTCTTGCTTTCCGGCGTTCCTGCGTTTCTGTTTGCGTATTTGGGACATTTCAGCCGGCTGATAATAGACGAACATTGTGTATTCGCAGTAGCCAGAGGCAAGGATGCCTGGCAAGTTATTCTGCATTACTACAACACGCATACGGCTTCTTTTTCGCGAGTCTTTTTGCATTCTGTATTCGCCCCAATAGATGTTCTGGCAACTTCGCTCATGCCGCTTGCTATTGTCGTGTTGTCCACCGTGGGTCTCTATTGGCTTTTGCATCGCATTGTCGCGAGTCTCTTGAGCGGACGGCCAAACCGAATAGCGCTTTGGATCATTTCTCTGTTGGTCACAGCCGCTGCGATTAACGCATTCATATCGCCGGAATCCATGTACTGGTATAACGCCAGCATTGGTTATACATTGCCGGCCGTATTATCAATCATGTACCTCGCCCTCCTGCTGGAAAGGGCCTGCCGGGTCCGGTCGTCATTGGCGACTTGTTTGCATATAGTCGCAAGCGCCGCGATTGCCTTCGTATTGGGCGGGGCATCAGAAATGTTTGTGGTATTTGAGTTTACATACTTGACGCTCGCTATCGCATTCATTGTTGTATTCCTGGCATCATCGATTCGCTGGCGTTTCTTGATCCTGTTCCTCGCAGGCTGGCTCGGAACCCTCGCTGCGCTATTCGTCCATCTCATTTCTCCCGGTCTCGGCATTCGTGTCGCGAGTATTGAAGATGGATCGACAGTCGAGCAGGTAAGAGCGGCGCCAGAATTATTGAAAAGAACGCTGGATTCGACATTTCAATATCTCACGCATGAGGAGGCCTTTGCCGGTTTTATGCTGCTGTTTGGCCTTGGGCTATGCGCGACGCTGGTTCTCTATCAGCCGAGCAGAACGGCTCTACAAGACCGACCGAGAACTTCTGCGCGCTTGCCGATCTGGCTCTGCCTGCTCGTTCAGTTGATTTTTGTTCCCATCCTTTGGACACATGTAAGCGATCTGCCGCAGGTTGCCGGACGATTCAGTTATGCGTTTTCGACGGTTGTGGCAATCAACTTGGCGGCCACTTCTTTTTTATTTTTTGCGCTGATGTGGCGCAAGCGGATAGATGCTTTGCTTCGCACCAAGCGAAACGGTCTGATGATGTGCTCGACTTTTGTTCTTCTCGGCGTTGCTCTGCTCTTCTTTATGACGCAGCTGCGCAGCATCCACATCAAAGCGTACACCTATCTTTTGGTGAGCGCGCTGACAATTCTCGGCGCGCTTGCTTTGCAGCTATCGCAATTTGTCGCCGATCGGCGCGCCAAAAAATTTGCCTTGCCGGCCACACTCTCGTACATAATGCTAATCGCCACGACAGCGGCGCTGGCGGCCGGTTCGCTTTATGGACGCGGCTGGGTAACGCCGCGCGGACTGGCGCCCAGCGCTTACGTACACGTTATCATCGGGCTTATTTGGGGCGCGTATATTGCATTTCTGATCCAGCGCGCATGGGCGATTTCAGGAGCGGATCAGCGATGGATCACGATGCAAGCTGTGATTGGCCTGGTCTTGGTAATAACAGTGTCCGTCGGCATCACGTTTGGACATGTCAAGCAGATCCCTGATTTCGCCGCCTTTGCCAGAGATTGGGACGCGCGCCACCAGCAGCTCATTCAAGCGCGCGACAGCGAAATCCGGGATGTCGAAGTGTCGCCTCTGGATTTTAACTTGGGGATTTTTCTGATGGGCAAGGAAGTATCGCAATATATCGAGAAAATATGTGCGGAGCGGTATTACAACTTGGATGCTATCAATATTGTTCAGTCTTGATGGGCCGCTCGCCCCAGAACTGTATCGTTTTTCGACTGGACTTGCGAACGTCGGTTTAGATCGCCAGGGCAATCGCATCAAATTTAAATTGCGCCGATAAATGACATTTTCCCCTCAAATTATGTAATCCGTAGGGGCGTTTGTCGGTCAGTGTCTACGCGACCCGCTGAAACGCCCGCAATTTGCAGGCCATTTTCAACGGGCG
>JAJDUC010000015.1 GCA_022826865.1 Anaerolineae bacterium
GAGGGATTCGTGTACCTGACCGATGTCTCCCTACCCTTATTATCGACTTGCGCATGGCGGATATACTTTCTGATGGTGATGCGATAAATCCTGTGGCGCTGCAAGCCCGTCAACTCCCAGCTTGTCCTGCCTTTTATCTCGCTGGGATCGAGTATGCTCCCATTCAACCAAATCGTGACAAAGCCATCATGGATGTCGCTGTCGCTCCAGTTTATCGTCGCCGAATTATGCGTAAGTTTCGTCACGCTAAAATTGCTCAGCTTTGGATCGGTTTTCACCAAGGTCCTAAAGCTGCCCGTCAACGTGTCAGCGCCTTTGCGAATCTCAAGGGTATAATCGCTGTCGGCCTTCAGGTATTTCAGGTCGATATAAGTCGGCGAGTCATGGCGACGCTCGAAGATCAGTTCTCCATTGAGATAGGCTTTTGTAAAAATTTTGATGCCATCTACCTTGACGTCTGGCAGGGCGTCATCCCAATCGACCCGCGCCGTGGCATAGCTGATATTCGATATGCGCAAGTTGGACAGCGCCGTACTGGGCAGGGGCGCCCTCAGGGTGCGGAAGCTGCCTTTCAGATTATCAACAATGCTGGAATCGGAGCTGATCTTCAAGATTCTGATGTTTTGAACGGTATCGGGTTTCAAGTTGGTCAGAGTGACGATTTGTGCCATCACATTTTTTGCAACATCAGTCCCATTCACTTGCACCATGGCGTAGCCGGCGCTCGCATCGCTGTCGCTCCAGGAAATGGTCGCTGAATTATGTGTGATGTTTGAGACGCTGAAGTTTGATAGCTGCTCGGAAGCCGTTGAGGAAGCCTGCGTCCAGGCCGCTCCCCCGCCCAGAGCGATGACAAGCAGCGGCAACAGGAATAGCGCCAGCGTCATCAGCGGCAACGGGGGTAAAGAAGCAAACATGCGGGAGTGAGCTTGAGGCGATCGCATCAGCAGCGTCTCCAGGAATGCGGGTCAATGCGAACTCGTATAAGCAGGAGTATAGCGCGATTGTGCCATTTTGCAAATTCAGGGCAGCGCCGCTGCCGCCGCAGGGCGCGTTGACGCTGCCTGGCGATGATGCGCCGGGATAGAGGGACCCAGCCAGCGCGAATGCGTCTCAAGCAACTAAATGCTCGGCCCCACCCGATGAATGGCGAAGCTGTTGTTATCGCGCAGCGCCTCGGATTTGGTCAGATAGCCGCTGCAGACGCGCTCGACCTCGTCATAGACGATCTGCCCGGCCTCCGCCAGAGTGATCTCATCGGTGAAGACGCCGCTGACATCGACATCGACCGTATCGCGCATCAGCTCAAAGGATTGCCGATTGCCAGTCACCTTGATGGTCGGCATGATGGGATGGTTGGAGGTGTGGCCGCCGCCGGTGCAGAATGTCAGCACTTGGCAGCCGGCCGCCGCCATGCTGCTGATGCTCTCCGCGCCCATGCCGGGCCCGTACATCAAATAATTGCCGGGTTCGGACTTCGTCGGCGCTTCGGCGATTTCCAGGTATTCGATGATCGGACTGTCGCCGATCTTTTTCACGGCGCCCATCGATTTCTCTTCAATGGTCGAAAGCCCGCCGGCCATGTTGTCGCCGGTCGGCTGGGAGCCGCGGATATCTTCGCCGCTGGCCAGGGCGCGCGCTTCCATATGCTGCACGCCAGACAAGATCGCCTCGGCCACGGCCGGGCTGGCTGCCTTTTCCGTCAGCCAATTCTCGCAGCCCATCCACTCGGTGCATTCCGCCATCAGCATGCGCCCGCCTTGCGCGATGAGAATCTCGCCTGCCAGGCCATTCGCGGGATTGCTGGCCAGGCCGGAGGTAGTGTCGGAAGTGCCGCATTCGGTACCGAAGAGGATTCGGCTCATCGGCGCTGCCTCTCGCTGGCAGAGGCTAATCTGGCGGGCAAAGTCCTGGGCATAACGCGTCGCCTTCTCCACCGCGCTGATGAAACCACCATCGCCACGGATGTTGACAGTTGCGATGGGCTTGCCCGTCGGCGCGATATCATCGGCCAGGTCTTCGGCTGTCATGCCTTCTTCTTTGAAATGATCGACGATGACGACCGCGCCGACATTCGGGTTCATTGCCGTGCCCGCCAGGTAGCGCCGCGTCACCCGCAAATCCGGCGCCACCTGGCAGCGCCCGTTGGCATGCACGATGGGCACGGCGCCATAGATGGTGTCCGCCACCCGTTCACAGACGCCATTGGCGTAAACCGTGCCGGATAGAATCAGCAGATGATTCCGAATCCCGACATCGCCATTTGGCCGAAGATAACCCATAAATTCTGACATCGTATTCTCCTAATGATGCTTGCGGGCGACTTGACAAGTCCCCCTGGATTGTCATTATTCAGCGGCGACGGCGGCGCGATCGGCCAGATCGCCGCGACCGCGATTGCTCTCGACATTATGGGCGTGCACATGCTCCCCCGCTTTAATGTCACAGTTGGCCGAGCCGATGCTCAAGCCGTATTTCAGCACCGTGTCGCCTTCGGCGATGTCCATCAGCGCGATTTTGTGCCCATAGGCGATATCGGCCAGGGCGATCACTTCCAGGTCGCTGCGTTCGCCGTTGCAGCTGACACGATCGCCGACGCTGATGGGCTCAAGCACGACCGTGCCCACATTATCAGTGGCGTAGACCACAAATACTTTTTTCATGTTTAGCCTTTCGCATTAAGCGCGATGCCATCGCGCCCGGTACAGTCAGTCAGCCGGTGCCGATTTCCCTATGACTTCAGGGCTGTGTCAAATTGCGGCAGGTACTCGCTGAACGCCGCCAACAAATCATCAAGGATTGCGCGCCCGCTGTCAATATCGGTCACCATCGGATCAAGCAGCAGGGCCTGCAATTCTGCGCGTATGGCGGACGGAGGCCGTGCCGCAGCGAAATGCGCCAGTCCTGTTTCCAGACGCGCTCGCGCTGCACGCGCCGATGACGACGATCTTGGGAGGGTCCTTGCTCATGTTCTCACGCTATGCGCGCAATCAGTGCGGCTTTGCCAGGTCACTGATTCAGAATGAATCCGGGCCATTACGCGAGAAAAGATCTTGCGCGCCCAAGGGCCGAAACTAAATCCCGGTTAGAAGAATGATAGAGATATTTACTTTGACGATGACTTGACATAACATAATGGCGACTCTTATAGATAATCCCTGCCAAAGTGTGCCGATGCAATCACAAACGCTGGAAAATCCTCCCCATCCCAAGCTTTTTCGCTTCGTCATCGCCTGGTTAGCAGTTTGGGTGCTGGCGAGCAAGTTGCCGGTGATCCTGTTGCAACCAGCCGATGTTTCGTTTTCCGAGATCCACACTCTCTTTTATTTTACCGCTCTCGGCACGCTTCAGTACTTCGTCATTCGCCGCTTCCTGCGTGTGGATTTGCGCGCTTGGGCGCCTCTCGCCATCGCCGGCGCCATTGCGGGCGTCATCGGTTTTAGGGCATTCATTTCCAGCAGCGCCTTTCTCGCTGGGGGCCAATTCGCTATGGTGGCGGCTTTCCTGCTCCTGTGGTCTACGCCGCCCATATTTCAGTGGCTCGCGCTGCGCAATCGCTTCCGTAACCATACGCTCTGGTTGCTGGCAGCGGTCGTCATTGCGCCACTCAGCTACTTTCTTAGCGCCGGCCAGAATCCAGGCATTTTCCAGCCGGCGCTCGGCCTGCTTCATGAGCTGACCGGTATAGCCTCGCCCGTTCTGCAAATTGCCGCTAACTGGGCCGATTCCGCGATTCCAGCAGTTGTTCTGAGTTTAGCGCTCTATGCGATCGCGACGCAAGGCAACCAAGCTGGCCGGCGCGAAAAGGCCACCGAATAGCCCCCAATTCATCGCGGTCGCGATGCGCCGCCGTCAGCAACATATCCATTGGATCGTCGAGTCGCCCGGATAGGTCTCTCCGGCTAAGCGGCGGCGGGGATCACCCGGTTGCAGCGTTGAGCGCGTCCTGGATCCCGTTCAGCGCTTCATCCAGGGATATTTCGCCGGCGAAGTGCTGCCGCAGAAAAGCATTCGAGGCTTCATAATAGACCGGCGCCAGCGGATCCAAGCCCAGCGCCAGCGCCTGAAGCTGCATATCCGGCGCCTCGCGCGCGAAAGCGTTCAAGGCCGCTGAGACGGCCGCGTCCGCTGTGTCATAAGCGATGTCGGCTGATACGAGTTGACCGTTTGCGGGAATGGTTAGCGAGCGCGCGGCGAACTCCGTGGAAACTTCCGGCGCCAGCAGGTAGTCGAAGACTTTCCCGACCGCTTCGGGATGTTCCGTGCCGGCGAAGGCCAGAAGCGCGGTCAATTGCGCGACGCCTGTGCTGCCGCCCGCGCCGGAGGGATTAGGCACAATCGCCCAGTCGAACTCGCCGCCGACCTGCGCCGCCACCTCTTCGACCTTCCAACTGCCGCAGATATACATGATTGTTTCGCCGCGAACAAAGTATTCTTGCGATTTGCCCGTTCCCAGCAGCGTATCGGCCGGTGTCTTGCCCGCTTCCATCAATTCCTTGAGGATCTGCAGAAAGTCGCGCAGCCCGCCATCATCCGGCAGACTCAAGCGGCCCTCTTCAAAGTACTCGGCGCCCAGGCTCATGGCGGGACCGACCAGGCGATGATCTTTGTTGTCCACCGAAAGGACGTAGCCAGCTTCCGTCGCGCTTGCAACCGCATCGAGCGCCGCAAGCCACTCATTCCAGCTGGCGGCCTCCGCCCCGCCGCCGGGCAAGTCCAGGCCCGCTTCTTGAAAAAGACTCAGGTTCACAAACGGCGCGATCGCCGCGGCTGTGTCCGGATAGCCGTAGAGGCCGCTGTCTTGGGCGCCGCTGCGCATCACACGGAAGATCTGCGAGTCAAAACTCGCATCGAGGTAAGCTGGATCCGCCAGAAGCGGACGCAAATCAAGATAGTGGCCGGTGAAGGCATCCAGTTTGGGCAAGCGCGCGAAATCCGGCGGCGCGCCCGCTTCCACTTGAGCGGCCAGCATCGGCAGGATCTCCGCCTCGGGGACCACTTCCAGGGCAACGGCGATTCCGGCATTCTCTCCGGTAAAGCGGGAAAGCAGATGGGCATAGACATCGCATTCGACGCCATCCTGAAAGCAGAGAAAACGCAGCGTCAGCGACTCCTGCGCTGCGGTCGCGGTCGCGCTCAACAGCGACACGACAAGCAATAGACAAACAATAACTGTATTCTTCATGCTCTCCCCGCCTCATGCTCCGTATTCAGTCCGGCGCCTTGCCCAGGCAAGGGCCGGCTCAATATCATTCTAGCATTTTGCGGCAAACAGCGGTGCGCCAGCCGCTATCGTCCGCGCTTCAAAGGCGTAATACAGGCAGGCCCAAGATCTTCGCCAGCGCCTCGAGCAGGGCTAGATGATCGCCATAGACGATCGCAATATGATGCTCCAGCCCCTCGCCCATGATCCCCTCCATCACCGCCGCCGCGCCCGAATCAAAGCGAATCTTGCCGCTTGTGCCAGTGAACGCGGCGGGTGCCTTCAGCATTTCGCCAGCGCCGATGACAAGCCGAAACTCGCCTGTCGCCTCGCTCAGGCGCGCGATAGTGACGCGCCCGGGTTTCAGTGGAAACTGCATCAGAAGCGGCTTGTTCCGATTGGAATGAATGGTTGCCTCCGGCGGTACATCGGGATCGGCCATCGAAAGCGGCGCCAGACCGCAATGCCAGAGCACAGCTTCATCCCGCTCTACATCAAAGGCGACGATATCGCTGCCGAAGGCCGGCTCATCGGCGGCCAACTGCAGAATCAGTTGCGTGATCGTCCCGTTGACATCGGCTTCGCAGCTGCTGGGCGTATAGGCATCGCTTAACAGCGACATGGCGCCACAAGCGGAACAACCCAGATCGGTAAAGAATTCAGGCCAACAGCGCACAGCCATACCACTAAGCTGCTCCGCGCGCGCCATTTCATCCAAGGTAACGTAGGCGCTCAGCGTGCCATTTGTCGCATCCGGATCCATCTGGTCGAAACCGACCAGCCTCGTCTCAAGCGCCGCCGAGACCGTCGCCACTTTCTGTTGATCGGCCGCCTGCGTCCGCGCGAAAAACGGCGCCAGCTTGAACTGCGCCACCTCGACGCCCAGCCTTGTTTTCAGCGCCTGATGATTGACCCGGCAGGTATCGAAGCCGGCCGGACGCTCGCCCAGCCGGCCGATACGCGCCCGGCGCAAGCGCCGCTTGATGCCGGCGGCCAACGCAAAACAGCGCAGCTTTTCCAGCGCGGCCGCCTCAGCGGGCGCGGCATAGATGTAATCGTATTGAATGCCGGCGCGCCGCAAGCCATGGCCCGCCAGGTTTATGCCGCAGAAGGAATTGATGCGCAGCCGCCCGCCCAGCTGCGGCTCCGGCAGGGCCCAAAGCAGCAGCGGCGCATCGATTTCCCTCGCCAATTCCAGGATCATCGCGCTATCGGCGAAGGTGGCTTGCAGCGCCAGGATCATGTCGATGTCAGCGGCGGCCAGTTGGCTGATGCGCTCGGCGATGGCGTCCCTGTCCATCACCAGGTCAGCCGCGCCGACAAGTGTATAACCGGCGCCGCCGAGCGATGTGAAAACGGCGTCCGTCAGCTCGCGCGCCAGGTCGATGTCAAATGTCGGGCGGGCGATGGCTACGAAACCGATACGGATCTCTGTTGGGTTCATCTTGTCATTGATCGCTTTCGCCTAATTGATTCGACAATCATCGTCACGATTCCGGGACGTTGCAGGAGCGAGCCGTCAGCCCTCCTGTAAAATCGCCATTTTACATTCGGGCGACTCAAGAGTCGCCCCTACACTACCCTTCTCGAATGTCGCATAGCTTACTTGCGTCTACTTCTGCGTCTCCGTGGCAATAATCAAGCCAGATTCAGCGTCATCAGCCGCAGTTCAGTCATGTCTTCTATCGCGTATTTGATGCCCTCGCGGCCATAACCGGAAGCCTTGACGCCGCCGTAAGGCATGTGATCGACGCGGAAGGTGGATACGCTGTTGATATGCAAACCGCCGACGTCAACGCGCTCCCAGGCATCCATGACCCGCTTGATGTCGCTGGTGAAGACGCCGGCCTGCAAGCCATAAGGGCTGTCATTGATGGTCGCCAGCGCATCGTCCCAAGTCTCGTAGGGGCTGACGGTTACAATCGGCGCAAAGACCTCCTCGCAGTTGACGCGCATGTCGGCCGATGTTTCGCTCATCACCGTCGGCGGGAAGATGCTGCCATCCCGTTCCCCGCCGAGCAGCTCCGATGCGCCAGCCGCCCGCGCCTCATTCACCCAGGCTTCCGCCCGCTCGGCATCGCCCGGGCTGATCATGGGACCGATATCGACATCGGGATCGCGCGGGTCGCCCAGTTTGAGCGCACCCACCTGGCCGACGAAGAGATCGGTGAATTCCTCAAAGACCCCGCGCTGAATCAGCAGGCGCTGCACCGAAATGCAATTCTGGCCGGCATTGGCGAAGGCGCCCGCCGCCGCCTGACCCGCGGCATCGGCTAAATTGGCGTCATCATGCACGATGACGCCGGCATTGCCGCCGAGCTCCAGCGTCACCTTCTTTTGACCGGCTTTGCTCTTGAGCGCCCAGCCCACGCGGCCGCTTCCCGTGAAGCTGATCATGGCGATCCGCGGGTCCGTCACCATGATTTCTGTGTCCGCTCCCCAGGCATTCAGCATGCTGAAGGCTTCAGGCGGGAAACCAGCTTCCAGCACGATCTCGGCCAGGATCACGCTGGAAAGCGGCGTTTTTTCCGCCGGTTTGAGGATGATGGGGTTGCCGGCGGCGATGGCCGGGCCGAGTTTGTGGCAAGCCAGATTGACCGGGTAATTGAAGGGCGTGATGCCCAGCACGGGGCCGACCGGCTGCCGGCGCGTAAAGCCTTGTCGGTTTTCACCGGCCGCCGTCCAGTCAATACTGAAGACTTCGCCGCCGATGCGCCGCGCTTCCTCGCTCGAGACCTTCAGGGTTTCCAGCGCGCGCGCCGTTTCGCCCAGCGCTGTCTTGCGATTCTTGCCGCCTTCCAGAATCATCGTCTCGACGACTTCGTCGAAGCGCTCTCGCAGCAGGCGGACGATGTTCTGCAATATCTCGGAGCGACGGTGGCTGGGCAGTTGACGCGTGACTTCGAAGCCGCGGGCCGCCGCCGCCATCGCATCATCCATATCAGAGGCGCTCGCCATCGAGACCGCGTCGACCACGCTGCCGTCATAAGGAAAGCGAACTTCCATGACATCGTCGCTGCCGCGCCACTCGCCGCCGATCAAGTTCTTCCGTGTCATGTGCGCCCTCCTGTCTTCGCCCTCAAAGCGCTGATTAGTATACCTGCTTCGAGGATGATTGTTCAGCATCTCTTGGGCGCCGTTGGAGGGAGCATACGACGAGAATTGGCTGCCAAAGCGCTTACAGTTAGGCGGTTTGCCCAATTCTGTTACGGAAAATGATGGCATTTCGCATACATACGAGTGCCAAAGCAAATTTGAAAGGGAACAGAATGTTCACCCGCGCCATGCTTCTGCTCGCTGTACTTGCAAGTTTGATTGCGATTGCTGTTCCAGCGCGCGCCTAAGCTGAGGAATGGCAAACCATATTGCACGAGTATGGGCTTGTGTTTGCCTCCGAATCAACGTCAAGTATTCATCAATTCTATCGAGTTGATAACCCAAACGCGCTTCGGGCTTTCATCTCCTCGATCCAAAGCACCCTCGCTCAAGAGGGAGTCATCGCAACGCCCTCAGGCTACGGCTTGAGCGGCGCTTCCGCATCGTCTACTTCAGGCTATCGTTATTGCGAAGTCTGGTACGGGACTTACGGTTACAAGCTGGGCGCTGACGTAACGACTAACACTGCTGGCGCAATTACATCAGTGAGTAACATGGATATGAATCTAATCGGCATAACTGCCTTCATGTGGCTAACAGACGTGCGTATGTTCCGCAAAATTAGGAGTGAATCTATCCTTGAGCTTACCGGATACGCCAACCACAATACCGGAGTCCAAACGCCGATAGGCAATGTCGTCTACACGAATCCTGTGAAACAGCGCTGCGAAGCGAGGCCGCATTAACCGTGATGCACATGATCCCGAACCTCTTTACGATCAGCGTCTTCATCATTTGGGTCGTCAGCATAGCGATGATTCTGCACAGCCGCTTGGAACCGATACCCGCGCTGCTGTGGATAATGTGGAGTATACTCTGCCCGATTGCGGGTGGCCTAACCGCGATACTGTACTTCCGCCAGCGACGGAAGTCGGGGGACGCCGGCGGCCGGTCCTAAGAACCCGAGCAGATAGCAGCCCACTCAAAGAGCGCGGCCGGTTTGTCGCGCTCTTTGAATGTCAGGCCGCAATAGCAAGCAAAATGCAAAATCAAGCCTGAAGCCAGGCGCGCATTAGTGATAAGCCGGCAGATAATCCCCATGCGCTTCGATCAGCTCGTCCACCATCGACCAGATTTGATCCAGCGTCAACTCGGCTGCCGTATGTGGATCGAGCATGGCCGCGTGGTAAATATGCTCGCGCTTGCCCGTCAGCGCCGCCTCGACCGTCAGCGATTGCACATTGATATTGGTTTGCATCAGCGCGGCCAGATGCGGCGGCAGCGCCCCGACGCGCGTCGGCTGAATCCCATTGGCATCCACCAGGCAGGGC
>JAJDUC010000017.1 GCA_022826865.1 Anaerolineae bacterium
GGCGATCCGGCGGATCGCCCGATGGGTACGAACAGGATCGAAATTGGGCGACTCACCGGGGCGCGTGGACACAGCCCGTCAGTCGCCCCTACCAAATCGTCGGTATTTGAAGAAATTCAACCGACTTTGATACAGTACCCAACCCATCCAAGACGGCCCAGGGCCCCTCACTCGAGGTTGGCATGTCGCGCGCGCATGGCCGCTTCCGGCTGCTCCAGCGCCGCTTTAAGCCGGATGATGAGCAATTCGCAGAGCAAACCCAGGCTATGCTCAAAAAGCGAGCCCATCACCAGGACCGAGCCATCGCCCCGGCTTTGTCCCGCTTTGAAATTGCTGGCGGGAATTGCAACAAGCGTTTCAGCCGCCCGCGCAATCGGCGATTCGCGCTCCCCGCTGAATGCCGCCAAAGCCGCGCCGGCAGCGCGCGCGGCCTCGACATAAGTCTGGAGCGAAGCAGTCCGCCCGGAGGCCGAGCCGATCACTAACAAGTCACCGGCGCCGATGGCCGGCGTCGTGACATCATCAACAACATGCGCCGTGAAGCCGAGCTGCATCAGGCGCATGGCGAAGGCGCGCATCTGCAAGCCGCTGCGTCCTTTTCCGGCGATGAAGATGCGCTCGGCCTTCATCAGCGCCGCCTCCATAGCTTCGATCTGCCCCGGGTCGACGGCGCGCAAGGTTCGCCTGATGTCGGCGACAATGGCGTCGATCAATTCAGTCACGTCCATATTCTCGGATCCTCTCCTGGATTCGCTGCGCAACACGTCGCGGATCGGCGGCGCCGGTGATGGCGGAGCCGACAACGATCACCTGCGGCCGCCAGGGCAGGATCTCTTCGAGCGTCGCTGGCTTCACGCCGCCGGCGATTGCAAGCGGCGCATCCGGCATCGCTTCACGCAGTTCTGCCAATTGGCCAAAGGGCGAGCCCTGCGCCGCCTGCATATCATGAGCGGTGTGCAGGCAAAGCAGATCGCAGCCGAAGTCAAGCAATTGTCGGGCGCGCTCGATGGGTTCGGCCACCTGCATCATATCGATCATGACCTGCCCGCGCCTTGCTCGCGCGGCCTTCAGCGCGCCAAGAATCGTGGCGTCGCTGGCCAGCGCCATAACCGTTACCGCATCGGCGCCGGCGCTGAAAGCGATTTGCGCCTCCGCCTCGCCCGCGTCCATGATCTTGAGGTCCGCGACCAAGCGCAAATGCGGGCGCATCCGGCGGATCTGGCGCAGGGCCGCGGCGCCTTCGCGGAAGACCAGCGGCGTACCGACTTCGGCAATGTCAATATATGGATCTACGCTTTCAAGAATGGCGAGCGCATCGTTCAATTCGCCATCAAGCGCAAGCTGCAACTTTGTCATATCTCATCAAGCGCTAGTCGGATGCGGCAAAATACACCAGAATAGGTTACATAGAATCGCGACATAAGGCAAAAGGAAGCGGGCATGAGGGCAAAAATTGTCGTGGTGGGCAGCTTTAACGCCGACTTGACATCGTACATGCAGCGAATGCCGCGCCCCGGCGAGACGGTACACGGCGATGCCTTCATCACCGGCGCCGGTGGCAAGGGCTCGAATCAGGCGGTGGCGGCGGCGCGCCTGGGCGCCGAGGTCGCCTTTATCGGTCGCGTCGGCGCGGATGTCTTCGCGAATTTGGCTTATGAGCTTTGGGATGCCGAAGGCGTCAACCATCAATTTGTCGGCCGCGACAGCGAACATGCCACCGGCGTGGCGCCAATCCTGGTGGATAGCAGCGGCGAAAATATGATCGTCGTCGTCCTGGGCGCCAATAACCATGTGCAAAAGAGCGAAATTGACGCCGCGCGCGAAGTCATCGCCGCCGCCGATGTCCTGGTCGCGCAGTTGGAAATCAATTACGACATGGTCGCCTATGCCTTGGAAACGGCGAAGGAACTAGGCGTCAGGACCATTCTCAACCCGGCCCCGGCCGCGGCTCTCCCGCCGGAAACCCTTGCCTTGGCCGATTACCTGACGCCGAACGAGATCGAGTTGGAAACGCTGGCCGGCGACACGTCGACTGATGTGGAGACGGCGGCGCGCGGCCTGCTAACGCGCCCGGATCAAATTGCGGTCGTGACACTGGGCGCCCAAGGCGCGCAAATCGTCGCGCCGGGGTTGAGCAAGGCCGTGCCCAGTTACGAGGTCGATGTCGTCGACACGACCGGCGCCGGCGATGCATTCAACGGCGGCCTCGCCGTCGCGCTGGCCGAGGGCATGGCGCTGGAAGAGGCCCTGCGCTTTGCCAATGCGGCGGCCGCCTTGAGCGTGACCAAACCCGGGGCCGCGCCCAGCACACCCTATCGCGCCGATGTCGACGCCCTCTGCGCGCGCTGACCCCCGTCTCGAATTTCAGCTCCGCCCGCAGATTTCTTTCAGATGATCGGCCAGGCGCAGGGCCAGCGCCACGATTGTGAGCGTGGGGTTGGCGTAACCGCCGGTTGGGAATATAGCTGAGCCGGCGATATAAAGATTATCCACACTGTGCAGGCGCGCGTTCGCGTCGACGATGCCGTCTTCGCCCCGGGCCGACATGCGCAGCGCGCCCATGTGATGATCGCCGGTTTCCAGCGCGCCCGCGGCGGGCGGGAAGCGGTAATCCTCGGCGCCGCCGCTCAGATCCGTGATCCATTCCCGCCGCCCGGCGCCGCGCCGCCGCAGGTAATCGAAGGTGATTTCGAAGGCGCGCCGGGCGCTGCGCTTATCCGTCTCGTTGAGGCGCCAATCCACATGCGCCACCGGCTGGCCGAAAATCGGATCAACCTGCCGCCGGTCGAGAGTAATGCGGCTCCGCTCGTTCGGCGTCTGTTCCCAATTGAGATTGACCACAGCCGAGCGATAATCATCGCCGAAATACAAGATTATGCGGAAATTGCCGATCCGCTCTTCCAGCAGCGTCCGCTGCGTCGGGACGAGCACGCCCCAAGCATTAGATATCAGATACTCAAAGACCAGTTCCGGATTGACCAGCGGCGTTACCATGTGCTGGTAGCCACCTTCGCTTTCCCCCCTCGATCCCCCCAAGGCATTGGGGAGAGGCTTGAGGCGAATCTGCTGTTCGCGGAAAAAGTTGCGGATTTCGCTCGGGACCGGCTTGTCGAAATAGACGCGCGCCGCGTTCGTGAGCAGCGGGTGCACCATGAAACCGCGGCCAAGCTGATCGCGCCTGTTGTTGCCAAGCCCGCCGGAAAGCTGCAGCAGGCGCGCATTTTCAATACCGCCGCAGGCCAGCGCATAAGCCCCGGCGCGGACGCTGAAGCGCGCGCCGGCAGCCGCCTCGCCCCCTGCCGACCTCAGGATTGTCGCGCAATTCAAGCCGGTCACATGCCGGCGCTCGGCGTCGCTTGAAATGGTCAAGAGATGCGCATTGAAGAGGACAGTGATGTTGCGCGCCGTCATGAGCCCCTCGCGGAATTGCACTTGAAAGTCGTGCAGGTTCTCCTCGTATTGCGCGCGCATGACAGCCCCGGTCATTTTGTCGCCCGGCAGCGGATCAAAACAGCGGGCGTAGAGGACGCGCTCCCAGAATTCCATATCATCGTAATTGAAGGGGCCAAAATGCCCGAAGCGATGGGCATCAATGTAATAGGATCTCAAGTCCGATTGGCTGATCGGCCACCCCGAGTCGCGATAACCCGGGCGCGGCAAATAATCGGCCGGGTCCAGGGGACGCGCCCAAAAGCCGAAGTGATTGGTGGTGCCGCCGTACATATTCAGGCGCGAGCGCGTCAGGAAGTCCGGGTCGACCTTGCCCAGGAAATCGCCGACCGTGCCTTGATAGAGCGATTGGCGATCGGCATCGGGCAGGCCGCGGTCGCCGGGCCCGCCGCTGACCAGCAAAATCACTTTCAGCGAACTGCCCGCCAGACGATGGGCCATGGCGATGCCAGCCGCCCCCGCGCCGACGATGCAAACATCGAAGTCTTGCAGTATGGCGCCGGTTGGCAGCTGATCGGCATGCAGGTACATTCTGTTTCCATCCTCAAGTGTATGGACGGATATTATAGTGCTGCCAAATCGCCAACGGGAAGCCTATGCAGATTGACAAACATCAAGGAGATTGCGCGCCGGGCGAATTCTGTATAGATCCATTTGGCCACAGAGGCACGGAGGGCACAGAGATTTTTTGTGGTGAGAAAAGCCATAACGTCGGCGATGTCCGCTGCTTTCACGTATGCCACTAAAGTCGCCCGAAAATCCGCCAGTGTCGTCGGGCGATTCACAGGGTCGCGCAGACATTGACCTTCAATCGCTTCTATCACGGAATCTGTAGGGGCGAGCCTTGGCTCGCCCTCGTGGTCCCAGGTTCCCGAGCCAATCTGCCAATTCGATACGGCGGTCAATTCCTGCGAAGCGTCCGCGCCAGCCAGGCCGCGCCCAGGATCGGCGCGTCGCCAGCCAAAGGCGAGACCGCCACCTTTACCCGCGCCGACACCGCTTTGAAGGAATAATTCTTCAGCGACTGCCGCGCCGGCTCGAGCAGCAGGTCGCCCGCCTGGGCAACGCTGCCGCCGATGACAAAAAGTTCGATATTCAGCGTCATCGCCAGCGAAGCGATGGCGATGCCCAAGGCTCGCCCGGCGCTGCCCAGCACATCCAGCGCAGCGACATCGCCCGCCAGCGCGCGCCGCGTCACTTCCGCGCCCGAAAGCGCCTCGCCGGTCGCGGCCAGGTAATGCCTGGCCAAGGCTGGTCCGCTGGTGTAAGTCTCCAGGCAGCCGCGCGAACCGCAATGGCAACGATGCCCGTTCGGATCGACGGTCATGTGGCCGGATTCGCCGGCGCTATTGTTCTCTCCGTATAGCAGCTCGCCTTGATAGATGATCGCCGCGCCGACACCGGTGCCGACGACAATATAAATCATGCTGCCGCGCCCGCGCCCGGCGCCGAAATGAAACTCGCCCAGCGCCGCCACTTTTGCATCATGATCGAGAATGACCGGCAGGGACAGCCGTTCTTGCAGCGCGCGGCGGAAGGGCGTATTCGAGATGCCGGACAAGTTGACCAGGTCCAGCAGATCCCCGCTGACGTGATCGACTGGCCCGGGCGCGCCGATGCCGACGGCGGCAACCGTTTCCGCGCGCGGCAAGTCGCTCCGCAGCGCCTCTACGGCGGCGGCGATGCGATCCAGCACATCGTCGAGCCCGCGCTGCGATTCTGTATCCAGGCGGCGCCGCGCCAGAATCCGATTCTTCGGATTGACCAGGCCGAGGGCGATCTTGCTGCCGCCGAGGTCGATGCCGATCACGTGGCTCATATCGCCAATTCCGACCGCAGCGGCGCTTTGCCCTGCAGGTGATCGGCCAGGCGCAGCGCCTGCGCGCAGATCGTCAGCGCTGGATTCATCGCGGTGGATGAAGGGAAGAAAGAAGAATCCATCACATATAGATTGTCGATATCGTGCGCCTTGCAGAAGGGATCGAGCACCGATGTCGCCGGATCGGTTCCGAAGCGGGCGGTGCCGCATTGGTGCGAGTTGGTTTCGATGCCCAGCGTCTCCGTGAAAACAAAGGGGTAGCCTGCCGCGCGCATCATGCGAATGGCGCGCCGGACCAACTCGTGATGGGCGACCCGATTGTTCGGTCGCCAACGCACCTGTACAGAGCCGTCAGCGCCCAGATAGACGCGGTTTTCCGGATCGGGCAAGTCCTCCGACATGACCCACCAATCGACGCTGCGCCGGGCCATCGCCCTCAGTATCGGCTTGGGCAAATAGGGCTTGGCCGCCGATAGCATGCCCGCTTGCAGCTTGCCCAGGGCCTGGATATTCCCCATCGGCCAGGCGAAATCGACATCGCCGAAGTAATAGTCATTGACGGCTGTGGTCTTTTGGAAAACGGTCGGGTTCATCTTCAGCGGCGCTACGGCCGTCAGCGCGGTATTGTTATGCGCCATATAATTGCGCCCGAGCAAGCCCGAGGAATTGGCCAGGCCAGCCGGGCGCCGGCTGTCCGCGGAGCGCAGCAGCAAGATAGCGGAATTGACCGCGCCGCATGACACGATGAAGCGATCGGCCGAAACGCGAATCGATTCGCCCGCCCGCTCGACTTCGACGGCGGTTACGCGCTTTCCGCGCTCATCCGTCAACAGGCGGCGCGCTTGCGCATTCGTCCATAGCTCAATGCCAGCGACAGCCAATGCCGGCCGGACCAGGCAGATTTCGGCATCGCCTTTGGCCTGAACGCGGCAAGGAAAACCATCGCAGGTACCGCAGCGGATGCAGCGCCCGCCAGCGCGCAGGTCAATCGCCATTGGCAGGCAATAGGGATGCAAGCCCTGCGCGCGCAGCTTCCTAATCAGTTCGGCAATATAAGGTTCGTGCGGCACTTCGGGAAACGGATAGGGACGGCTGCGCGGCGGTTCGCCGGGATCGTCGCCTGCGCGCCCATGCACAAAGAAGAGTTCCTCGGCAATGCCATAGTAGGCTTCAAGATCGGAATAAGAAATCGGCCAGGCGGGCGATGTGCCGCCCTCATGTTCGAGCGCGTCAAAGTCCTGGACGCGGAAACGCGGCAATGCGGCGCCATAAACTTTGGTGTTGCCGCCGACAAAATAGTGGACGCCAGGCTTGAATTCGCTGCCGTCCGCCGCATCAATCCAGTTCTCGGCGGGTTTGTAGCGGTTCTCTTTGAAGATGGCGTCGACTTGCCAGTTCTGCGCTTCTTGCGGCAGGAAGTCGCCCCGCTCGAGCAGCAGGATGCGAGCGCCGCTGTTGCGCAGGGCATAGGCGAGTGTGCCGCCGCCCATGCCGCTGCCGATGATGATGATGTCGTAATGCTTCACGTTCAAAGCAACTGTCTTAACTCTCTTGTTTCACCTTAGAGGCGCAGAAGCAAGCGCAAGCATGTCATGCGAAAAGTGGTTGGCTGTGCTGGCGCAGGCGGGCGACTCAAGAGTCGCCCCTACACGATTCTTTTGATTGTTGCACGACTTTCTTGGAGTGACTGAGATTCTTATCAAATCCAATTGATCCGCTATAACCCTTTGCCAAATTCCCAACTGCTAATCATCGTTAAGCCGAACCCATGCTCCACGCTTGGACGAGCGTTCGGCCGCGTCCATGATGCGCTGGATGTGCAAGCCGTCGTCGAAGGAAGGCGATGTCGGCTTGTCATCCCAGATCGAGCGGATGAACTGATACTGACACTCGGCGTGCACGCGCATGAAATCGGGCGTCATCGACGGATCCGGCGCTTTCCCGCCGGCGAAACGCCCCACCGCCTCGATCTTGCGGAAACCACGTTCGCCGCCGAGTGGACTATCCGCATCGCGCAGGTCAAAAGCATACAGCCAGGCCGGGTCGTCCAAGGCCCAGCGGATAGCGCCGCGATCGCCGAAGATTTCGAAGGTTAGATCGTTGGTCGCGCCCGTGCCCATGCGTGATATTTCCACCGTGCCTAAAGCGCCGTCAGCGAGGCGCGCCTGCAAGAGCGCAATATCGTCCACATCAACCGGCGTTTTCTCCGCCGCGCCGGCTGCGCTGGGCCGTTCTTTGATTAACGTGTCAAGCGTGGCGTTGACCTCGGCAAAATCGCCCAGCAGGCAATAGAGCAAATCCAGAATATGCGAGCCAAGATCAAAGAGGGCGCCGCCGCCGGTGATCGCCCGCCGCAGCCGCCAGGACATCGGTTTCTCGCTGCTGATGTAGCTCGAGCGGTGGTAACGGCCGCGGAAGGAAAAGACACGGCCCAGGAAACCGGCATCGACCAGTTGTCTGGCGCGCAAAATGGCCGGGAAGAAGCGGAAGTTGAAGGTCATCTGCGCTTTGACGCCGGCGCTGTGAACGGCCTGCGCCATGCTCTCCGCTTCCACTACATTCATCGCCAGCGGCTTTTCGCAGTAGATATGTTTGCCCGCAGCCGCCGCTGCCGCAACGATCGCGTGATGGGAATTGTTGGGCGTACAGATGTCGACGGCGTCAATGTCGGCGCGCGCCAGCAATTCGTGATAATCGGCGCTGTGGAAATCGCAGCCGATCTCTTTGGCGGCGCGCGCCGCCGTCTCGGCGCGGCTTGTGGCGACGCCTGCGATCTGGATGCTGTCGGCCGGCAGCCCGTAGTGAAACGGGATGGCGCGATAGGCCGCGGCATGCACCCGCCCAATGCCGCCGTAGCCGATCAAGCCGATTCTGATTTTTGGCATAGTGCCCCCATCCCCTCGCCCCTTCCCTATAAAGAGGGAAGTGGAACTGATTACATTTCTGGCGTCAAATTATTTCAGCCCGTTTGCATCCCGATACATATCACTGGCTTCGCGCATGACAGCGCGCAGGCGCTGCGCGGCGGCGGTGATTTCGCCGCTGCCCGCCTGCAGTTTGCCGGCGGGACCCTTCAGGAGCGGCGACGAAAATTCGCCCACGGTCATTCCCGCCGCGATGAACTGCGCGACATTGCCCGCGTTTAAGCCCCCGTCTTCCATTAATTCGATGCGATCTTGCATGCCCGCGGCCGCGATCATCTCATGCAGTTTGCGCAGCGTTTCCAGGACAATGGGGTCGATGGTATGCGGGCTTTTGCCGCCGGTCGTCGGCTTCCAGAAGGGCGCGCGGCTTTCGTATTCGATGATGTCGATATGGGGGTGAATGAATTGTTCGAAGGCGGCGGCCGGCACTCCCTGCCAAGCCCAGACGCCCACCTTCAGCCCGAGCTTCTCTTTGATGTAGGTGATGTTCTGGAAAATCATTTCGTTGGTCGTCTCCAGCGGCAGGCTGATCAAACTCACGCCGAGATCCGCCAGTTGGTCAAAGACGCTGAAGTTGGGACGGACCATCTGCAGCTGCGCCTCCACTTCCAGGGATGTGCTGCTGCAGGTCGCTTCGATGATATCGTAGCCGCCGCGGGGCATGGCAAAATCCATATACTTGCCATCGCGCACTTCGATATGAATCCAATCGACGCCGGCCGCTTCCAACTCAGCCACTTGCGCGCCGAGCGAGGCGTAATCCGCCCAGAAGAGACCGGCGGCGATCTTGACTTGTTGTGTGACCTGTCCGATGGGCATTGGCGGGTCTCCTTAGATTATTCGGGCGAGCCTTGGTTCGCCCCTACGCTTTCTTGGACATTATATGCGCTGCGGTCTCCTCATCGGTGCAGAGCGCGTTGATCGCGCCTGATCGCAGCGCGCCGCAGATGGCGGCCGCCTTGTTTAGCCCGGCGGCGACGGCGATCGTCTGGGGAATGGCGCGCAATTCCTCCAGCGTAACGCCGATGATGCGCTGATTGAGTTCGCACGGGAAGAGCGATCCCGCGCGGTCGAAAATCTGCCAAGCCATATCGCCAACGGCGCCTCGTTCGCGGTAAGCCAGGAGTTGATCTGGTTCGGCAACGCCAGCGCGAACGAAGCCGGACCCCGCCAGATCGAGATCGCCGATGCCTACCAAGGCGATATCGGCGCGCCGGACTTGCTCCAGGGACCGGGCGACAACCGCTTGCTCGCGGATCACGGCGGCCGCTTCGGCGCTGTCGGCGAGCAAGGGCGACGACAAGTATAGCGCCTCGCCGCCGAGCTTTTGCGCCAATTGCCTCGTTAAAGCCGAGCTATCAAATTCCTTGAGCGCGTGCGCGAGGCTGCCGGTCGCCTGCATCACTTTGACATCGGCCTGAAAGTCGGCGCGGATGGCGTTGATGACTTCGTAGGTCGCGCTGCCGAAGCAGATCGCCATTCGGGAACGATCGACCAGCGCCGCCTCCAGATAACGCGCCGCCAACTGCGCAATCTGGCGCAGCAGCAGCGCCGAATCGCTGGAGCTCGTCTGCAGCACCAGCGCTTGATCCAGGGCAAATCGCTGGGCCAGGCGCTTTTCGAGCGCTTGGGCGCGCTTGATAGGCCAATCGATCATGATGCGCACAATCTGCGTTTCCCGCGCCTCCTTGAGCAGACGATAGATCTTGACGCGCGACAAGTCCAATGCGGCGGCGATCTCGTTCTGCGTCATCTCCTGCTGGTAATACATCGCGGAGACCCGGGCCAGCAGTTCGCGCTGCGCGGCATCAATCATAGCTAGACGCCGGCTCGGTTGCGGCGGACGATCTCGTCCGCGTCTTGCGCGCTGCGCGGCCGGTAACCGGGCAAGGGCAGGATGCGCTGGTGGATGGTATCGATCATCCAGTCGGGGCCGGGAAAGAAACTCTCTTCCAGCTCAGCCGGCGGCGTGATCCAGTTGCGTGAACCGAGAACGGCGACCGGTCCATCGAGATAGTCGAAGCCGAGCTGGCTAATGTTTGATGCCAGCGTATGCAAGAAGGAGCCGCGCTCAACCGTATCCGCGGCCAACAGGACCTTGCCCGTCTTCTTGACAGATTCAATAATCGGCTCGTAATTCAAGGGGTTGAGAAAGCGGGCGTCGATGACCTCGGCCTCAAG
The DNA here is from genome assembly GCA_022826865.1 of Anaerolineae bacterium. Lineage (GTDB taxonomy): Bacteria > Chloroflexota > Anaerolineae > Aggregatilineales > Phototrophicaceae > UBA6055. Next base: position 10,375 of record JAJDUC010000017.1, read on the forward strand.
GCCGTGCTCATGCTGCAGGCGCTCGGCCGCTTCCAGGGCGCGGTAGAGCGTCGCCCCGAGCGTGACGATGGTGATGTCGCCGCCGGACCGATGCCGGAAGGGTTCGCCCTCTTCCACCTCGTAATACTCAAGCGGCACGCCGCCCTGGTGCAAAGTCTCGGTCTGGCCGTACAGCCGCTGGCTCTCGAAGAAGACGACCGGGTCCGTCCCGCGCAGGGCCAGATTGAGCATGCCTTTGGCGTCGTAGGGCGTGGCCGGCGCGTAGACCTTCAAACCTGGAATATGAGCGACGATGGAGCTCCAGTCCTGCGAGTGTTGGGCGCCATATTTCATACCGACTGAAACGCGCAGCACCAGCGGCATCCGCAGCACATTGGCCGACATTGCCTGCCACTTCGCCATTTGGTTGAATATTTCGTCACCGGCGCGGCCCATAAAATCGCAATACATCAATTCGGGCAGGGCGCGCCCGCCGGCCAGCGCATAGCCAACCGCCACGCCGACGATCGCCGCTTCCGAAATCGGCGTGTTGAAGAGGCGATGGTAGGGAATCGCTTCCGTCAAGCCGCGATAAGCGCCGAAGGCGCCGCCCCAATCCCGATTTTCTTCGCCGAATGCGATCATCGTGGGATCTATGTAGAAACGGTGCAGCACCGCTTCGAAGATGGCTTCGGCGTAAGTCAGCGTCTTGAGCCGGGGGCGGGGCGCGCCCGCTTCGTCCAGGCCGAAGCGGTGTTTGCCCGCGGTAACCTGCAGGCGGCTCTCCGCCAAGGGCTGGAGCAGATCCGGCTCGCGTCCGTCCAGGGCATCGGCCTTTTCATTTGAAAACATCATCGCGCCGATCGCATCGCCCGCCACGGCAAGCCGCGGCGACCGATCCAGATCGACCGCTGCCCCGACGGCGCCGGCGATCGTCTCAAGGACAGACTCTTCAATGCGCCCGAGCTCAGCCGCATCAGCATGTCCATTCTCGCGCAGGTAGTCGCCGAAGCCGCGGATCGAATCCTGCGCGCGCCACAGGTCAATCTCCTGGCGGCCGCGATAGGACGAAGCGTCGCTGGGCGAGTGACCGCTGTAGCGGTAGGTAACCACATCAAGCATGGCGGGACCATTCCCCGCCAGCAGCAGCGCCTTCTTCCGCCGCGTGGCATCGGCCACCGCCAAGGGATTGTAGCCGTCAACACGCTCGCTGCGCATCGCCTCTGCATTGACGCCCAAGCCGACCCGCGCCAGGGCGCCATGCCCCAGCGTCTCGCCTTGAGGCTGCCCGCCCATGCCATAAAAATTGTTCATGAAGTTGAAAAGGGTCGGCGGGGCGCCGCCAAGATCGGCATCCCAGAGCGTACGATACTGATCCATAGCCGCGAAATTCAGCGCTTCCCAGGTCGGTCCGCTGGCCACGGAGGAATCGCCGAGATTGGCGATGACGATGCCATTTTTGCGGTTGATGCGCTTGAAAAGGGCCATTCCCAACGCGATATCGGCTGAGCCGCCGACGATGGCATTGTTGGGCATGATGCCGAAGGGCGGGAAGAAGGTATGCATGGAGCCACCCATGCCTTTATTGAAGCCGGTTGCGCGCGCGAAAATCTCGGCGTAGGCGCTGTAAACCAGCCAACTGCGGGCCAAGGCGCGGATATTCTCGAAGTCGCCCAGGGTCTCCACGACGCGTAGCGCGACGCCGCCCATATAATCTTGCATGATCGCCAGAAGCCGGTCGGGCTCAAGCGCGCGAATGGCGGCCAGGCCCTTGGCCAGGATTTCGCCGTGGCTGCGGTGCGAACCCAGAATATAGTCATGCGGGGCCAGATGCAGGCATTGCCCGACGGCGGCCGCTTCCTGCCCGATCGACAAGTGCGCCGGGCCGGCATGGCTGTAGCGGATGCCGCGATACAGGCCTTGCTTCTTGAAGCCGTCCAGCGCGGACTCAAACTCGCGAATGAGCCGCATGTCGTAATAGATATTGACCAGGGCGTCTCGGCTGTATTGCCGCGCCTCGGCCACCGGGTCCGGGCGGTAGGCGTTGACCGGAATCTCCGGCGCCTGAATGACCGAGCGGCGGCGTTCTTCGGCCGGGTCGATGGTTAGGGATTTTGGCATTCTGGCGTCCCTGCTCTCCCGCAATGGTCCCAGGCATTCGAATGCGCTGAGACTTCATTCGTCAAAGCGCAAGGTCTCTGCGATTGGCTTTTCAAAACGATTCCCAATCTGTTATTCCGCAAGCGCGTCAATCTGCGCCAGGTTGGCGCTGAGCCGCTGCAAGAAGCGCGCGGCCGGCGCGCCATCCACAACTTGATGATCGACTGTTAGAGAAAGGCCGATATGCGGTCGGAAGCTGATTTCATCCCGGATCTGCACGGGCTTCAAGTTGATACTGCCCAGCCCAAGTATGGCCACCTGCGGCGGGTTCAGCACCGGTGTAAAGCTCTCGATGCCCAGGGCGCCCAGGTTGCTGACGGTGAAGGTGCCGCCGGCCAGTTCATCCGGACGCGCCAGCCCGGCGCGACAAGCTTCCGCCAGCCGCTGCGCTTCGGCGGCAATCCCCGGCAGCGAGAGCGCGTCGGCAGCGCGTATCACCGGCGCCAACAGACCGCGCTCGCTGTCCACCGCCATCGCCAGGTGAACCGCCCGGTACTGATAGACGGTATTGTTTTCGATCAAAGCATTGAGTTCAGGGAAGTTGGGCAAGGTCCGCGCGACCGCGAACAGAAGCAGATCGTTGATGCTCACATTGCGCATGGCGCGCAATTCAGCGCTTTCTTTGCAGCGCCGGCGAAATGCGAGCAGGGCGCGGGCGTCGGCGGAGGCGTTCAGCGTGAATTGCGCCGTCGTCCGCAACGATTCCAATAGGCGCGCGGCGATGACCTTGCGCGCGCCCTTAAGCGGGATCTCCTGGACGGCGTCGTCTCGCTCAATCGGCACAAGATCCCGCTTGCCAAGGCGTCTCGCGCGCGGCGGCTGATCCGCCAGCGCAAACTCGCCGCTGTCCAGCATGGCCTGCGCGACCGGGGTCAACTTGACTTGCGCGCTTATCGCTGCTTCAATATCACGCTCAATGATACGCCCGTCCGGGCCGCTGCCTTGAATGCCTTCTATATTCAAGCCTTTGCGCCGCGCCAGAGCGCACGCGCGCGGCGACATGAAGACCGGCCGCCGCGACTCCCTGCCCGATACTGCGACGACAGCCCTTGAGGCGCCGGCTTCCCGGTCCGGCGCAACCTCGTCAGCCGGGGCGGCGCCCAGCGGCAAGAATTCAGCGATGGATTCGCCCGCCTGCCCAACAACAGCGATGTTACTGAGCACCGGCGCCTCGTCACCGGCTCGGCAAAGCTGAGCGAGCAGGATGCCATCGGCGCTGCTTTCCACATCGAGGGTCGCCTTGTCCGTCTCGATCTCGCAGAGCAGATCGCCGACCTTGACCGCAGCGCCGACCGCCACATGCCATGTAAGTATGACCGCGCTCTCGACGGTATTCCCCAGTTTTGGCAAGACAATCGCTTGCGCCACCTGCCGCCAACTCCTCAAATACGCTGTGCATTTGCACAAATCCTTTGCATAAGCACAGAGATTAGCCGGCGGCGTTCTCGCTGTCAAGGCCGCAGCTGGAATCTGTCAGGGCAATCGCTTCAAATGATTCTTTAACACAGAAAACACAGAAGTAAACGCAAGTAAGCCATTCAAAATCTGAAGAACGGTGTAGGGGCGATTCTGTGAATCGCCCGCCGAAACTAGCGCGGATTTTCGGGCGACACACAGTGTCGCCCCTGTTTACGTTGCGAGCGCCGAACCCCCGCCCCCCAGCCCCCTCCCCCATAAAGAGCTGAGGAGGGGACATGTTTGTGGCGATTTGAATAGCGCGATTTGTGAAGTAAGTGAAAGATTCATCAGTAACACATCTAACCTAGCAAGGAAAGAGGGTGAAACTGATGAATCACAAGGTATTTTACCATTGGGAG
>JAJDUC010000008.1 GCA_022826865.1 Anaerolineae bacterium
AATGTAGGGGCGTCTCGTGAGACGCCCGTTGAAAATGGCTTGCAGATTGCGGGCGTTTCAGCGAAACGCCCCTACAGATTACGAAATGTGAGGGGAAATTGTCATTTATCAGCGCAGTTTCAATTTGATGCGATTGCCCTAGGTGGCCGTATAGCAGGCGGTACTGAGACGACTTCGCCGCCCGGATTATAATTCTTGTATTGTCTTTGAATCCCGAGGAAGCGACATGCCCGTTCGATTTGAATGGAGAGACCAGAGCAAACGCGTTATGTGTTTTTTCGCCGAGGGCGCTTGGGACTGGAAAGATTACCATCGGGCGGTGCGGGGCTCGGCCTTCAGTTTGACCGGGCTTAAACATGTCGTCGACAGCGTCATAGACCTGCGCGGGAGCGGGCGGACGGATTTGCCGGCCGGCGCAGCGGCGCATGTGCGCAGCTTCGGACGGCGGACGCAGGTGAATCTCAGCGGGCGCGCCGCTGTCATCGGCCTGCCGGAAGGCGCGCGCGAAGGCTTGGGCCTGGGCGCGGATCGCGCAATGGAAACGCCGGATGGCCTGGTCAAGTTTGTCGATAGCGAAGCCGAACTCAATCAACTGCTGGCGGAGTGGGCCGCAGGTTAAAGGTCTTCGTGGAGAACCACCGGTTTCGCGGGCAGCGTAAGAATGAGGGGCAATGACAGCAGGGAGATCAGCGCGGCAACGATGAAGGCATTTTGCAGGCCGATCGCATCGCCGAGGGCGCCGGCCACCATCACGTTCAGCGCGCGAATCCCGAAGGCATAGAGCATAAACATGCCGTTGGCGGTGGCGCGATTGTCCGGCAGTTGATCTTGCACCATGGCCTGCAAGACCGGCGAGACCGCTAGCGCCGTCAGACCGAGGCCGATGAGAACCGGGATGAGCAGAAGTCCCTCGACGTGTACAAAGATGAGCATGAGCAAGGCGGATGCGGCGGCGGCGGCCGCGACCATGCGCCGCCGGCCGAAGCGATCGCTGAGTGTGCCGCCTGCCAGCGCGCCGCCAACGCCGGAGAATTCGTAGAGCGCCAGGGCGCTGGTCGCCAGGGCCAATTCATATCCGCGCACATCCACGAGATAGACAACCATAAAGATGCCGAGGCTGCTCACCGCCATGTTGCGCAGCAGCATCACACCTAGCAGCGGGCCGAAGACGCGGGCGAAGCGCCTCCACATGGGTTTGCCCTGGCCTTTGACTCGCGTCCGTTTGGCCGGCACATCGCGCAGACGCCAGTACAGGATGGCGCTTGCCAACCAGCCGAAGAACATCAGCCGCCATAAGCCTTCAATGCCCCAATTTACGACCCCGAATGCCACCAGCAGCGGACCGACCGAGCGCGCCAACTCGCCGGCGGCCATAAAGAAACTCATGCCGCGTCCGACCTTGTCGCCCGAGATATGCGCGATCATGGCCGGCGCCGGCGCGTGGAAGGCCATGATGCTGATGCCGACGCAGAAAAGCAGCAGCGCCGCCGCCGCATAACTTGGCATGAAGCCGATCAATGTTGCCAGAGTCGCGGTGACCGCCGGCGCAAAAATGACCAGATAACGCAAAGAGATACGGTCGGCCAAGAAGCCGATGACAGGACCGAGCAGGGATGGCGACTGCATAAAGACTGGCAGAGAGCCGGCCAGGAACAGAGTGAGGCCTAGTTTTTCAATCAGCAGGGGCAGCAGCGGCGGGATGAAGGCGGAATAGACATCGTGCACAAAATGCCCGCTGCAGATCAGCAGGATGCGCGGGTATTGAAAGCGCTCTCCCGCTTTCCTGTCGCTATGCAGCGAGCCGGCGGATGATGTCATAAGGCGCCCGTTGCTTGATGATCGCCAAGACGTGATTATAGCGTAGACGACCTGTTTGCCCACCTGTGGGCTTGCGCCGCATCCGGGGCGCGGAAGCGGCTTGTGTCCCGTTGCATTTCGCTTCAAGCTCTACTATTCTCGTCGTATTTGCTCGAACATCCGCGTAGTCCATACGAAAGTGAAGAATGCGCATAGAAAGCGACCGGGACCTGCATGGCATGAAGCGCATCGGCGCGATCTGTGGCGAGACGCTCAAGCTCATGCTGGACCGGGCCGAAGCGGGCATGAGCACACGTGACCTGGACGATATCGGCCGGGACTTCCTGACAAAAATGGGCGCGCTGTCGGCGCCGATCCAGGCTTACGAATTTCCCGGCTATACCTGCATCAGCCTGAATGACGAAGCCGCGCATGGCATACCGCGCAAAGACCGGCTGATCAAACCGGGCGACCTGCTGAATGTCGATGTCTCGGCGGTGCTGGAAGGCTATTGGGGTGATACGGGCGCCACGATCATTGTGCCGCCGGCGCGTCCCGAGCTAGTGAAACTCTGCGAGACGACCCGCCGCGCTCTTGAGCTGTGCGTCGAGATGGCGCGCCCGGGCCAGCGCGCCAACGCCATCGGCCGAGCGGTGGAGAAATTCGCGCGGCGTCGCGGTTACCGCACCTTAAGAGAGCTGGGCGGTCACGGCGTCGGGCGGCATATTCATGAAGCGCCGTCGATTCCCAATTTTTATAACAAGCGCAACAAAGATGTGCTGGAAGATGGCATGGCGCTGACGCTGGAGCCCTTTTTGAACGCGGGCCGCGGGCGCATCAAGACGGGCGAGGACGGCTGGACGCTGCGCACCGTCGATGGCAGCCTGTCGGCGCAGTACGAACATACGGTGATCATCAATGGCGAGCGGCCGATTCTGGTCACGGAAGTGGAGGGCGGTTATGTTTAGCTATGCGCGGGACGGGAGGGAAACATGATCACAGGAATCGATCATATTGTGATCGCCGTGAAATCGCTTGAGCGGGCGGAAGAAACGTATCGCGGACTTGGCTTCACGGTTGTCGAAGGCGGCCGACATCCCTACGGCTCGCAGAACGCGCTTATCGGCTTCGCCGATGGCAGTTATATCGAGCTGTTGGGATTCTACGAAGAAAGCCCGGCGCATCCCTGGTGGGATCTGCTGCATCGCCGCGGCGGCGGTCTGGTCGACTTTTGCATGGCGACCGACGATATCCGCGGCGACCTGGCGCAGTTGCGCGCGCAGGGCGCGCATTGCGGCGACTTGGTCGAGGGCGGTCGGGCGCGCCCGGACGGTTTTCAGGTCAAGTGGATCAACAACAAGGTCAGCGGCGCCGATCAAGGTTTGATTCCCTTCATCATTGAAGATGTCACGCCGCGCGATGAGCGACTGCCAGCGGCGCGGGATCATGCCAACGGCGTGACCGGCATCGACTGTCTGACGCTGGTTGCGGCCGATATCGGGCGCTGCGCCGGCATAATGTCGGCGGCGTTGAACGCCGAAGGGCAGGCGGTTGCTGACGAAGGCTTGGGCGCGACTGGCCTGCGCTTTGATGTGGGGGCGCATGCGCTGGAATATCTGGCGCCGGCCAGAGAGGATAGCGCGCTGCAGTTGGATTTGACGGCGCGGACGCCGGCGACATATCGCGTACGCTTCAAGACGACGGGGGCGGCGCGGCCTTTCGCTCCTGAGGAGACCGAGGGGGCGAGGATGGAGTTGGTTTGAATCCAAGCCAACCCGAGTTTACGCGCTTACTTCCGACGTTTGCGCTTTCCGCCCTTTCCTTTCCGCCCTCTCATTGCGAGTTGCCGGGCCGCTTCCTTCTGCGCTTCCACCTCCGGCGTTTTTGTCGCCTCCGCCAAGGCCTTTCGCTCTGCTTTCCGCTCCGCAAGCTGCTTCTTTCTCATTTCCGCATTCTGCTGCCGCTCCCTGTATCGCGATCCGGCTGCTGCGTCTCTTTCTAACGCTTCTACGGCGTCTCGATCCGGGGATACATTTTCATTCCAATAACCACCTACGACCATTTGATGAACGATCCATCCGGTATCATCAAAAGTCGGATCTTCCCACATTCGAGTAGCCTCTGTCACTTGCTCCCAACGCGCTTCCCGGACGACATACCGCCGCACGTCGTTGCCATCAATCTCAACTGCGCGAACTTCCAGCCTTCCAACTTCGCCCGCGTCCCAGCTTTGGAGCCTGTACCAATCTCGCCCCGCCTCCACAAAGCGCATCTCCTGCTCCATATCATGCGCCCCTGGCGCAGTCCAGGCGCCGCTCGCATATACTAAATCGCCCAGCTTCACTTCTCTAAGCCCCGGCAATGCAAAAAAATCGTCAACCATCACTCGCGCGCCAAGCACGGCAAACGGTATCACTTCCTGGTCTTCGCTTGCCGCCTTCTGTCCATACGCGCCAAACTCCAGATCGCAAATTAGCAGCATATCAGAGACATTCCTCTCATAGCCAAGCTGGTCAGTTATCACGCGCTGCTCAATTTGCACAACAGTCCCGGTGACGGCCATCTCAACAGCCATACAAGTTTCCTCGCATTCGCTTTCACATTTCTATCTCATCGCAAGTTTAGCAACTTTCAACGGGGCACGCGCAACTGATAACTACAAGAATCGTCACAGCCGCAGTCGCTGCAGGAGGCCGCTGTGCGGAGTTGCGTCGCATGAGCCGGCGACCTATCGTACGTGCTTTATGACGACAGGGACGGCGAGGCGTTTCGCGCCTGAGGAGACTGAAGGCGTGCGGATGGCGTTGGTCTAGGCATCGAACCTATACAAAAGCCCACTGTACCGTTCGTCAACTGTATCGTTGTCGACAGCTTTCTTCATGGCGTCGCGCGTCCCTACCAAAACCACAAGTTCCTTTGCCCGCGTTATTGCCGTATATAGCAGATTCCGCTGTAGCATTCTATTGTGTTGAGAATGAATCGGCATCACGACCACGGGAAATTCCGATCCTTGCGACTTGTGGATCGTAATACAGTAAGCCAACTCCAAATCTCTAATGTCGCTGAAATTGTAAGTGATGTGATCGGAGTCTGGCAAAGGCGTGAGGAACTCGTCAAGATCACTCATATCAGACGATTCGTTCGATTGCACTCGGGGTCTACTGGAATCGCCGTCTTCAAACTTGATTTTGAGCGTGTGATCATCGAAATCGATGCTCTGGATATAGCCAATATCGCCGTTGAACACATCTTTATCATAATCGTTACGAGTTTGCATTACCTTGTCGCCTACGCGCAAAGCCTTGCCCATTACTTCGACCGGCGTGCTAGTCGCGCTGTTTAAAGCCTGTTGCAAACAATTGTTCAGGTTATTGACACCGATCATGCCCTTTTTCATGGGCGCGATCACTTGAATATCTTCCACAGGATTGAAGCCCCACCGTTTTGGTATTTTTGTATTGACGATTTCGACGATGTTCTCAGCGACTTTCTCTGGATCTTGGATCTTGAAAAAGAAAAAATCGCTGGCCCGGTTGTCAATAATAGGCATGCGACCCTCGTTTATGTCCGTGGCATTGCTGACGATACGGCTCTTTTCGCCCTGACGGAAGACATGATGGAGGCGGGTGACGGCGGCGATGCCGCTACTGATAACATCGCCTAGGACATTGCCGGCACCGACTGATGGCAGTTGGTCGACATCGCCAACCAGCAGCAAATGCGCCGTCAGCGGCAGCGCTTTGAGTAGATTGTCAAACAAGAGCAGATCGAGCATGGAGGCCTCGTCGATGACGACCATATCAGCGCGGAGGGGATTGCCCTCGTGACAAGTGAACCCGCCAGTATCTGGATCCCATTTCAATAGCCGATGAATCGTGGACGCGACGTCGCCAGTAGCCGCAGCAAGGCGGCGGGCGGCGCGTCCCGTTGGCGCGGCCAGATTGAATTCGTATCCGCTTTCGCGGAGTACACTCGCCAAGATGCGCAAGGTGGCCGTCTTCCCAGTGCCTGGTCCGCCGGTGAGCACACTGACTTTGTTGGCTAACGCCGACTGCACAGCGCTTATCTGCTCGGACGCAGGTTTGTCGATGCCTTCTCGCTGGAAGTGCTTGATGATGCGGCTCAGCGAGTCTACATCGCGTTCTCGACCAATGACGCGGCTTGGGCGGGTGACGATAGCGCACAACGTTTCTGCCACAGCGTTTTCCGCATGCCAAAATCGCGGAAGATAAATCGCGCGGGTTGGCTTTGCGCTGTTTTCACTGTCGAATTGTTCTTCTCCAAGCTGTTCCGCGTCCAGTAGATTGTTGAGCGCCGCTTCCAGCATTCCGTCGTTTTCAACTTGCAGAATTATTGCCGCTCGCGCCAGCACGCCTGACCGTGGCGCGTAGGTGTGCCCATTCCGCGCGAAGTCGTGCATTGCCTGAATCAAGCCAGCGCTTAGGCGAAAGAGAGGCTGGTCAAGTACGCCCAGTTTCTTGGCGTAATCATCCGCTTTCTTAAAACTGAGGAATTCGTCTGTCGCCAGCCGGTAGGGGTCTGTTCTTATCGTTCGCCGCGTCTCGCCACTGTATTTGGTGTAAATGCGCCGCGCAAGCCTGGGGCTGCAGCCTACTTCGTCTTGCAGAAAGCTGAGCGTATGACGCTGGACGTGATTCTCCGTCCAGTCTTTGACAAAGCGTTCTACTTCCGCGTTCTTGAGACCGGGGACTTCGGCGACACGATTCGGATCTTCATCTAGTATTTCAATAGTGGCTTCCCCGAATAGCGCGACGATATTTCTGGCTGCGGTGGGTCCGATCCCTTTCACTTGATCACTATCAAGAAAAGCGACGATCTCAGCTTCTGTCTTAGGCAGCCGCGCAACCGCCTCGCTCGCTCTGAACTGCATACCGTAGCGCCGGTCGTTATCCCATTCACCTCTGAATTTAACGGTATCCCCTTCTCTGAAGGTCGGCATCATCCCAACAACAGAAACCGTGCCATTGTAATCTTGCGCATGGGGATAGTCCGTTTCCGGGACGATCCTAAGAATAGTCCAGCCGTTATTTTCTTTTACGTACACGATTTCGTGGACTACGCCGGCGATTTGCTTTGCCATAGCTGTCGCGAGTATGTAGATTTAGGCTGCAATTATATGAAAGATTAGTGAATTTTGCAAAATCTTCGTTAATGTATCTCTATAATCGCAGTCGCTGCAGCAAGCCGCTGTGGCGCTGCGCCACTTTGTTGTTGTTCACGGCGATGTGCAGGGCCTTGCGCGTGCCGACCAGGACCACCAGCTGCTTGGCGCGCGTGATCGCTGTATAGAGCAGGTTACGCTGCAGCATCATAAAGTGCTGCGTCAGAATCGGCATTACCACCGCGGGATATTCCGAGCCCTGTGAGCGGTGGGTGCTGATGCAGTAGGCGTGCATCAGGTCTTCCGTTTCGCTGAAATCGTAGCCGACGTAGTCTCCGTCCATGACAATTTCCAGCGAATTATCGAGGACATCAACGCTATCGATGAAGCCGATGTCGCCGTTGAAAACTTCCTTGTCGTAGTTGTTGCGCGTTTGCATGACCTTGTCGCCAACGCGGAATACGCGGTTGCGCAGCTTGACTTCGGCTTGGCGGCCATCGCCATTCAGCTCCTTCTGCAGCCGGTCGTTGAGGTTGTTCACGCCGGCCGCGCCGCGATACATGGGCGCGATCACCTGTATATCTTCGATCGCGTTCAAGCCCCACCTTTGCGGCACACGATTCTTGACGATATCGACGACCATGTCGGCGACGGCGTCTGGTTCTTCGATGTTAAAGAAGAAAAAGTCCTGGCTCTTGTTGTCGGTGGCGGGATGCAAGCCGCGATTGATGCGATGGGCATTGCTGACGATATGGCTGTCGTCGTCCTGGCGGAAGATTTGGTCGAGGCGGGTGACGGCGGCGATGCCACTGTCAATCACATCGCGCAGGACATTGCCGGCGCCGACGGACGGCAACTGATCGATATCACCGACCAGGAGCAGATGCGCCCCGGGTTTCAGCGCGCGCAGCAGGCTGTGAAAGAGCTGCAAGTCCAGCATGGAGGCCTCATCGATGACGACCATATCGACAGGCAGCGGATTGCTTTCATCGTGCTCGAAACCGGCCTCGTCGGGGGAAAACCCGAGCAGACGGTGTATGGTGCTGGCTTCGACAGAAGTCGCTTCAGCCAGTCGTTTCGCGGCGCGGCCGGTCGGTGAAGCCAGGCGGAACTGGTAGTCGCCTTCGAGCAGGGCATTGATCAGCATTTGCAGCGTTGTGGTTTTGCCGGTGCCCGGCCCGCCCGTTAGCACGCTCACTTTGCTGGTTAGAGCGGCGCGCACGGCGCTTTGCTGTTGGGGAGAGAGCGTTAGCCTGTTGCTTGCGCTTAACTCCGACAGGTAACGGTCCCAGTTTGTGTCGCGATGATCGCGCACAATAACGCTGGAGCTGCCGGCGATGGCGCGGAGGATAGAGTTGGACTCCGATTCGGCGCGAAAATATCGCGGCAGGTAAATGGCCATAGTTGGCTCTTCTTGCGCCGCATCATGCAGAGCTTCGCCTCTGAGCTTGCCGGCGCTCAGTTGACCATCCAGCGCAACCGCCAAGGTGGAAACATCATCGACGGCGAGCAGCTCAAGCGCTTTATCGAGCAATTGGTCGCGCGGCGCATAAGTGTGCCCGTCGCGCGCCATTTCGTTCAGCGCGAAATGCAAGCCGGCGCGCAGTCGATGAATATCATCCGTCTTTAAGCCCATGCCGCGGGCGATTTGGTCGGCTTTGCGGAAGCCGATCAGGAAAACATCTTCAGCCAACTGATAAGGATTGTTTTGAATGATGCGCTCGGTATGGGCGCCATACTCGTTATAGATGCGCTGGGCGAGCTTGGCGCTGATGCCCAGGCCCTGCAAGTAGATGAGGATGTTGCGTTCGGCGCGGTTATTCGCCCAGGCGTCGATGAGGTTCTTCGCCAGCCCGCGTTTTAAGCCGGGCACAGAGTAGATACGCTCAGGGTCGTTATCGAGGATCGCGATCGTGTCCTCGCCGAGATGATTGACGATCTTTTCGGCCCTGCGCTTGCCGATGCCGCGGACAATGCCGCTGCTGAGGTATCTGATGATGCCTTGTGCCGTATTCGGGGCGACTGGGTAGGCTTGTTCGGCGCGGAATTGCAAGCCGTAGCGCTGATCATTCACCCATTCGCCCAGGAATTGCGCCGATTCGCCTTCACTGAGCTCGGGCATTGTGCCGACGACTGTCACCGTGCCGTCGCGGGCCTGCGCCCGCGGATGGGCTGTCTCCGGCAGGATCTTGACGACGCTGTATCCATTTTCTTCGTTGTAATAGGTGATTCTTTGGATAGCGCCTTCGAGCTGTTCTGGCATGCTGGGGTCCGATTATTTGGCTCATCTTACCATTTTATGCGGGATTGGCGATTGCGCTTGGGACGGCTGCTGTCTTCAACGCGCTTAATGTGGCTGGACTTTGGGGACGGGCAAAAGCGTCGCCAAGTAAGAATGGCGATTTGATCTGCCGCGGCGCATCAGCCTGCGGTTCTGGGCGAAAGTTAGAAAATCTCAATCCGCGAACAGATATTCACCGAAAATAGAACAGACGTGCTAGTCTGCTGTTGAGATGGCTGGTGGCGGATGCCTCCAGACGCTTAACAAGGCGTGAGATAGCGTCAGCGCGGTTTCACTTTCGGGTGGTGGCGTTGGCGTTTCCGCGCTGCATGACTGCCCGCCCCTGCGCCATCAGACAGCCGCGCGTGGAGGGACTGAGGCAGTGATGAGGAGGCTAAGGGTGTAGTGGTCTCGAAAAACTGGACACCTAGTGGAGTGAGTATACTAGTGTTCGGTCATGAGGGGAGACTACGATGGCAAAGGCGCGTAAGTTTAGTCCGGAGTTCAAGGCGCAGGTCGTGTTGGAGATGGTATCGGGCC
>JAJDUC010000028.1 GCA_022826865.1 Anaerolineae bacterium
AATGTAGGGGCGTCTCGTGAGACGCCCGTTGAAAATGGCCTGCAAATTGCGGGCGTTTCAGCGAAACGCCCCTACAGATTACGAAATGTGAGGCGAAATTGTCATTTGTCAGCGCAATTTCAATTTGATGCGATTGCCCTGTGCCAAAACTGCATTGTTGCGCGGGGTTTGGGCGAGTATGATTCCGCACATGTGGCGATCTGTCGCAGCACTCATTCTTAGCGGCGCGCTCCTGGTCGGCTGCAATCTGAGCGCCGCCGCCAACGCCGACGTGCCCACGCGGGAGAACGCCGGCCGGCTGCGGCTCTCGGCGTCCACCTCGGTTGCGACCGAGGCCGGAGCGACGGCCACTTTCACAGAGGTCCCGCTGACGGCGACAGCGTTGACTCTGGCGCCGACCCAGAGCAGGTGCCTTAGCGATGAGGAGCGGCCGCCGCGCCGCGTATTCGCGGATGTTCGCATCGACTATGCGACGAAAGCCGCGTTAATCGAACAGCGCATCGAATTCCTCAATCGCGAAGATGCCGCGCTCGAAGAAATCGTGCTGGATGTGCAAAGCAATCAATGGGAAGACAGTTTCCAGTTGGAGCATCTTTCCGTCAATGGGCGCCAGGTATCGCAGGAATTGCTCTTAAATCGACTCACTTTGGGGCTGCCGGAGCCGCTGGAAAAGAACTGCTGGCTCGAGATTGAGCTCGGGTTTCGCCTGCAGCCTTCCGAGATCCGCGACGGTCTGCGCTCGTATCGCGGTTTCTTCGGATATAGCCCGCGACAGCTCAATCTGGGGCACTTCCTGCCGACGGTGGCTGCGCGGCTGGCCGGGCAATGGCGCATCCACGATCCAATCGGCATTGGCGAGCAGGTAGTATACGAAGTGGCCGATTGGCAGGTTCGCGTCAGCGTTGAGAACGCGGATTCCTCCCTGAGGCTGGCGGCGCCCGGCGCTGTCACAGAGCTCGCTGACAATAGCTGGGTGGTTACATTGCCGGATTCGCGTGACTTTGCCATCAGCCTGAGCGAAGAATTCGTCCTTCACGAGCAGCAGATCAATCAGGGGCTGAGCCTGGCCGTCTACTCCTTCGCCGATGCGCGAATTAACGCGGGTGGGCTCTGGCTGGATGGCGCGGAACATACCCTGAAGGAAGCGGTCAAAGCACTGGATTTGTTCAGCCGCTTATTCGGCGACTACGAGCGCGACCGCTTCGTCATTGTTCAAGGCGATTTTCCCGATGGCATGGAATTCAGCGGCCTGGTCTTTGTAGGCAGCGCCTGGTTTTACCAGTATGATGGCAGTCCAAGAAATTATCTCACGTTGATCTCGGTTCATGAGATCGCTCATCAGTGGTGGTATGCGAAGGTAGGCAACGACGCCGCGCTGAACCCTTGGCTGGACGAGGCGCTGGCGACATACAGCGAGTATCTCTATATTGAATCGGAATATCCGACGGAACGGAATTGGTGGTGGAGCTTTCGTGTAGCCGGCTATTTCCCGCAGGGGAAGGTGGACAGCACGGTCTACGAATTCCGCACCCCGCGCGAGTATATCAACGCGGTGTATTTGCGCGGCGTGCAAATGCTGCAGAATCTGCGCGACGATATTGGCGATGACTCATTCTTTGAGTTGCTGCGCGCGTATGGGGAAGCCGGCGCCGGACGGGTTGCCGAGCCGACGCTTTTCTGGCGCCATCTTACTGACGAGCAAGTCCCGATTACCTGGGACACTAGAAGCGAGTTCCTGCGCGATCCGGACGTACAGGCGCCGCCAGCGGAAGGCGCCGCGGGTCCGGTTGAAGCGACTGAAAATGAATCGGGAAAGGACTCGCCGTGACTGTCTGTCCCGTCGATGCGCAAATCACATTTCTTTACACACGCGACCTGGCGCGCTCATCCCGGTTTTACGAGGGGGTTTTAGGTTGCAGTCTGACGCTCGATCAGGGAAGTTGCCGCATTTATCGACTGGCTGGCGGCGGCGCTTGCCTCGGCATCTGCCAGCGCGACGATGCGCCGGAGAATAACACCGGGCTGATATTAACGTTGGTAGCGCCCGATGTTGACGCCTGGCACGAGCGGATTGTTGCGAGCGGCTGGCCCTGCGAGCATCCGCCGCGCTACAATGCCCACTACAAGATTTATCACTTTTTCCTGCGCGACCCGTCGGGTTATCGCATCGAGATTCAGCGCTTTGACAGCGAAGATTGGAATCAATCCTGAGCGGGCTCAGCCGGTTGTCTTCATGCCAGCGGCGATGCCATTGATTGTCGCGAGCGTTGCATCCAGCACTGGACGCCGTTCGCTGTTGTTCCGCTCCATTTGGCGCAATTCGCGCAATAGGGCCACCTGCATAAAATTCAGCGGATCCACATAAGGATTGCGCCGTTCAATTGATGTTTTGATCGCGAGCATGTTATCCAGCAGCGCTTCCTGGCCGGTGACGTCCAAAATCATCCGGCTGCTGAGCGCGTGCTCGTCTTTGATCCAATTGAAATATTGCTCGCGCAGTTCCGCCGGATCCACCAAGGAAGCGTAGACCTCGGCAATGCCCATATCGGCTTTGGCCACATCAAGTTGCGCGTTGTCGATCAAGGCATTGAAGAAGGACCAATTGCGATACATTTCCCGCAGCAGGGCGAGGTTGCTGGAATGCTCATCGACAAAGGTCTTGAACGCGCTGCCAAGCCCGAACCAACTCGGCACGATAGCGCGGCTCTGCATCCAACTGAACATCCAGGGAATGGCGCGCATGGCGGAGAAGCCGCCCCGCGCTTGCCGCTTGGCCGGGCGCGAACTGATCTGCATCATGCTCAATTCTTCAATTGGCGTTGCCTGCTGCCAATAATCCAGGAAGCCATCGCTTTCGTATACGAACTTGCGGTAGCATTTCTGGCTCAATTCGGACAGCCGCGCCATGGCTTCGTAATAATGCGCCGGAACATGATGCCTTTCTTGCAAGCCCATACCGATCAATACAGCGTTAAGGACCTGGTTTAGGTGACGATGCCCAATGCCCCGGTTGCTGTAGCGGTAGGCGATGACTTCACCTTGTTCGGTAATCTTGACGCCGCCGTGCAAAGACTCCGGCGGTTGCGAGAGAATGGCGCGGTTGGTCGGTCCGCCACCGCGCCCAATGCTGCCGCCGCGGCCGTGAAACAATTCCAGCGAGACACCTTTTTCGACGCATTTCTCGGTAAGAATCCGCTGGGAATCGTAAAGATGCCAATTCGAGGCGATGTAGCCGCCATCCTTGCTGCTGTCCGAGTATCCGATCATCACCTGCTGTCGCAATCCGCGCTTGCCGGCGCGCGCGACCAAATGCTTGCGATACTCCCGGTTTTCAAACAAGTGCTCCATAATTTCGGGCGCCTGGTAAAGATCGTCGATGGTTTCGAACAACGGCACAATGTGGATATCGTGATCAATGCCGACCTCGCGCGCAAACAGCAGCATCGCCAGCACATCGCTGGGCTGCTTGGACATGCTGGCGATCACCGTATCAATGACTATGGCATCGTATTCGCGGTGCGCTTGCGCGATCATGCGCCAAGTGCGGATGATGCGCTGCGTTGTTTCGGTGAAGATGCCGATCTCTGTGGGAAAGAGCGGACGCCTGTTGCTGATTTCAGCCGTCAGCAGCGCCTGCTTTTCTGTTTCCGGCAATGCGCTGTAATCCTCCACAATGCCATAATGCGCGCAGAGTTCACCAATGGCCGCGGCGTGCAATCTGGCGTCTTCTCGCACTTCGAGCGGCGTCAGGTGCAGGCCAAACAGGCGCGCTTTGCGCACGAGACGCTGAACTTCGCCCGTGGCCGCGCGCCGACCGCGATAAGCCTTCAAACTATCTTGAATCTGCAGCAAATCGCGCAGGAAGTCGCGGCTGGATCGGTATTGATCCGTAGCCAGCTTCCCTCGGATTGCCGCCAGCTTCTTGCGATACAGCTCGCCTGGAAAGCGCTTGTCCGGCGGATATTCCTCCCTCACCGCCGCCTGCAATTCTTCGGAGGCGCCGAATTCGTCCGTATTCTGCGTCAGATGCTTTGAAAGGCCGTCGATCTCTTCCAGATAGATTTGACGCGCCGTATGCCGCAGCGTCTCCAGTGTCTGCAAGGTGACATCGGTGGTCACATTGGGGTTGCCATCGCGGTCGCCGCCGATCCATGAGGCATAACGCAGAACCGGGGGCAGCTCCGTCCAATCCGCATCCGGATACGAGCGTTCCAGCGCCAATTGCAGATCTTCGTAGATATCGATCACGACATCGAGGATCACCGAGCGAATGAAATAGATGCCGAAGTTGACTTCGTCGGCGACTTGCTTCTTGGATGCGCGCACCTGCCGCGTCTGCCAGAGCTCTTCAACTTCCTCCGCCAGCGCGCTCTCCAACTTGCGCAGCTCCCGCGGCAGCAGGGTCTGTCGGTCGCGGTCTTCCATCATCTGCGCGATATGACGCAGCTTGACAAGTATCTCTTGCCGTTTCGCTTCGGAGGGATGGGCCGTTAACACGAGGCGCAGCCGCGTCTGTTCCAGGAGGGCGCGCATCTGCTCGGCGGAGACGTTATTCTGCTTCAGCGCGCGGATGGCGTTGGCAATCGACTCCTTGAGCGTGCCATTGGCTTCCCGCTCGCGAATCACGCGTATTCTTTGAATGTCTTCGGCGATATTGATCAATTGAAAATAATTCGAAAAAGCTTTTGTCAGGATATTCTTTGATTCCAGCGGCAGGTTTTCCAAGCGGTCCGCCAGCTTGAAGGCGGCCGCGGCATCCCCGCTCCGGCGGGCTTTGGACATGGCGCGGATCTCTTCGACCAGGTTGTAGGCTTCAAGGCCGTTCTGCTCTTGAATGATGATGCCGAGCAAATTGCCGAGCGTGCGTATGTCTCCGCCCAAGGCGCTTTGGCTTGCCTTGCGTCCTTCGCTCATGTCATACTCCCGCCTGTCATGACTTCCGCGGATGATTCCGGATGATATTCTTGCGTGCGCCGCAAGGCACTATAGTTCAAGATATAGCCCATATCCAGTACAAGTTGAGCGCGCCCGCGACCGGCGCCGCGCGGCCGGATGACCGCTCTCATTGAATGCGTCGCCAATTTCTCCGAAGGGCGCCGCCGGGCAACCGTCGCCAGCGTCGTCGAGGAGATACAAAGCGTCGACGGCGTAGCTGTCTTCGGCTGGGAAAGCGATGCCGAC
The DNA here is from genome assembly GCA_022826865.1 of Anaerolineae bacterium. Lineage (GTDB taxonomy): Bacteria > Chloroflexota > Anaerolineae > Aggregatilineales > Phototrophicaceae > UBA6055. Next base: position 5,182 of record JAJDUC010000028.1, read on the forward strand.
CATAATCGTTCGGTTGTCACATTCGTCGGCGAAACCGGCGCCATTGCGGAAGCCGCGTTCTCAGGCATCCGCGCGGCGGCGAATCTGATCGACATGGAGCGGCACAGTGGCCAGCATCCCCGCGTGGGCGCCGCCGATGTGATGCCCTTCGTTCCACTCTGCAATGCGACGATGGCGGATTGCATCAAGCTGTCGCGCCGGCTGGGCGCGCGCGTCGGTCATGAGTTGAATCTGCCGGTCTTTTTATACGAGCGTGCCGCCCTGAAACCCGGGAACAAAGACCTGGCCGATATCAGGCGCGGAGGTTACGAAGGCCTCAGGCGCGCGCTCAACGCGGGCGAGCCGCCGCAGCCCGATTTCGGGCCGCGGCGCTTGGGCCGGGCCGGCGCTTGCGTAATCGGCGCTCGCGGCATTTTGATCGCCTTCAATGTCTATCTGTCGACATCGGATGTCGCGGTCGCCCGCAAGATCGCGAGCTCCATTCGGGCATCGTCCGGCGGCTTGCCGCATGTCAAGGCCCTGGGCTTGCGCGTCAAAGGCTTGGCGCAGGTATCCATGAACCTGACCAACTACAAGGTCACATCAATACGACAGGCCGTCGTCGAGATTCGCCGGCTAGCCCGGACTTACGGCCTTGACATCGCTTCTTCAGAGATCATTGGTCTGCTGCCGCAGGACGCCCTGACGGAAGCGGATTGCGCCGAGTTCCGGGTGTCGAATTTCAGCGCGGACCGCGTGCTGGAGGCGCGGCTGCGGCAATTGCTGTGACCCGTCAGAAGTATCGTGTAGGGGCGATTCTGTGAATCGCCCACCGAAACAAGCGGGGATTTTCGGGCGACACACAGTGTCGCCCCTACATTTCGACCTTGCGCTGAATTTTGCACGACTTACTTGCGTTTACTTCTGTGTCTATGTGGTGATTTATCCTGCGCCAAGCTAGGTGTTCAAGATATTTCCACCGATATAAACATTCCCTTCCAGCGCGCCAAGATTGTTGCTGGTTTGAGCTGTGGTACAATCTTATGCGCCGAACTTTGGCGCATTTCAATTTGATAACCGGAGGACATATCGTGAACAGACGTATACCGGTCTTCTGTATACTGTTGGCGCTGATGTTGACACCACTTTATGTAACGCTGGCGCAGGACCGCAATGTCTTTGTCTACGCCCATCCCGTCGCCTTCCCCAATCTGGATCCCAGTTCCGGGAATTCCAACGAAAACGTCGTCAACGGCAATGTTTATGAAACATTGACCTTTTATAACGCGCCGGGCAGTGATGAAGCGCTTAGCCCCAAATTGGCCGTTTCCTGGCAACCGTCCGACGACTCTTTGACCTGGACCTTCAACCTGCGTGATGGCGTGACCTTCCATGACGGCGCGGCCTTGGATGCCGCCGCGGTCAAGAAGTCGCTGGACCGCACGATAGGCATGGGCGAAGGCTCCGCCTGGATATTCGATCCGATCGAATCGATTGAGGTGGTCGATGACCTCGTCGTGCAGTTCAACCTGAGTTACGCGGCGCCGCTGGATCTGGTCTTGTCCGCTGGCTATGCCGCCTGGATCATGAGCCCGAACGCCGCCAATCAAGACAGCGCCTGGTTCAATGATGGAAACGGCGCCGGCACCGGTCCCTACAGCATCGCCGCTTACGAACCCGGTCAGCGCATGGTTTTGGAGGCTTACGCCGATTATTGGGGCGGTTGGGAAGAGGGCCAGTTTGACACCGTCGTCTTCGACATCGCTGAAGATGTGACGGTTCTGGAGCAGATGATCCGCTCCGGCAATGCCGATTTCACCTACAGCTTGCCCTTTGACAACTATGGACCGCTATCGGAAGCGCAAGGCGTAACGGTTGATGTGACGCCGTCGTTCCAGAATCTGCTGATCCTGCTCAACAATGTCAAGGAACCGACAAATAATCCCCTCGTGCGTCAAGCGATATCCTACGCATTTCCCTACGATGATGTGGTCGCGAGTCTCTACGCCGGCATGGGCACACAAGGGCGCGGTCCGATTCCCGCCAATATGTGGGGGCACGGATACGGCCTCTACCAGTACAGCCATGATTTGGACAAGGCGCGCGAGCTGCTGGCCCAGGCGGGTTATGCCGACGGCGGCATCAACCTGGTTTATACCCATGTCGCCAGTGATCTCGATGAGCAGCAGGTGGGCGAACTTTGGCGCGCCAGCCTGGCTGAAATCGGCGTCGATCTGGAGATTCGCGGATTGGCTTGGGAAGCGCAATGGGATTTGGCGATCAATGATCCAGCTAGCGCGCAGGACGCCTTCGGCTTCTACTGGTGGCCCGATTACATCACGCCAAACTCCTGGCTTTATGGCATGTTCCGCAGCGAAGAGGAACCCTTCTTCAATCTGGGCTACTATGCCAATCAGGATTTCGATAATCTGATCGACCATGCCGCCGAAATCAGCGGCGTCGATCGCGCCGCCGCCGAGGACATGTTCATTCAGGCGCAAGAGATGCTCCTGGATGACGCCGCGGCCATTTTTGTCGTGGACCTGCCGGATATCCACGTGATTCGCGACGATGTCAGCGGATACGCCAATAATCCCGCCTATCCGCATGTCATCTTCATCCACGATCTGAATCGGTAGCGACGGTCGCCGGGCGCGGTGCGGCTGCCGCTGCATCGCGCCCTCTCTCCCTTGAGCGGTTTGCATGTTTACATTGAAGTATCTTCTGCGCCGGCTGGGTTTTTCAGTCTTCGTATTAGTCGGCGCGCTGGTATTGACATTCTTCGTTTCGCATGTGATTCCGAGCAACCCGGCTGCCCTGTACGCCGGGGCGCGGCCGCGCCCGGAACAGGTCGCTGAGATCGAAAAGAAACTCGGTTTGGACAAGCCGCTGCATCAGCAATTTTACCTTTATGTCAGTGAACTGCTGGAAGGCAATCTCGGCGAATCTTATCATTCCCGCCGCTCAATCAATACCGACCTGAGCATTTTCTTGCCTGCAACCTTGGAACTGGTCATCGCGGCGGTTCTAATTGCGCTGCTGCTGGGCATTCCGGTCGGTGTGCTGGCGGGCGCCTGGCCGCGCAGCCCGTTTGATTATGCGACCCGGCTGGTCGCCATCGCCGGTGTCTCAGTGCCGTCCTTCTGGCTGGCGTTGATCGCGCAATTCATTTTCTTCAGCCAGCTCGACCTGTTGCCCTTGGGCAGCCGCATCAGTCGCGACGCCACGCTCTTCTATCCTGTGACGGCGCAAACCGGCTTCTACCTCATTGACGCCGCCATCAGCGGAAATTGGAAAGCATGGGCAGACGCCCTGCATCATTTGATTCTGCCGGCGCTCGTACTAGCCGCCTATCCCTTGGGCATCACGATACGCATGATACAGACTTCAATGCTGGAAGCGCTATCGGAGACCTATATTACATCAGCGCGCGCGGCCGGCTTGTCGCGCCGGGTTATCCTCTTCAAGTTGGCTTTGAAAAACGCGATCATGCCGGCGCTGACGGTTGTCGGCTTGTCATTCGCCTATTCGATAACCGGCGCCTTCCTGGTGGAGACCATATTTTCCTGGCCCGGCGTGGGCAAATACGTCACTGAAGCTGTCCTCAACGTGGACTTTCCCGTCATCATCGCGGTTACGCTGGTCGTGACTGTCGTTTACATATTCGTGAATCTGGTCGTGGATCTGTTGCAATCGCTGCTGGATCCGCGCGTGCGGCTCGCTTGAGGCTATCGGTGCGCGCGCGAGTTGAAGTCGGTTCGACGCTCTGGTACCTGCTTAGAGATCGGGTTGCCCTGTTTAGCCTGGCTTTCCTCATCCTGGTTGCCTTGGCGGCGGTCTTTGCGCCACTGCTGACGCCGTATGCGGCGCAAGGCATGGGCGATCCGGACCTGGCAGCCAAGTTCAGGTCGCCCAGCATTGAGCATCCTTTTGGCACCGATGGCCTGGGGCGAGATCAGGTCGCGCGCTTGATGTTCGGGGCGCGGCGTTCCCTGTCGATGGGTGTATTCGTCGTGGTCGCCGCCATTGCGATCGGCGCGCCGCTGGGCACGATCGCCGGATATCTGGGTGGCTGGGTTGACGAAGTCCTTATGCGCATTACCGACATATTTCTGGCCTTTCCGCCTTTGCTGCTGGCGATCGCGATTGCCGCCGCTCTGGGCGCTAGTTATATCAATGCGCTGGCGGCTATCGCGGCGACCTGGTGGCCCTGGTACGCGCGTCTGGCCCGTTCGCAGACCTTAAGCCTGCGGGAGCGCGCTTATATTGAAGCGGCTCGCAGCATTGGCGTGCGCGATAGGGTCATCATCATGCGGCATATTTTCCCCAATATCATGACGCCGATTGTCGTGCAGGGCACGCTCGATGTGGGCACGGCGATACTGGTCGCCGCCGGCTTGAGTTTCATCGGATTGGGCACGCAGGCGCCTTACGCCGATTGGGGGGTTATGATTAGCGACGGTCGGCTCTTCTTCTTGTCCGGCCGCTGGTGGCTGTCGACCTTTCCCGGTTTAGCCATCTTTTTCACGGCGATGGCTTTCAACTTTCTCGGCGACGGCGTACGCGTCGCGGCGGACCCGCGCTTGCGCAGGATTCAATCATGACGCTGCTGGCTGTGGAAAACTTGCACGTGCAATTCAGCACGCCCTTTGGCGCGGTCTACGCCCTGCGCGGCATCGACTTTGAACTGAGCAAGGGCGAGATTCTCGGCCTGGTAGGCGAGACCGGTTGCGGCAAATCCGTCACCGGCCGCAGCATTATTGGATTGTTGGACGAAAACGCCGAAGTCACGCAAGGTCGTGTTCGTTTTGAAAACGCCGATTTGCTGCAGCTCTCCGAAGCGGACCTGCGCGAAATCCGCGGCAATCGCATCGCCATGATCTTCCAGGATCCGGCCGTCGCGCTAAATCCTCTGTTTACAATTGGGCAACAGATCGGCGATGTGCTGCGCGCTCACGGCGCCGATTTGCGCTCGGAACAGCGCGAGCGCGCGCTGCAGCTGCTGAACGATGTTGGATTGCCCGATCCCGCGCAGCTTGTTGACGTCTACCCGCATCAATTGTCGGGCGGGCAACAGCAGCGCGCTATGATCGCCATGTGCCTGGCGGCCGAACCGGATGTGATTATCGCCGACGAACCCACCACGGCGCTGGATGTCACAATCCAGGCGCAGATTCTCGACCTTTTGCGCATGCTGCAGCGCGACCGCGAAATCAGCGTCATCCTCATCACTCATGACCTGGGCATCGTCGCTGAAACTTGCCAGCAAGTGGTCGTTCTCTATGCTGGCCGTGTGGTGGAGAAGGGCAGCGTTGAGACGCTATTTGCCCAGCCACAGCATCCCTACACGCGCGGTCTTTTGTCGGCTTTGCCTCGCGCCGGCAGCCGCGGCAGAGAACTCAACGTCATCAGCGGCACGGTGCCAAGCGGGCTGGAGCGCATCAAAGGCTGCGCCTTCGCGCCGCGCTGTGGATTTGCCATGCCACGTTGTCATGAGCAGCAGCCGGCTTTTAGCGCCTTCGGGCCGAAACAGCAATCAGCCTGTTTCTTGCATGAGCCCTTGAACCATGACTGAGCCGCTGCTTCGCGTCCAGGGCCTATCGATGACGTTCTCGCGCAAATCGGGCTTCTTCAGCCGCGTCGGCGAGGAGCTGCGCGCGCTAAATGACCTCAGCTTTACGATTAACGCCGGGGAGACGCTCGGCATCGTCGGCGAATCCGGCTGCGGCAAAAGCACTTTGGCGCGCTGCCTGCTGCGCCTGCTGACGCCGACAGCCGGGCAGATCTACTTCGCCGGTCAGGATTTGCTTGCGCTGCCGGACGAAACGATGCGACGGATGCGCCAACGCATGCAAATCGTGCTGCAGAATCCCTTTTCGTCGCTCAGTCCGCGGCTCAACGGCTTCCAGCTTATCGCCGAGCCATTGCGCACGCATACGACAATGTCGCGCAAAGAAATGATGGACGAGGTCGCTGCGCTTCTGGCCGAGGTCGGATTGCCGAGCGAATTCATGAGCCGGCACCCGCATCAGCTAAGCGGCGGACAAGCGCAGCGCATCGCCCTGGCGCGCGCCTTGGCGCTGAATCCGGATTTTGTCATTTTGGATGAACCAACATCGGCGCTGGATGTTTCGGTGCAAGCGCAGATCATCAATCTGCTGATTCGATTGCAGAAGCAGCGCGCCTTGACATACCTTTTCATCACTCATGATTTAGGCGTGATTCAGCACATCGGCGATCGCATCGCCGTGATGTATTTGGGCAAGATCGTCGAAGAGACGAGCAGCGAGCGGATCTTTGCGAATCCGCAGCATCCCTACACTCAGGCCTTGCTCTCATCAACGCCGCTTCCGGATCCAAGCCGCAGCCGGCAGCGCATTATCTTGCCGGGAACGGTGCCCAGCGCGGTGGATCCGCCGTCCGGCTGCAGCTTCCATCCGCGCTGCGCCCATGTCATGGATCAATGCCGGACTTTATATCCGGCGGCGCGACAGACCTCGGTCGGTCATCATGTGAGCTGCCATCTTTATGAGAACGGCGCCTGAATTGAAAATGTCAACTGGCCAGACTATGGGAGCCATTGTGCAAAAGGACGGGAGTCTATGAATCGTCAGCGCCTGGCAATTGATGTCGGCGGTACATTTGTCGACTTTGTTTCTCTCGACGAAGAGACCGGCGAAGTGCGCATTGAGAAATCACCGTCATCCGGCGCATTGGAGGTGCGATTCTTTGAAGGCATCGACAATTTAGCGCTGGATCCGGCGGAACTGCAGATGATCATCCACGGTTCAACCCTGGTGATCAATACCATCGTGCAAGAGAAGGGCGCCCATATCGGCTTGATCACGACCAAGGGTTTCCGCGATGTGCTGGAGTTGGGCCGGGGCAACCGCGAAGAAATCTACAATCTGTTTTATCGGCCTCCCAAGCCGCTTGTGGAGCGCTATCTGCGTCTCGAAGTCACCGAAAGGCTTGATGCGCGAGGCGCCATTGTGACGCCTCTTGATGAAGAAGAGGCGCGCCGCGCCATCCGCCAGCTCAAGGCGGAAGGCGTCGCCGGCATCGCTGTGATCTTCCTGCACGCCTATATCAATCCCGCGCATGAAGAGCGCATGCGCGATTTGATCCGGGAAGAGTTCCCGGAAGCAGAGCTGAGCATCTCCTCGGAAATCTGCCGCGAATGGCGCGAATTCGAACGCAGTTCCACGACCGCGCTGAACGTCTACACCAAGCCGAAGCTGTCGAAATACCTCTCCGCCATCCAACGGGAGCTGAGGCGCAGGCGCTATGGAGGCACGCTGAACATCATGCAGTCCTCCGGTGGCATCACCTCGCTTCGCGCCGCGCAGGAAGGGCCGATTCGGACGACAGTCTCCGGGCCGGCCGGCGGGGTTATTGGCGTGGCCGCTCTCGGGCGGGTACTGGACATGAATAATCTGGTAGCCGCCGATGTCGGCGGCACGACCTTCGATGTGGCGCTTATCAGCGAGGGACGGCCGCTGGAGCGCGCCGAGCATCGCATTAACCGGCGCCCGGTTTTGCAGCCGACCATCGATATCGTCTCCATCGGCGCCGGTGGCGGCAGCATCGCCTGGCTCGATGAGGCCAAGGGTCTGAAAATCGGCCCGCAAAGCGTAGAAGCCGAGCCGGGTCCGGCTTGCTTTGGCCTTGGCGGAAAGCGGGCAACGGTGACCGATGCGCAACTTCTGCTCGGCTATCTCGATCCAGACTATTATTTGGGCGAGCGCATGCGCCTGAGCCGCGAAAAGGCGCAGCGAGTCGTCCAGGAGCAGGTGGCGACGCCGCTGGACATGGGGTTGCTTGATGCAACGGCTGGCATCGTGCATTTGGCGAATATGAATATGGCCTATGCCATCCGCAATATCACGATTGAGCGGGGCCACGATCCGCGCGAATTCTCGCTCGTCTGCTACGGCGGCGGCGGCGGGCTTTTCGCCGGATTCTTGCTGAATGAATTGGAGGCGGCTTCCGCCATTGTTCCGCTGAATCCGGCGACATTCTCCGCCTGGGGCTTGCTCAATGCCGATTATCGCGAAGATTTTGTCCGTACCTATCTGACGCCTTTCGAAGACATCACTGCCGAGCGCTTGAAGCTGGAACTGGCGGAGTTAGAAGCCGAGCTGCGCGCGCGCTTCAGCGAGTACGGCATTGCCGCGTCACAAACCGTCATTAGGTTTCAGGCGGCGATGCGCTATCACGGACAAGAACATAGCGTCATTGTGCCGATCCTCGCTGAAGACTTTGATGATGAATTAAAATCGCTGCGACGCCGTCTGGATGCTCTGCACGAAAAGACATACGCCTTGGCGCTGCCGGCGTCGGCGGCGGAGATCGTCAATCTGCAAGCATCTATTCTTGGCGTCACGAAGAAGCCGGTTCTAAAGCGCATGAAGGCGCAGCCGAGTCGGGATGCGCTGAAGGGGGGACGCAAGATCGCCATTCGCGGTTACGGCGCCAATTTGGATGCGCTTGTATATGACCGGGCTAAATTGCCGGCTGGGGCGGAAATCACGGGCGCGGCGATCGTTGAGGAGTGGACCTCTACGACTTTGATCCTGCCCGATCAAGGCGCGACAGTCGATGAGTTTGGCAACCTGATAATCAAGCGGGTGGAATCATGAGCGAAGTCGATCCGATTACGATGCAGGTGATCCGCAGCGCGCTGAAGGCGACCGCGGACGAAATGATGATCAGTCTGATTAAGACGGCGCATAATCCGCTAATTTACGAAGTGCAGGACTTTGGACTGGCGATCACCAACCAGCGCGGCGAAATGTTGGCCGAGGGTTCTGGACTGCCCGGTTTCATGGGCTGCCTGGGACCGACGGTGCAGAGCGGCCTCCGCGCTTTGGGCGCCGCGGGTTACGGCGAAGGGGATATTGTCTTGGCCAATGTCCCGTATGACACCGGCACACATATCAGCGACACCGCCGTCTACATGCCGATCTTCTACCAAGGCGAGTTGGTTGCGTTTTCGGCGCTGATGGCGCACTGGGCTGATATCGGCGGCAAAACGCCCGGCGGCTGGTGCCCGGATACCACCGATATCCATCAGGAAGGCCTGATCTTCGACCATGACAAATTGGTCGAGGCCGGGCAAGTCAACCAAACATTCATGCGCTTTATCTTGAAGAATGTGCGCTTCCCCGAGCTTGTGCATGGCGATCTCAACGCGATGATCGCCGCTTGCCGCACCGGCGCCAAGCGTTATGTCGCCCTCTGCGCGCGCTATGGCGCCGACACCATTCAAGCCGCGATGGATCAGGTATTCGACCAATCCGAGCGCATGATGCGCGCAAAGATCAGCGAGATTCCGGACGGCTCTTATGCCGCCAGCATTATGATGGATCACGACGGCGTCGAAATCGACAAGCCCTACAAGCTGGCGGTGACGGTCGACATCGACGGCGACGCCATGCGCGTTGATTGGACCGGCACGGCCGATACCGTTTCAGGCCCGACGAATCACCCCTTCATCGGCACAGTCGCCCTGGCGCAAACCGTGCTCAAGTCCCTTACCATGCCGCATGATCCGATGAATCACGGTCATTTGCGCCCGCTGACGGTGACTGCGCCCGACAACACCGCGGTCAACCCGCTGTACCCGGCGCCGACCGATTCTTATGGATATGTCGGCGAGATGATCATCCACCTGATGGTTAAGGCGCTTTCAAAGGCGATACCCGAGCGCTGCCCGGCCTGCACCTATCAAATGTTCGGCTGCGTCTTCTACCGCATGGATCCGCGGCACGGCAAGCCCTTCATCTTCATAGAGCCGCTTGACGGCGGCGGCGGCGCTTTCCCGCATGCCGATGGCCCGAACGCGCTTGTATTTGTCGGCGATGGCAATGCCCCCAACACGCCAACCGAGGTCATTGAAGGGCATTATCCGCTGCGTGTTCGACGGCACACCTTCAACCTGGAAGGGGCGGGCGCGGGCAAGTACCGCGGCGGCCTGGGCGTGATCCGCGAATACGAAATGCTCGAGGACAATATCCTGATCCAGACGATGAACGAAAATACGATCAACCCGCCCTGGGGCCTTTATGGTGGAGGCGACGCCGGCGTCAGTAGGCTGATAGCCTGGGCCGGCAGCGATAAGGAAGAGGAAATCACCCAACGCGTCTATCTCTATGGCCCCTTCAACAAGGGCGATGTTGTCAGTCAGCGCTCAACCGGCGGTGGCGGCTGGGGCGACCCGCGCGAGCGCGATCCCAAATTGATCGAATACGACCGTCGCAACGGTTTCGCGCTCGCTGATGAGACCTGACTCGGCCAGGGCTTATTGGGCGGGCGGCCGATATTGCAAGGCTTCGGCGATATGTTGCACTTCAATATCGCTTGCGGCGTCAAGATCGGCGATGGTGCGGCTCAACTTGATCACACGATGATAGCTGCGCGCGCTCAATTGCAGCTTGCGGACGGATAAGGAAAGAATCTGCCGAGCCTCCCGGCTCAGCGGGCAGAATTCGTCAATCTGGCTGACGGACATGTCGGCGTTGGCAAACAGACCGGGATGGTCTTTGAAACGCTCGGTCTGCCGCCGGCGCGCGCCTTTGACGCGTTCGCGAATATCGCTAGAGGATTCCGCCTTTCTATCCGCCATCAGTTTGTCGAAATCGACCCGGGGCACATCAATGTGGATGTCAATGCGATCCAGAATCGGGCCAGATATGCGCGAATGATAGCGCTGAATCTGATTGGGGCTGCAGCTGCAAGCGCGTTGAGGGTCGCCATGGAAGCCACAGGGGCAAGGATTGCGCGCGCCCACAAGCAGGAAATTCGCCGGGAAGGTGAGGCTGCCTTTGGCGCGGCTGATCGTGACGATCTTGTCTTCTATGGGCTGCCGCATGACTTCCAAAACGCGGCTGGGATGTTCGTTGATTTCGTCCAGGAAGAGTACGCCGCGATGGGCCAGGCTGATTTCGCCGGGCTTCGGAATTGAGCCGCCCCCGACCAGCCCTACCTGGGAGATGGTATGGTGCGGCGCGCGGAAAGGCCGCTGGCGCACGAGCGGCTCATCACGCGAGAGCAGATCAACAATCGAATAGATCCGTGTGACTTCAAGGGCTTCCATCAGGGTCAGCGGCGGCAGGATGCCGGCCAGGGCGCGCGCGCCCAGGCTTTTGCCGGCGCCCGGCGGACCGGACATGAGAATGTTGTGGTTGCCGGCGGCGGCGACCTCCAGCGCCCGTTTCACATGCTCTTGCCCGCGTATATCGGCGAAATCGATTTGCCCCTCTTCGCTTTGCCGCGCTTCAACTTCCGCCTCGAGGTCCGCTTGGTAGGGAGCAATCGGATTGAGTTGATAAAGATGCTCGACCAGTTGCCCCACCGATCGCACCGGGATGATGTCGATGTCCTGGATTAGCGCTGCCTCGCCCGCATCATCCTCCGGCACGTAGACCGTTTCGAAACCTTCCAGCCTGGCGGTGTAGACCATCGGCAGCACGCCTTTCACATGGCGGATGCTGCCATCCAATGAAAGCTCGCCGATGAACATGGCGTTGTCCAGCGCGTGCAGCGGAATCTGATCCGTGGCCGCCAGGACGCCGATGGCGATCGCCAAGTCGTAAGAGGGCCCGTGTTTGTTGATGTCCGCTGGCGATAGGTTGACGACGTAAGCCTTGTTGGGGAAACGCAAGCCGCTGTTGCGGATGGCGGAACGCGCCCGCTCCTTGCTTTCACGGACGGCGACGCCCGGCAAGCCGACCAGATTGAAACTCGGCAGATGGGCGCGAGGGTTGAAGTCCGTTTGCACCTCGACGATGTGGCCGTCCAAACCAATGACCGCGCAGGTGTTTACGATGGCAAGCATGACAGCTCCAGGCATGAACCTCCGTTGCCATAAGGCTACTGGCAAAAGCGGAGAAAATCACGGCTGAATTTGGGAAGAGTTATTATTACGTTTGTAATTGTAAGTAAGGAATAATACCGCCCGCTTCTACAATCTCCCGCACTTCCGCCGGGAGCGCCGGAAACGAAAAGACCTGCCCGGCGAAGCGCAACTCGTATGCATCCATGTCGATTTCAATCATGTCGCCAGTGCTGACTGCTTCAGCCAACGCCGGGCACTCGATGACAAGCAGTCCGTTATTGATGGCGTTGCGGTAGTAGATGCGGGCGAAGCTAGCCGCTATGACGGCGCGCGCTCCAACCGCGACCAGGCAGGTCACCGCTTGCTCGCGGCTGCTTCCATTGCCCCAGTTGCGTCCGGCCACAATCACATCGCCGGGACGCGCCGCCCCCGCGAAACGCGGATCCAGATCTTCCAGGGCGTGGCGCGCCAGCGCTGCTGGCTCAAGACTGACGGTGTAGGTATATTTGCCGGGGAAGATGACATCGGTGTTGACGTTGTCCCCGAATTTCCAAACGCGATGCGCGGTCCCTGCCATCATCTGCCTTCCTTCGCCGAATTCAAGGCTGGCGCCCGCTTGTGATTTCTGCCGGGTGTATGAGTTGCCCGGCGACGCAGCTTGCCGCGACCACCGCCGGATTGGCCAGGTAGATTTCGGCATCGGCTTCGCCCATGCGTCCGCGAAAATTGCGGTTGGCGCTGCTGATGCAGACTTCGCCCGGCGCCAGAACACCCATGTGATTGCCCATGCAGGGTCCGCAGCCGGGTGTGCCGATGGTCGCGCCGGCTTCCAGCAGCGTGCCGATATATCCGGCATCGACCGCATCGCGCAAGACCAGAGAGGACGCCGGTATGACGATAAGCCGAGACTTCAATTGTTTGCCTTCAAGGACGGCTGCTGCTGCCGCGATATCTTCCAGGCGGCCGTTGGTGCAGGTGCCGATGAAGCCAAGATCCACGGCTGTCGCCGCGATTGCGGAAAGCGGCAGGACCTTATCAACCGCGTGCGGGCACGATACCATCGGCTCGATGTCATGCATGTTGATTCGGTGTTCCGCCGCGTAAACCGCGCCGGCATCCGGGTAGAGCGCGTGCTCTCGGAATCGGTCGAGGCGCTCCGCCCAGTCGGCCGGTCGTGTGCGCTTCAAGGTGTTGTCGATCCAGTTCCAGGTGACCTCGTCCGGCGCGATGCAAGCGTTCTTGGCGCCCATCTCGGCCATCATGTTGGTCAGCGCGGCGCGCGAATCGGGCGACAGATCGGCGATGCCGTCGCCAGCAAACTCCACCGCCATGTAAGCCGCGCCTTCGGAAGACAGCTCGCCGATCAGGTTGATGGTCAGGTCCTTGGTTGTGACGCCGGGGTTCAGGCGGCCAGTTAGCGTGACGCGCATCGTCTCCGGCACGCGCAGCCAGAGTTGGCCCGTGGCCCAGAGCGCAGCGACCTCGCTGCGCCCGATGCCGGCGCCAAAGGCCCCAAGCCAGCCGAAATGCGGGCTGTGGCTATCGGCGCCCAGCAGGGACAAGCCGGGTCCGACGATGCCCTCCTCACAAAGGACCTGGTGGCAAATCCCGCGGCCAATTTCAAAGAAGTTCGATATGCCTTGTTCCCTAACAAAGTCGCGGATGCGCGCGTGGTTCAGCGCATGTTTTGCCGATGGCGGTGGAACGGCGTGATCAAGCGTTATCGCAAGCCGCTCCGGGTGCTTGACCTTCGCTTGCGGAAGCTGCGCGAATATCTCGGCGATGGCGGCGGTATTGTCATGACTGAGGATGACGTCCGGCTCGCTGATGATGATTTCGCCCGGCCGGACTGATTTCCGTTTGCTTGACCGCGCAAGCAGTTTTTCCGTGAGTGTTTGCATCTCCATATCTTCGTTGCTTTTGCCCAATGGATTCTCTGCTAGAATGGCTCGGCGGCGACGACTTCAATAAATCTAAGGGCGATATGCTGGCACAAGATCTGCGCGAAAAGCTCCACCACAACTATTTCGTGAACATCATGGACGGCAGTCTATTCGGCTTTGGCGTCTCGGGTTTAGCCTCCTATGTTACCATAATCCCGCTCTACCTGTCCTTCTTGACCGAGTCGACAGCGCTGATTGGATTTGTAGCGGCTCTGTTTCACATAGGCTGGCAGACGCCGCAGCTGTTAACCGCCAATTATGTTGCAGGCCTGCGGCGTTTCAAGCCGATGACGGTCGCGATGACGCTGATCGAGCGCGTGCCATACTTTGGATTGGCCGCCGTCGCCTTCCTGATACCCACAATCGGCGTCGATCTGGCGCTTGCTCTTACGCTGCTGCTTCTGCTGATTCAGTCTCTGGGCGGCGGCTTCACCGGCAATGCCTGGCAGAGCATGATCAGCAAGATCATGCCACCGCATCGGCTCGGCACTTTTTTTGGCGTGCAGTCGGCCTGCGTCAACCTCTTTGGCGCGGGCGGCGCCTTGCTCGCCAGTTTCATTCTGGATCGCAACGGCTTTCCCGAGGGCTTTTCCCTGCTTTTCTTCATCGCCGGGCTGAGCCTGCTTGTTTCATTCTTCTTCCTGGCCTGGACCTATGAGCCCGAGAGCGCGCCCACAGATGTTGTCGAGCGCGTGAACTGGCGCAAGTTCGGCGGCCGCCTCCGCGAGATCCTGCATTTGGACCGAAATTTTCGCTGGTTTCTGGTCGCCCGGGCCTTGACCGCCCTGAGCCTCACCGCAATTTCTTTCTACACCATTTTTGGCATTCGACGATTTGACATGTCCCCGGAGTTGGCCGGCGCCTTGACAAGTGTCTTGCTCATTTCGAATACGGTGAGCAGCGCCGGCATCGGTTGGCTGGGCGACCGCTGGGGGCACAGGCGCGTGCTGATCCTGGCGAATGTGTTGACCGTGCTCGCCATCGCCATAGCGCTGACGGCGCCGGATGTCTACTGGTTCTACCCGGTCTTCGCCCTCACCGGCTTCGTCAATTCATCACAGTGGTCCACGATCATGACCATCACCGTGCAGTTCAGTTCGGTCGCGGAACGTCCGTTTTATATCGGCATGGCCAACACGCTCATCGCGCCGGTGTCCATATTGGCGCCGATTATCGGCGGCTGGCTGGTTGATGCGGTCAGCTTCGAATTGAGCTTCGGAGCGTTCGCGCTGGCGGGGATTCTCTCGATTATGGTTTATGTCATTGCCATGGACGACCCGCGGGGAGCGGACGGCGCCAGCGGAGCCGACCGGCTCGCGACGGCGGATTAGTCCTCAACCGCAATTGGCATGTCGTACAGCATGCGGTCGACATCCGCGACGGTGATCGGTTGGTCGTCTGCCAAAGATTTGACCCGCGCCGTCACCTGCTTCAGCGCCTCTTCCGGAAGATGAATCCCGAGACCGAGCGCGCGGTCGCGTATCGCGTTGCGACCGACCAGCCGGTGGGCGACATCGATCATGCGGGACATGCCAAAATCTTGGGGATCAATCGCTTCGTAGGTTGTGGGGTTCAGCAGCACCGCTTTTGTATGCACGCCGGCTTTATGGTGGAAGGCGACTTCGCCCGTGATCGGCGTATTAAAAGGGATGACGATCCCCAGTTTGGCGGCGACGAGTCTTTCAATCTCGGCGAGCAGCGGCAGGTCATACTTGGCTACCAGCTTCTGATCACTGGCATAGAGCCTCCCAATCAGCGCGCCCATCGGCGTGATGCCGTTGCGTTCGCCAATGCCGAGAACGGTGGTGTCTATATGGGTCGCGCCCGCTTGCAGCGCGCAAAAGGCGTTGGCTACGGCGCAGCTGCTGTCGTTATGACCATGAAACTCGATATCGCAAGAGACGACATCGCGTAAATTGGAAATGAGATTGTATGTCGCCAAGGGATCGGCAATGCCAACGGTATCGGCGACGCCGACACGGTCGACTCCGGCTAGATCAATGGCGCGATACACCGTCATCACATCGGCGAAATTGCTGCGGAAGGTGTCTTCGGTGCTGAAGCGGGTCTCGACGCCTTGGCTCTTGAGGAAAGCGATGATTTCTTGCCCGATACGAATAACCTCGTCCAGGCTTTTGCCATGGCTGTATTCGCGCATGTATCTGGATGTGCCAATGTAGACATCAGCGCCGTCAACGCCGCAATCCACCGCCAGCTTGGCGTCTTCCATATTGGCGCGAATATGTGTGAGCAACTTGAAGCGGCGCGGCATTCTCGCCAGAGCGCGAATGGCTCTGGCGCTTTCCGGGCTTGCCACCGGCGTCGACAACTCCATGTATTCGACACCGAAGCGATCCAGCAGTTGAGCAATTTCCAGCTTGTCGTCAATGGTGAAGTGCGCGCCGCGGAACTGCTCGCCTTCGCGCAGGGTCGAATCGATGAAGTTGAAGCCGTCCGCGAGAATGTCTCGGTTGTACATTTGCTTGGCTCGCTTTGCTCAAATTGATTGGAGAACCGCAGTAAGAACGTTTATTGATTTTAGATACTCGTCAAGAATGATATGCTCCCGCGGCGTGTGATCCAGCGCGGAATCGCCCGGCCCATAAGCCACGATCGGGCAATTCCAACCGGGGCCTACCACATTCATATCGGAAGTGCCTGTCTTGTGGACAAAGCGTGGCACACCACCCATACTGCGGATCGCGCGCCGGAACTGGCGGCTGAGTTCGCTGTTTCTGTTGGCGGTGATGGCGGCTTCCGCGCCGCGCGCGCGCAACGTCGCGCCATTCCCAGCTGAGAATTGCGCCCGGATGCGCTCAGGCGAGCCCCCCGGCGGTAAGCGCAAGCCAATCGTCATTTCGGCGACGCCGTTCACGCCTTCTTGCCAGGTATTGATGTCGCGCAGCGAAGCGTCCAGCCGGCCGAAGATGGTGTCAATTCCCTGATTTTGATTGTCGCAAATGGCTTTGACTTCAGCCCAGAATGCGAGCGCGCGCTCAGCCGGGCTCGGTTCATCGCCGGCGCTATGCGCCAGGCCGCCCTCCCAACGCCAGTCAAGCAATAACCTTCCCTTGTATCCCAAGGTAATGCGGTCCCAGCGCGATGGTTCGCCGATCACGCAGTAGTCGGGCTGATAGCGCTGCAGGGCGTAGCGCGCGCCGCGGCTGGTCGCGGCTTCTTCTTCTACCGCGCCGATCACGATGACTCTTATGTCTTCCGACAGGCGCGCGCGGCTCGCGGCGGCGGCGAAAGCGCAGAGCGGCCCCTTGGCGTCAACGGCGCCGCGACCATAGAGTTTGCGTCCCTCGCGTTTTACAAGCGGGAATCCGGCGAATGTGTCGATATGTCCGAGGAGCATCACTTCGCGCGCGCCGGCGCCCATGACACCCACGGCATTGCCGGCCCCGTCGACGAAAGCGTCGTCATAGCTGGCCGACTTCATCCAGTCAACAAGGCAGGCGGCCGCCTCGCTCTCTTCGCCGGAAGGGCTGGGAATGGCCACCAGATCTTGCAGCAGCTGTTCGGCGCTGCGGTCGCATGGGGCAGCCATCGTTAGCCCAGGACCTCTTTGATCGCGGCGACGACATCCGCCAGCTGCGCGCGGTTGATGATGAGCGGCGGCAGAAGCCGCAGTGTATTCAAGCCGGCCGGCAGGGCGAGCGCGCCGCAATCTTGAAGCGCTTTCAAAACTGGCGTCACGCGCCCGCGCAACTCCAAACCGACCATTAGCCCACGTCCGCGAATGGCGCGAACGCCTCTCAAGTTGAGTGATTCCAGCTCCGCCATGAGCCAGGCGCCGTTTTCACGCGCGCCGTCTACCAGCCTCTCGGCGCGTATGGTCGAGATGGTGGCGATGGACGCGGCGCAAGCCAGGGGATTGCCGCCGAAGGTGCTGCCATGTGTCCCACGGTCGATGGGACCGTGCACGTCGCGCCAGCATACCGCGCCCATCGGAATGCCTCCGCCGATCGCTTTGCCCAGCGCCATAATGTCGGCTGTGATGCCGGCATGCTCGCAGCCAAACCAGCGCCCGGTCCTGCCAAAACCGGTCTGAATCTCATCCATGATAAGCATGGCCCCGGTTGCATCGCAGCGTTCACGCAAGAATTGTAGATAGATGTCATCAGCCGGATGCACGCCGCCTTCGCCTTGTATTGGTTCGATCACAACCGCCGCGGTCGTTTCGCTTATCGCCTCTCCCGCCGCTTCGATATCGTTATACGGGATATGTTCAACTTCCGGCAGCCAGTCCTGGAACGGCTGGCGGTATTTCCTTGTCCAGGTCAGCGATAGCGCGCCGGCGGTCCGACCGTGGAAAGCGCGCTTCGAGGCCACAATCCCGCCGCGGCCGGTCAGTAATTTTGCCACCTTGAGCGCGCCTTCAATCGCTTCCGCGCCGCTGTTGCACAAGAAGAAGCGATTGAGGTCGGCCGGCGTGACCGTCCGCAACAAGGCGTACAATTCGGCGCGGCGGTCGTTGTAGAAAGACTCATGGCTGGTCACAAGCGTGGAGGCCTGGGCCGTGATGGCGTTCAGAACGGCGGGATGGCAATGCCCCAGGGCGGCGACGCCCTGGCCACTGGTCGCGTCCAGGTAGCGAACCCCATCGAGATCGTAAACATATACGCCTTCGCCCCGTACAAGAGCGGTAGGCCGCTTGCCATAAGCGCCCGAGCCATGGCGATCTTCCAATTCAAAGGCAGTTTCAATTTCTATCATGCTGTAAACCTCGTGCCGGCGCCGGAGAGCGCTCGCGAGACCGGGCGCGGCAGGCGGCCGTCGCCAATGATCACGGATTCTACGCCGGCCTCCAGCGCTTCCTGGGCGGCGAGCACCTTGCGCTTCATCCGCCCCTGCGCCCATTCAAGCGCGCGGTCGATATCCGCTAGCGCGATTGACTCCACGAATGAAGATTCGTCCGGAAATTGGCGGTAAAGTCCGCGCACATTGCTCAATATCACCAGGTTCGCCGCATGAAAGGCGCCGGCTACGGTCGCCGCGGCCCGGTCTCCATCGACATTTAGCAATCCATCATCGCTGTTCGCCATCGGCGGCAACACCGGCACCTGGTTTTGAGCAAGGGCCTGGCGGAGGCTTGCCGCGTTCAGACCGCGAATTGCCCCACTGTGATCATCGCGCACCATGCGTCGGCGGCCGTTCACCAGGGCGCGAATCGCTTTCTTGCGTTCCCCCCGCAAGGCCACATTTTCAGCAACGAAACCGGCCGCATTGACGTCAAGTTGACACAAGCCGGCCACAAGCCGCTCATTCGCGCTTGTGGCGGCGCTAACATAGATATCGCGGACGGCGGGCGGCGTGTAACGGGAACTGTGCCCGGAGGGCGAGATCAGATTCTGCACGGCAACGCCCAACTCGGCGCAGAGTTGATTCATCGCCGTGCTGACGCCATGAACAACAATCAATGGACGCTCCGCGGCGATGCGAGCCAGGTCATCACAAGCGGCATCCAGGTCTAGGCCTTCGCCGCCACCGAGTTTCACAACCAGCAAGTCTTTCCGGGACATTGCTAACCCGCCTCTATGGATAAATGCCGGGGAATTCAAGCCCGGTCGTTTCTTCAAAACCAAACATGAGATTCATCGATTGAACGGCGCTGCCCGCAGCGCCTTTGCCCAGATTGTCCAAGGCGGCGATCAGGACCAGGTGCCGTCCATCGCCCGCCAAGTCAAAGCCGATATCGCAGAAGTTGCTGCCGGCGACGATGCGCGGCTCGGGCAGGCGGTGCAAGCCGACTTTGCCGCTCACCAAGCGCAGAAAGGGCTCGTCGCGATATTGCCCGCGATACAGACGCCAGATATCGCGCTCGACCAGTGGCTCGCCTAAATCGCAATGCGCCAGCAGGTGTACGCCGCGCACCATTTCAATCGCTGTCACCGCGAAACGAATGGGGACCGCGCAGCCGAGGACCATTTGCACTTCCGCCATATGGCGGTGGCCCGATGCTTTGTAGGTACGGACGGCGCCGCTGCGCACCGGGTGATGCGAGCCGGCATTGCCTTTGTTGCCGCCTTCGGAGGAACCAACCTTGATCTCTATCAGCGCGCGCTCAAGCAGGCCCGCCTTCACCAAGGGCAGCAGCGCCAGATTCACCGCGGTCGCGTTGCAGCCGACGCCGCTGACGCAATCGACGCCCCGCAGCAGCTCGCGATTGACTTCGGGCAAACCATAGACGAAGCGGTCCAACCATTGCGGCGCGGGATGCGTCTCGCCGTACCAGCGCTCGTAGGCCGATGCGGAATCCAGGCGAAAATCAGCCGAGAGATCGATCAGCTTCGGCGCCAGCGCCGCGTAGCGGTCGATTGCGTCGGCGACGGTCCCATGCGGCAGCGCCAGGAAGAGCAGATCACATTTTTCCAGCGTATCGGGATGGATGAACTTTAAGTTGGAGACGCCGCGCATGTTCGGATGTACGCTGTGAATGTAGCGCCCGGCATGTTCCCGGCTTGTGATCTGCGCCAATTCCACGCCGGGATGAAAATGCAGCAGGCGCAGCAGCTCGCCTCCGGTGTATCCGCTGCCCCCGACAATGCCCGCTCGAATCACGCGATCGCTCCAACTTGTTCGATAACAAAATCGATTACTTCCTGCGCGATGTCGACGCCGGTTGGTTTGCTGCTGTTGCGAAACTCCATCGTGTGATTGATTTCGTTTACGACATAGCGCCCGGTCGCGTCTTCCAGCAAATCAATCGCAAGGATGCCGCCGCCTACGGCCCGCGCCGCGCGGACGCAGATATTGTCAAGCGCGGCGTTAACCGGGCAGTTCGTGGCAAGGCCGCCGCGGGCGGTGTTTGTGATCCAGTGGTTGGATGCGCGGTATATGGCGGCGATCGTTCTGTCGCCGACCACAAACGCGCGAATGTCGCGCCCCGGTTTTTCCACGTATTCTTGTACGTAATAAATGTGATGGTTGTAATCGCCCAGCGTCTGGCGATGTTCCAGGATGGCCTCGGCGCTGTCGCGGTTGTGGACGCGCGCCAAGAGCCGGCCCCAGGATCCGGTCACCGGTTTCAGCACAGCCGGATATTCGACATTTTCAATCGCCTGCAGGGCGCTGTCCGGCGTGAAGGCTACACGCGTATGCGGCTGCGGTATGTCATGCCGTGTCAGAGCGATGCTCGTGCGCAGCTTGTCGCCGCAGACGGCGGCCGTTTCGTAAGTATTGTAGCTGCGCAGGCCCCAACTGTTCAGGATGGCCAGCGCATACATGCCGCGCGACGTGCTGACGCAGCGCTCGAAGATGAAGTCGTAATCGCGCCAGGCGCAGCCGGAGGGCGCAAGCTGCTCGGCGCCCTGAGTGAGATTAAAGTTCAGCTCGCGGTCCAGAATGATATCCGGGCTGATGTCGCGGCTGTTAAATGCCGCAATAATCAACTTTTCTTCCGCGCGAATATGCGTGACAAGCAAGGCGACGCGCATGAGATTATTCTCCCCAATCCTCTTCGACTTCCGGCGCCAACTCAAGCTCGATGGGGTCCAGGCACATAATCTCCAGCTCAGTGCCGCACTCCTCACAAGACAGGAGTTCGTTTTCCATGGCATCGTGAGGGATTAATATCACGGCGTCGCACTCCGGGCATAGCGGCGTTCCAGTTGTCATTTTCCCCTCTTTTCTTCTCCCAGCGTCACAATCAAAAAACCCGCCGTACGGGCGGGTCTGCGTTTAACGTTGGATGACTACACAAACAAGCCCATACTCAGCGGGTGCGGGTCTTCTTAGCCTTTTTGCTGCTGCGATGGTCTGGGCGCATGGCGTCGCGCTTCATGTCAATTCCATTTACAACATCGCACTTTAGCTTCGATGTTGGGAATCTACTATATTCAATTTGTACTAAATGCCAAACTAAACATACATCATTCAAATCAATAGCCGAAGCGGGCCAGCGATTCACGCAGGGGCGGAAGATACTTCTCGCCGAAGATTGTCAAATGCACGAGCAGAGGATACAAGTTATAGATATGCCGCCTCGTCTCGAAGAACTCGGCCGCCAGCGGGATCCGTTCGCGATACGTTTGGAAGAAGGCCTCGCCTACACCGTCAAACAGTGTCATATAGGCCAATTCAATTTCATTGTGCGCATAGTAGAGCGCGGGATCAATGATGCCCACAACGCGCCCGCCTCGCGCGATCACATTCGTCCGCCACATGTCCCCGTGGATGAGGCAAGGATAACTCGGTTCAATCAAAAACTCGTCCAAAGCCCCGGCGATGCGCAGGAGCCGCTCCTCAAGCGCCGGCGGCAGATGGCCGCTCTCTCGCGCCACTTCGACCATGTAGAGCAGACGCTGTTCGCGGAAGAAACTGATCCATGACATCGACTGCGAATTCGGCTGGCGCAGCGGTCCAATCAAGGTATCGCGCTCGAGCCCATAAGCCTCGCCTCGCGCTTGATGACAATCGGCCAGCAGTTGCGCAAGATGAGGCAGGCTCGCGCCGCTCCATTCCGCCTCCCCGGCGATGTGCTCCATGAGCAGCAGGTTCGGCTCGGCATGCAAAACTTGGGGCACGGGCAATCGTGACTTGTCGCGAAGGTAGCGCAGCATATAAGCTTCGACCGTCAAGTCGTGGCCGCCTTCGCCGACCTTGGCCACGATGGATGTAGCGTCGGCGAGGTCTAGCCGCAGCACCTGGCTGATCATGCCGCCGGGGAGCGGCTGCGCTCGGACCAGGCGGCGCTGAAGCAAAGTCTCGATCCTCTCTTTTTTCAAACCGCCATTTACGGTAGCCGAGGACCCTTGATCTTTTGCGTGAACGCGGTAGCCATTCTCGCTGCCGCCGAGCGGCTGTGATAGCGCTTGATTCATTCTGCTTTCCCGTTGGCCCGACGCTTGACGCAGCCTTCGCCAAACCACGCAAAGGGCGGCTTGACAGCGTATGAGCCCAAGCTGTATAATCCGCATGATTATGCCCGAAATTGCACAGGAGTAAATGGATGGGCCCCCTTCCCAAACGCAAGGTGTCGAAGTCGCGGCGAGACCGCCGCCGTTCCCATCACGCCTTGACGCTCAATCACTTGGTGGAATGCGATAATTGCGGAGAGTATCGTATCGCGCACCGCGTCTGCCCAAAATGCGGATGGTATCGTGGGGAGCTGATTGTTGAAGTCAAGAGCGACTGACGCTCGCTTGGGCGTCTCCGGATTTGACCAAAAGACCGTGCCAACGTTGCGCGGTTTTTCTTTGCGCAGGGCCTGAGAGATTCTCGCCGGCGCGCCGGGATTGGCCTTATCGGTTCAGGAATTAAACTGCGGATTAGAATAATGGATTGGAAGACAAGCGCTATACTGTTCCCCGGTCAGGGTTCGCAAGCGCTGGGCATGGGCGCGGACTTCGCGCAAGACTGCGAACTCGCGCGCGAGACATTTCGGCAAGCGGACGTGATCCTCGGCTATGAGCTATCGCAAATCTGTTGGGAGGGTCCGGCGGACATCCTCGACCAGACGATCCATACCCAGCCCGCGCTTTACGTCTGCAGCCTGGCTATCTGGCGTGTTCTGCAAGAGCGGCTCCCGGCCGCGCGACCGGCTTGGGTCGCCGGCCACAGTCTGGGCGAATTTTCGGCTCTGACGGCGGCCGGCGCCTTGAGTTTTGAAGACGGACTGCGATTGGTTCAGGCGCGCGGACGACTGATGCATCAGGCAGGGGCTGAGAATCCGGGCGCCATGGCGGCGGTATTGGGGCTGGATGCCGCGCAAGTTGAAGAATTGTGCGCGGCGGTCTCGCGTGTAACTGGGCGGAGGGCCGTCCTGGCGAACGACAACTGCCCGGGTCAGGCCGTGGTTTCCGGCGACGTGAAGGCCGTCGATCAACTAATATCCGCCGCGAAGGAGGCCGGAGCGCGTCGGGCGCTCAAGTTGTCCGTCAGTGTGGCGGCGCACTCTCCGCTGATGTCGACAGCGCAGTCAGGATTCCAGAAGGCTCTGGATGCAACTGAGTTTTCGCCGCCGTCCATCCCGATCTATGGCAATGTCGCGGGCCGCCCCTTGACATCAGTGGCGGCTATTCGCGCCGAACTGGCGCAGCAGTTGACCCAGTCAGTGCGCTGGGCGGATTCCATGCGCGCCCTCATTGAAGCCGGCGCGCAGACCTTCATTGAGGTTGGGGCCGGCAATGTGCTGACGGGCTTGATGCGCCGCATCGACCGCAGCAAAGGTCGCGTCAACTTGAACACACTGGCGTCTTTCAAGGAGTTGCTGGCGGGGCAATCCTGATGGAGGCGCGGCTGTGAGCGGCGGGAACGAGGCGAAAACGATCTTGACGCGGCGAAACGGCCTTGTCTTTGAGGTCACGCTTAATCGCCCGCGGCAGCGCAACGCCATCAATGACGATATGATGGAGGAACTGGCCGCTGCCTTTGATGATGCGGAGACGGCCTTTCATGAAGGCGCGCGCGCCGTCGTCATGCGGGCAGCCGGGCGCGCGTTTTCCTCCGGCATTGACCTGGAGCAATTCCACGAGCCCGATGCGGATTTGCCGGGCAATCTCTTTCCATTTACAGCGCGTTATCAGGCGATCTTCAACAAGGTCGAACGCTGCTCGCTTCCCGTAATCTGCGTGATGCAAGGCTATTGTCTGGGCATGGCGCTGGAGTTGGCGCTGGCCTGCGACTTTCGCCTGGTGGCGGAGCGCACGAGGCTGGGTTTGCCCGAAGCGCGGCTCGGCATCATTCCCGATGTCGGGGGAACGGTGCGCCTGGTTAAGCTCCTCGGGCCGTCCCGAGCCAAAGATCTGGTTTTGACGGGCAGAAACATTGAAGCAGACGAGGCCCTGGCCTGGGGTCTGGTCAACGCGGTTTATCCCAGATCCGAGTTGGCCGACGGCGTCGACGCCTTTGTCGACGCGCTGTCGGCTGCGGCGCCGCTTGCCGTCAGCTATGGCAAGCGCGTGATCAATGACATTGTCGACAATGCGCGCGGTTTGCAGATTGAAGCCTGGGCGCAAGCGCAGTTATTCCGCACAGCTGACTTCAACAAGGCGGTCCGGGCTATGCTCGACAAGTCCTATCCGATTGATTGGGAAGGCAAGTAGCGCCGCCGCTTCACACGCTTGGCTCGTCGATGACCTGGCGCAGGTGTCCTCCGGCGTCATCGAGCAGTTTCCGCGCCTCGGCCAATTCAACGCCGCGTCGCCGCATCACCACCGCAGCTTTGACCTCATTATTCGCCTGCGCAAGCAGTTCTTGCGCCCTCGCTTCGTCAACGCCGGCCAACTGCTGCACCAGCCGGCAGGCGCGGCCGGCTAGTTTCCGGTTGGTCACCTTGAGATCAACCATCAGGTTGCCGTAGACTTTGCCCAGGCGGATCATCGCGCCCGTGCTCAGCATGTTTAATATCATCTTTTGGGCGGTGCCGGCTTTCATGCGGGTTGAGCCGGCGATGATCTCGGGGCCGACATCAACGCTGATGCTGATATCGGCGAGGGCGCCGATGGGCGATGCCGCATTGCAGGCGATGGCGATCGTGCGCGCCCCGATTTCGCGACCGTGCTCCAAGGCGCCGACGACGTAAGGCGTACTGCCGCTGGCAGCGATGCCGCAAATGATGTCAACCGCCGTCGCGCCTCGTTCAATGAGATCGCGGCTGGCCTCTTCCAGTTTGTCTTCTGCGCCCTCGATCGACTGCGTGAGCGCGCCGTAACCGCCGGCGATAAGGCCTTGCACCAGCTGCGGCGGCGCGCTGAATGTCGGCACGGTTTCGACGGCGTCCAGAATGCCCAGGCGTCCGCTGGTTCCGGCGCCGACATAAAAGAGGCGCCCGCCCCTGGAAAGCGCTTCAACGACGGCGTCAACCGCCTCGGCGATTTGCGGCAATGCCATCTGCACCGCCGCCGCAACCTCGGCATCTTCCGCGTTGATTAGCCGAATGATGTCGATAGTGGAAAGCCGGTCAATTTCGCGGCTCAGGGGGTTGTCTTTCTCGGTAGTTGATATCATGTTGCTGCCTGAGCGCGCCACTCCATCCGCGCCAGCATGGCCGCGCCAATGACCGGCCTGTGCCGCGCCTTGGGGCGTTGGGGAAGACCTAATCCCACTGCGACTTCGCGCGAAAGGATATTGTCATTATTGAGCAGACCGCCGGCAAAAGCGATAGGCGCGGTCGCGAATTCAGGCTGCCGCTGAATCAGCTTGACCTGGCCGACTAAATGACGCGCCGCTGATTTCACAATGCTGAGCGCTTCGCGATTGCCGCCCGCCGCCTGCTCAATAATGAAGGGCGCCAGGCCGGCCAATCGCTGCGCTGGCGCCTCGTCGGCGCGGTAGAGCCAGGCGATGAGATCGCGCGTTTGCGATAAGCCGAGTTCGTCCAGGCAACGCCTTTGCAGGCTGTCGCTGTGTTCGCCGCCGTTGCCTTCGCTGCTCCTTATGATAGCGCGGAGCAATTCGTTGCCCAGCCAGACGCTGCTGCCTTCGTCGCCAAGCAAATAACCCCAGCCACCGGTTTGCCGCTGCCGCCCGCCCGGCGCGCTGCCGAAGGCCGCGCTGCCCGTGCCAGCCAGGATCAGAATGCCGTGCCGCTGGGCCAAGGCGCCAACGAGAGCGATCTCCAGGTCGGAACTCGGTACGATCAAGCTCGTAGGCAGCACCGGTCTGAGAGTCTCCACCAACCATTGCTCGCTATGTCGATTGGATGCGCCGGCGATGCCGATGCCGACCGCTGTGATTTCTCTCGCTTCACGCCCGGCGCGCTGGAGAAGCTGACGGAGGCTGCTGCGAATGCGCGCTCGCGCCTCTCGTTGACCGATGACATTCGGATTGGCGGCCCCTGTAGATAGTGATGAAAGCGGCGCCAAGTCATCGCCCGCCAGCGCGACTCGCAGGCCGCTGGCGCCGCCGTCGATCCCAATGAAACAAGGCGCGCTCATGTCGAGGCAATTTCCCGAACGATGAGATCATGAATGGCGCGGCGGAAAGCATGTATACCCTCCTCCTGCCGGCCATGATACACGCGATTGCTCAGGACGGCGCAAACCAGTTCCCGCGCCGGATCTATCCAGAGCGACGTGCCGGTGAACCCGGTATGGCCGTAAGACGCCGCGCTGAAGAGATCGCCGGCGGAGGAATCCCGCTCCGATTTGAGCATCCAACCCAGCCCGAGGCGCATCTGTCCGCCGGCCTGTTCGCTGGTCGCCAAAGCGCGCAGTCGAGGGCTGACTTGGAGGCGCGGGTCATTGGCAAGCCAGGCTTGGCCGAAACGCGCAACATCTTCGGCGGTGGCGAAGAGACCGGCGTGTCCGGCGATGCCACCGACACCGCAGGCATTTTCGTCATGGACTTCGCCCCAGGCGCGGCGCCCGCGCCAGTGCCGGTCCATTTCCGTAGGCGCGATGTTCTCTCGCGGCAGACCATTCGTCACCGGGTTGTAAGTGAAGGAGGACAAGCGCAAGGGGCGCAAAACCAGTGTGTTTACGGCCTCGTCCAGTCTCGCGCCTTGCAAACGGGCGACAGCCTCTCCCAGCAGCATGATGCCGATGTCGCTGTAAAGGATTGCGCTGCCGACGGCGCCGGCAAATGGGAAATCAAGCATCGCGTCCAGGCCGCGCCGCCAGCGCTTAGCCGCGTAGCCGTCTCCAGCTGAAGGCTCGGGCGGCGGGCTGTCGCCGGCGCTGAGATAAACCGAGCGCCAAGCCGGCAAACCTGATGTGTGCGTGAGCAAGTGCCTGAAGGTGACCGATCCGGGATCTACCCTGTTCCGGCGGGTGCGCGTGGGAAAGGGCAGGAACCTGCGCGTGTGCGGGTCTTGAGCGGCGCCCATACCGCGCGGACTCAGGCGACCGAATTCCGGCAGTATGTCGATCAGGCGGGTTTCCAGCCCGATCGCCTCGGCTTCAACCAGGGCGAGGAAACTCGTCTCGACTATGAGCTTGCTCACCGACGCCAGATCAAAGAGTGTCTCCCGCGCGACCGGCAATTGTCGCTGCTCCGGGTCAATCCAGCCCCAGGCCTCATGCAAGATTGTCTGCCCCTGATGCATCACGCAGATGCTTAAGGCGGGGAAAGTGGACGGCAGATGACGCGCAATCAACTGCTCCAGGCCGCTGCTCTTCATGCCAAGGGAACCGTCAGTTTGCCGGCTGGGAGAAAATCGCCGCAGATAGCGTCAACAGCTGCTTGCAGCGATGGCGCGCTATCGCCGTTCGTGCAGATAATGCTGTCGGCGCCGTTCAGCAGGCCGGCATCGTATGGATTGCGCGCGCAAATCAAAATCACTTTCTCTGAAAGGTCGATGATCTGTTGCGCCAGCCGCAGATAGCTGGACTGCATGTGTACATTGCGGGTCAGCAAAACGATGACATCGGCGGACGCGGCGATTTCGCCCAATACCTTGTCGGCGATCGAATCCGCGCCATCCAGATCGACGACCCTGCCGTTCACTTCGGGCAGACGGCGGCCCAGCATTCGAGAGAAGGCCCGGCGCGAGTGGGCGTCAGACGCGTCCAAAATGTATTGGGCGGCAATCTCGATGCATTCGATTCTTCCCTGCGCCTTTGCGATTGGAAAACACTGCCCATGCTTCAGCATAACCAATCCGGCGCGGGCGGCTTTTGCGGCGATCGTTCGGTGCTCGTCACTGCCGATCACAGTGATCGGCGGCTGCTGATCCAGGTTGAAGCGGCGTTTCAGCGCCTGAATGCGCTCGACAGCGCCGTCAACACGCGCGCTTGGGATGCGTCCCGATTTCACCGCCGCCAGAAGGGACCGGAATGCCCCCTCATGTCGTCGGCGCGTATGCGAGAAGAGCAGCAAGTCGACACCGGCTTCGACAGCCAGCACGGCTGCCTCGCCAGCGTCGAAGCTCCGCGTGATCGCTCGCATTTCCATACAATCGCTGCAGACGGCGCCGGAATAGCCCAGTTCTTCCCGCAGGAGGCCGGTCACGATCTCGCGCGACAGCGTGGCAGGATTGCGGCTGTCCAGCGCGCTAAACATGACATGCGTCAGCATGACGCAAGCGACGCCATTTTCGATGGCCGCCTTGAAGGGGACGAGGTCCTCGCGGTAGAGGTAATCAAGCGAGCCCTCCACTTTCGCCAGGGCCTCATGTGTGTCGATTATCGTATTGCCCAGCCCGGGAAAATGTTTGACCGTTGCGGCGACGCCGGCGCGCTGCAACCCGCGGATCTGCGCGCTCACCATCTCCTGAACGAGCGCGGAGTCGCGCCCGACGGAACGCGTGCTAAGCGAAGGATTATTGGGCTGATGGGCGATATCGGCGACCGGCGCGAAATTCCAATTGATGCCGAGGGCCGCCAATTCGCGCCCCAGCATCAAGCTGATGTCCTCGGCGAGTTGGCCGCTGCCGGCCGCGCCCAGGGCCATGGCGCCGGGGCTTTCGCTGAAGCCTCTGCGCAGCCGGGCGACCAAGCCGCCTTCTTGATCGATGCCCACCAGAATCGGCTGTTTGGCCGCCCGGCGGCATTCAGCGACCAGGCGCTTGACTTGCGCCGGCGTTTCGATATTCCGCGCAAACAGGCATATTCCGCCAACCCGCCCCTCGGCCAGGCAACGCAATATATGGCGCGGAGGTCGCCGGCAATTGAAACCCGCAATTATCAATTGGCCAACTTTTTCTTCAAGCGGTAGCATCGCGAATGCTCACTGCGGGCTGGCGGCGAGCCGAGCCGATTCCCAGCGGATCATGAATTGATAGATGATGAAAGAGAGCAGGGCGCCGATGAAGACAAAAAAGCTGATGGATTCCGCGCCGATGTATTCGGCGGATACACCGCCCAAACCGGACAGCGCGGCGCCGCCCAAACCGGCGCAGCCGACCTGGAAGCCAATTGCGTTGCTGGCATGTTCATCGCCGACGCGGTCTTTGGTCTGAAGGATGAGGATCGGGAAAATCGCCGCCAAGCCGAACCCGATGCCGATCAGTCCGACGAAACTGAGAATCTCATTCAAGTTGAGGAAGAGCAGAAGCGCGCCGCCAAGTGAAAATGCGAAGCAGATGTTGAGAAGCGTCCGGTCGCCCAAGCGCAGGGCCAGCAGCCCCATCAGGATGCGGCCGACCGTGAAGCTGGCCCAATAAAGGCTGACCCAGGCGCTGGCCACTTCTTGCGGAAGGGCGCGCGCCTCGATCAGCAAGGTATTCGCCAGTTGACCGGTGCCGATTTCGATGCCGCCATAAATGAAGAAATAGAGCATGCTGATCAGGACTATTGGCCGCTGCAGACTTTCCGACAATGGCGGACGCGCTGCCGGCTTTGATTTGGCGCCTTTGTCCTGCTTGATCCGCCATTGCGGCAAGGTAAACAGAATGACCAGGCCAAGCAGGAGCATGACGCCGCCGACCAGGATATAACTGGATTGCCAGCGCCCATTTTGATCGAGCACGAAATAGGTGACAACAAAGGGCGCAATCGTCAGGCCAATGCCCCAACAGGCATGCAGCCAATTCATGGCGCTGGCGTCGTAATTTGCTGAGACAAAATTGTTCAGGCCGGCGTCCATCGTGCCTTTGCCGATGCTGGTGACAAATGCAACGCATAAGAGAATGATCCAAACCGGCGCGACAGCGTAACCAAGCAAGCCAAATCCGGCAAAGGCCATGCCGCCTACCAGCACCGGGCCAATAGAAAAGCGGCCGATGATTGAGCCGCTGAAGAAAGCGGCGAGGAGACCGCCGAGCATGGCGGCCGGGGCGAGAGCCGCCAGCGACTCATGCGACACGCCGAAGGTCGCTTGCATGTAAGTCCAGGCGATATTGAGCAATCCGCTCGCAATGCCAATGACGATGAATACCAGGTAGGCGACGATGATCGCGAAATGATTTGCTAATGCTCTCACAAAGGCTCGATTCATTTAGTCCGCGCGAGTTTATGATACTCCCTCGCTTCTGTGGCGCAATAGCTCATCGCCATTACCGGTCAATGAAACGGGATAACTTGGAGCATGGGGAGTGGCGAATATCGTGGATATAATTCTCTTAGCGAACACGACACAGGTTTTTTCACCACAGAAAACACAGAAGTAAACGCAAGAAAGTAATGCGAATTTCAGCATAAGGTCGATATGTAGGGGCGACACTGTGTGTCGCCCGAAAATCCGCGCTTGTGTCGGCGGGCGATTCACAGAATCGCCCCTACACCGTTCTTCAGATTTTGCAGGACTTACTTGCGTTTACTGAGGGCACAGAGTTATCTTTTTGTACGGCGCATTATGTAATAACCGCCTATTCACCACTCCTGAAGCATGGCCGGCGAGGCGGCGGCCCGCGCCTTTGTGGTAGACTCCAGACATTCGCCGAAGCAACTGTCATCGAGACTTCTCAGGAAAATAGAATGACGGCCAAGAGCGACGACGGCTTGATTGAAGCGCGTCCCGACGAACAATTTGACGAGGAGCGTTTGCGCGGATATTTGCGCGGCCGCTTGCCCGGCGCCGCCGAGCCGATGACAGTTCGGCAGTTCAGTGGCGGCAAAGCGAACTTGACCTATCTGCTGAGCTTCGGCGATGCGCATGAATACGTTCTGCGCCGTCCCCCGCTGGGGACGTATGCCCCGACAGCTCACGACATGGGGCGTGAACATCGCGTGTTATCTGTGTTGCCGCGGGCCTTTCCCTTTGCGCCGCGCGCTTTTCTGTACTGCGATGACGGTGGCGTGCTCGGCGCGCCATTTTTCATTATGGAGCGCTGCCATGGCGTCGTCGTGCGCGACACTATGCCCGCGCAGTTCGCCGCCGATCCTGCCGCGCCACAGAAGATGAGCGCAGCCCTGGTTGACGCGCTGGCCGACTTTCATGCCGTCGATTATGCCGCGCTGGGTCTGTCCGATCTCGGCCGTCCTGCGGGTTTCATCCAGCGGCAGGTTGAGGGCTGGTATCGGCGCTGGGGGGCGGCCAAGCTGGAAGACAGTCAACAAGTCGATGAGATCTACCGCTGGCTGCGCGAGCGCCTGCCTCATTCTTCCTATCACTCGCTGGTGCACAACGATTACAAGCTGGACAACAGCATTTACGACCGGCAGGATCCAGCGCGCCTGGTCGCCATTCTCGATTGGGACATGTGCACCTTGGGTGATCCGCTGTCAGACTTGGGGGCGCTGCTGACTTACTGGACGCAGCCGAATGATCCGCCTCATGTGAAATTAATCGGCGCCATGCCAACTGGCGACTTCAACTTCTATACGCGGCGGCAAATCCTGGAGCGTTACGCCGCCAGGAGTGGACGCGACCTGGCGCAGATGCGCTTTTATCATGTTCTGGGCATCTTCCGCCTGCTGGTTATTTTGCAGCAGATCTATATCCGCTACCAGCGCGGCTTCACGCAAGACAGGCGTTTCGCCAAAATGCATTTATCGGTGGCTGCCCTGGCCGAATGGGGGCTCGAAGTCGCGGCTGGTTCTTACGAATAAGCCGCGCCCAACGGTCAAATGAATTCGAGATGATCGCTGCTGGCATTCTCGATATCGCTGTAATTGCCGCGCAGGTGACGATACTCATCCGGTATGGTCAGCGCTAGCCGATACATCGCTTCCGCAATCATGTGAGATAACTGTTCCCGCGGAATGCGCTTCTGGCCATCGGTTCGGAAGCGAAAGGGCGCGCCAAAAACCACCTTGGCGTAGGCGCGGCGCAGCCGCTTGAAACGACGCCGCCAATCCTCAGCGCCGCAGATCGCCGTCGGCACAATAACGGCATTGGCTTTGCAAGCGACGAATGCCAGGCCGTCCTTGGCTGGCTGAATGCCCCCGGAATGGCGCGTGCCCTCCGGCGCCATCAGCACAAGCTGCTCGCTCTTCAAGAGTTCAATCGTCTGCATCAATGCTTTGCGGTCGAATTGGCCGCGGCGGATGGGGTAATGCCCCCATTGACGCAGCAGCCAGCCGAGGATGGGAATCTGAAAATTCTCGATCTTTGACAGGGAGACGGTGTGACGAAAGGGAATGCTCGCCGTGACGACAATTGGATCCAGATACGAAACATGGTTGATCATCAGGCAGGTTCGCCCGCGCCGCGGGACGTTTTCCAGGCCCTCCACATCAACCCGACAGAAGGCCGGTACAGCCGCTCGCAGCAGCGGATGCAAGATACGGCGGCGCTTGTCATATTCCGGCTGGCGCGCGATGTATTCTTCTATGCTCAAGTCCTGGGCGGTCATTGCCGCCTGCCGGCCGCTTTTGCAGGCTTGCGTTTGCGTTCGCGGCGAATACGGCGGATCTCAGCAATCTGCGGCGCCTGCGTCAGCATGGCTTCCACCTCCGCGTCATCCAATTGGTACCAGGCGCCTTTGCGCAAGGTGCCCAAGCCGAGCTGCCCGATGTGGGTGCGCACCAACCGTATCGCCGGGTGCCCAAGCGCGGAGGCGATGCGGCGGATCTGCCGTTTGCGCCCTTCAATCATGACGATGCGCAGCACCGTCGAGCGCTTGCTGGATTGCAAAACCGTCACCGAACAGGCGGCGCTGCGGCTGTCGTCCAGCCAGATGCCTTGTTCCCAACGCTGGATCGTCTCCCGGCTCGCTTTACCCTTGACGGTGACCTTGTAGGTTTTGGTGTGTTCGTATCGGGGATGGGCGACGCGATTGGCCAACTCGCCGTCATTGGTCAAGATCATGAGACCTTCGCTGTCCGCATCCAGGCGGCCGATAGTGAACAGATGGCCGGGCAAACCCACCAGTTCGCGCACGGTCGGGCGACTGTCTTGAACGTTCGCTTGATTGCTGCTTAAAACACCCTTGGGTTTGTTGAAAACGATGTAGAGGGGCGCGACGGAAGCGCCGACGCGGCTGCCATCGACCCGTATATCGTCCTGTTCCGGATCGGCGCTGGCGCCCAGCGCGATCACAGCGCCATTCACCCGCACCCGTCCTTGACGGATGATTTCTTCACAACGCCTTCGGGAGCCGATGCCGGCGCCAGCCATGATCTTTTGTACGCGTTGCCGCGGCACGTTCATTCCTTTCATAGCGTCATCTCGACGCGCTGAACATATTATTTTATGGAATCGGGGCGAGCTGCGCCAGAGCGAATGAAGGCCGCCGGGCGAGCCGGACGCTATAGATGGAATCGCTGGCGCCAGGCTTGCAGATCCGCAAGTGTGGCATTTCCCCCGCAAACCACCACGACCACATTGTCTTCCGGTATGATGGGAATCGCGCGGAGTTTGAGGGCGGCAAAGACGCATGACATTGCCGGCTCAACCAGCAGTTTCTCCTGATCCAGGCATTCGAGCATGGCGGAAACAGCATCGGCGTCGCTGACGGACAGCACATCCGCGACGCGCTCGTGAACGATGTCGAATTGGCGTTGACCCGGTCTGTGCGCGCCGAGCGTGTTGGCGATTGAGGTGATAGCGGGCAAGGTGACCGGTTGGCCGCGGCGATAACTTTGAGTCATGGAATCGGCGCCGAGCGTTTCAACCCCGTATACGCGCGCGCCTGGCGATTGTTGGGCGATCGCTGAGGTGATGCCCGCGATTAATCCGCCGCCGCCTATAGACGCAATCACCAGGCTGGTTTCCGGTCGATCGCGCAGTATTTCCAATCCTATAGTTGCTTGGCCCGCCATCACCGCGTCATCGTCAAAAGGATGGATATAAGCCAGGTTTTCCCGCTCGGCCGTGTCCAGAGCCATAGGATTGCACTCGGCCCATGTTTCGCCAAACATGACAATCTCCGCCTGATACGCGTTAAAGGCTGCCACTTTGGAATCTGGCGTATTTTCGGGCAGGTAGATCCTGGCGGGAATGCCGAGACATTGCGCCACATAAGCAAGGCCCAAGCCGTGATTTCCGCCGGAGGCGGTGATGACGCCACGGGCTCGCTGCGCCGCGTCCAGCGACAAAACCGCATTGGCCGCGCCCCGCGTTTTGAAAGAGCGCGTCGGATTCAGAAGCTCAAGTTTGAGATATATGCTGGCGCCCAGCATTCGGCTGAAGTATTCGGAATGCACAAGCGGAGTAGGCGGGGATAGCGCCTTAATGCGGCGAGAAGCCGCGCGAATGTCATCGAGAGGAATCAACATTTTGCCGGCGCTCGCAATCTCAAGGGTCCGCCGACTTGTCGGTGACGATGAATTGCAAAGGAATGCCCAGCAGCAGACGCGTCTGCGCCACCAGAGTTGGCAAAGCCACCACAAGCAGTGTCAAGACAAGCATGAAAGGAATGCTGAGCAATTCCAGCAGGGATTCGGTCAAAGTATAAGGCGCGACTCGCGGCGGGCGAATGCGGTAATCCTGCACTTGATAGACTACAACCAGGATCAGCATGATAAGGCCGGATATGGCCAGCATCGTCCAGGCGGGGTGGCTGGAGGCGAAGCCCTCGGCGACATAGACGAGCTTGTCGCCGGCGGCGAATAAGCGGTCCATTTTGACCGGAGCGATATCCGGATGGAAGAACACCGGCAATTGCGACCCGACCGTCAAGATGATCCAGCCGGCGCCGGCCAGGAGGATATCATGCGCGATCCGCAGCAGCAGCTTCAGAGAAGCCAAGGATACGACCTGAGGATTTTCAATCAACTTGGCGAGCATGTAGCCCACTTCTTTGCTGCCCCAGGCGTGACGCAAGGTCTGGCTGTAGCGATTCCGGATTGACTCAAATATGTTTGAGCCGGTTGTCGAATCGGCCAGGAACGGCAAATAGATATGCTGCAGCTCAACGTGGCCGCCGGTGGCGAAATAGGCTTTGATCAGCATGTGCCATTCATCGGCGATCACGTCCGTATCCCAATTGCCGCTTTGTTCGAGCAATTTAAGACTGAGCGAGTAGGACGACATAGGCATGGCCATCCACCAGGGCGCCGCCAGATATGCCAGCTCAAAGGCCGTTGCATAGGTATTGATGATGCGCATCAGCGGATTGACTTGCCAAATGTTGCCGTGATAGCGGATCGGCGCTTGCCAGAAGGTACGGTGGCGGTTTTCGCTCAGCGCGAAGTGATAGGTCAACGCCGCAAAATGGTTGTCGTGCCAGCGCGTATCGGCATCCATCGTGGTGATGACGATATAGTCAGGATTCAGGAATGATTCATCGACCACATTTTCCAGAAACCGGTTGACGGCCCAAGACAAGTTGGCCGACTTGCATTGCATTTCTCCAATCAATCCGCGCGGATGCACCGTGAAGTAAACATTGGCGAACTGGTCCTCATACTCGCGATGCAGGCTCTGCGCCTTTTGGTAACTATCCGGCTCCGCCCCTTCCATCGCCAGCAGGACGGAAATCTGAGTCTTGGCATTGCGCTGCCGTCCGAGCTGGTCCAGTGTTCTGCCCAGGACCTTCATGGATTCGTTGTAGTTTGGGATGACAACGAGGTGATGCACGCTATCCCAATCGAGCGAGCCCGGCTTTCTATCCGCCAAATACTTTTGATGCCAGTCAATGCTTTCCCATTCCTTGATCCGGCGGATGCCGATCGCGTTGGCGATGCCGGCGAGGAAAAAGCGAAACGCGGAATACGACGCCACCAGGGCTGCAGTCAACATCAAGGTTAACGGGAAGGCGACGGCGCTGGCGATCGAAACGAGCAAGGCGAGCCAGGCAATGAAACCCGGGATCCCGTCCAGGACGCGCTCGGGTATGGGTGGAAGGGGCGCGCCGCCCCAGATGGAGCGCCCAACATCGGATGGGCGCGGTGGTCGTGGATTGCTGGATCTATAGGGCACAGTAATCTCAGCGATCGGGGGCGATGCCGGAATTGGGCGGCGCCTGCGCTGGTCTCCTGGCGTAACGGCCAAGCCCCCAACCCAGCATGCGCGACGCCGAGCGGGCAAACCGGCGCGTTGGCTTATCTATTCGCCGTAATCATAACATAGTCGGGTTCCCTCGCAAACAGGCGCTCGTTCGCGCGTGGTCCAGCGGCGCCTTTGCGACTGGGGGCTATCCCTTGCCTTTACCCTTTGTCCCGCGCTGGCTGGCAACGGCGACCAGGTTCGTATGATAGTCGTATATGTTGCGCCGTTTCACCGCCTGGGCGTCACGCGCCAACTGCACGAGCTTGGCCACCAGCGCTTCGGCGCTATAGCCGCTCTCGCGCCAGAGGTAAAAGGCGAGCGAGCCCGGCAGGGTATTGATCTCGTTGAGAAAGAAGGTCTGCGATTCGGGACGCGCGAGAAAATCTATCCGGGCGATTCCCCTCCCGTCCAGCGCTCGAAAGGCGCGGATGCTGGCATCCTGGATCTGCCGCGTTAGTTTAGCGTCAAGCGGCGCGGGAATGATGCGTTCAGCGCTTTTCATGCCTTCGCCGCCGCGCAAGTATTTGTCTTCATAAGATAGAAATTCGTCCCATGACAGCGGCTGTTCCAGGGTTGAAGCTTCGAAATCGTCAGCGAAGCCCATCACTGAGCAGTTGATCTCAACTCCATCAGTGATTGCCGGCTCCACCAGGATGCGGCGATCGAAGTTGGCGGCGATATCGATGCTGGCCCGCAATTGCGCCTCCGTTTCCGCGCGCCCGATGCCGATGCTGGAGCCTAAACTGGCCGGTTTGATGAAGAGTGGAAACTCGAACTTGTCCCGAGTCTCGGCAATCACGTCATCGGGCGCGTCCAGCCATTGCTCGCGTGTAAACCAATGGTCATTCAACACGGCTATGCCGGCTTGCCGCAAGACCTGCTTGGTCATAATCTTGTCGTTGGTCAGCGCGGAGCCGAGCGTGGCGCAGCCGACATAAGGGATATCGGCCAATTCCAGCAATCCTTGCAGACTGCCGTCTTCGCCATGTGAACCGTGCAGCGCCGGAAAGCAGACATCAATGCGCCGCGCATCGCTCACCCTGAACCGGCCCGCCAGGGGATTCAGGATCAAGCCATGATGACGCGTATCCGGCGAGAGCAGACATGGCAGCAGGTCTGAGCGAGCCGTGATGTCGTCGTCCTGGAAATTTTCCAGTTTAGCGAGCGTCGCCCCCGTGAACCAACGCCCATCGCGTGATATGTAGACCGGCACAACATCGAAATGCGCCCGCGACAAAGCGTCCATAATCTGCTGCCCGGTGACGATGGATACATCGTGTTCAACGCTGCGCCCGCCAAAGATGACGGCGACAGATGTTCGGCGGCTGCTCATACGGCGAACCTTACTCAGAAACCGACAAGGGCGATAATATGCGGGCGCGCGGCAGCATGTCAATTGTCCAAAGGACTGCCTCGCGCCTGGATGGCCGGGCGTTCAGTATGTATCCGGCAAGTCGTTCAGGAATAGTACCGTATCCCCGGCTCTTAAATGCTGCTGATACCAGGCGACCGACTCCTGCAGGCTCGCTACAACCTGGACTCGCGCCCGATCGAATGATGTCGTATGTATCGCCTCCAGTATCGCTTTGGTCTGGTCCGCGCCAACCAGGATAATATCGGTGGCCTGCTCCGCGGCCAACAATCCCAGTTTGCGGTTCTCTTCATCTTGCAGGGCCCCGAGTTCGATCATGCCGGGCGTAATCAGCAGGCGCGCGCCATCGCGGTGCATTCCCAGAACCTTTAGGGCGCTGACGACACCACGGGGATTGGCGCTGTAAGCATCGTTAATGATGGTGATGCCGCTGGCCGTCGTTTCGGTGACGAGGCGGCTCTCGGCCGGCTGCAAGCTACGAATGCGCAAGGCAATATCGCGCAAGGCGATGCCTTCGTGGAAGGCTACCGCAATGCAAAGCAATAGATTTGTCACATTATGCTCGCCCATGATGCCGGTGACGATCGACGCGCGCTCGCCCGATTTCACGTTTGTGACGGCGAATTCAAGCCCGTCGAGGCTGGATGCGATGTCGCTTGCGATCCAACTGACATTCTGTTGAGCCGCTTCCGCCAGCGTCAACTCGCGGCTTACCGACAAGCGCGTGTCGGGATATCCCTGCGCCGCCATTTCGCGGATGTAGGGATTGTCCCAATTGAATATAGCCAGGCCATCCGGCGGCAGATTCTTGATGATTTCGTACTTGGCCCGCTTGACGTTTTCCAGCGACCCAAAGCGTTCGAGGTGCTGCGGGCCGATCTCGGTGACGATGGCGATATCCGGGGGCGTCAATTGGCAGATGCGCGCTATCTCGCCTTCGACATAAGCGCCCATTTCACTGATGAAATACTCGCTGCGATAATCGTCGGCCAGATCGCGATTAATCGCGAGGGATATGCCCATAAGCGTGTTGTAGCTTTTCGGCGTGGCATAGGTCTGGTAGCGCGCGCTCAAGATATCGCGGAGAAAGGACTTCGTGGTCGTCTTGCCGTAGCTGCCGGTGATGCCGATGACCTTTGGCCGAAGCTTCTCAAGCACAGCGGCTGCCCGGCGCAGATAGCGAGCCCGCAAATGCAATTCCAGCGGCTGCATGAGCAGGTTGCCGGCAACCAGCCATAGCGGTGTCAACAGGAAAATAAGGAGACCTATGCTGCTTTGCAGCCCGAACTGGACGAAACTGCTGTTCAGACTTGGCGGCAAGGCAAGCGCCGACATTGTGGCGGCGATTAACAGGCTGCTCAGCGCGCAGGCGCCAAAGAGGATTCGTCTAAGTCGGGCGGTGACAACGAGGACTGATTTCACTTCGGTCTCGCGCGCCGGGATGATCGCAAGCGCCGCTGCGAAGATCGCGATCAAAGCCGGCAAGATGCTCTCGGGCGCTTCGCCCAAGATGAAACCCAATGCGAGACCGCCCAACCAGGCGGAAAGCGGTCGGGTCGGAGGCTCACCGCGCAAGCGATGCCAGGCCCAATTCAGGTAGCGCCGGCTCATATATTCTTCAATTTGGAAAAAGCGCGCCTGCCGGTAAATCCGCAGCCATACACCCAGGAGCCAGATCAATGCCAGAAGAAACTGCAAGACGTCGCGCATGG
Organism: Anaerolineae bacterium; assembly: GCA_022826865.1. GTDB lineage: Bacteria > Chloroflexota > Anaerolineae > Aggregatilineales > Phototrophicaceae > UBA6055. The sequence goes on from JAJDUC010000028.1 coordinate 44,725, forward strand.
CCGGTCCCCATTCGCAATTACATGGGCATTATACGGCTTAATCTCCGGGAGGGGAAACCGGGCGCGGCGGCCCGCCTGGGTTTAATCGCTGCGAAACAAGGCTTGCAGGATGCTGGCCGTTTTGTCGGGGAAATCCAGATAGGCATAGTGGCCCGCGCCTTCGTGAACGATCAGGGCGGCGTCGGGTATCGTCTTTTCCAACTTCTGTCCCATCCATAGCGGCGTCTCCGCATCTTGGTCGCCCCAGATCAAAATGGTCGGCGCCGCGACCCGAGCCGCGTATTCCAGCAAGTCTTGATTGACGACCTTGATCAAGGTCTGGCGCATAACGGGGGAGGCCGCCTGAAAATCGGGCGAGCCGTAGCGCCGGTTGTATTTGGCGCGAAGAAGCTGCGCTGCTGCATTGGCGCCGGCGGCTTCCAACCCAGCGCGGAGACCTCGATAAAGATTAAGACGCAATCTGCTATGGAGTGGGGGCTTAATTCTAATGCCAGCGCTGTTGGATAGGGCCATGCTCTTGATGCGCTCGCTGTTTTCCGCGGCCAGCGCCAAGCCGATCCTGCCGCCGAGCGAATGCCCAAAATAGTGCGCCGCGCGCAAACCGTGATGATCCAGATAGGCGAGACAGAACGCCGCATAATCCGATACGGTATAGGGGGCCGGTGGTTCGTCGCTTTCGCCGAAACCGGGCAAGTCCAGCATGTAGCAGCGGAAGCCGCGGCGGCTGAGCCGCTGCGCCAAGGGCTGCAGCAGGTCGATGCTCGCGCCCCAGCCATGGACCATCAGGACGGGCTGGCCTTCGCCCTGGATACTTTGCCGTATGGAGATGCCCTTGATACGGGTTCTTTCGGCGGCTGCCACAGGAAACTAGCCGATTGCGCTCAGTGGGATCGTGTCTTGTTGGCTGGCGCGCCGCTGGCTGATCGGCGTAACCGGCGGGCACTCCCAGGCCAAGTCTTCCGTGTTTGAACGTTCCTTGGCGAATTTCGGCAAGATGCCGCAGGCGAAGCACTTGTCGCGGCAATCGACGCGTGTTTCCCGCCGAATGCTCATCAGATAATCATCCAGCAGGAATTTCTTGCGCAGGGCGGCATCAATGTGATCCCAGGGGAAGACCTCGTCCAATCCGCGTTCGCGATCGTTATAGAAGTCGGGATCCAGATGGCATTCTTCAAAGGCGCGCAGCCATAGATCATGCCGATGCTGATCTTGCCAGGCGTCAAACTTGCAGCCCAGTTCCCAGGCGCGGCGGATCACCCGGCCCAGACGCCGATCGCCGCGGCTGAGCCAACCCTCGAATTCGCTGTCATCAAAGTTGTTCCAACGCAAGTGCATGCCACCGCGGCGCAATTGCCGCTTGAGAAGCGCCAGTTTGGCGTTGACGCTCGCGCGCGTATCTTGCGGCACCCATTGGAAGGGCGTATGCGGCTTGGGGATGAATGTGCTCACGCCGACATTAAGCGTGGCTTTTTTGCCCAGGATTTTGGTGCCTTCGTTCAAAGTCCGCAGGCATAAGTCCACGATTGCTTGGACGTCTTCCAAGGTCTCTTCCGGATGCCCGATCATGAAATAGAACTTGATTGTGCGCCAGCCGCGGGAGTAAACCTCGCGGGCGGTTTGAATCACCTGATCGTCCGGCACGTATTTGTTGATCAGGTCGCGCATTTTTTCGGTGGCCGCTTCCGGCGCGAAGGTGAAGCCGCTGCGCCGCGTCCCGCCGATCTTCTCCAGCAGATCGGCGCTGGCGCTTTCGATGCGCAGGCTCGGCAAGCTCAAGCTCAAGCCCGCGTCTTTATATTCCCGGTTGACCTCTTCCGCCAACTGCTCCACCCAGGCATAATCCGACGACGACAAGCTGAGCAAACTGATTTCCTCAAAGCCGGTGTGTCGGACAATTTCGTCAATGGCCGCCATGATTTCAGCCACCGGCCGCTCACGAACGGGCCGGGTCACCATGCCGGCGTGGCAAAAGCGGCAGCCGCGCGTGCAGCCGCGCATGATTTCGATGGGCGCGCGATTATGCACCGTGTCGATGTTGGGTACGATGAATTTGGTGAAAGGCTTGGGAAGGGTGACCACGATGCGTTTGAGAACGCGCGCGGGAAGATCTGGCGTGTTGGGCAGCACAGAACGAATTGTGCCATCGTCATGGTACTCAACGTCGTAGAAGCGCGGCACATACATGCCTTGAATCCGGGCGATTTCTCGCAGTTGGGCATCGCGCGATTGTCCGCGCATGCGCCCGATAAGCTGCGCGATCTCAACGATGATTTCTTCTCCCTCGCCGATGACAAAGGCATCAATGAAATCCGCCATCGGTTCCGGGTTGTAACAAGCATGTCCGCCGGCAATGACAAGCGGATGCCGCTCGTCGCGCTCGCGGCTCAAGACGGGCATTCCCGCCAAATCCAGCAGATTGAGCGCATTGGTATATAGCTGTTCGTAAGGCAGGCTGATGCCGAGCAGGTCGAAGTCGCGGATCGCGTGCTTGGTCTCCAGCGAATAGAGCGGAATATCAGCCCGGCGCATCACCGCTTCCATATCCAGCCAAGGCGAAAATACGCGTTCAGCCAGCATGTCCGGCTGGAGATTGACCTGGTTGTAAAGATTCATGATGCCCAGGTTGGACATGCCCAAGTCGTAAACGTCGGGAAAGGCTAGCGCGACTTTGATATCGATTTCGCGCCAATCTTTGACGACGCTGTTGTATTCCCCGCCGACATAGCGGCCGGGTTTTTCCACTTGCAGCAGGAAGCGATCCAAACTACTCTCGATTGAAGGCAAGTGTGTTTCGTTCCCTTTATCTTACTCATAGACGGCTAGATTATAGCCGAATATACCGGTCATGTATAGCGATGACGGCAGTCGCACAGAGCAATCGCATCAAAACATTATCCGTCGAATGCCATGTGAACATGTAGACACCCGCGCTGCGCGGCAGCGGCTCACGCAAAATACTTTGCGTCCTGCTGTGTCGTAGCTCCCCCTTCTCTAGCTTGCTGGGGAAGGGACCGAGTATGGGGTTTGCCGCTCGCAATGTAAACAAGGGCGTCTCGTGAGACGCCCGCTGAAAATGGCCTGCATATCGTGGGTATTTCAGCGGTTCGCTTTCCCGCGCCGGGAGTTTTGCCCGCTGGGAGATTCTGCTAAATATGGAAAATCTTGGCAGTGATCATCGCTCGCAGATCCTCGCGCGGCTGCACGAGTTGGGCGCACATGCGTTTGAGCAGACCTGGTTCTGCATTTGTGGCATTCAGATGGAATTCAGATTGATATTCGGCTCAGCTCGACCGCTATCTCAGCTGCGACCCGCGCATTGTTAATAAGCAGCGCGATGTTGGCGCGCATCGATGCGCCGCTGGTCAACTCGCTCACGCGGCGGAGTACATAGGGCGTGATCTCTTTCCCGCCGATCTCGGCTGCCTCCGCCTCTTGCGTAGCGCTTTCGATGGCCGCTTCGGCCATTTCGGCCGGCAGCTCTTTGTCAGCCGGGACGGGCACAGCGATCAGGATGCCGTGCGCGGCGCGGAGTTGTTCGGCGGCCGAGATGATCTGCGCCGCCGCCGCGGCTGATTCAATGCGCTGGTCGATCGGCAAATTGCTGCGCGCGCTGTAGAAGGCGGGCAAAACATCCGTCCCGTAACCCAAAATCGGCACGCCGTATGTTTCCAGCGCTTCCAGCGTCAAGGGCAGGTCCAATATTGACTTGGCGCCGGAACAGACCACGGCGACCGGCGTCCGCCCGAGTTCGATAAGATCAGCGGAGACATCATGCGGCTGGCCGCGGTGAACGCCGCCGATGCCACCGGTGGCGAAGAGCTTGATGCCAAGCATGGCGGCGATGATCATGGCGCCGGCTACCGTAGTGGCGCCGTCCTGCCGCAGGGCCGCCGCGATAGGCAGGTCGCGGCGGCTGCACTTGCGCACCGTTCCCGCCGGGGCTTGCGCCAGCATATCAATCTCCGCCGCCGTGATACCGGCTGAGATTTCTCCCTTCAAGATGGCGATGGTGGCGGGAATGGCGCCCGCCTCGCGCACAGCGTCTTCCATCGCCAGCGCCGTTTCAACATTGAGCGGATAGGGCAGCCCATGTGTTATCAGCGTCGACTCGAGGGCGACCACCGGGCCCCGGCGTTCAAGGGCAGCTAGGATTTCAGCGTTAGCTTTGGGCGTTGGCGTCACGTGATACGCTTTCTTCTTTGGACTCCGGTTTGGACTCCGGCGAAGCGCTAGCGGCGCGTCATGCCGGCAAGAGATGCAGCTTGAAGCGATGAATGGAATGATGGCGGTCGTCCAGGCCTAACAATTCAATCAGGTGATCGGGTCTCATATTGCCCCGATCGCCGACGGACAGATGCGCGATCAGGTCCTCGTCTTCGTCAATGTGCAAGGCAACAATCAACGGGCGCACATCCATGACGCTGCGTTTGCGTTTCCGTTTGCGTTCGACGATGATGGTCTCCCGGCTCATAATTCCCTCTATTTTCTGCCGCAGCGCGTCGCGACTGATACCATCGGCAAAGCGGATGCGATACTCGGCGCTTTCAACCCGGGAGTGCAGCGCAGAAGCGCGCACGTCGACTTCGTCAATCGCTTCAATGGTCAAACCTTGCGGCGAGACGGCCAGCAGCTGCTCGGTCAAATCGCGTTCGACGAAGTCAATGCGCTCTCGCAGAGAAATGTCAAGAATCTCACATTCGCTGGAAATGCCTAGCGGCAAGGGCATCGCCAGTTGGATGCGCGGCCTGGTGTTAAATCCCTGCGTATAGAGCAGGGGCAGTTCCGCCCGCCGCAGCAGGCGTTCCCAAATCTTGGCCACATCGAGGCTGCTTGTATACTTTAGCGGCCCGGCCTTTCCGAACGTAATTCTCAAGCGTTGGACAACCGGCGAAACGTGGCTCATTTGTTCCAATGCCCGTCTGGAAGATTCGCTTGTCTTGCGCTAAAATATACTAGGCGATAGCTGGAGTCTAGGGAAGGTGAATGAGCCGGGATCCTGCGCAAGGGGAGGAGCGCCGCCGCGAGCTGGAGCGGCTGCAGCGCCGGCGCCTGTGGCTCGGTGTCTTGTTGCCATTTCTTGTGGCGCTCGGCATTTGCGCCGCAATTCTTGGGACGACGCTTTCACTACGACAGCCGATGCAAGTGACCCTTATGGCCGATTCGGCGCTGACCGTGCTGGCTCTCATACCGATTTCCCTTTGTCTATTTCCCATTGTGCTGCTGAGCTTGGCGATGGTGGCTTTGGCCAGCCGTTGGCAAGCGCGGACAAGGTCGCCGCTGCGCCGCCTGGAGTCTTGGACGGCGGCGCTGGAACAAAATGTCGAAGTGTGGCTCAGGGGGGCGGATGAGCGCGTCCTGAATTGGGCGGTAAAGGTGGCGCCGATTCGGCAGTTGCTCGGCGCCTTTGATCAACCCGTGGCGGAAGCGCAGGAAGAGGTGGACGAATGAGCAAGGACCAGAATACGGGAACTGCCCCGGGCCTGCAGGATCGCAAGGCGCGTATCATTCTGTTGGGCGCCGGACTTGGCGCGGTGTTCGGCTTAATTTCGAGTTATCTGTATACTCGCGCGGCGGAAGAGAGCGACAATGCCGACGCGGGCGCGGTGAAATCTGTCAGCACAGGACAATTGCTGGCGGTCTTCGTGGCTGTGCTCGGTCTCGTCCGTCAGATCGCCGAACTTGGCAAGAGCAAAGACGCCGACAAAGCGGCAAAGAAATAGATCCATGTGCGGAAGATATACCTTAACGGTGGACGCCGAATCGATTCAACTGGCATTCAATCTGGACTCGGCCGAAGGCTGGCTGCAGCCGCGTTATAATATCGCGCCGACGCAGCAAGTCGCGGTCATTAGCGACCGGGATCCAAAATCGCTTTCCTTTATGAAATGGGGGCTTGTGCCTTCATGGGCTAAAGACCCCAAGATCGGCAACCGCATGATAAACGCTCGCTCCGAGACGGTGGCCGAGAAACCGTCTTTCCGCACAGCATTTAAGCGCCGGCGCTGCCTGATACCGGCTGACGGCTATTACGAATGGTCGCGGCAAGGCAAGAAGAAGGCGCCGATGTATATCCGGCATTGCGAACGGGATATCTTTGCATTCGCCGGATTGTGGGAAAGTTGGAAATCAGCGGACGGGTCCTGGTTGAATACATGCGCGATACTGACCACTGACGCGAATGAAAGAATCCGTCCGATTCATCATCGCATGACGTTGATCCTGGAGCCGGAAGACTATGATCTCTGGCTCGGGCCCCGGGAGCTTAAGCGCGAAGAATGGATGCCCTTGATGTCCGGACCAAATCCGGATCAACTGGAATACTATGAAGTCTCGACGGAACTTAACAGACCAGTGAACGATAATCCCGCTCTTATCGAGCCTGTGGCCGGCAAGTCTCTGATCTGACGCGTCGTCGCAGGCGGGCGGATGAGTCCCGCTAGTTTTCTTCTCGGTGTTCCCGCAGCAGATGCCGCAGCGGATCTTGACCCGGCGGAAGGATGACCTTGCGGCTGCGCCCGCCGCCCAATTCTTCGCCGACAACGCCCAAACTTTCCAGCAGGTCCATGATGCGGGCGGCGCGTGGATAACCCAAGCCGAGGCGGCGTTGAATCAGCGAGGTCGATGCCTCGCCGCTTTCGACGACGAAACGCAGCACATCCTCGAGCAGTGGGTCTGTTTCCTTCAGAAACTGCTGACGATTCAGCTCCGCTTCCCAGGGATTCGACGACTGCGCCGCGGCGCCATCTTCTTCCGCCAATCGTTCATTTTCACTTTTCCAGTGTTGAACGACAACGCGGACATCATCTTCGGAGATGAAACAGCCTTGTACGCGCCGCGGTCCAGCTGCGTCCGCCGACAGGAAGAGCATGTCGCCGCTGCCCAAAAGATCTTCGGCGCCCGTCCGATCGATGATCACGCGGGAGTCGGCGCCGGACGCGACTGAAAAGGCAATCCGCGCCGGGAAATTCGCCTTGATCAAGCCTGTGATTACATTGACGCTTGGGCGCTGCGTGGCGATCACTATATGCATGCCAACCGCGCGCGCCATCTGCGCCATGCGGGTGATCGAGCGCTCGGTTTCCTCCGGATTGCTGAGCATAAGGTCGCCGATTTCGTCGACTAGAATAACCAGGTATGGCAATGGTTCGGCCTCGGCGCCGCGCAATAGCTGTTTTTCGTTGTACATGACAATATTGCGCGCAGCCTGCGCTTCCAGCAATTTGTAACGTCGGTCCATTTCCTGCGTACACCAGCGCAATGCGCCGATGATGCGGTCGTGCTCTATTTCCACCGGACCAACAAGATGCGGGATGCCGTCGAAGCGTGTTAGCTCCACCATCTTTGGATCCAGCATAACCATTTGCAGATGATCGGGCGCATACTGCATGAGCAGTGAAGTCGCGATAGCAGCCATGCAGACGGACTTGCCGGAGCCGGTAGTGCCGGCGATGAGAAGATGCGGCATCTGCGACAGATCCAGCGACACCGGTTGTCCGCGGACATCGCGACCCAAGGGAATGAGCAAGGGCGCGCGATTGCGCCGCTTTTCTTCCTGATACTCGTCGCTTGCGAGGAGGTTGCGCAATGCAACCAGCGCTGGTTCTTTATTGGGCACTTCAATACCCATGTAGTTGGTGCCCGGTACCGGGGTTTCCAGCCGCAGGCGCTTAGCCGCCAGCGCCAGCGACAAATCACGCGCGTAAGACGCAATCTTGCTCATACGAATGCGTTCACTGCCGTCTTCGCGGTGGGGTTGCAGCGCGTATCGCGTCACGGTCGGGCCGACCTGTACTTCTGCCACCGTCGTTTCCAAATCGAACTCCAGCAGTGTATTGCGGATCAACATCGCGTTGTGGTTGATCTCTTCTTCGTCGGGCATGACCAGGTCCGCCGAAGTCAAGCATTCAATGCTGGGCAGGGCGCCCGGCCAAAGCGGCGGGCCTGGCGCAGACGGCGCCGGCTCGTCCGCGGCGAGCTCAATTTCTTGCTCGCCCGCAGCCTCAAGAGAAGAACTGTCCGGGCTGCTTTGGTCAGCTGTTTCGGAATCGGCGGACGCCGACACAACTTCTGTCGCCTCGTCCGGGGTGGTGGTTTGCGCATCGCCATTGACCGATGCCGGATGCCGGATGCGAGCCAGGGAATTTGCCGGCGCCGCGGCGGATTGGCCATCGTTTGGCGCATCGGCCGGCGGGCTCGCCCGCTCTTGTCGTATTCGCATGATTCCCGTGCGGTAATCGGGCGCCTCCGCCAGGCGCTTGTATAGGCTTTGCGTCATTTCGTCGGCGGCGCCGCTTGGCGCCTGGCGCGCTTCTTCGCTGAACGTTTGCAGACGCATGCCAAATCGCGCGAGAACCGCCACAATATGCCTGCGCCGCAACCCCACAGCAACTACCGCGCCGACAACAATGAGCGCAGCGAAAAACACCAAGGCGGCTTGACGCCCCATGATCCAGTAGAGCGGATAGCTGATGCCCCAGCCGATCAGGCCGCCGCCTTGACCGGCCCGCGCCAGCGCCCGCAATTCACTGTCGCTGTTTCCCAGGTGCAAGACGGCCAGCGCCGAAAGGAATATGATTTCCAGCGCCAGCAGGCGCGCCGGGCTTAAGCGCAGCTGTATGCCCGCCTTTGGCAACCAGAGGACAACGCCCAAGGCAAACAAGATCCCCGCCACAAAGACGGCGCCATCGCCGGCTATGGCGGCTAACATGTCCGCCCAGGACACGGCAACCAAGGTGTCAGACGCGATGTATAGCGAGATAAAGGAGAGGATGCCAAAGACCGTCAGCGCAAAGCCAACGACCTCGTTAATCCAGGGCGGCATACTATCCTTGAGATCTTGCCAAAAATCGAATTCGTCGACGGTACTGTCCAGCGGTTTGATGACGTCCGCTACCGTCTTGGCTGGCCCCTCGATTTCGTCTTTGGATAGGAATTGCCGCTCCGAGTCAATGGACTGTTCATTCACGTGCAGTTCCAAAACACATGAGTTTATTCGGCTAAGACAAGTATAGTCAGATTCAGAAATGGCAATGGCGAAATCAAGGACAAAACCACAACTGCTGACGATGGAATGGCAGCCGGAGCATGTGGCGCGCGGCGAACCGGCTGCGCAGTCGCAATTCGCTTAATTCAGCAATTCACCTTCGCGTTCCAGGATTTCGTCGGTGACGGCCAGAATCGCGATCCGCTGCTTGCGGTAAAGATCCGCTTCGCTCATGCTCAGTTGCCGCGCGACTTCGCGGACTTTTCTGTTTTCAAGGAAGCGCAATTGCAGAATGTTGTAGAGCGTCCATTCCGGGCTCAGCAGCTTTCTTTCGCCTTGAGGTCTTAAGGCGTCTATCGCGTCCTCAAGGAGCTTGCGCAAGGCATTCAATGGTGTTTCGCCTTCCTCCGCCATCCGGCGCTGTATGACGCGCAGCGCAATCATGTTGCTCTGGCTTATGCCGGAGCCGCCCCAATAATGCCGCAGCGCGGCGCGCACTTGTTCGAAGAGTTCCTCACGGTCGGGCAGCGCGTTGACATTTGGCGGCAGGGCAAAGGACTGCCGGTATTCCACCTGGCCGGCCCGGGACCGCGTCATCTGAAACTGCGGCAACAAGCCCTCCAGCAAATTGTACATCTCCGCTTGCAGCCGCATATCATCCAGGCTCGTTTCAACGCGATTCACAAAGGCGGCCAGGTTGCCGCTCGGCGACTCAATCTCTTCCTCCAGTCGATCGCCAGCCTTCAGCAATCCAAGGACGCCAATCGAAGGCGCTTGCGAGCCATTGCGGCTCAGTCTGTTGCTGAAGAGGGGCACCAGGGTAAATGAGCGCCACTCAAGCGAGCCGGATTCAAGCTCGCTGTTTTTCATTTGACAGATTTTCGCTAGCAGATCGTCATCTTGCAGAACCTCGTCCTGGTCAAAATCCAAGCTGCCTACCGCGCTGATGAATTCCGGCGCCTCCCGCTCGAAACTGATGACGAATGCGCGGTCGATGCGGAGCTGATCGCAGATGGATTCGGTTGTCGCCAGGATGAGTTGCGTCAAGTCATGGTGCGTCAAGACGCGATCGCCAAGGGTTTGCAGCTTTGTAATCTGCTCGCCGTCTTCGTCGCGATAAATAAAGAGCTTCTCAAAATGCGGCTGGGCGAGCGAAACAAACCATTGCCACAGTAAAACAGCGCCGACGACGGCCGGCGGTGTTAAGGCATCGCCCGGCAAGCTCAAAATCCTCGTGGCCTGCGTCGTGAAATTGACGACCGCGAGCGCGATCAAGCCGGTCGCCGGGCCGCGCAGCAAGAAATCCAGCAACTGCTTTTTGACCAAGCGATCGGGAATGTCTGAGCCGAAAAAGTAAAGCGGGTAGGAAAGAAAGAAGAGCATCAGGATGATGATGATGTTGGCGGTGTTGATCACGAGCAAGCCGAAAACCGTGAATTCGTCGCCCGGGTTCAAGAGCACAGAATAAGGGAAGATGCCCAAGGCCGGCGTCAGGAAGGAGATCTGCAAGTAGCCCATCCGGCGCCCGGTCGCGCGCGTCAGGCAGCGCTTGCGCGCGCGTTGAACGTTGTAGAAGGCGAATCCGTTGGCGAGCACAAAGTAGACGAGATAAATCAGAAATGTCCAACCGGCCTGAATGCTAAGCAAACCGTCTGTTTCAACGAATTGAACGAGCGAATCGCCCAAAGCGACGGAGAGCAGAAAGCCGGCGCCGATGATATAGAGGAGCCGAATGACACGGCGGCGGCACCCGCGAGAGGGCAAACCCGTGGTCGCCAGCAGGGCGTCGGAAAGGTGATAAGCGGCCGCCGGGACAAAGGCGATGCCGATCCACTGCAGACGCGACGCAATTTCATGGGCGATGCTGTCCGGCCCGAGGGAGATAAAGGCGTCGGTCAGGTAGGCGACGGTGACGCAGGCCAGCACGACCGCCGATGTTTTGGCGACGCGGTTGTTGAGGTTACGCGTAAGATTAAATAAGAGAAGCGACACCGCGATGATGGCGTTGCCGGCGGTCAAAGTCTCGTTGACGGTCTGGAGTAAAGTCGTCAGTAAGTTCACCGGGATTCCAAGCGCAAGAACCGGCCCCTATCCAAGCCATATTTTAGCAAAAAACGCGACGGCCAACGGGGCTAGATGGACAGACTGAAAAAAACAGCGATCTCGCGGTTGGCAAAATGATGATCGTTAAAGCCGCAGAAACTAAACCCGAGCGCTTGGGCAAAGAGGATGCAAGGATAGTTCGTCGTTGGTATCTCGAAGATGATCTGGCGCAGGTCGTATTCGCTGGCCCAAACCCGGGCGACATGCGCCAGGCGCGAACCTAGGCTGCGGCGGCGATAAGGGCGGTCAATGACGATGTCCTGCAGGTAGGCCACCTGACTCAATTCATCGACGCGCATCGAGACAAAACCCAAGATATGATTGCTGCTTTTATCCTGAACCACAACAAAGCAGTAAGCGCGCAACAAGGCGGATTCCAAATGCGCCGGATTGGTTTCGTGCCGGGAATCAAGGCGGCGCGGCAGCCGCTGCCGCCGGCAATTCACCTGGATCTCTTCCGAGAGTTCCTGCAATGTCATTTGCCAGACATGTTCAGTCTGGTATGCGCCATCCAAAGCCAGGCAATACGGAATGTCTTCCGCCACGCCGTCGCGAAAGACCAACTGCGAATGATCAAGGCCCGCATTCTGCATCAACGAACATTCTCCCTGGCTAGCGGCCGCCAGCCGGTTGCGCCAAATATCGCCCAAGGATTCGCCGACGAACCCTTCGCCGCGCGAATGGGCTCGCCAGACTGGGCTTTGCAACCAGTATAGTCAAGTTTGACGGAGGAGACCGCTAAACTTCGTAGAGATAATCCTTGAGGATGACATGCGCGGAAGACTGACGCAGGCGATTGAGCGCTTGCGCTTCGAGTTGACGAACGCGCTCGCGCGTGACGCCGATCGTTTGACCGACTTCTTCCAGCGTATACACGCGGCCATCCGCCAGGCCATAACGCAGGCGCAGGATCTGCGCTTCGCGCGGCGGCAATTTGTCCAGAGCCTGCTGCAACTGAACATGCAGCAAGTGAGTGGCAACTTCATCCGACGGCGCCGGACTGTTGCTGTCTTCGACGAAATCACCGAAAGTGGAATCGCCTTCGTCGTCAATCGGCGTTTCCAGGCTGACCGGCCGTCGGGAGATCTCCAATAGGTTCTCGACCTTGTCGGGCGTGGTATCCATGTCCTTGGCCAACTCGTCGATCTTTGGTTCGCGCCCCAATTCCTGCAGGAGTTGCAATTGGACGCGGCGCATGCGGTTCAACTGATCGCCCATGTGCACCGGCACGCGGATGGTCCGGCCCTGATCGGCGACCGCGCGGCTGACGGCTTGGCGAATCCACCAGGTGGCATAGGTGCTGAACTTGTGACCGCGCTGGTATTCAAATTTGTTGGTGGCGCGGATGAGGCCGATGTTGCCTTCCTGTATCAAGTCCAGAAAGGGCACACCGCGGCCAATGTACTTTTTTGCCACGCTGATCACGAGACGCGCATTGGCGCGGATGAGATGCTCCTGCGCTTTTTCGCCGTCGAGCATGGTCTCCCGCAGTCCCTGCTCTTCACTCCAACGCAAAGTGATTTCTTGCGCGACCTCAATGTCTTCGAGCCGTTCACGGGCGAATTCGGCGGCTTCCATGCGCTTGGCCAGCATCACTTCTTCTTCCGCAGTGAGGAGCGGAACGCGGCCCGCCTCCTTTAGATACAGACCCACAACATCATCCGTATCCAAAGCCGCTTGATAACCAGCGTCGGCCGTCAAGTCCTTCTTCAAGACCTTGAGCAGCGCATCGCGCTCTTCTTCGTCCTCATCTTCAGCGCTCAGCGCATCGGCATGGGACTTTTCATCCTTGGTTTCGTCCCCCGCCTCTATCTCGTCTGCCTTGGCCGGCCCGGGTATGATCTCAATGCCGGCTTCCAGCAGGCTGTCCATGAGGTCGTCCAGCAGCGCCACATCGCCTTCAACATCCGGCAGCAATTCCAGGATGTCGCTATAGGAGACGAAACCCCGCTTGCGCGCCCTTTCGGCAAGCTGCTTTTGGATCTCTTCACGCTGAGTTAATTGGGTTGCGTTGTCCAACACCGCTACCACAGACAAGCCTTTCCGCTCAATTCAGTAAACTCGATCTATACAAACGCAATCTAAACAAGACCCCGTCTTCAGGCAACTGGGATCGGATGCAGTCTTTCCGGATGTCCATGCGCTGCCTTGCAGAATGATATACATCAATTGGCGGCGATGTTCTTGCTTGTCGCCGCGTCTTCTCATCGCTATTTCATCAGCGACGGCGCGGCTGCTCGCAATCCAGTTTCACAATTTAACGTGTATTTGATTACTTGTCAAGTTTTTCACAAAGTTGAATAATTCTACTTGATTCCACATGATTGCAGCAAACAAATTGACCGCTGCGCCAGGGCAATCGGACAAAAATGAAATTGCGCTGATAAATGACAATTTCCCCTCCGTTTTCGTAATCTGCAGGGACGTTTGTCGGTCAGTGTCGGCGGTCAGTGTCTACGCTACCTACGCGCCTACGCGCCCCCCTGCAACGCCCGCAATTTGCAGGCCATATTCAACGGGCGTCTAGCCGCGCCACAGGAAACAGAATCTGCGGGCGGAAGACACATCGGGGCGAAGCGGTCCAGGCGCCTGACAGCCGCGTCCAATATTGCCGGCCATGATCGTCCGTTCGATAATTCCGGACGAAAATCGTCCGGTCCTTTCTTTGACATTTCGTTCATTTTGCACAAAGAAAACGCAAAAGTGCATAAGATTACGCCGCTTGATTGACGAAACTTGAGCTTGAAATTAGAATGCTCACATAGTCATGCGGTAAGAGTCCGATGTTGTCAGCGCAAAACTTAAAGCTGGCGAAGACGAGGCGCCGTCGCGACCTGCGATTGGAGATCAGTGTGGATTGCCTCTGTTGCTGACATGGGGATAAGCTCAAATGCACAGATTCGCCCTGATCTCGCGGAATGGATCGGGGCTTTTTGTTTCTGGAGGAAGAAATGACGAAGAACATTCGGGCCGGCGTATTTGGCGCTTCCGGTTACGCCGGTCTTGACCTGGTGGAAATCTTGTCGCTTCATCCCAAAGTGGATTTGATTTTCGCCACATCCAACAGCTACGCCGGCGACCCGGTGCCGGGCGCCTGCCTTAGATTCGTCCGCGCGGACGATGTTGAGTTTGATAGCGTGGACGTCATATTCCTGGCTCTTCCGCACAAGGCTTCGGCCGGCATGGCGAAACGGGGCATTGACGCCCAATTGAAGGTCGTGGACTTATCCGCAGATCTGCGCCTGGATACACCGGAAGCATACGAACGCAGCTATCAAACGCCGCACCCGCATCCCGAATTGCTTCCAACCGCCTATGGCTTGCCCGAGATCAATCGCGCAAATATCGCCGGCGCCGATGTCGTAGCGACGCCAGGCTGTTACCCGACGACAGCCTTGCTGGGGATTTATCCGCTGCTGCGCTGCGACGGGCTGCAGCCGGATACGCCAATCATCGTGGATGCGAAGTCCGGCGTCACCGGCGCCGGGCGCAAACCGTCTTTGACCACGCAATTTGCCGAGGTTTACGGCAATTTGGCGCCATACAAGACCGGACGAACACATCGCCACGTCGGTGAATTGGAGCAGGAGGCGCATAAGGTGAACGATCGGATTGGTCCGGTGATATTCTGTCCGCACCTGCTGCCGGTCGATCGCGGTTTAATGTCCAGCATATACGTGACCTTGGCGGGTTCGCTGCGCAGCGAGCAGGTGCACGATTTGTATACCGAGGTCTACGAGGGCGAGCCGCTGGTGGATGTATTGCCGCTGGGAGAACAGGCGACCTTGAAACATGCGGTGAAAACCAACAAATGCGTGATTAGCATTACGCCGGTCCTTGAGCGCTATGCGCACATCACGAGCGTGACGGACAATCTGCGCAAAGGCGCGGCCGGGCAGGCCGTCCAGAATATGAACTTGATGTTTGGCCTCGATGAAACATTGGGACTAATCTAATGGCGGAATCGCCAACAGTTGTCAAGATCTCCGGCCACTGCCTCGATCGTGAAGGGCTGCTTCGTCAGTTCGCTGACATCGTAGCGCGCAGCGAGGAAGAGTTGATCATCGTCCATGGCGGCGGCAAAGAGATCAGCCAGTTGCAGCAGAAGCTTGATATTCGGCCGCGCTATGTTGATGGCTTGCGGATCACCGACGCGGACTCGTTGGCGCTGGTGGAGATGGTTTTATGCGGCAGCGTCAACAAACGGCTGGTGCGTCATTTGCTGGCGGCCGGCGTCGATGCCCAAGGCTTGTCGGGCGTTGATCGCGGCTTGGTCCGGGCGCGCCAGATGCGGCATGAAAGTGCCGAGATGGGTTATACCGGCACGGTGGAGTCGGTAAGGCCCGAGGTGATAATGGATCTGCTCAAGCTTGGCGTTACGCCGGTGATTGCCCCGGTTAGCCTGGGACTGGGCAGCAACTACAATCTCAATGCGGATCCGGTTGCCGGAGCGGTGGCCGCGGCGATCAAGGCCGCCCGCGTCGTATTCATTTCGAATGTCGCCGGCGTCCTGGTAGATGGCTCGCGCGTTCCCCGCATGACGCGCGAGCAAGCCGAGGCCTATATTGCTGAAGGCGTCATCTACGGCGGCATGATTCCCAAAGTGGAGACCGCGTTGAATGTGCTATCATCGGGCGTGCCGCAGGCCGTCATTACCGATTTGGATGGCTGGGCGCAGGAGGGCGGCACGACATTTGTGGCGGAAAGTGACCGGCAGAATGCCAGAGAGGAAATATGTCAGTAACAGAACAAGTGATTCAGAAAGATCTGCAATACAGCGTGCCGGTGGCGGCGCGGCCCGACTTCGTATTGACGCGCGGCGAAGGCGTGACGCTTTATGACGCCGAGGGAAAAGGCTATACCGATTGGGTCGCGGGCATCGCCGTGAACGCGCTCGGTTATGGGGACAAAGAGTTGATGGATGTCGTCGGCCAACAGATGGGCACCGGCCTGATCCATGTCAGCGGCTTGTACCATACACAGGCCATGGTTGAGCTCGCCGAGCTGCTCTGCTCTATCTCATTTGCCGATAAGGCTTACTTCTGCAACAGCGGCGCGGAAGCCAACGAAGGCGCCCTCAAGTTCGCGCGGAAGCGCGCCTACGTCAACGATCAACCGAACAAGACGAATGTCGTCAGCTTCACGCAGGCTTTTCACGGGCGGACGCTGGGCGCGCTGTCGGTCACGCCGTCAGAGAAATATCAGAAGCCCTTCAAGCCGATGGTGCCGGGCGCGGTCGTCGGCGAATTCAACAGCATCGAGAGCGCGCGCGAACTCATCGACGATGATACCGCCGCAGTTGTCGTCGAGCCGATTCAGGGCGAAGGCGGCATCAACGTGGCGAGCGCGGCATTCTTGCAAGCGCTGCGCCAAATTTGTGATGAGAGCGGCGCGATTCTGATTTTCGACGAGATTCAATGTGGACTTGGGCGCACGGGTGAGCTCTGGGCGCATACCGCTAGCGGCGCGACGCCCGATATCATGACCTTGGCGAAACCCTTGGCGGGCGGTTTGCCGATCGGCGCCATCCTTGTCACTGAGGAGATTGGCGCCGCTATGAGCCCGGGCGACCACGGCTCAACATTTTCGGGAGGCGCCGTCGTCACGCGCGCGGCCGAAATGGTTGTGAATCGTGTAAAGTCTCAAGGTTTCCTCGAGCATGTTCGCGAAGTCGGCGATTATTTGCTGGAACGCCTGGCGGAGATCAACAGTCCGCATATCACAGACGTCCGCGGTCGCGGATTGATGGCGGGCATTGAACTGGATATCCCGCCGGCAAGCGTGGTGGCTGCCGGTTATGAAGAGGGATTGCTCCTGGTCAGTTCCGGCAGTAACGTCATTCGCTTTGTGCCGCCTCTGATCATTGAGAAACAGCATGTGGACGAATTGATCGACAAGTTGACGCTGATTCTGGAGGGCATCGATGCCGAAGATTAATCCCTCAATCGATAGCGTCGGCGGCTTTCAAGTTGCCGGCGTTCACGCCGGCCTCAAAAAGGACGGCGCAAAAGACTTCACGCTTATCGTCAGCGGGACGGACTGTGTCTGCGCCGGCGTGTTCACGCGCAATAAAGTCAAGGCGGCGCCGGTCTTGCTGGACATGGAGCGGCTGGCGCAGAACCCGACCATAATTCGGGCAGTTGCGACCAATTCCGCTTGCGCCAATGCCTGTACCGGCAGTGTCGGCTTGGAAAACGCGCGGGCAACGGCGGACCTGGCGGCGGATGCGCTTGCCATTGACGCCGAGCAAGTGCTGGTGATGTCAACCGGTGTCATCGGCGCGCATTTGCCCATGGACAAGATCGGCCGCGGCCTGCGGTTGTCACGGGGCGATCTCGGCTCGGATTGGCGGGCCGCCGCCGCCGGCATCATGACCACCGATACGCGCCCGAAACTAGGCTCCATTCGCGTCGATACAGCCGCCGGAAGTTATACCATCGCTGGCATCGCCAAAGGCGCGGGCATGATCGCGCCTGATATGGCGACCATGCTAAGCGTCCTCGTCACCGACGCGCAGTTGAGCTTGCCAGACGCCCAAGCCGCTTTGAGCAGCGCTTCTCAACAGAGCTACAACCGTATAGTTGTGGATGGGGACACCAGCACTAACGACACCGTCCTTCTCCTGGCAAACGGCCACAGCGGCGTTGAGATATCCGATGACGCCGCGCTGCGCGAATTCCAGGCCGCTTTGAATGCCCTGACGCAGTACCTGGCGCAAGAGGTCGTGCGCGATGGCGAAGGCGTGACCAAGTTCGTGACGCTGGATATCATCAACGCCGAATCGGAAGCGGCGGCGGAACAGATCGGGCAGACAATTGGCGCCTCGGTGCTCACCAAATCCGCCTTCTACGGCAGCGACGCCAACTGGGGGCGGATTGTGGCCGCGGCTGGACGCGCCGGCGCCGCATTCGAACCGGACGGCAGTTCCCTTTGGGTGGCGGCGGGCGAGGCGCTGCCCCAAGGACAGCGCGGCTTGCAGATTTTCAGCGGCGGCATGCCCACGGACTATCAGGAGGCGGACGCCGCGGCGATCATGAACGAGCCCTCAATCACCTTCACGCTGGACTGTGGCTTGGGCGGCGGCTGCGCGACCATCTGGACCTGCGATATCAGCCACGAATACATCTCAATCAACGGCGATTACCGCTCCTGAAGAAGGGCTGGGCATGCAAGCGGCGCTTGTTCTGGAGGATGGCCGGGTTTTCAGCGGCGACGGCTTCGGCGCGAGAGGCATTTCCACCGGCGAGATCGTCTTCAACACCTCGATGACCGGGTATCAGGAGATTCTCACCGACCCGTCCTACTATCGTCAGATCGTGACGATGACCGTTCCCCATGTCGGCAATACCGGCGTCAATCTGGAAGATCCTGAATCGGACTCGGTTTGGGTGGCGGGGTTCGTCGTACGCTCCCTCAGTCCCATCGTCAGCAGCTGGCGCAATCGTGGCGACCTCGCCGGCTACCTGGAGCGGCACAATATTGTCGGCGTTGCCGGCGTGGCGACGCGGGCTCTGGTGCGGCATATCCGCGAGAAAGGCGTCATGCGCGCAGCCGTTGCGCATGGCGAGGAGGCGGCCGATACCGACCGGCTGGCGGAGATCGCCGCCGGCTCAATCGATATGTCCGGGGCCAATCTGGTCGATGCGGTGACGGTCGCCGAACCCTATGACTGGATAGAAGAAAGTGATGCGCAGTGGTATGGGTCGCGCCGAGCGCTGGCGAAACGGCCGCTAATCGTCGCCTACGACTACGGCATCAAGCGCAACATCCTGCGCATGCTGACCGACCGCGGTCTGCGCGTCAAGGTGGTGCCCGCCTGGACGCCGCCGGAGGAAGTCCTCGGGATGAACCCGGACGGCATCTTCTTGAGCAACGGCCCGGGCGACCCGGCCGCGGTCGACTATGCGATTAAAAGCGTGCGCGCGCTTTTGGGGACGAGTCCGGTTTTTGGCATCTGCCTCGGTCACCAGATCCTGGCGCTGGCATTGGGCGGGGAAACGGAAAAAATGCGCTTTGGCCACCGCGGCGGCAACCAGCCGGTGAAGAATCTGGCCAATGGCGAAATCGAAATCGCCGCGCACAATCACGGTTTTGCCGTCTCCGCCACAAGCGACCTCAACGGCGGCGAGATCACGCATCTCAACTTGAATGACAATACCGTCGCCGGCTTGCGCCACCGCGATCTGCGCGCCTTCAGCGTACAATACCATCCGGAAGCGTCGCCCGGACCGCATGACTCCTTCTATCTTTTCGACGAATTTGTCGCGGCGGTCGGCGGCCAAGCCTAATTACTCGTTTCTTTCATCCAGGCAAACATTCAGGCAAATAGAAATACTGACATGCCCAAGCGAACTGACATCAAGAGCATCATGATCATCGGTTCGGGGCCGATCGTCATCGGCCAGGCCTGCGAGTTTGACTACAGTGGCGTGCAGGCTTGCAAAGCGCTGAAAGCGCAGGGCTATCGCGTGGTGCTGGTCAATTCCAATCCGGCCACCATCATGACGGACCCGCAGTTTTCCGACGCCACCTATATTGAACCTTTGACCGTCGAGATCTGTGAAAAAATCATCGCGCAGGAAATGCCGGATGCCCTGTTGCCGACAGTCGGCGGCCAAACCGCGCTCAACCTGGCGGTGCAGCTGCAAGAGCGCCGCCTGCTTGAACGCTACGGGGTCGAGTTAATCGGCGCCACGCTGACGAGCATACAGCTTGCGGAGGATCGCCAGCTCTTTAACGAGACCATGACGGAGATCGGCCTAAAAGTGCCGGATAGCAAGGTCGTCAATAGCGTTGAGGATGCGCTGGAATTCACCGCCGAAATTGGATATCCGGCGCTCATCCGCCCCTCTTTCACCATGGGCGGGGCGGGCGGCGGCGTCGCCTACAGCGAAGGTGAATTGCGTCAAGTGGCGGCAAACGGCATTCATCAGAGCCCGGTCGGCGAAGTGCTCGTGGACAAGAGTCTGCTCGGTTGGAAAGAATACGAACTGGAACTGATGCGAGATGCCAAAGGCAATTTCGTCGTCGTCTGTTCGATAGAAAACCTCGACCCTATGGGTGTGCATACCGGGGACAGCATCACCATTGCGCCGGCCCAGACTTTGACCGATAAGGAGGTTCAGCGCCTGCGCAATATGTCGCGGGAGATCTTTGACCGAGTTGGAATCACAACCGGCGGCGCCAACGTGCAATTCGCGATCAACCCCGACGATGGCGAGGTCTATGTCATCGAGATGAATCCGCGCGTATCGCGGTCGTCGGCGCTTGCCAGCAAGGCTACCGGCTTTCCCATCGCTAAAATCGCCGCGCTGGTTGCCGTTGGATTCACCTTGGACGAGATTAGCAACGACATTACCCAAAAGACGCCGGCGAGCTTCGAGCCGTCGCTGGATTATGTTGTCGTCAAGATACCGCGCTGGGATTTCAAGAAATTTGCCGGGGCCGATCCGGTCCTGGGACCGCAAATGAAGGCGGTCGGCGAGGTGATGGCGATTGGCCGCACCTTTCCTGAGGCTTTGCAGAAGGGCGTGCGCTCGCTTGATATAGGCATCGACGGATTCAGCGGCGCATCGGACGACGAACTGTCGCCCGAAGTCTTGAGCGTTCCCACCGCCCAGCGTCTGTTTCAGGTCGCTGCTGCGCTCGCCAGGGGCATTGACGCGGTGGACATCGTCGAACAGACCCATTTCGATCCCTGGTTCGTGCAGCAGATGAGCGACTTGATCGCCATCCACAGCACTGTGTTAGATGGCAAATCGCAAATTGAGGATCTTGACGCGGCTGACTTGCGGAATTTGAAACAATATGGATTTAGCGACGCCTATATCGCCCAGTGGCTCGGCGTAAGCGAGATTGCGCTGCGCAACTACCGCAAATCCCGGGGTGTGGCAGCGAATTTCTACCGCGTCGATACCTGTGCCGCCGAGTTTGAGGCGCTGACGCCTTATCTCTATTCAACGTATGAAGCTGAAGACGAAGCGGCGCCGACGGCTCGGCGCAAAGTCATGATCCTTGGAGGCGGTCCCAACCGCATCGGGCAAGGCATTGAATTCGACTATTGCTGCGTGCACGCCTGTTTCGCCCTGAAGGACATGGGCTATGAGACGATCCTTGTTAATTGCAATCCGGAGACGGTGAGCACGGATTATGACACGGCCGATCGTCTTTATTTTGAGCCCCTCACCGCCGAGGATGTGATGAATATCGTCGATCGGGAAAAGCCTGACGGCGTTCTCGTGCAGTTCGGCGGGCAGACGCCGCTCAACATCGCGCGCGATTTGGAAGAAATGGGCGCGCCGATATGGGGCACGTCTGTGAATACAATTGACCTGGCCGAAGACCGCGAACGTTTTAACGCGCTTATGTCCGAGCTTGATATCGCGCAGCCAGACGGCGCCACGATCCTCAGTCGCGCTGAGGCCGCGGCCGCCGCGGAGGCGATCGGCTATCCTGTTTTGGTTCGCCCCAGCTATGTATTGGGCGGCCGCGGCATGGCGATTGTCTTTGATGAGCCTCAACTCCTGGCCTGGCTTGACGAGAATGCGGTTTGGGACGGGCATCCCGTTCTGATCGACCGGTTTCTCGATGATGCTTATGAAGTCGATGTGGATGCCCTTGCCGATGGCGAGCGCGTGACGATTGGCGGCATCATGCAGCATATTGAGCAAGCCGGCGTGCACAGCGGCGATTCCGCTTGCGTCGTGCCGCCCTACAAGATCAGTTATTTTCACCTGGATATCATCCGCGAATGCACCCGCCGCATAGGCGCGGCGCTCGGGGTCAAAGGCTTGTTCAACATACAATTCGCCGTCAAGGATGATGAAGTTTATGTGCTGGAAGTAAACCCGCGGGCCAGCCGCACCGTGCCCTTCATCAGCAAAGCCACCGGTCATCCGTTGGCGCGTTATGCGGCGCAAATTGCGGCGGGCGCCAGCCTGGCCGAGCTTGGCTTCGTGGAGGAGCCGGCTGTGAGCGGCTTCTTCATCAAGGAAGCCGTGTTTCCCTTTCAGAAATTCCCGGGCGTGGATGCCCGCCTGGGGCCGGAGATGCGCTCAACCGGCGAGGTCATGGGGCATGCCTCCAGCTTCGGGCATGCCTTTGTCAAGTCTCAAGCATCGGCCGGGCTGCCATTGCCGGCTTGTGGCACGGTCTTCATCAGCGTAAACGACTTTGACAAGCCGGTTGTGGCGAAGATTGCCCGTGACCTGGCGCGGATGGATTTTCAATTGGTCGCCACCGCTGGCACGGCGCGTTGGCTCAACCAAATGGGCATAGGCGCTGGCCGAGTAAACAAGCTTTCCGAAGGCGGACCTCATATAATAGATTTGATGCAGGGCGGCCAGATCAACTTGATCATCAATACGCCGCGCGGCAGCCAGGCGCACGAAGACGGCGCCGCAATCCGCAGCCAGGCTTATGCGCTGGGCATTCCCATCGTTACAACCATGAGCGCGGCCGCGGCGACGGTGCAAGGCATGAGGCGCATGCGCGAGAAACCGCTGAGCGTCCGCAGCCTGCAGTCGCATTACGCCGCCCTCGATTGATCATTGTGATTTCGGGTGTGAGACATGGCCTTGGCACACGAGAAATACCTCAAAGAAATCTTGATTGATGAAGCCACGCTGCAAGAGAGGATCGCGCAGTTGGGCGCGGAAATCAGCCGCGATTACGCCGAATGCGAGAACTTGATGCTGCTTTGCATTTTGAAAGGCGGCGTCATGTTTCTGACCGATCTTTCGCGCCATATTGAAGTGCCGCACATGATCGATTTCATGGCGGCGAGCAGCTACGGATTTGGCGTCCGGCAATCCACCGGCTCCGTGCGAATTGACATGGATCTGCGCATGGACGTCAAAGGAAAGAATGTATTGGTGGTGGAGGACATCATCGACAGCGGCCTCACACTAGCCTTTGTGATGAAAACGCTGCGGAACCGCGAACCGGCCAGCCTTAAACTTTGCGCGCTGCTCAACAAGAAATCCCGGCGTGAAGTGGATATTGAACTCGACTACGTTGGTTTCGACATCGAAAACAAATTTGTTTTTGGTTACGGACTTGATCTCGATGAGCGCTTCCGCAACTTGCCTTTTGTCGGGGTCGCGCGGACGGATCCCGAAACCGATGAGTAAAGCCGAAGCGCGCCTTGTCTGGCCGGATTTTGTCTACGATCTGGCTGAATTGCTGAACGCCCGCAATCTTGAAACAGCTCTGTACCTGGTTGGCGGCGCCGTGCGCGATGCCTACATTGGCCGTGAAATCACGGACATCGACATCGCCGTCGATGGCGACGCGATTGGGCTGGCGCGGCGACTGGCCAATTGGCTGGACGCTGACATTTATGTGATGGATGCCAAGCGCGGCGTCGCCCGCGTATTTGTTGGCTCGGCTGAGAAGACCATCCTTATTGACTTCGCTCGTTTACGCGGCCCGACACTCCATGACGACTTGCTGGACCGCGACTTCACGATCAACGCCATGGCGACAGATTTGCTGAACAAGCCGGGCCGTCTGATCGATCCGCTCGGTGGCGCAGAGGATTTACGGCGAAATGTCTTGCGCCGCTGCTCGGACCATGCGATTGCGGACGATCCCATTCGCGCGCTGCGCGCCGTTCGCCTGGGCGCGCAATTCGATTTGAAGATCCATCCCGATACCGCCGCCGACATTCGACGGCATGCGAAAGGACTGGCATCCGCATCCGGCGAGCGCATCCGCGACGAATTCTTCAAGCTGCTCGGCCTGGATAATGCGGCGCGCGGTTTGCGTGTTTTGCGGCATCTGGGCGTCCTGCGGCACATCCTTCCGGCAGCGGACGGCTTGCTTGGCGCAGAGCTGGCGCCTCAGGCCGCCTGGGCGCAAACGCTGGCGGTGGTCGAGCGTATGAGCGCATTGCTGACTGCGATAAGCCGGCGGCGCACCGACAATACCGCAGCGGCTTTTGATTTGGGCATGCTGGTGATTCAGTTTGATCGTTTCCGCGCCGCGCTGCAGGCGCATATTGAACGGAGCTACGGCAATGGTCGCAAACAGGGCGAGCTGCTGGTTCTTGCGGCGCTCTTGCATCGTTCCCGCGTTGCAGCGGTTGGGCATGACCGAGGCGCCAAGCCGCTTGCGCCGGCCAAGTCCCTGGCGCGCTCGCTCAAACTCTCCGCGGACGAAGAGCGGAAACTGGTAACCGCGCTTAATCACTTTACTCGCGTTATCGAGGCGCGAGTCTGGTCGGAGCTGGAGCAGCACCGCTTCTGGTATCAGCTCGGCGAGAGCGGCATCGATGCGATTCTCTTGGGGGCGGCGCAGATACTCGGCTATCGCGGCAGCCCGCTCAAACAGAGGGAGTGGCTGGCGCATATCGAAGCTTTTACCTTGCTGCTTGACGTCTACTTCAATCGCTTCGACGAGCTGGTGGATCCGGAATTGTTCCTGAATGGAAACGATGTGAAACAACTGTTAGGCATGGATTCCGGTCCCCGGATTGGCGCGATCTTGGGCGCATTGCGCGAGGCGCAAGCGACGGCCACAGTCACCAGCCTCAGCCAGGCGCGCGAATTCGCCCTTTCCCATGCGCAACAACGCCCCATCTAACCCCGAATCGAAGCGGCGCCTTAGGCCAGAAACTCATAGAAGACGAGCATTGTGCGCCCGTACTGACGGCTATCGACCGCCTCCAGAAACTCGAATTGCCGTTCGCTGTCAAATTCGACCGGGTCAATCTGCACGATCACCCGGCTATTCGGCCGCTGCCAGGTTTTGTTCGCATCCAGGGCCTCAAGCGTTCGCAGCCACATTCTTTTGTATTGGGGTGGCGCAACGAAGATAAAGTCGAAGTGGCGCTCGGGAGATTTGGCCAGGATGGCAAAGGCATCCCGCCGCATCACAGTCGCGCTGGCGGACAATTGCGTATGGTCGAGGTTTGCGTGAATCGTCTTAATCGAAGCGCGATTGAGGTCGACAAAGAGGGCATATTCTGCGCCACGGCTCAGCGCTTCAATACCAACGCTGCCGGTGCCGGCGAATAAGTCGAGAAAGCTCGCGCCCCGTATGTCACTGCCGATGATGCTGAAGAGCGCTTCTTTGACGCGATCCATAATCGGGCGCGTGCCCGGCCCAGGCGCGGCTTTCAGTCGCTTGCCGCGCGACACCCCGCCTATCACACGCAGAGACACATTTACGCTCGTCTTTTCAGGATGCTGGGGACGACGCGGATTCTGGAAATCGGCATACTGGGATCGCCTTCGCTGCTACCGGATAGGCGTAAAACCGCAGGTATCTCGGCGGCTTCCGCATAGCCTGTTAAGACGGATCTTAATGTCGCAATGCGAAATCAAGCAGCTTCGCCGCCGGGCAGCGGAAAAAAGGCTGCCGCAATCTTCAGCGGCGACCGCAGGCAATCGGCCTGCGCGTTTCCAGTTCCTGCCGCGAACAAAGCTCAGGCGCTGACATCCTCAATACGCTGATTGAGCATCCGCGTCAGCATCATATAACGATCGTCGAAGTTCGATTCCAGGTCATTGTCGCCGTGGTGCCCTTCAGCCTTGGAGGCGCGCTGAACCGCGGAAAGCGCTTGCTCAGTCACGCTGAGCGCCTGCTTGAAACTCAGGCCCGCGGCGTTATTGTCGCCGAGGGCTTTTTGCGCCAGGCCAAGGCCATAGAGCGCGTCCACGCTATCGGGCGCAACAGCGATGATGTCTTCGAACATACGGATCGCGCCATTATTGTCGCCGTCTCGGATCAAGCGCCAGGCGGCGCCAATCCTTTCCGCTGATGGCATCGTCGACATAATAACTCCTTTCCCCGGGGACAAAGCCTCATAAATTAACCCGGCACAGTCGGGCCAAGCTTACCCGATCATGCACCCTCTATTCTACCGAAAACTAGCGAAGCTGCTAGCTGACATTGATTCGCCTGCGGCATTTGCAGCATCGCGCTCTCATAGGACCATCGCGTCTTGTGGCGGGGCAAGGGCAATGTTAATCTTGACTGGAGAAGCATAGACAAGATTATGTGCTATGCAAATCAGTTCGGCGCTGGAAGCGGACTTGGAGTCCGTAGCGCAAGTTTGGTTTGACCGCCTGGCGCTTTTGCAGCAGACGGACCCGCTGATCAGGCTGTCATCCGATGCCCTTGAGCGTTGGCGAGCGCGCGCCCAGACTTGGATCGCCAATGAAGAATACGCCTTCTTCCTGGCGCGCGATGCGGACGCCGTTCGCGGTTACATCGTTATCACGACGCGCGACGGCCCAGCCGGCCTGGAACCGCAGCGGCTGGGGACGGTCGTGGAAATGGCAGTTGATCTGCATCAAGCGCATAGCGGTTTAAGCCGCCAACTCCTCGCCCGGGCAAAAGTGTGGCTGCAAGCGCGGGGCGTGAATTGCCTGGAAACCGCCGCGCCGGCGCGCTATCCGGTCGAAGAAGCCTTCTGGCGGGGACAAGGCGCAAGGCTGTCTTCGCAGACTTTCTGGCTGGAAATATGATACGCCTGGCGACTGAGGACGACGCGGAGCAAATCGGCCAGCTCTGGGCGGAGATGGTGGCCTATCACGCGCGCTTCGATGCGCTTACCTTTCGTCCGGCGGAGAATGGCGCGGCGCTGTATGCGCGGAATTTTGTCGATCGCTTGGGCGACGGGCAATCTCGTGTGCTGGTCGCGGAAGAGGACAGCTTAGTTGTCGGCTATGTCAGCGGCATGATCGCCGATATTACAACGGAGCTCTTTCAACCCCTGCGCTGCGGTCTGTTGGCGGATATCTTTGTAAGCGCCGACCATCGCCGGCGCGGCATCGGCAGGCAATTGGTCGAACGGCTGATGCTCTGGTTTGGCGCGCAGAATGTCGAGCATTTTGAATGGCATGTCAGTGCCAAGAACAGCGATGCGCGCGCATTTTGGGAGGCAATCGGGGCGGAGGTCACAATTCTGCGAATGCGAGCGAGAGTTCGGGGAGAGGGCGAATGACCGAGCAAATCTATCTCAGCGACAGTTATGCCAGGGAATTTGAAGCCGAGGTGCGAGGCCATGATGCTGATCAGAACGCTGTCATTCTTGACCGGACGGCATTCTATCCCGGCGGCGGAGGACAGCAGCCGGATTTTGGCAGATTGTTGAACGGCCAGGACGAGTATGCCGTCAGCCGAGCGCGCCGCGGCCACCTGCATGTCATCGCTGGCGAATTGCCGCCGCTTGGGTCTCGGGTTCGCGGCGAGATCGATTGGGAGCGGCGCTACAAAATCATGCGCACGCACACCGCCATGCACGTGCTTTGCGGCGTGATCTGGCGCGACTATCGCGCCAGCGTCACCGGCGGCAATATGGACATTTTGTCCGGGCGCATGGACTTCGAATTCGAGCGCCTGGCGCCTGAAGTCGTGGTCGACATTGAAGAGAAGATCAATTTGGAAGTACAAGCGGCGCGGTCGGTGCGAACTGCGATTTTGCCGCGTGAAGAAGCATTTCAAATCCCGGACTTGATTCGCACGAAAATCAATTTGCTGCCTGAAAACATCAAGGAAGTCAGGACCGTCGAGATCGTCGGCCTGGATCTGCAGGCGGATGGCGGCACGCATGTGGCCAATACGCGCGAAGTCGGCGTCATCAAAATCAGCAAGTACAAGAGCAAGGGCGGCATCAACAAGCGGCTCTACGTGGAGCTTGAGGCTTAATGCGCTATCTGCATCCAGTACAGGCTCACGAGCGCTTCCTGGCGAGCGGCTCCTACCGCTTCAGCAAAGATGGCGAGCGGCTGCGGAAGAGCGAATCCTGGACCGTGCACGGGCATCCGGATGGCGAGACTTTCCTGCGCGTGGATATGGACGCGCGGGCGGAAGAGGGCAAGTCCATCCTGCTTGAAGCGCTGCGAAATTCCCGTGGCGGCCTCGTCCGCTTTGATGTCCGCTATGAAAACGAAAACTTTGAAGGCGGCGTCAAGACCCTGCGCGCGACCTATCAATTGATTGGGGGTCAGCTACAAGTGGGTTTCTCAATAAATGGAACGGAACGGCGCTACACGGAGCTTGCCACACCCGCCGGAACGCTGGTGGACATCCCGCTGCTCATCTTTCGCGGCTGCGTCATTCAGGCCCTGGCGGCCGCCGGCGACAAGGAATTGCCGATTTATGTGCCGATGTTTGAGCATGCGCAGCTCTTCCCCGGCATCTTGCAAACGGTCAAATCGCCTGTTGAATCCGCCGGCGTCGATGTAATCGAGACGGGCGGGCGGGCTACGCCAACGCGCCGCTACCGCTATCGCGACAAGGCGGCCGCCTACTGGATCGATAGAAACGGCGTGGTTGTCAAGCGTGTCAACGCTTTCAAACAGCAAGAGATTATGGTTGAGATTGTGAATTATGCCCCGTCTTCGCCCAATGTCGCCATCGCTTCGGAATAAGCGCGGCGCGCGCGTCGCCTCGGCGCGAAGTCGATTCTTATGATCAAGCGCATGCAGATATTTCTGGGACCGCGGCGCTTTCGCCTGTTTGTGGCGCTGCTCGCCCTGACCGGAATGCTGAGCCTGGCCTTGACTGCCATATCAGGTTTCGAAGAGACGGCCACTGCGCTGCAGACGCTTCTGCTGCTGATTTTCATCGCCGGGGCCGCTTATTTGATCTTGGGGCGGCTGCCCGTTGAAGAACGCAAGCGCTGGGCCGCGCTCATCGCGCCCTCCGTTTTGGCGCTGATTATCGGCGGTCTGGTCGCGCCGCAATGGAGCGGCCTTTTCGTCGGCGCCGGCATTGGCTGGATCATCGCCGGCGCCCTCGTCTTCCGGAGGGTCGGCGGCCCACAAAATTATCGAACCGCGGTCAAGGCGATGCGCAAGGGCGACTACAAATCCGCTGCCGCGGCGATGACAGCGCAGATTCGCGAGGAGCCCGATAGTCCCGAGCATTATCGTTTTCGGGCGGAATTGCATCGATTGGCGGGCGCGCTTCAGGCGGCGCGCAAGGATTATCAGTCGATGATCGAGATTGACAGCGATGCGGCGATTGCCTTCAATGGCTTGGCGGAGGTGGAATTGCAGGCGGGCCGATATGAGCAGGCGCGCCGCGCCGCCGCCAAGGCGCGCGAGTTGGCGCAGGACGAATGGGTGGCGGCCTATAACCTGGGCATGATTGAAGACCGCCTCGAAAACAGCGAAGCCGTCGTCAATCATTTAGAGGGCGCAATCGCATTAAACGTGCCAGATTCTCGACACCGCTTGCTGGCGCAACTATACTTATGGCGAGCGCACATGCGCCTGTCCAGCAAGTCGGCGGCGGAGGAAGCCTTGGCTGCGCTAAAGCGCGAGAAGGCCGGTTTGGAGGAATGGCAGGTGATCATGAGCGCGTCAGAAGCGGAGGCGCTGCGCGCTGTACTCAGCGATGACGTCGAGTTGGCGCGCCGTCTCATCGCGGATGAAGACGTCGCAGCTCTGAGCTAAGGAGAGGAGAGCTTGTCTCTTCGCCGGTTAATTGCATGGATTGCGGTATTTGTCTCGGTCGCCTTGGCGGGCTTGGGCTTTATCGTTTTTGTCCTGGGTGTGTTGATCGAACTGGCCGACGGCATAACGCAGCCGCTTGACCCCTACATATCGCCGGTTGCGCAGATGTCCCTGGCCGGGCTATGCCTTTCGGCAACAATGATATTGCTGGGCTTTCTTTTGGTAGGCATCTTGCTGGCGCGGCAATCTCGGCAATATGGCGCCGGCTATGGCGAAGCCTATCGCCTGATCCAGAAGATGCAGTTTCCGCAGGCGATTCAACTGCTGGAACGGGTATTGGCCGGCGGCAAGATCACACCTGACCTGTTGATGCTGCTCACAAGCGCCTACGCCTACAACGGGCAGCTTGCCAAGGCGCAGGCGACGGCCGACCGCGCTGTGCAGATGTTCCCGCGCGATGCCGGCGCTTATATGACGTTGGCCAACGGGTATCGCATGCAAGCGAGCTATGGCGAGGCGGCTATTGCCTTGCAGACGGCGGCGCAACTTTCGCCGGATCAGCCGATCATTTGGGCGGAACTCGGTTTTGTGCAGCAATTGGCCGGCGAGCATGACTCGGCCATCGAGTCCTTCAAATATGCTGCGCTCTACTCCATGCCTTCAATGTACGCGGTGCGCGTCAACTACTTTTTGTCGCGCCACTTCCAGAAGGCGGGCGATCTTGAAAACGCGCGGAACGCAACCGAGAGGATGGTCGCCACCCAGCATGGCTTGCAAGCCTGGAAGTCCACCTTGCGCGCCTTGGAAGGCACCGCCTACGGCAGCTTGCTCCATTATGAGATCGCCATAATCGAAGAGGCGATCGCTGAAACGCAGGGCAAGAGGAAAAACAGCGAATGATGCTGCGGCATCTCTCGCGTGATTTGACCCGCCGCCTGCCGGAATGGGATGCTTCAAACCGGCTCGCGCTTGCTATCGCGCTGGTCTTGCTGATCTTGATGCTGGCGCTTGGTTTCACCGGTCCGCCGGAGATTCAATGGCCGGCGCGCATCGGCGCATTCGGCTTGCTGTTGAGCCTTCAGTTGCTTTTCCTCTGGGCAAATCGGCGCGATGCGTCGCCTTATCATCAAGCGCAGCGGCACTTCGTCGCTGGCGAATACGGGCGCGCGCGCGCTCTCCTGGAAGCGATCCCGGAGCGTTCGCGCGTTTCGGTCGACGCCCTCGTTCTTCTGGGCAATACATACCGGCATCTTGGCCTGTATCCCGCCAGCCGCCGGGCGCTGACACAGGCGCTGCAGCATAAACCGCGACATCACCTGGCGCTTTTCAGCGCGGGCAAACTGCATTTGGTATGCGGCGAATACGAACGCGCCCGCGATTTCATTGCCCGGGCGCTTGAGGCCGGCGCGCCGCCGATTGTCAACTTTGAGCAGGGACAATCTCAATTTCTGCTCGGCGAGCACGGTCCGGCCATCGAATCGCTCAATCTGGCCGGCCCGCGCTTGGCCGAAGATTCGCCTCTGCTTCTGATGCAGCGGCATTTGCTGTTCCAACTGGGCCAGGGCGAAAGGCCGGGGGAGTGGCTGATCGACGCAGGCCGCGTTTATTGGCGCGACGAGGCGGCGAAGCACGCTGGAACAGCATACGGGGCCCATTTGCGCGCCGCTCTGGATGAAATCGCGGCCGGGCGCGAAAGCGCCTGACATCACCTGGCGCCAGCGGATTCGGCGCCGCCAGAGCCTTGATTCTACCCTTTCGCCAAGCTCTGAATTACGTCATAATCCCGTCTGATACCAGTCCCGCCAGAAATACGCCAACGCGAGGAGGCGCCATCGTGGTGTCGCATAGGGATATGCACACACCGCGAGTCATTGTTTGATTGATACGAAATACCCGCCGGATTCAACAGCAAGCATTCGTCATTCGTCATTCGTCATTCGTATCAATGGCATGGAGAGAAAGCAAGTCATGTTTCGAGCAGTGAACTCGCAGGTCAATAGCGAAGTTGTCAACAGGTTGGAACAGCAGCAACTCGACTTTTGGCGCTTCAATCGCATCTTCGAGCGCACGACAGAAGGGCGCGAAGATGCCCCGCGTTATGTCTTTTATGAAGGTCCGCCGACCGCAAATGGCGAGCCGGGCAGCCATCATGTCTTGTCGCGCGCCTTCAAGGATATGTTCCCGCGCTACAAGGTCATGCAAGGCTATTATTGCCTGCGCCGCGGCGGCTGGGATACGCATGGGCTGCCGGTCGAAATCGAGGTGGAAAAAGAACTCGGTTTCGAGAACAAGGCGCAGATTGAAGCCTACGGTGTGGCGGCTTTTAACGAACAGTGCCGGGCCAATGTCTTCCGGCATATCAATGAATGGGAAAAGCTGACAGAGCGCACGGCCTTCTGGGTCAATCTCGACGATGCTTATGTCACATTTTCCAACGAATACATCGAAAGCGTCTGGTGGATTCTCAAGCAGTTTTGGAACAAGGAACTGCTTTATCGCGGTTACAAGGTTGTGCCTTATAGCCCTTCGTCCGGAACGCCCTTGAGCAGCCACGAAGTGGCGCAGGGTTATAAGTCGATAGTCGATCCCAGCATTTATGTGCGCTTCCCGGTAGCGGGCAAACCCGGCCTTTACTTTCTCGCCTGGACGACAACCCCGTGGACGCTGCCGGCCAACGCGGCGCTCGCGGTTGGCGCCGATATTGACTATGTTGTGGTTGAAGGGCGGCCCGGCGATAGCGAAGTCGCTGAGCAGCTCATCCTGGCCGAAGCCTTGATGGCGGAGGTCTTGACCGACGCCGACGACTATCAGGTCGTGAATCGTCTAAAGGGCCGGGATCTGGTCGGTTGGCGCTATCAACCGCTGTATACCTTCCTGCCGGTTGAGCAAGACTACGCCTATGTGGTGGCGGCGGATTACGTCAGTACGGCTGACGGCACGGGCATCGTGCATACCGCGCCCGCTTATGGCGTGGACGATTTGGCGACTGGGCGAAAGCACAATTTGCCCGTTCTGATCACCGTTGACGAAAGCGGCTGTTTCGTCGAGGCCGTCTCAAGTTTCCGCGGCCTGTGGTTCAAAGACGCCGATCGGCATATCATCGCCGATTTGCTTGAGCGCGGCTTGATGTACCGGCGCGAGACCTACAAGCATAGCTATCCGCACAACTGGCGCGATGGCACGCCGCTCATGTACTTTGCGCGCGAAACCTGGTTCATCAACACCCTGAAGTTCAAGCAGAAGATGATTGACTTGAATCAGACGATCAAATGGGTGCCGGGCCATATTCGCGACGGGCGCTTCGGCAATTGGTTGGACGATCTCAAGGAATGGTCGCTGGGACGAGAGCGCTATTGGGGCACGCCTCTGCCCGTTTGGGAAGATGACCGAACCGGGGAGATGATCTGCGTTGGCGGCGTCGACGAATTGAGCGAGCTGGCCGGCCGCGATCTGAGCGAACTGGATTTGCACCGACCCTATGTCGACGAAATCTGCTTTAAGAATCCCAACGGTGAAGGCGGGACCATGCGGCGCGTGCCCGAGGTCATTGATGTCTGGTTTGACAGCGGCGCGATGCAATTGGCGCAGTGGGCTTATCCGAAGCTCAACCGGGACATTCTCGAGGAGCAGCACCCAGCCGATTATATCTGCGAAGCGGTCGACCAGACCCGCGGCTGGTTTTACAGCCTCCACGCCATCGCGGCCATGCTTTTTGAGACTGTGGCTTTCAAGAATGTGATTTGTCTGGGCCACATCCTTGACGAGCGCGGGCAAAAAATGTCGAAGAGCAAGGGCAATGCCGTTGATCCCTGGAAAGTCCTCGAGCAAACCGGGGCCGATGCCTTTCGCTGGTACATGTACACATCCGGGCCGCCCGGCGAATCAAGGCGCTTTTCCATCAATCTCGTCAACGACGTCATCAAGAAGTTTTGGTCGACGCTTTGGAATACCTACAGTTTCTTCGTCACATACGCCAATATCGACGGCTGGACGCCGGCTCAAGCTGCGGCGGCGCCCGACGAGCGGGAATTGCTCGATTTGTGGCTTTTGGCGGAGTTGCAGCAGTTGACCCGCACGGTGACGGAAGCCTTTGAGGATTATGACGCCGTCAATGCGACCCGACCGATCGAAGACTTTGTCGAGCGCTTGAGCAATTGGTACGTGCGCCTGAGCCGCGATCGCTTCTGGAAGAGCGAGGTTGACGGCAGCAAGCTCTCAGCCTATGCCACCCTGTACGAAACGCTGACGACGCTGGCGCAGTTGCTGGCGCCGACGATGCCCTTCCTAAGCGAAGAAATGTACCGCAACCTGGTCGGCGAACAAGATGAGGCGCAAGCGCTAAGCGTGCACTTGTCGCGCTGGCCGGAAGTGGACGAGTCGCTGCTTGACGCAAGCTTGACGGCGGACATGGCGCTGGTGCGGCGGCTTGTGAGCCTGGGGCTGGCGGCGCGCAATGCCGCGCAAATCGGTGTGCGTCAACCCTTGTCCAGCGCGCAATTCGCCCTGCGCGATGTCGCCGAAGCGCCGATCGTGGAGCGCTATGCGGACCTTATCAAAAGTGAACTGAACCTGAAGTCGGTGGAGGTCATGGGCGCGGATGAAGCCAGCGCTTTTGCATCCGCGACCATCTTCAGTCTGAATCCTCTGCCGCAGTACCTCGGCCGCAAATACGGCGCCGATTTCAAGGCGATTCAATCCGCCTTGCGCGATGGCGAACAAGACTTCATTCGTCCCTTTGCCGAACAATTGCTCGCCGGGGACGATATCATGCTGGAATTGAACGGCTCAAGTTTTCCAATTGCGAACGAAGAGTGCGAGGTCAAGGTGAGCGTCGAGACGCCGGAAGGGGCGGTCGAAGATGGCGGCTATGTCGTCGTGCTGAATACCGAACTGACATCGGCATTGCTCGAAGAAGGGCTGGCCCGGGAATTGATCCGGCGCATTCAGAACTTGCGCAAACATGCGGACTTCGCATTGGACGACCGCATCGATGTGGTCTATAGCGATGCCTCCTCATCAATTGACGCCGTGATGCAGCTGTTCAGCGGGTATATCATGGCGGAAACGCTGGCGGACAAGCTGCAGCCCGGCGAGCTCACCAGTGAATACGTGAGTGAAGACTACGACGTCAAAGGCGAGTTCGTTAATATCGGTGTGAAGCGCAGCCGCTGACTTGGTAAACTTCACCAAGAGACAATGCAGGACGAATCCAGAAATGAGATTCGCCCTGTTTTTTTGTGGCGGTTTCGCAGTATAATTGTGGATAGCTCACAAAGGCGGCGACCAGTTTTGTGCAATTCTGGTAGGGTCTTTGTGTTTGAGTCGAAGTCTCGGATGCTGTTACTAGGGAATCTTGGTAATGTCTGATAAGAACACCGCCTCGATACAATCCTTGCTGCGTTACTCTTTGCCACTGGGCGCGAGCATTGTGGCTGGCGATCCCGAAACGACAGTGAACTGGTCTGTGACCATCCGGGCGCAGCCGCCAGTCTTCCCCGACATTTATGGCGGTGAGCTGGCGCTGGTTTCGATGGATGTGCTGCGCAGTTTTGACAGTCGCCTTTCCCTCGCCAGTGTGGTCGGCCAACTGGCGGACTTCGGGGTGAGCGCCGTCTTGGCGACCGGTCTTGTCGAGCAAGACGCGGTGGACGCTGCGAATGAGCGTGGTGTAGCTCTGCTCTGCGTGCCGGATGACACCAGCCTGACGACGGTGGAACGGGCCGTGAATTCGCTGCTTCTGAATCAGACCGCGCGTTTGACCGAGCGCGCCATTGAGATTCAGCGCCAATTGACACGGCTTTCAGCGGAAAACCGCGATCTGAATAGCCTGCTCCAGGTGATGTCTCGTTCCACCGGCAAAGCCATCGCCATTCATGATGACGCTGGCGAAGCCATCGCGCAGATATATCCCTACACCGGGCGCCGCGTCGCCAATGGCCGCGGGCAGGTGAGCGCAAACCGGATTGATGAATTTCTGGAGTGGCTGCGGCAGGAGGCGCCTGCAACCGCCGGCGCAATCACCATGAGCCCCTTGGGCTATACAACTGTGCTCAAAGTGGAGAAGCGCACGGCCGGTTATCTTTCCTTGATCGATCGCGTGGAAGAATTAAACGAGTTTGATCGGCTGGTCTTGACCTATGGCGCGGATGTCTGTGCCATCGAGATCGCCAAGAACCGGGCCATCGCTTCCGCGGTCGAGCAGACGCGTGGCGACTGGATCCAGATGTGGCTGAGCGGGACGCCCGCTGACGATGATTTATTGCGTACGCGCGCGCAGCAGGCGGGATTCGAGCCGGCCTCGCTCTATGCGGTGGCAGTCTTTCGGGCGATGGGGGATACAGGCCAGACCATTCCGCTTGGTTCCTTGATTTCGCTGGTTCGCGATGACATGTCCCGCCGCGGCGTCAAGGGCGCGGTCGGCCATTATGTGGATGTTATCGTCGCCTTGTATCCCTTGGATGCCGAGGAGACGCAGGCGCCAACTCGCGTTCGCAACTTCATAGAAGAAGCGCGCGCCCAACTCGCCTTGCGCGCGCCGCAAGAGCTGGTCGCGGCGGGCATCAGCCGGCCGGCAACCGGCTTGTCAAACTTGCGCGATGCCTATCGCGAAGCGAAGGATGCTGTGGGAATCGCGTATGAGCTGAGCAGCCACGACTCCACAACCTATTATGGCGATCTCAAGTTGTATCAACTGCTCTTGGCGCTAAAAGAACGCAATCTTCAGCACTTGCAGAAGTTCTATCAAGACTCGCTGAGCCCGTTGGTTGAGCACGATCAGCGCAAACAGAGCGACTTAATTCGCACGCTGAGCGGCTTCTTCGCCGCCAATGGCAATCTGGCGAAAGCGGCGCAGGAACTTGATGTGCACCGCAATACCCTGGTTTACCGTCTGGAGCGCATCGCCGCCCTCACAAAACTCGACCTGGACGATGCGGATAACCGGCTGATTTTGCATCTTGCATTGAAGACGCAGCGCGTCTTGGCGACGATTCCTGGAACAAGACCGGCTGACTAGGCGAGGGCGCTTAGATTGTGTAAATGGCGCATAGCGCAAGCAATTTCTGTCCCACAAAGCGGCTCTTCTACAGAATCAAAAACGATGCCAAGCAACGCAAAAAAGAGGGCGGTCTGGCGGCCGCCCTCTAACGTTGCCGGTCCTGCTGGCATGCAGTGCGCTAACATCATGCCGCCACCGCGCAGCAGCGGGGGCGTCAGGTCTCAAATGAGATCACATCGGTTTTGTCACCATATTTGTATGGCGAATCTTCCCGATTATCGCGGACTCTGAACCTGATCTTCACAGTCTGACCATCATCAAGTCCACAAATGTCGTATGCGGCATGTGTGCCGTAATCTGCAGAGGAGTAGGTGTCCATAATAAAGATGCCGCCGCTTATGTGAGGCGCTTGCTCTGTACGCCATTCAGCGATATTAAACCAACCCTTTGGATAGGGGGCGAATCCATCCACTATCTTGACAGGATTCTTGCCAGACGAGATGCGCATTGAATAGTTACTGGCTTGAGTCCCGGAGTGTATCTTAAAAATCATACCAATGCACTTTGATGCTTCATAGCCGATGCACTCGCCTGACTCCGCATGACATTCCAAATTGCCTTCCCTACCATAAACAACGCTATACATAGTTCGAACCGCGGGAGGGGCTGGCAATCTCTCTTGGGCAAGCGCGGGAAGTGTGCCTACGCACAATAACAGAATAAGGACAGCTAGCGGAAAGTGCCTGGTCAAGAGTCTCCTCCCTTGAGTGTATGCTCTTGCATTTGTGAAAACCATCTCAATTCCTTTCTGTATTATTCTATACATGTGTATACAAAAATCTTGGATATGAAACTGACGCTTCGTCACCGCTTCACCAACGTTTCACCGACAAAAAATATAGCAGGTTTAATCTGAAAAGATTACACAAGGTGGCTCGCCCACGATAATATTTCGCATGTATAACTGAAAAGGGCGACTCTTTAAGTCGCCCTTTTCAGTAATTGCTTATTTTCTTGGTTCTAGGTCAAGCCTCGTTGACGATCTTGTGCGCCATCGGCGGCGCGATCTTGACGAAGTGATCGTCGGGGCGTCGCAGCAAGCTATAGAGCGGCTCAGCCGCTTGCGACTGATTGTTCTCCTCCAGCGTGCGG
This sequence comes from Anaerolineae bacterium, assembly GCA_022826865.1. Lineage (GTDB taxonomy): Bacteria > Chloroflexota > Anaerolineae > Aggregatilineales > Phototrophicaceae > UBA6055. The sequence goes on from JAJDUC010000028.1 coordinate 82,370, forward strand.
ATGTAGGCGTTCAAGAGTTCGCGCACATCGTCCTCGCCTTCGTCATCCAGGGGCTGGATCTCGACCACTGAACCTTCGGCGAGCCGGTGGCGAATGGCGTCTATCGTCAAGCCCATGTCCGGCAGAACGCGCTGGTAGACGACTCCGCCCGTCATGCCCGCGCACATCCAGGGACCGGGATCGCCCAGCACGACCGCCCGACCGGAGGTCATGTATTCAAAGGCGTAGCCCTTGAGGTTGGAGCGCGCGCCCATGCCGCCCAGGCTGTCATTCACCGGCTCGCGGATTTCACCGCCAAAAACGACATCGGCGCCGCTCATGCGAATGCAGGCGCGGGTATCGGCATCGCCCTGCACGATGAAGAGACCGCCTTGCGCGCCGTATGCGAAACTCTTGCCCACAGAGCCATCGACCCGGCGTCCCTTGTGGTTGAGTCCCTTGAGAATCGCCACCTTGCTTCCGGTCGCGCATTTGCCGACGCCGTCTTGGGCGCCGCCTTCCACGAGCACGTTTACCGGGTCGTCCACGAAGGCGGCCAGGCCATTGCCCGGAATCGCGGAATTGCTGAAGCTCAGATTAATGGCGCGGATGCGATCGGCTTGGGGCACAGCTTTGCGCTTGATTGCGCCGGCCAGATGCGTGCCTAAGGCGCGATCCATCGCCATCACTTGCTCGTCATCATAGGTCAATTCGAATTCGCCCTTGTTGACATATTCGGTGACGATATCGGTGATTTGTTTGCTGACGGTATTGCGCGGCCGTGAAATTCGCCGTCCGCCGGGCTGGGCCTGCGTCTTCTGCGCATGCGGGACCGGCTTGAGCAGATTGCTGAGATCGATCCGATCGTGGTGCGAGCGCTGATACAGAAGGTCGGCCCGGCCAACGATGTCTTGCAGATTGCTGACACCCATCTTGGCGCACCATATCCGAATGTCATCGGCCAATGCGTCGAACATGTGCACAATGCTATGGGGCGATCCACGCTCTTCAAAAGGACGGAAAGCTTTGAAATCGCGCTTTTCCGCCTCTTCTTTTGTTTTCACGTGGGTCGTAATGCCCACATGACAAGTGCCATCCTGGCAGCCGCGGCAGATGGTGCAGCCCAGCGCTACCATCGCCAGAGTTGCGAAGCCCACGCGGTTGGCGCCGAGGCAAACCATCTTAATGACATCGCGCCCGCTTTTCATGCCGCCATCGGTCCAGATCTCGACATCGCCGCGCAAGCCGCTTTCGATCAAGTGACGATGCGCCAGCCAGACGCCGATCTCCGCAGGCAATCCGACATGGCGCAGCGCATGCGCGCGGGCGGCGCCCGTGCCGCCGGTATATCCCGTGATCGTGATAATGTCCGCGCCAGCTTTCGCTACGCCGACGGCGATAATGCCGATGCCAGGCACAACCGGCAGCTTAACCGAAACCCGCGCATGCGGATTGGCTGTTTTGAGTTCGTCAATCAACTGGGCCAGGTCTTCAATGGAATAGAGATCATGATTGTTGCTCGGCGAGATCAGACCGATTCCCGGGGTCGTGCTGCGCACTGCCGCGATCTGTTCGGTGACCTTATAGCCGGGCAGGTGGCCGCCTTCGCCCGGTTTTGCCCCCTGGCCGATTTTGATTTCGATGTAGTCAGCCGCATTGAGGAAGGCGATATTCACGCCGAAGCGGCCCGATGCCACCTGCTGCCCGCGATTGCGCGGATGCTTGCCCAGCAGGTCATGGATTTCGCCGCCCTCGCCGTTCATACAGATAATATTGAGCAAATGCGCCGCTTCCGCATAACAGCGATATGCCAGCTCGCCCTGCGAGCCAAATGACATTGCGCTTATCAGGACGGGCATGTCATAGCCCTTTATGCTGATGTCCACCTCTTCCGGCACAATTGGCGACTGGCTTTCTTTCAGCGACAAGATGTGTCGCAGCGAAACCGGCATTGTGTCTTCCAGCTTTAGCAGCGTTTCGGTGTAATCGTCAAAGACCATCTCGCCATGCGCGACCGCTTCGGCTTTCTTCCACATCTTCGGGTAGAAGCGTTCGGGATTCTTCAGGCGGGCGCGCACTTCACCGCGAAACTCCTGCGCCCGTTCCTGCGCATCATCATACAAAGTCGTCCAGGTGAGGCCGCGGCCGGTCGAGCCGAAATAATTCGGCGTGCCAAGCAGATTGGCAATATTCTTTGACAGGCCGATGGAACTGAAGCTGTGGCCGTATCCGCGCAACTCGTGGCAGCCAACCGTCGAGGTGATCTTTTGCAAGCCGGCGTGGATGGCTTTGAGCGTATTGCCAAGCGCCTTCTCCACCTGTTCCGCAACCAGCGGCTTCCTGCTTCCGCGCGGGGCGGTTCCCAAGCCGACCGCGTATAGCGCGTAGGGCAGAATGGCGTTGGCGCCCAAGCTCAAGCAGATCGCCAGGTCATGCAGATCGCGCAGAGCGCCGGAACGCACGACTATGCCGGTACGGCGGCGCAGGTTTGGCTTTTGATCGGCAATGCGCAGGGCGCGGTCCACAGCGGAGACAGCCAGGAGCGGATCAATATAAAGCTCCTCGCCCGAGGCGATGCCGCTGTCGTCGAGGATGATGCACTGTACACCGCTTTGCACCGCTTCAACGGCGCGCTTTTGCAGCGCTTCCACGGCAAGATCCACGGTCGTGTCCATCGGGCAGCCCATTGAGAAGAAGGCCGCTTGTTCATCAAAGATGGCCGCCAGATCTTGAAGGAGCATTGTCCCCTGGCTCTTGGCGATGCCGCGCAATATCTCGCTGTCTTCGAATTCAGGAATGTCTTCGAGGAGCAGCGGTATCTGCAAGCGCGCGAGCGTCGCGCTCTCTTCGCGGCCTTGCGCGATTTCCGGCCGGCAACCCAGCAGCGCTTGAGAGGAGAATTGCGCCTGCTCGCGTTCGCGGTCGATCGATGGGTTGGTGACCACGGCGATCGTTTCTTTGAAGAAATCGGCCAGATTCGCCCGGGTATTGCTCAAGGCGGCCAGCGGGCCATCCCAGCCCAGCGAACCCATTTGCTCTTTGGCGTTTTCTGAAAGGGCTTTGACGATCTCGACATGATAGCGTTCCCAGCCGAAGCCGGACATTACCGCCGCGTTGACCTTGATCGGCGAATCCGCCCAAGGCAGCTTGGTCGCGGTTCTGGATGGCTCCGCCGTTCGTTCAAGCACGGCCACCGGCGCCGCCTGCGCCTGCAATTGCCCGCCGCCGTTAGCGGCCGGATGGATCGGATAATTGCTCGTGGCCGGCGGTGCGGCCTCGACCGCGGCCGAGCGCCAGATGCCCCCGGAATCGGGGCTGTATGGACTGCGGTCGCGATATTTGCTGTATACGTATTGCTGAATCGCGGGATAGTCCAAGACATCTATCGATTGGCCAGTGTTGACCTTCATGGCGATCTTCTCGCCCGGGGCCATGGGTTTCGGGCTGATGGACATGGAATCCAGCGCGTAGACGCCGCGTTCCGAGGTAACGAAGTGTTCCTTCTCGGTTTCGCCGTACCACAAGGGGCGCAGGCCGAGCGCGTCCACACTGAAGACGACTTGATTGCCCAGGCGCGCTACCACCGCCGCCGGTCCTTGGGCGAAGGGGCCGAAGGCTTGCCGTATTTCGGCATACATCTCGTGTATTTCCGGGGCGTACTGAACCAAATCGTGCTCAAAAGGCGGGAAGATATGCTCCATCGCTTCAATGAGATCCAAGCCATGGCGCATGCAAAGCGCGTAGATGGTGCGATCCACATCTTGCGAATCTGAGCCATTGTCAACCATAGGGATATCCAACATTTCCGATTCAAGGCGGAATCGCGATATTGTGTTGAATTCGCCATTGTGCTGGATCAAGTTGAAGGGTTGGGCCCGTTCGAAAATTGGATTCGTGTTGGTGCTGTAACGCGCGTGGCCCATTGTCATGGATGAGGCGTAATCCGGATCCCGCAGCTCGGGATAATAGCGGCGCAGGATTTCGATTGTGCCTTGCACCTTATAGACGACGCTATGCGCTGAGAAAGAGGGAAAGTGAACTTCGAGCTCGCGCTCTAACTGCACCTGCAGTTCAAAGAGCTTGCCGTCCAATTCGGCGGATGGAACTTGCCCGTTGATGCCGGCGATCTGCCAGAAGACTGGCTCATTCGCTTCGGCATTGGGCCCCAATATCTGCGGATTCACTTTGCCCGAACGGTCGATCAAGATGTGAAGTCCCGCTTCACTGATTTGACGGCAAATCTGATCAACAATGTACTGCGCGCGCGCTCGGTCATGCGCTGGAATCATCAAATGGGCGACCCAGAAATTGCGGTCGGTCGCCAGTGAAGAACGCAACCCGGCTTCCGCCAGCCATTTTGTCCATAGCTGCCGCGGAATATCGGTCAACACGCCGACGCCGTCGCCCTCGCCATTGACATAACCGGTGCGATGCCCCATGCGCGTCAAGGCTTCTATGGTGCGTTTGACATTGCCATGTGTGGCTTGCCCGCCTTTGCGCACCGAACAGATCAACGCGCAGGCATCGCGATGGTCGCGATCAATCGGGTGAAGATCGGAGAAGGGATCGATGGCGGATGATTCATTGAGCGCAGACATCTCTCATCCTTTGCTAATCAACGGCCGGTCGCATTAAGAGCGTACATTGGCAATCAACGCCGGTGGCCAGTCCAGCGCGACAGGTCTATGCACATTGATATTACATTAAAGTCAGCAGATTATCTAGCAAGCGCGCACTATTCCGCCATTGATAGTTGTCATGGACATATTGCCATAATGCTTAGGCAGTTTGCATAATGCCGAACCATAAATCTTGGCAGAATCTGACATGCGCGCTAGGCGGCTGCATTTGCCTGTGCCGGCATGCAAGGGCCCAAGACCGCCGTAGGCTAGGCGAGGGCCAATAGGCGGCGGATCGTCAAAGCCAAATGCAGCGCCAGACGCGTTTCCGGACGATTGAGGTCGATGCCGGCAATTTCATTGATGCGATTCATTCGATAAAGAAGGGTATTCCGGTGCACGATGAGCGACTCGGCTGTCTGCGACAGATTGCCGTGGCAGTTGAAGAAGGCCTCAAGCGTCTTGATGAGATCGGCGTTTTGCCGCATGTCATATTCCGTCAGCGTGCCAAGTGAATGCAGGCAGAATTGGCTCAGCTTTTCCCTATCGGACAGACTGAGAATCAACTGATAGACGCCCAAATCGCCGATGAACAGCGGAAAGTCGGTTTGCAGGCGTTCAGCCAGTTCCATCGCCTGCACCGCATCGCGATAGCTCGAGCGCCAGGCGTTGACATCGCGGGCCACCTGTCCCAAGCCGATCGCGACACGATGGGAAGGGTAACGCCGATTGATCTCGCTGCTGCATTTGTCTGACAGCGCCAGGCTATGATCGATGGGATCATCAAAGTCCGTCGCATGAAAGACGACCACTTCGCCTTCTTTCTCGCGAATCCAGACCAGGGCTGAAGCCTCTTGCTTGGCGATGATGGCGTTGACCATCGTCTCCAGGCGGCGCAGAGACGGTTGCTGGCTGCCACGCCAACTGAGCACGAATGCCACATGCGTACGCGTCATGTCGTGGTTGAAGCGCTCGCCTTGTCGGATCGCCTCTTGCTGGCTGACGTCGCCGAGCAACAAACGGTCGAGGAAGGTACCGCGCAGCCGTTTTTCCGTCTCGTTGACAGCTTTCTGTTTTGCCATTTCCAGGGCGCAAGCGGCCGCCCCATGTTCGCAAACAAGTTGGTCGATCTCGTCCAGGTCGCTTTCCCGCGCAATAATCGACAGATATCCGCGTCCGACATTCTTGGTGATGATAGGCGCGACCAGCCGGGCAACGCCGGAAAGCGGCAGCGCCTGCATGAGCACCGGCGGATCGACATCGACCACGCGGTGACGGTCATGCAGTTCAACCGGCAGGTTGTCCTGCTTCTTCAGGAAGAACTCTATATCGTCCCAGATGCCCACGAACTCCGGCTGCAATTTGTGCGAGATGGGCTGCAGCCGTTTGTCTTGAGCAATGACGGTCTTTTTGGTCAGCCGCGCCATCGCCCCAATCAAACCGGCCATACCTTCGTTGCGCGAAGAAATCTGGGTGAGCTGTCGGTAAATCTGCGTGCCGCGGCGCTCCACCTGGCCCTTGCGATTGACGAGCAAACTGATGACGGTCTTTTCGACTTCGCGGATGCGAATGTCTTCCGGAAGCGATAGAACCGGCAAGTTTCGCGCCTTGGCTTCGGCCAGCGCGGTCGTGCTGACCGGGCTGCAAAATACCACGGCGGAGGCGCCTGCCTTTACCGCCCAATGTATCAATTCGGTGTCGCTATGCGCCTTGGGCGGATTATTTGAGGGCGCGATCAAAATCAGCTCGCGCTCTTGCACCGCTTTTGACGCGACATCGTCTTCCGGATGAATGACGGTTGTCCATGAAATCGGACGGTCCAGCAAGCCTTCGCCCGAAAGAATATGTGTGCTTAAGGGCAGCGCCAATTTTCGAATCTCTTCGACTCTGAGTTCTTGGGTACGCGTGAGGCTCATTTTGGATTCCCCGGCATCATTTATTTTGTTCCATCCTAGTTCTCGCGAGTGAAGACGCCGGCGGCAATCATAAATACGGCAATGACGATGACAGCCAGCGACAGGTCCAGGTCAGGCCGGCTGAGAAAATTGAATCCCGCCAGCAGCAGCAGCGCGATGCCGGCGGCCCAGATTGAGATGCTAACGCGCCAGCCCCGCCGAAAGCGGAATACTCCTGAGACGAATAGAACGAGGGCCGCGACAAGCGGCGCGACGCCGCGGTGCAGCGTCATCCAATCCGGCAGGATGCCTGTAACCACCAGCACGCCAACCAAGCCAAACCAAGTCAGCCGTTCCAGCCGGTGCTCGTCGTCGGTCTTTGCTGCTTCCGCCTCGACCGACGCGCCCGCTTCAGCATCGCCCGCCAATTGCCTATCGCGCTCTTCACTCAATAGTCGCTAGGCACTCTAACCAAGGGACATTGGATAGATTATACGAAGCCCTATGTATTTTGACTAGGCGCAGGCCGAGCCGTAAATGCGATCCATCAATTTCGATTGCAACCGCCCGCCAGAACTGGTAGAACTGGCAGCCGCGGATCTGTATCGCCTCAGGCAAGGAGTTCACCCCGGAGCTTGCTGTAAGCGCCCAGCCAGTCTTCGGGGTTGCGCGTCAATCTGTTGATCTTGATATCGGCGCAATGGGGAAATAAACGCATCATCGTCTCCGGCAGCGTATCCCAGTTTTCGGCCACAATCAACTCTTCGATCGACTTGGCAGTTAAGGACGACCACCACCACTTCTGCTGGAAGTCATCCGCTTTTTTCCAGTATCCGCGTTTTTCCCAGGCGGCTATCGATTCTTCGACAGTTTGGTCGACTCCGCGCAAGCAATAGACCAGCATGGCGACCATGTCTTTGCTTTCTTGGTTGATTTCGCTTTGCTGGCTTAACCGGCGCAGAATTTCGGCAATGGTGCGCATGTAGGCGTTGCGACGCTTGCCCGGGCTGTTGGTATTGATTACGCGCGCCATTGATTAACCTGAGGCGCTGTCCGCCGGCTGGTGCGGCCGTATGCCACGATAGATGCGAACCCCGCCGATGGTCTTGAGAATGGTTGCGGCGTTCCGCCCGGTGATATCCGCCAGCTCAAGCGCGCTGAGAGGCTGATTGCCGTGAACAAGCAGGGCGCGGAATACGCTGTCGATCAGCCCGATGTGCTCCGAAATAAAGTCGTCCCGGCGTGAAGATTCTTGTATCGCCAGTCCCAGCGTATCCAACTGAATCACTTCGCCGGTTTCGGGATGCACATAATCGAAGACTTCTCTCAAATCCCGGTTTTGCAGCGCCTGCCGCTGCTCTTGTGTCAGATGGGTCAGCAGATAGATGCGCAGGTCATCGCGGCTGTGCTTCCACCAGTCGTAGTCAATGAAGAAACGCGTTTCGACGCTCGGTTTGATCAGATAGTTCAGAGACATCGGCCTATCCCCTGGATTAGGCGCTGAGTTTCCAATAGTTGCCGCCGACGTATTCGAATTCCGGATTCGTTATCAGCATCGCCAGCATCGGGCCGGGCGGGCAGCGGCGCAAGATATTCAGGGCGCTGTAGAGAACCTTGGCATGCACAGCTCCCTGCGGATTTTGCTTGCAAAGCTCATCAACAAGGCCGCGCAGCAATGCCGGCAGGGCGACTTTGCGCGTCTGCAAATCCTTGCCAAGCTTGTCCACCTCTTGAAGATTGTTGACACCGACGATGATCATCTCATCATAGTCGGCGCCAATCGCGCGCTTGGCGGATTGGAACTTGAGCTGCTGCCGCTCCGTCTTCTGCACAAGCGGGATCCATTCCGTGCGCGGGCGATAATTGTCAAATTCGATTTCAATGCGACTGCGGTCGTCCGTGCGGTTCAAATAGACATAAGCGCCGACCGGCAGATGGTGCTTCTGGTAGAGCGGCGCCAGCCCAAATACATACTTGAATTCGTGCACAACCCAACAGGGATACTCTTCTTTATCCAGCGCGTCAATCATTGTAATGGCGATGCGCGGCGTTTTGGCGTCGGGGAATATGAAGCGGGTCTCCGAATTGATCGGCAGCGTGCCAACCCGGCGATGCGGATAGATCAATGTCAGGCTCACTTCGTCTTCAGGGCGAGACGATGTCACGGGCGAGTGTTCATCGTCCAGATCGTATTCCAATTGCCGCATCTCCCGCGAGAGCAGGCGGCGATCAAATTCGATGGTATCGTATTGCAATATGGCGGGCACTTGCCGCGCCATGCGCGGCAATAAGTCCTTCAAGTGCCAAAGAATCTGGCCGGCCGGCCCAACTTCTTCAAAGCGTTCATCTTCATTCATATAGTAGTTGAGCGAAAACAACTGGAGCGGGAGCGGCGCGGCGCCCAATCCGCCAATCTCGCGCAGGATCCGCTGCGATTCAAGCGGACCGCCGGCGTACATATCCAGCACCGCTTCAGCAAGATGCAGGTGGCCGATATCGACCTCGACCATCAGTTCCCGCACAAACCAGGTGCCGGCGATACGTACCAGGTCCGGGTTACGCTCGAGCGAGTCGTTAACTTGTTCAACGATGTTGGTATCCGGATCTTGCAGGATCTCTTCGACGCTGTATTCGCGCTCGAGCTGGCTGGGATGCCGGTTCAGGTCGAGATCATTCAGCGGGTGTTCCGCTTCGTATTCCACGACAAATTCGCGGATGCCGACATCGGTTTGGGCGTAGGCGTTTTCGAAGGCGACGGCAGCGACCTTGATTGGGCTGAGGTCCGTATGGGTGCCATCGCGCAGGCTAAGGACACGCGCAGTGGCATAATCAAAATGAGAAAAGGTTAGCCGATCGCCGACCTGGTAAGAATCGGCCGGCCGATATACTTTTGTATCCTGGAATTTCTGATCGCGCCGCGCCCGCTCGTTGCGCTCGCGCTTTTCGATGATCGCTGTCGCCAATTGTATGGCCGACAGTGGTGTTTCCCGGTCTAGCAGGAGGTTGGTTATGCTGTCAATATCCTCGGCGCCGATTGAAAATCTGTATGCCCAATGTTGTGCTGGCAGCAAGTCGAAACATCCCCCGGGATATGATCTACAATTGTGCTAGGCAGGCGCGAGCAAAGTTTGATGCGAGTCTGGCGCGTCAAGACCGCTGCAATCCTACTGTAACGTCGATTGCGCCGTCAAGCGGAACTTGGGCAAACTTGGCGGTTTGCTTGGGATTAGGGCGTCTTTTTTGTTGTCTTCGACTGCTTCAAGGCCGCGCGCCGCGGAAATATATGCCTCCGAGCCTGATTGCTTTGCGTTTGGGCGCGGCCAAGCGGATGTTGACCGATGCGGAATGCTGTTATATACTGCGCCCTTGTGATTGTTGACGTTGTTGAACAAAGGCAGAATTGATGTCAACCAAACGAACCTGGCAGCCGAAGATCCGTCGGCGCAAGCGTGTGCACGGCTTCCGCAAACGGATGAGTTCGCGTGGCGGACGCAAGGTCCTCAAAGCGCGACGCCGGCGCGGACGCCATCAGCTGGCCGTGACGCCTAACCATGTAAAGAAAGTGAACTGGAACGCCAGTTAATTGATGGAATCCGCGCTGCGATTGCGCCGCCCGGCCGACTTTAAGCAAGTGCAGCGAGCCGGAAAGGTGTATCGTCATCCGAGCATGTTGGTCAGCATTTGCGCCAGCAATTTGCCGCGCAATCGATATGGATTCGTCGCTGGCAAGCGCCTTGGCGGGGCGGTTCACCGCAATCGCTGCAAACGGCGTATGCGCGCGCTGATTCACTCGCTGCATAACGGGCTTCGGCAAGGCTTTGATATTGTGCTGGTTGCGCGGCCGGCAATGTGCAGGCAACCTTTTCTTGAATTGCAGCGTATACTGAAAAGATTGTTGTTACAGGCGCGAATAATTGAGACGCCTTGATATGCTGAAGTGGGTCCTGCTGAGATCAATCGAAATGTATAAGCGTTTTCTGTCACCCGTTTTGCCGTCAGCCTGCCGCTTTACGCCGACTTGTTCCACCTACGCGCACGAGGCGATCGAAGTATATGGCCCGGTGAAGGGGACCTGGATGGGTATGAGGCGGATTATGCGCTGCCATCCTTTGAACGCGGGCGGTTATGATCCCGTCCCTCCCAAGGAGTAAAACTTGAAGTCCTCTTTCCGCTTGCGTTACGAGCTCATCGCGCTTTTGATGTGCCTTTTGTTGTTTTCAGGCTGCGTCGGCGCGCGCATGGGTGTAAGCTGGCCGGCGATCGGGCTCATTGACCTGAACGGCGAGCAGCATCTCACGCTGGCGTATAACAATGATGTGGTTATTCTCTCGCCATCGAACGGCGCGCCTGCGCGTTTGATAAACCCGGTCAATGGACAGGTCTTCCGAGACAGCGAAAACAACCCGCGGACCTGGATTCTGCGCGGTTCGGAAAACGGTGGCGGACAATTTTACGCCTATCCGCTCAGGCTTGATGACGAGACGGTATTGCTCGCCTCAAATGACAAGCGCTTGCTGGAAGTGGATTCGGTATTGTTGGATGTCAAGCGCACCATTCCGCTTGACGACAATGTCGTGGCCAACCTGCTCGAGGCCGACGGCATACTCTACTTGCCATTCCAGAATGGCGGGCTCAGCGCGATATCAATGGACGGTTTGCGCGAGCTTTGGCGTTTCCCAACGGAAGCCGGCATCTGGGCGCAGCCGCTTTTGGTCGATGATCTTCTGATATTTTCGTCGATAGACCACTTCCTGTATGCGGTCGATAGCCAGAGCGGGCAGCTGCAATGGACTGTGGATCTGGGCGGCAGCGTCGCCTCGACCCCGCTTTTCGCCAATGGCCGCCTCTATGTCGGCAGCTTCAACAAGAGCTTTTTCGAAATTTCGCTGGACGGTGGAATTCTCAGCGAATACAAAACGCAGAATTGGGTTTGGGGCACGCCGGCGATAGACGAGTACGGCATCATCTATTTGGCCGATCTGAGCGGCTTTGTCCACGCCCTGGATAGCGAGAACGGCCTTTTGGAGCTCTGGTCCAAGGAAATTGCCGAACGGGGCATCCGCGCCGGCCCAATTGTTTACGGCGACCGCGTCATCGTGGCTTCCCGCGATGGCAAAGTTTACTGGCTGGACCGCCGCGACGGCGAGTTGATCAACGCGCGGGAAATAGACGAACGGCCTGAATTGCTCGGCGATATGATGTTGATTGAACCGAGCGAGGCCCTGAACATTGATGAGCCGCTCTTGCTTGTTACATCTGTGCACGATGCCAGGCTGCTCATCGCCTTTGCGGTCGATGGACGCCAAGTCTGGGTTTATCCGCGTTAGTCCGGCAAACGGAGCATGACCGAATGTGGGATCTGATTCTTAACCCGTTTGTAACAATATTGGCTTGGCTATACGCGGTTCTCAACCAGGATATCGTCTTGGCGATCGTTGTACTGACAGTAATCATTCGTGTATTGACCTTCCCCCTTTTCGCCAAGCAGCAAGAGTCTTCGCGCAAGATGCAGCAGATTCAGCCGCAATTGAAGAAGCTGCAAGAAAAGTACAAGGGCGACAAGGAAAAGCTCTCTCAAGCGCAAATGAAGCTCTACAAAGAAAACAGAGTCAACCCGGTTGGCGGCTGTTTTCCAATGCTTATTCAGTTTCCAATTTTGATCGGCCTCTACCAAGCCATATTCTTCGCGCTGGCGGCGACGCCATTCCAACTGGTGGACTTGTCGGAACGTCTGCTGATCCCCGGTCTCGATTCGCTGATTCCGCTTCAGCGCTTCTGGACGCCAATACCGCAGTTTCTGCCCGCTCTGGATTTGACCATGCCGCCGCCCGGCTTGACGCCAACCGATAACCACCCCTACGCCTTGATTCTGCCTGTGCTGGTTTTGATAACTACCTGGGCCCAGCAAAAGATGACGATGGCAACAACCGGGCAGGGCGCCGCCAAGAAAGATGACGACGAAGACGATGGCGGGAGCAGCGGCGGCGGGCAGGCGCAGATGATGAAAAGCATGACGACGATTATGCCCATTATGTTCGGATTCTTTTCGCTGTCATTCTCCACCGGTCTGTCGATTTATTTCGTGACATCCAATGTCATTGGCATGCTGCAGTATAGCCCGCAGGGCAAACGACTGATGGAAAGGGTCTTCCGCAGAAAGAAGACGGACGAAGCGCCGGTGGAAATCGTATTCGACGATGAAGATGAAGCGCCGACCAGGAAACGCCGCAAATCCAGAAAGAAAAAACCGCGCAGGAAGTAACCGGTCGCTGCAGTTACTCGAAAAACGGGGATTGACCAATGGAAATGATTGAGGTGACCGCCAATTCTGTTGATGCGGCGATTAGCAAAGGTTTGGCGGAGCTTGACGCGTCTCCCGCCGAGGTCGTTGTTGAAGTGCTCGAAGAGCCGAACACCGGTCTATTCGGATTTGGCGCGCGCGAGGCGCGAGTGAGGCTTGTCCTAATCGGCAGGCGCAAGTCCCAAGATTCCGCGGCAGAAGATGATGATGGAATGGATGAAGACCGGCCGACTCGCGCGCCGGTGGCCGACGATGAGCTGGATGAAGATGCCATTGTTGGCAGGCAAGTGCTGGAAGAGTTGCTGGAAAAAATGCGTGTGGATGCCCGCGTTGAGGTGCAGCGCGCCGACGATGACGGCGAAGACGAAGATCCGCATTGGATGCTGAATATCACGGGCCAGCGTATCAACCGCCTGATCGGGCGCCGGGGCGAAACTTTGTCCTCCCTGCAGCATATTGTGCGTTTGATCTGCAGCCGACGCCTGGAGCGCCGCGCCAATATCATCGTTGATGCCGGCGGCTACAAGGCCGGGCGCTCCAACCGATTGCGCGGGCTGGCGAAACGTATGGCGAAGCAAGCGCTGCAGCAGGGACGAACGATCACGCTGGAGCCGATGCATCCCAATGAACGGCGCATCATTCATTTGACGCTTCGCGGCCGCGAAGATGTGACCACACGCAGTATCGGCGAGGGCCGGGGGCGCAAAGTCACCATCGTTCCCAGATAGATCAATCCGAGATTCCTGTCATGACGATGCCGGCGGCCGAGTTTGCCGGATCGGCCGCTGTTAAACGCTGTGGCGGCAGCCCTCAGTGAGCGCCGCAATTGGTGTGCTGATCATCGGGCACATGACCGTCGACCTCGTGCCGGGCGGGCGTGAATTGGGCGGGACAGTGTCTTACGCGGCGCCCACTTACGCCGCTTTTGGGCACAATGTCGCGATCCTCACGAGCGCCGCCGCCAACGAGCCGCTGCTGCAAGAGTTGGCGCCCTTCGCCAAGTTGCGCGTCTTGCCGGCCGCGGCTTCTCTCACCTACGAGAATGTATATAGCGAGCGCGGGCGCCGGCAATATGTGCGGGCGACGGCGCGGCCGCTGCCCGCCAGCGCGGCACCGGAAGCCTGGCTCGATGCGCCTTACTTGCATCTGGGTCCCTTGGCGGGCGAGATCGAGCCGGGGGAGATGGCGCAGCGCTTTCCACGGGCGACCAAGATGCTAACCCTGCAGGGCATGATGCGGCGTTGGGATGACGATGGGCTGGTAAAGCTGCGGCATTGGTATGACGAGGAAGCGCTGGAGCGCTTCGACATTGTCGTCTATAGTGAAGAAGATGTTCAGCAGTTCCCGCAATTGACCGATCGCGTCAGGCGCGTATGCCCGCATCTGGTTGTCACCAATGGCCGCAACGGCGGCACTCATTATCACGATGGCGGCGCCTGGCATTATGAAAGCATGGAAGTTGAGCCGCTTGACTTGACCGGCGCCGGCGATGTATTCGCGGCGTCGCTATTGGCGTCGCTCCCGCGCTTGGCTGGCGATGTGCAAAAGGCGGTGCAAGTGGCGGGAAGGCTGGCGGCCTATTCCGTGACCCGCCGCGGTTTGGACAGCGCGCCCAAGCCCATCGAAATTGAGCGAGAAATGACCAGAGTCTTAGAGGACTGAGGCATGATTCATACGATTCTGTACAACGGCAACATTATCACCCTGGACGCGGAAAGACCGCGTGTCCAGGCGCTGGCGATCAGTTATGGTCGCCTGGTCGCGCTGGGCGGCGACGCCGAAATCCGTCGGCTGGCTGACGCCGGCACAAACTTGTTGAACCTTGATGGCAAGGCGATTCTGCCCGGCCTTACCGATGCGCACTTGCACTGGGAGGATTTGTCGCGTTCTTTGCGATCTGTTGCGCTTGATGAATTGCCATGCAGGTCGGAGGCGGTCGAGCGAGTCGCGCTGCGCGCGGCCGACACCGCGCCGGGCGAATGGATTGAAGGACGGGGCTGGGCGCAAGATATGTGGACGGATCGCGCCTTTCCCAGTAAAGAAGACCTGGACGCTGTAGCGCCCGGCAATCCTGTTTATCTCAGCGCCAAAAGCGGCCATGCCGCTTGGGTCAACTCAAAGGCGCTGGACATCGCCGGCGTCACGGATTCTACAGCGGATCCGGAAGGCGGACAGATCATGCGCGGGCCGAACGGCGCCGCCACCGGCATCTTGCTCGAAACGGCGATGGAACTGGCGCGTGACGCGATGCCCACTCCTACGAGCGAGCAATTGGCGGAAATGATGGCCGAAGCGCAAGCCTTGGCGCTGCGCAGTGGCGTCGTCATGATTCACGACTTTGACGATCCATCCTGCCTGGCGGCCTTGCAGATCTTGCGCGAACGCGATGGGCTTTCCCTGCGCGTCCTGAAGCAGATCAATCAGCCCTGGCTGGATGCCGCGCTTGGCTCCGGCATCCGAAGCGGTTTCGGCGATGACTGGATTCGCATTGGCGCCTTGAAGCTCTTTGCCGATGGCGCGCTGGGAACGAAGACGGGGCTCATGTTCGAGCCTTACGAAGGTGAGCCGGACAACTATGGCATGGCGGTTGTCGACAAGGAAGAGATGGTGGAATACGTCAGCCGGGCCAGCGCCCTGGGTTTGCCTTCAAGCGTGCATGCCATCGGTGACAAAGCCGTGCACGATGCCCTGGACGTCTTCGAAATTGTGCGGCGTGAGGAAGCGCAGCGCGGCGTGACAGCCGCCAGCCGTCGACACCGCATCGAACATGTCCAGATCATCCATCCCGGCGATGTCGGTCGCCTGGCCGAACTGGATGTGATCGCCTCTATGCAGCCCATCCATGCGACTTCCGATATGCATAGCGCCGACCGCTATTGGGGCGCGCGCAGCGCGCTCGCCTACAATCCACGCCTGCAAATCGACCGCGGCGCGCGCGTTGCCTTCGGGTCGGACGCGCCGGTGGAACCGCTGGCGCCCTTGCTCGGCATCCACGCCGCGATAACGCGCCAGCGGAACGGCGAACCGGCCGGAGGCTGGTATCCGGAGGCGCGCATCAACCTGCGCGAGGCGCTGCTCGGTTTCACGCAAGGTCCGGCCTACGCCGCTGGCATGGAAGACAGAATCGGCAAACTGAGCGAAGGCTACCTGGCCGATTTAATTGTTCTTGACCGCGATATCTGCGCCGTCGACGCTGACGCGATTCCCGAGCTCAACATCCTGGGCGCGATGGTCGCCGGCGAATGGCGCCACCGCGACTTCGACTAGGCGAATTCAGCAGTGCTGAACACAACGCGGAAGGGCACACAGTAGATTACCACGCTCCGGTACTGGCTCAGGTCAACCTCCGCCGGGATCTCATAATTCTGGTTGCCGACATTGCCCTTCAGCGGGCCTAGGTGGACTTCGTTCGCGCCCAAGCCGGCGAAAGTGCTTGTGGGCGCTTCCGTCGACAGGTAGACATGTAGATCCGGCCCATTCTTGGAGCGGAAGTCCTCAAAGCGCAAGACTCGGCTGCCATTGGGCAGGGCATAAACCTTGGCGCTTCCCTCGGCGCCATGAATGGGATCGATATCGATGAAAGAGCCCGTGACCAGAGCCTCTGGCTCGGCCGGCATGTCCGGCGGCATGGCCTGCTCGTCGGCCGGCACCACATTGTCGGCGCCGATCTGCGCCATCGCGGTCTGGGCGGCCATGTCGCGGTTCTCCTTGGCCATGTCAATCAGCGCTTGCTTTTCCGCTTCCGGCATCGCGCTGACGGCTTCGCGTTGGGCGTCGCTCAAACTGGGGAAGGCTTCGTTCACCTCGTGATTGACGAAGTAAAGCCAGGGTTGGGTGATCGCCAAACCGATGATGACAATTGCGATCACAATGACGGCAACTAGTGCTTTGCGCGGCATACTGTTCTTCTCCCGATTGTCCCTATTCGGGCGCAAGCGACTATATCATCTTGATTGAGATAGTGATGCGCCTATAATTCTCATCATAACCCAAACAACCTTTGCATTCTATTATGAGCGAGAAGGAGACAGCCCCATGGCGCGAAAAGGAATGATGGTCGGCGACAGCGAACACAATGTACAGAAAGAAATGCTTGAGGTCGGGGCGCCGGCGCCGGACTTCAACTTGATTGCCAACGACTTGAGCAGCAAGTCCCTGGCGGATTATGCCGGCAAGGTCAAGGTCATCAGTGTCATCCCGTCGATCGACACGGGTGTCTGCTCGGACCAAACCCGCCGCTTCAATGCCGAGGCCGCCTCGCTCGGCGACACAGTTGTGCTGACCGTCAGCGCTGACATGCCTTTTGCCCTGGGCCGCTTCTGTGGGAGCGAAGGCATAGAAAATACGGAGACGCTGTCGGCGCATCGCGATATGCAATTCGCCGATGATTATGGCGTGCACGATACGGACTGGCGCATTTGCCAGCGGGCTGTCTTCGTCCTGGACCGCGACAATGTCCTGCGGCATACAGAATATGTCCCGGTCATCGGCGACGAAGTTGACTTTGCCGCCGCCTTGGACAAGGCGCGCGCGCTGGCCTAGCCAGCGGCCCGGGGCAACTATATGAGCGACCTGAGACGCCGAAAGCTGGCGCAATTGCTGGTGAATTATTCAACCGCGGTGCAGCCCGGCGATTGGGTGGGCATCCTCGGCGACTTCAATGCGCTGCCCATCTTGCGAGATGTCTATGCGGCGGTGCTTGATGCCGGCGGCAATCCAACCCTTCTCATAGAAGATGAGCAGATGCAGCGCTATTTTCTGCTTAACGCGTCAGAAGAACAGATGACCTGGATCGACCCGACCTTGAAGCTGTATACCGAAAAAGCCGATGTATATATCCGGGCGCGGGCCCCGGAAAATACGCGCGCTATGACCGGAATCGACGCCGGACTGATGCAGAAATGGCGCGCCGCCCAAAGCGTGATTCTTCAAACGCGGCTGGAGCGCTCCGCCCGTGGCGCTTTCCGCTGGGTCGGCACCTTATACCCAACCCAGGCGGGCGCTCAAGAAGCGAATATGAGCATCGAAGAATACGAAGATTTCGTCTACGGCGCCTGTTTCTGCGAAGCGGATGACCCGGCCGGCGAATGGCGCAAGCTCAGCGCGATGCAGCAGAATAAGGTCGATTATCTGGCGGGCAAGCGGCATATCGCCCTGAGCGGCCCGAACATCGACCTCGAGCTGAGCATTGTCGGCCGGACCTTCATCAATAGCGATGGCCGGCGCAATATGCCAAGCGGCGAGATCTTTACCGGTCCAGTTGAAGAAAGCGTCAACGGCTGGGTGCGCTTCAGTTATCCCGCGATCGTCGGCGGGCGCGCCGTCAGCGGCATCGAATTGAAATTCGTCGATGGCCGCGTGACGGAGGCGTCGGCTGAGATGAATGAAGATCTTCTGCGCGCCCAACTCGACACAGACGAAGGCGCGCGTTATTTGGGCGAATTCGCCATTGGCACAAATTTCGGCATCGATCGCTTCACCGGCAGCATACTCTATGATGAAAAGATCGGCGGCACCGTGCACATGGCGGTGGGCATGGGTTACCCGGAAACCGGTAGCCTCAACAAGAGCGCCGTGCATTGGGATATGATCTGTGATATGCGCGCCGACAGCGAGATTCATGTGGATGGAGAGCTTTTCTATAGAAATGGCGCTTTTACCGTGTAAACATCCGCGATTGCGTCATTAGCGCTGCTTTCGGCGCCAGGCCGAACGTATCACTGCTGCAAGAGCCGCTTATGGGCGGCTCTTTTCTGTCACGATTTGCCGGTATCTGTCCGTCTTTGCCTAATTTCTGCAACTGTACTAACATGCCTGTATTGCGGCGGGCGCGAAAGATTACGGGAGAAATGCATGAGCAGTTCCTATTCCGTTCCGAAACCTGAGGACGCTGGAGGCGGCATCGTCGCGGTTGCCAACACGCGGTCTGCGCTCAGCAACGTCCGCGCGGGCCCCGGCGTCCATTACGCGGATGTAGGCGACCTGCTCGACAACAGCCTGGTTGTCTATTTCCCGGATTCAAAGACCCAAAGCAACTGGGTTTGGATCGAAAAGGGCGGTCTAAAGGGCTGGGTCTACGCCGGCTTCATCGAATTCGTGCAGGCGATCGGGGCCAACCCGACAACGGAACAGCCGACGCCCTACGACGGCAAAGTGGCGGTCTGGCATTGGAAGGGCTCGGCAGTCGCTCAAAACACAGCGGCGGAAGTCCTGCAACTCATCAAGGACAATGCGCCCAATGTGGATCAGATCTGGGTCAAGATCACCAACGGCATCAACTGGATGAGTGAATATGACCATTCCGATATGGCGATCAGCGGCGCCGCCAGCGTCGATCAATGGGTGGCGGCCTGCCGGGCGGCGGATATCGAGTTTCACGCCTGGTGCGTGCCCAAGGGATTGAATGTCGAAAAGGAGGCCGCAATAATCGTCGAAGCCTGCACGCGCCCCGGCGTCGTATCGCTGATTCTGGATATCGAGCCCTATGCTGACTATTGGCGCGGCGGATCGTCGGCCGTAAGGCCCTTCATGCTGGCGTTGCGGCGCGGATTGGGCACGCGTTACCACATTGGCATGAGCGTCGATCCGCGCCGGCAGCATTACAATACGATTTTTCCCGGTGAATGGAGTCCCTTTGTCGATAGCATTCACCCGCAGACCTACTGGAATATCTTTCGGACCACGCCCGAGGATGCCCTGTCGGATGTATGGGATATCTGGCGCGGCTATAACAAGCCGATCATTCCTGTGCTAGAAGGCTCGGCGCTTGCGAGCGAACAGACCGAGGCGCACACCCTGGCGACCCAGGTACACGGGGCCCGCGGCGTTAGTTGGTGGCGCCATGGCGTCATCTCCCAGTGGGCTGGCGTAAATATGCCCATTGACCTGTCTTCCCTGCCGATCGATACCGGGCCGGATATCCAGCAGAATTTCGCCGATGAAGTGACGATTTTCCCGACCAGAAAAGGGTTCCGCAGCGGCACATACACAGGCCAGCCGGAGTTCAGCGCGCGTCAGAACACCTGGGGCTGGGATTATCTTTATGTCAATACAGAAGAACGAACCAGCAAGGTCTGGGCGGAATGGCGCGATGAATTGCCGCAGAACGGCTTATACGAAATCGCCGTCTTCATCCCCAATCGTCACGCGACGACGACACGCGCGCGCTATAAGGTGCACGGCATTGTAGGTACAAACACAGAAGTGGTCCTGGACATCAATCAGTTTCGCAGCCGCAACGCTTGGGTGGCGCTCGGTGTCTTTGACCTTGACCGCCACATGGAGAACGCCGGTCGCGTTTTTCTCAATGATGTGACGGGCGAAACGGACAAAGAGATCGCCTTTGACGCCGTGCGATTTCGCCGCATTGTCAACACGCCGACCGGTTATTCACCGGCGCCGGAACCCAGGCAAGAGCAGCGTCCAACAATCATCAATGGCGTCCATGTCGCCGATGGCTACGATTCGCCGGTGGGAACCAGCGAGCAGCGCCGCGCCGAAAGAGTATGGCCCCCCGGCTGGCGCGATGCCAGCCCCTTTGCCAAGCTGTATTTCATCGGCACGCCCAGCGAAGCTTATCACACCGGCGCGGACCTGAATTTCGGCCGCCCCTACGAAGACCGCGGCATGGCCTGCTACGCCTGCGCCAGCGGCATAGTCACCTTCGCGGCGCGCATGGGCGTCTGGGGCAACCTGCTGGTTATCCGGCACGATCCCCTGTATCAGCCCTCCGGGCGCGTCATCTACAGCCGTTACGCCCATGTCCAGAATATGCGCGTCGCGGTGGGGGATCGCGTGGCGCGCGGGCAAAGACTATGTGAAGTGGGCGACGCCTTCGGGCGCTTCGTGCCCCATCTGCACTTTGACCTGAGCGCTACAACCTTGTTCGAGACGCGGCCCGGGAATTGGCCCAAATTGGACTACAATTTGCTGATGCGGAATTACATAGATCCGCTGGAGTGGATCCGCAATCACCGGCCTTAGCGACCGCTGTAGGGCTTAGAACAAGCCCCAGTCGCTGGCGGCGCCTTCTTCCATCATGCTGGGATCCCACATTTCCATGCCCATTTCGATCGTGGTCGGCACGCCTAGAAAGTCTTGGGCTGTGCGGCGCGTCTGCTCCAGCAATTGCGGCGCATAAGGGCAAAAGGGCGTGGTCATGATCATATTGACATGCGCGCGTTCGTCCTCAATTTCCACGCCGCGCACCAAGCCCAATTCGATGATGTTCAATCCGATTTCCGGGTCGACGACCGCCCGCAGCGCTTCGTAAAGCCCGTCTTCTTTTTCGCTCATTAGCATGTCCTTGGCGTTGTTCGCCGGGCATCCACGTCGCAACACGCGCGTCAGCGCCGCCCGGCAGCTTCCGACGACATCGAATAAAGCATAGTACAGCGCAACAACTCTGTCAATTTATGACATCTCCGGCGTTTCTGATACGTTTCTAAGATTGGCGCGATAAGAATGATCGCTGCCGAGCCGTCCATAGAAATGAGAAGCGGGCAACCGCCTTGGGCGATGTTGACAGAGGTTGCGCACGCTGATATACTGCCAACAAGTTCGAGTTGGTTAAAGAGTAAATTTAACCGACATTAAATGAAAGCCCTGTTCAAGCGCAAGGGTTAGCGCTTTCCAACCGGAATAGCGATATACAAGGACGGAGAAGGGAGAACCGCCGCAGATGACCGCAACATTGGAGATACGCAACCTCCACGCAAGCGTGGAAGGCGACGAGAGCCTGATTCTACGCGGTGTTGATTTGACGGTGAAACAAGGCGAGATTCACGCGCTGATGGGTCCGAATGCTTCGGGCAAGAGTACGCTCGCCAATGTATTGATGGGAAACCCGGCGTATGAGGTGCACGAAGGCGAGGTGCTGTTGAATGGCGAGAGAATGCTGGAGATGGAGCCGGATGAGCGCAGCCGCGCCGGGCTCTTCCTGGCGTTTCAGTACCCGGTGGCGATCCCAGGTGTGACGCTGGCGAATTTCCTGCGCCATGCCATCAATGCCCGTATGAAAGCCGAAGATCCGGACAGCAAGGGCATTCCCATCCCCAAGTTCGCCCGGCTGATGCGGGAGAAGATGACGCAATTGCATATCGACCACTCTTTCGCCGGGCGCTATCTGAATGAAGGCTTTAGCGGAGGTGAGAAAAAGCGCGCCGAAGTGCTGCAGATGGCGGTGCTTGAGCCGCAGATCGCCGTGTTGGACGAGACGGACTCCGGCTTGGATATTGACGCGCTGCGCATCGTCGCCGACGGCGTCAACTCTCTTACGGGTCCGAATATGGGCGCGCTTGTCATTACGCATTATCAGAGGATGCTGAATCATATCAAGCCGGACTATGTCCATGTGCTTTACGACGGTCGCATTGTCGAAAGCGGCGGACCCGAATTGGCGCTTGAGCTGGAAGAAAAGGGCTATGAGTGGATTCGGGAAAAGCACATGGCGCTGGCCGAAATCTAAATGGGCGGAGACAAAACAATGGCAGAAGCAATACAGAGCGAAAAGCAGCTCACTCAAGAAGAAGAAGCCCTGAAGGATGTCGGCTTGAGCTATGCCGAAAAGTATGGCTTCCACGATGATGTGGACTATACCTTCAAGAGCCAGAAGGGCGTCAACGAGGATATCGTCCGTCAGATCAGCGCGATGAAAGACGAGCCGCTATGGATGACGGAAAGGCGCGTCGAGGCCTATCATATCTTCATGGATAAACCGACTCCCCAGTGGGGCGGCGACCTGAACAAGATCGACTACGACGACATCTACTACTACGTGCGCGCCACCGACAAAACCGAGGGCGACTGGGACGATGTGCCGCAGGAGATCAAAGACACCTTCGACAAACTCGGCATTCCCGAAGCCGAGCAGAAGTTCCTGCATGGCGTTTCGGCGCAGTATGATAGCGAGTCCGTCTACCACAATATCCAGGAAGACCTGGAAAATAAGGGCGTCATCTTCCTCGATATGGATTCCGGCTTGCGCGAATATCCTGAAATCGTGCAGGAATATTTCGGCACGGTGATCCCCTCCAATGACAATAAGTTTGCCGCGCTGAACACAGCGGTCTGGTCGGGCGGGAGCTTCATCTACGTGCCGCCCGGCGTGCATGTTGAGATGCCCTTGCAAGCGTATTTCCGTATCAATACGCAGAATATGGGCCAATTCGAGCGCACCTTGATCATCGTCGATGAAGGCGCCTATGTCCATTATGTCGAAGGCTGTACCGCGCCGATCTACAGTTCGGACAGCCTGCATAGCGCCGTGGTTGAAATCATCGTCAAAAAGGGCGGACGCTGCCGCTATACCACGATTCAGAATTGGTCGAACAACGTCTATAACCTGGTGACAAAACGCGCCGTGGCTGAAGAGGACGCCACCATGGAATGGATCGATGGCAACCTGGGCAGCCGACTGACGATGAAATACCCGGCCGTGATTTTGCGCGGCGATGGCGCCCACGGCGAAGTGCTATCGATCGCCTTCGCCGGCAACGGCCAGCATCAGGACGCCGGCGCGAAAATCACGCACCTGGCGCCAAATACAACGAGCCAGATCATCAGCAAATCAATCAGCAAGGATGGCGGCCGCGCCAGCTACCGCGGCTTGCTCAAGATCGACGAAGCCGCGCGCAGAAGCAAGAGCAATGTCGTCTGCGATGCGCTGCTGCTGGATGACTTCAGCCGTTCGGATACCTATCCCACCATTGAGATTGACGCCAAAGATGTGACGATGGGGCATGAAGCTTCGGTTAGCAAAGTTGGGGAAGATCAACTCTTCTATCTGATGAGCCGGGGCATCAACGAAGACGAAGCCAACGCAATGATTGTCAATGGCTTCCTGGAGCCGCTGGTGAAAGAATTGCCGATGGAATACGCGCTGGAACTGAATCGGCTGATTCAAATTCAGTTGGAAGGCTCGATCGGCTAATCCCGCTTTTCCATTCCCGCTGTGGCTGCTGCTCAATGAGGCAGCCAATACAGAATCAGGAGAGAACAACGTGGTTGTTGTACGAAGGCGGTCGGCATTGCCGCAAGCGCCAAGTTTCACTTGGGCGCAAATCGACGGCTGGAGCCGCGAAAACGCTGAGCCGGACTGGCTGCGGCAGCGGCGCAAGCATGCATGGGATGTTTATCAAGCGACGCCAATGCCGCAAATTGAAGAGGAATGGCGCCGCACAGATTATCGGCATATCCGCTGGAAAGAAGCGGAGCGACCGATTAGCCCGAATGGCGCGACGCTTGCGGCTGTGCCAGCGAAAAACCTCGAGCCCTTGGCGGGCGACGAAGAGGGCGGATCGCTTGTATTTGTTGACGGCAAGCTAGTGCGAAATGAATTCTCGGAGAAGCTTGCCCGGCAAGGTGTGATATTCGCCGATTTGCCCAGCGCCCTGCGCGAGCATGAAGACCTGCTGCGGCGGCATTTGATGACGCAGGCGGTCAAGCCCGAGGATGGCAAGTTCGCCGCGCTGCACGGCGCAATCTGGCAGTACGGCGTCTTTGTCTATGTGCCGCGGAACACGGTCGCCGAATTGCCTTTGCATGTAGTCTGCTACGGCGAGGCAAGCGGCGCAGCGGCCGGGCATATATTGGTGGTCCTCGAAGACAACGCGCAGGCGACGATGCAAGTCGAATATGCCTCGCGCGAAGCGCAAGAGCATTCGGCCTATTTTGGCGCGACCGAGTTGATTGTCGGCGCCGGAGCGAACCTGCGCTATGTTTCCTTGCAGGATTGGAATCGCGAGACTTTCGAATTCAGCCATCAGCGCGGCATTGTCGGGCGCGATGGGCAACTGGACTGGGTGAACGGCGTAATGGGCAGCCGCCTCACAAAAGCATTCATTGAAGTGGATGCGGTTGGCGCCGGCGCCGAGGCGCGCGTCAGTGGCTTCTTCTTCGCCGACGGCGATCAGTTCTTTGATCTCGATACGCAACAGAATCACAACGCGCCGCTGACCAACACCAATCTGCTTTTCAAAGGCGCCGCCCGCGATGATGCCCGTACGCTTTGGCAGGGCATGATCAAGTCCCTTCCGCAGATGCAGCGCATCGACGGCTACCAGGTCTGCCGGAACTTGCTGCTCAGCGACGAGGCGCGAATGGACAGCATTCCAGGCTTGGAAATCGAGGCTGATGATGTCGCATGTTCTCATGCGGCGACCTTCGGCACGCTCGAGGAAGAGCCCATTTATTACTTGATGAGCCGCGGCATCGGGCGCGCGCAGGCGCAATTGATGATCATCGAAGGCTTCTTCGACGAGTTGCTGCAGCGTGTCCCCTTCGAGCGCGTCCGCCAGCGTTTGATGGCTGAAATCGAAGCCAAGATCATTGGATGATGCTGCGCTGCGGGTTTGCCGCGCCTGACAAATCAATGCTAAAATTCATGGCGCATTAGGCAAGCGCCAATTGGCTGCCGTATGGGACCGGCCATGGAAGACATGTTCCGCGAGTTCATCCTGGATCACGCGCGCAATCAGCGCAACTGGGGCCTGCTCGAGCCGAATGATTTCGATCATGAAGAATGTAATCCGCTTTGTGGAGACCGCCTGCGTTTGACGCTCCAGTTGGACCGGAATGGCGTGATTGTAGCGGTGGGCTGGGATGGCGAAGGTTGCGCCATCTGCCAGGCCTCGGCGTCGATGTTCGGCGAAGAATTGATCGGCATGGAGCTCAGCGCGGCGCTTCAAATCGACAAAGAGCGACTTCTGGAAAATATCGGATTGCCGCTGAGCATCAATCGCGTCAAGTGCGCGACGCTGCCGCTTAAGGTCTTGGTCATCGGCGCGTACGGCCGCGACGGTGTCAAACACTGGTCTTTGGTCGAGGAGACTTGATGGCGGAATGGCTGACCTTGTGCGCCAGCGCTGAGTTGCCGCCCGGGCAGCGCGAGGTCTTTGGCGTTAATGGGCGCTGGATCGCTGTCTTTAATGTCGGTGGCGTCATCTATGCGATCGAGGACCTCTGCAGCCATGATGGCAACGTCCTCGCCTTTGACTTCGAAGATCGGCCCAGCAAATTGATCGGCTACGAAATCGAATGCCCGCGTCACGGCGCGCGCTTCGATATACGCGACGGTCGCGTGACGCGCCGGCCGGCCGAAGTGAATGTCACCGCCTTTGAAGCGCGCATTGCCGACGGCAGCGTGCAAATCCGCATCTGAAAGGCCTGGATTCCGGCGGGAACGATGGCATTGAAGTCGATTCGCGACGCGCTGGATTCGGGCGATACCTTGATATTTGGGCATCGCGGCGCGATGGCCCATGCCCCGATGAACACAATGGCATCTTTCCAGGCGGCATTTGCGCAGGGCGCCGACGGCGTTGAACTTGATGTGCAATTTTCCAAAGATCGACAGCTAATCGTCTTGCATGACCGAAGCGTTGATGCGACAAGCGACGGCCTCGGCGCTGCCAAGCATTTGACTGTGCCGCAGCTCAAAGCGCTGGATGCAGGCGCCTGGTTTGCTGAGGCCTTCGCTGGCGAGACGATTCCCACCCTGGACGAGGTTTTTGCGGCATTTGGCGAGTCCTTGCTGATCAATGTAGAAATCAAGTGCGACTCGGCGGAGGCCGGAGAAATTGCCGGCGCAGCGGCTGCATGCATTGAGCGCTTTTCTTGCTCGGGCCGCGTCTTGGTTTCGTCCTTTAACTCTTTGGCGCTTCGGCGCCTGCGCGCGATCGCTCCCGGTATCATGATTGGTTGTCTCTACGAATGTGCGGCTGCCGAGCCGCAGACTGGAGACTTCGCAGGTGAGGCGCTCCATCCCAGGCGCCAGCTGATTGATGCGGCATTTATGTCGCGGGCGCGCGAGCGGGGCTATTACGTGAATACTTGGACGGTGAACGAACCTCAGCGCGCTCTAGAGCTCAAGCGCCTCGGCGTGAACGCCATCATCACTGACGATCCCGCCGCCATCATTGCCGCTTTGGCGCAATGATGGCGACTCGCATCTGGCGCTTCTGTTTCCATCTGCTCTATAACCGATTCGCCCGGGCTTATGATCTCGTCAGTCGTTCTGTCTCGCTTGGCCATTGGCGAAGCTGGCAGCGGACGGTTCTGCCGCTGCTGCCGCCGCCTGCTGCTGGTCCCATACTGGAATTGGCGCATGGCACCGGCGACCTGCAGATTGACCTCATAGGCGTCGGTTACCATGCGTTCGCGCTGGACCGCTCGCCGAACATGGGCCGGCTGGCCCGTCGGAAACTGACAAGGCGGGGCTTTCGCAGTCAGCTTGCGCGGGCCGAAGCGCAGGCGCTGCCCTTTGGCGCCCGTACCTTCCCGACGGTCGTTTGCACCTTTCCCACAGCCTTCATCATTCAGCCGGAAACCCTGACTGAGTTAGCGCGAGTCCTGGCGCCGGGCGGCCGCGCGGTTCTTGTGTTGGTTGGGCAACTTGGCGGCAGTGGCGCGCTGGCGCGGTTCATCAGCATTCTTTATCGCTTGACCGGGCAGTCAGACCAAATCGAGGCTGACGCTGCGCTGCGCCAACGCTTTCAACACTCAGCTTTCGCGCTTGAGACGAAAATCGCCCGGCTGGACGGCAGCGCAGCGCAACTTGTGATATTAACACGTGTGCCCGGGCAATCGGCGGCTGTCAGCGAGCTGAGTCTGGAATTCGCTGCCAAGCCATGATATAGTGTTGCATTAACTTGGTGGACGTAGCTCAATGGCAGAGCACCTGATTGTGGTTCAGGCGGTTGAGGGTTCGAGCCCCTTCGTCCACCCACCAGAGAATAATACGCGTCCAGGACCGCCCGCCATGCGCGGGTATTTTTGTGCGACGGCCAACAGTAAAGTCCGGCGGAGAAAAGTCAGCGCTGCGAGCGCAGCAGGACCCGGCGCTGGCGCGCCCGGCGCCGCAATCCAGCAACCCCGTTTGAAATCGGCGCGATTTCTTCCGAGGGCGATTCGCTAAAACCGGGAGGCGCCGCTGGCGTCGGCCGTTCATCCCGTTCTCTCTTGGTCGACAGCCTGGATTCTTCAACTTCCAAATCCCAAATCGCTCTTCGCTCAAGCGGCCGCTGCCCCCGAGCTTCGCTCGGCTTCTGCAAGCCGAAGATCTCAAACACGCTGACCTGCGCGGTATTGATATGATCACTCTCTGCGACAGTCTCGACCGCCGCCGGCGGGATATCGGCTTCCTCCGGGCTGGGCGGGCTTACCGGCGGCGGCTCCGGCGCGGGCGCGGGCGCCTTGGGTGGCTCGGCCAACAGCGCTTCCAATTCGATCGGCTTGGTATCTTCCAGCTCAGTGTCTGCTTCGCGCTCCACTATTGGCGCCGCCGCCGCAGACAGAACTACGGGATTGGGCTTTGTGTCGGTATCGCCAACAACCGCTACCGGCGCTGCTTCGGAATCCAAATCGTAAGCGACCGGCTGCAGGTCAGTCGCCGACGCATCTTGCAATAAGTCAGTATCGAGCTCATTGACAGCCACATCGTGAAAGGCCGATGGGTGACGCGGCTGGTAGGCCGACCTTTCGTCCACATCGGGCGCTTCCTGCATGCTGGCTTTCGCTTCGTGGGTCGATATGCCGCCCGAATCTTGCGTGATGAGATGATGAAGATTCCTCAAGCTGTCTTGAATCTGGTTTGTTGTACTGCGCTTCAGCCGCATGGCGTTGCGGATGCCGCCGAGCAAACCTTCGAGTTCATAGCGGAAGGTCCAGTTCACCAATGTTCCTTCCGGCACCTCATGCAGCTTGATGCGTCCCCGATTCTCACTGTAGGGCGCGCCGTCTACGATTTCGTATTCGTATCCCACCGTGTCGTACCAAGCGCCGACCTGAACGACGATGTCGCGGCCGCGCTGGGTCGAATGCCGCCAGCGTGTGCCTTGCCCTTCGTGCTGTGTGGACAAGAAAGAGATCGATGTGACATTTTCCTGCCACTGCGGAATGGTTGAGAGATCGCCCAGGAAACGCCAGATGAACTCCGGCGAGGCGGGAATCAGGATTTCAAGATCGATGGTATTCATTGTTCACGGCGCAAGGGCGTGACTGGAATAGTGCTTTATGCTACACTTATCCTAGATTCTACCACTGGATAACTGAATCGCAACCAGCATGCCCAACCCGGTCTTTCTCTTTGCCTTTGTGGTCGCAACGATGTACGGCTTGGGCTTCCACGTCATCATGGGCGGGAATGCCCGCCGAATGGTTCTCTTCGTTGTAACGAGCTGGCTGGGCTTCCTACTGGGTCAGTATGTCGGGGGCTACCTCGAAATCGACCTTTTCCGAATCGGCGTTGTCCACCTGTTGCCAGCGTCGGCAGCCGCGGTTGGGCTTCTGATTTTCGCCCACGCGCTGACCGCCGAGCCGACCACACCGGTTTCCCGGCGCTAGGCCATGTCCAGCGAAAACGTGACTAATAGCGACGCCACGTCGGTTGAAGCCCCGTCCTCGGGCGGCGGAGGAATCAGGCGTTTGATCAAGGTCAGCGCCGTCATCGGCATCTTGTTGATTCTCCTTCTGCTTGTGGCCGCGCTGGCCGCCGCTTTGACCGCGGCCGAAACCTGGGCGCCTTTTGTGCGCGTCTTTCGCGACCTCTTTCTGCTGATTATCTTGCTGGAGTCTGTGCTTGTGATCGCGGCGCTGGCGATTCTGATGCTGCAGGCCGCCGGCTTCCTGATCATGCTGAAGACCGAGATCAAGCCAATTCTCGATAACGCGCGCGAGACCACGCGCATGAGCAAGGCCACGGCCCAGTTCATCAATAGCAACGCGGTCGACCCGCTGATTCAAATCAAGAGCTTCCTCTCCGGTCTGTTGGCCTTCTTGCGCGAACTAATCCGCATTGGCAGCCTCGTCGCGCCGGAAGACAAAAGCGCGGACCCAAGCGATGAGCCGCAGGCGTCTTGACTTGGACGAGAACGCGACCTTCATCGGCATTCTCTTGGGTCTGCTTGTTGGCGCCGTCTGCGCGCTGTTGCGAATCGAGCGACGGGGCGCTGTGCGGCGCAAGGACCTCATGCAGTTTCGCGCCGCTTCAACCGAGCTTGAGATCGAAGCCAGCATCCGCGAAGCCAAGCAGGTGGCGCGGGCGCGACTTGAAGAGGGCGCTTAGGACACCGCGACCTGTTTGAACGCTCTACCCAGGGCAGGCAGAACATCGCCGGCGATCAGGGCTCGGCTGTTTCCGACATCGGCTTCGGCGATGGCGCCGGCCAGCGCATGAATGTAGGCGCCGATGCAAGCGCAGTCGAAGGCGTCAACGCCTTGCCCGCGGATGCCCGCGATGAGCCCGGCCAATATATCGCCGGTCCCGGCCGTGCCCAAGGCATCGCTCTTGAATGGGATAACGCTTGCCCGGCCGTCAGGGGCTGCGATTATCGTGTGCGCGCCCTTGAGAACGACAACCAGATTCCAGCGCGCCGCGCATTCTATCGCGACTCGCCAGCGCTCGGCGTTTATCTGCGCGGTGGAAAGCCCGGACAGGCGCGCCATCTCTCCGCTATGGGGCGTGACAATCGTCTCCTTCGGCAATTCCCGCCACCATGTCTTGTGCCGGCTGAGCGCGTTAAGGCCGTCGGCGTCAATGATCAAGGGCGGCAGCGAATCGGACTCGAGCAGACTCAAGATGAAGGCGCGCGTGCTCTCCTGCAATCCCAAACCGCAGCCGACCAGTAGCGCATCGTAGCCGGCGACCGCCTCGATGATCGTCTTGCTGGCGTTTTGGGCGATCGCGCCGTTTACGTCCGGCAGTTGAATCCAGGTCGGCTCGCGCAGTCCCCCGGCGATCTTGGCGATCAGATCTCGGGTCGTCGCCACGGTGACCAGGCCGACACCGGATCGGCAGGCGGCCTCGCCGGCCAGGGATATTGCGCCGATGTAATTCGGCGAACCGGCGACTAACATAACTTTGCCAAAACTGCCTTTGTGCCCATCGAGCGGCCGCTGGGGCAGCAGCGCCGCCGCCCGCCGCCCGTCCGTCATCGTTGTCTGAAGCTGCGACAATTCGGTCAGTTCTTCCGGCAATCCAAGCGTCGAGACGGCCAATTCGCCAACGTAGCGCGCGGCGGGAAAAGTGAAGAGGCCCGGTTTTGCCGCGATGAAGGTGATTGTCGCATCCGCGCCGAGCGCATTGGCATCGGCCCCTCCGCCGTCGCAGTCGATACCGCTGGGGCAATCGACGGCGAAAATGAAGGGCCGGCGCGCGCTCGGCCTGGCGTTCTCGGCGGAGGCAAAACTGATTTGTGCAGCCGGCCCGGCTTCAATCTGGGCAAGATAAGAATTCACCTGCGCCAGCACTCTAGCGGCGGCGGCGCGCAGCGGGAGACGCAGGCCGATGCCAAATAGCGCGTCCACGATGACGTCCGCGCTCTTGATGAGTTCTTTCAGCTTTCGGCCGTCGCTGTCCTCGGTCGCCAGAGCCACAGGCAGCCCGGCTTCAAGCGCGGCTTGATAGTTGCTGTCGTCAGAGTCGCGCGGCTCAAGCAGGTACAGATCGATGACCGCCGTCGTCGCCTCCGCCAGGTCCCGGGCCATCACCAGGCCGTCGCCGCCATTGTTTCCCTTGCCGATTAGAAAGATGATCCTGGCGCCGTCTTGAATGGGAAAGCGCGCTTGCAGATAAGCGCTGGCCGCTGCGCCCGCCTTGCGCATCATTTGCGCGTAGCTCATGCCGCTGCGATCGGCCGTCGCTTCTATCCGCCTGACTTCCCGGATCGCCGCTACTTTGACGGTCATCACCCTCGCTCAAACAAAAAGAGAGACCTGTGCCATTATGATACACGTCTCTCCAATTCAAATCGAGAAGGCGCTTTAACGCTCGCGCTTGACGACCATCCAGGCTAACTCTTCCAGCGCCGCGCGCGGGGGAGATGGCGCGAGCATAGCCAAAGTTTCGGCTGCGCGCTCCACCAGAAACTCGGCTTGGCGCTGGGCCTTTTCCAGCGTGTCGCCTTCCAGGAGTTTGCGCTTGACGGCGTCCATGGGGTCGGCGGCGCCGCTGCCATTGCCCGCGTTCATCGCTACCGCAACTCCGCGACCTTGCATTAGATCTTTGCCGCTGGTCTTGCCGAGCTTCTCTTCATCGGCCACCAGATCCAGAATGTCATCAACAATCTGAAATGCCATCCCGACATTGAAGCCAAAATCGGAGAGGGCTCTGACCTGAGATGGGTCCGCACCGGCCAGTTTTGCGCCAATGGCGCTTGCGGCGCGGAACAGGGCGGCCGTCTTCAAGGCGATAATCTCCATATAGATTTCGCGTGTGAAGCGTTTGTCTTTGACCGCGCTCGCTTGCAGGGTTTCGCCTTCGACCAGGGCCGTCGCCGCCCGGGCCAGATCAACATTCAGGTCGCCATAAGACGCCATCAGCTCGTACACGGCGGTGAAGAGGAAATCGCCGGTCAGCAGGGCGAATGTGCGGCCCCAAATGGCGTTGACGGACGGGCGCCCGCGCCGCAGGATCCCATGATCGTTGATGTCATCGTGCACGACGCTGGCGGTGTGCATCAACTCGACCGCCGCTGCCGGCTTGGCAATGTAATCAAGATCCGTCCCGCCGAGCGTCAGATAAGTCAACAGCATGAGCCGCGGCCGGACCCGCTTGCCACCGGCGTTCAGGATATGATGGCTGGCGTCGCGCAGCACATTGACCTGGCTATCTGTGGCGTCCCGCATCGCTTGCTCAACATGGGCGAGCCCGCCGTCGACAACTTGAGCCAGTTCCATTTGACTTGCCAAAGCGCTTGTCATTGCCGACTCCGCTTCCACAATTGTGAAGTTCAGAACTATCTAAACGTATTGTACAAGATATATAAATTACGTCAATTGATGCGCCGCCTGTCCCAAGTAAAACCGCAATATCGCGGTTGCTGGCCCGGGTTTAGTCTGCCGACAGACCCGGGGCGGTCGGCTCGATCGCGTCATTGCCGTTCCAATCCGCGCACTTTCCCAAAGTCTGGCAGAGTTGCGCAATGTGCAGGCGATCGTGCTGCGCGGTGAAATGCGCCATTTCAAGCAGGTTGGTCAGTCCGAAAATGCTATGCCGGGCCGGGCGGTCCCAGGCGGCTTGCTCAAGATCGGCGAGCATTTGCATCGTCCGTCGCCGTTCTTGCCAAAACCACTTCATGATTTCATGGCCGTCGTCATGGCAGGGCGGAATATCCGGGCCCGGCGCGGGCAAAGCGGCGATGAAGGGGTCTTCCTCCTGCAAGATCCTGCGCAGCCGAGGCTGGTGCACATTGGTCTCCGCCTGCCAGAGGTGGCACAAAATCTGGAGGATCGACCATTCTTCCGGGTCCGGGCGCTGCATCCACTGATGCTCTTTGACCTCGGACAGCAAGCCATGCAGCGCGCCGACATTGCCCATGTATTGCGGCTGGATCATCTCTGGCGTCAGTTGCCGAGGCAAATAGGCGTTCCGCCAATCCGCCTGGCGCGCATGTTGGAATAAGCCGGCCAACTTATTCTCCTCCGCGATCTGCCAGGTATGTATACCGAGGGAGCGCGCAGGCCCGATGTCATTCGTTTCGTGGTCGCCGACCATCAACGCTTCGTCCGGCTCGACGCCAACCCTTGCGATCGTCTCTGTGTAATATGCGGTTTCCGGTTTGGCGAAGTGCATATTTTCGCTGTGTGTGATGAAGGCGAAGTCTTCAAGAAATTGTTCCAGGCCGGCCCAGGCCAGGCGCTGCCGAATGGCTGACTCGGGGTAGAGCGGATTAGTTGCGATAGCGACCAGCACATCCTGCCCCAGCAGGCAAGCCACAAGCTCGTCGGCGCGGCCGACGGGCGCGGTTAGAGATTGGAGTTCCCGGTAACTGGAAGCATAGAACGACTCAAGCGCGGAAGAGGCCGCGTCCTCAGAAAGGGACAGCGCCGTGGCGAGGCCGCTCCGCGCCACGGCAGCATTGGTCGCCTGGCCGTCGCGCCCCTCATATATGGCGCGCATGCCCCGGCGCAGGCCTTCCAGGCCATGTTCAATCCCGCAGCAATCGGCCAGGTGTCGCCCAAAGCGAAGGCGAAACGCTGCGGCAAATTCAGAATCCGGATTATGCAGCAGCGTATTGTCCAGATCCAACAGGACGGCCTTAATCATCGCCGCTTTCCAATGCTTGTCGGAAGATATCCAGGCCGGGGTGATCGTCCGGGCAGCCGACATAGGGATCGACTTTTTCACCGTTTTTCAGGCAGATCGCCTCGACCTGGACATGGCGGATCAAACCCAGAAAACTCGCCTTTATGGTGAGTACCAGTTGCGTATCCCGGCTGGCATTTGCCAGGACGATATCCGGCACTGGGCACTTGGCGCAGTCTTTGCGATGCCAGGCCTCGGAATCGGGATTGCCTTTGGCCAGGCGACATTCTTCAATATCCCGCGTGTGGCGGTTATAATCGGCATAATAGTGCGGGCATTCGCGCCCGGCTGGCGTTCTCATTATTTCGGCTACGCTCCATCAATCCAGGCCGATGCTATGCGCGGCAAACTCTCCAGCAAGCCGTATTCTACTGTGCAATCGGGCAAGGATTCAAGAAAGCTGACGCCGTAGGACTTTTTGATGATCCGGCTGTCAAAAATGGCGACCACGCCCCGGTCCGTCCGGCTGCGGATCAAACGGCCGAAGCCTTGTCGAAAACGGAGAATGGCATCGGGCACGGCGTATTGCTGGAAAGAGTTGCTATACTGTTCCGCTCGCGCGGCAAATACCGGATCGGAAGGCACAGCGAAGGGCAGCTTGGCGATGACCAGGGCGCTGAGATCGTCGCCCGGGATGTCCACCCCTTCCCAAAAGCTGCGCGTGCCCATTAATACGGCTTTTTCGGCCGCTTTGAAACTTTCGAGCAAAACCTCGGGGCTCGTGCCGAAGCTCTGATCGTAGACCATGATGTCGCCCAGCGTCAGGCGCGGGGTTATCGCCTTGGATGTCTCCCGCAGTTGCGCATAACTCGTGAAGAGCACCATCATGCGCCCGTCAAGCGCCGCCGCCAACTCGATGAGGCCGCGCTCAAGCATCTTCTGATAGCCGCTGCGCCGGCCCGGCTCCGGCAGGTCGCTTGGCACATAAAGCAAAGTCGATTTGCGGTAATCGAAGGGAGAACCGAGCGCAATTGTATTGAAATTGTCGGTATAAAGGCGCTCGCTGATATGCCCGAAGCTGCCTTGCGTGCGCAGCGTGGCGCTGGTCAATACGATGCTTTCCATCCGCTGGTTGAGATACTCTTCCATGAGAGGCCCGATATGCAATGGGGAGATGCGCAGTTGAACGCGTTCGGCGCTGTCCCCTGGAGTTAGCGCATAAACCGCGTTGGCTTCCGGCGCCTGCGTGAATTGTTCGATTTGTTCATGTAAATCGGCGAGGAAACGCCAATGCGCCCGGATCTCGCTGCGGTAGTCATTGAAGTCGGGGATTTGATAATGCTCGTAGCGGGGCAGGGCATCTTGCAGGCGCCCCATCGCATCGGTGACCGTCAGAAAATAAGAGGCGAGTTGCTTCCAGGCAGCTTGCGCGGGCGCGAATGCGCTCGATTCTCGGTGCGTCCGCGTCAGCCGCATGGCGTAGCGGCCCCCGCCGCTCTTTCCTCCAGCGAAATCGTGCAAGGCGCGGAAATACTGACGGATATGCGCCTTCATATGTTCTACGGTATCGCCAATGTTCATGATGAAGGCTTCCAGGCGGCTGGCCGGCTGCTGGGGCAGTTGCCGCTGCGCTGCCGCGAGGAAGGCCCCGAGTGTTCCGCGCCTGGCGCCGCCCAGGTCGCGCAGGCGGTTGAGAATCAAGACCTGGTCGATTCGTCGGCTCATGCCATCGGTGATCGCGTCTTCGAGGTGATGCGCCTCGTCCACGACAAGATTGTAGTATTCGGGCAGAGCGCGGTTTTCGATCTTGGCGTCCGCGATTAGCAAGGCGTGATTGGTGATCAGGATATGGGCGGTTTCCGCGCGTTGGCGCGCGCGGTAATAGGGGCAGGCGCCGTCCATTTCACTCGCGCAGCGAAAGGTCGCGCAGCCCTCGTCCTGGGCGCTCAAGCGGGACCAGCCGGCCCATTCGCCCGCGCGCAGCGTAATTTCGCCGCGATCCCCCGAGGAGCTGTCCTGCAGCCAGACCAGGATTTTGGCGAATGTCCGCAGTTCATCGAGGCTGGCCGGTTTCCGCCGGCGCAGCGTCTCGAGCCGCCTCGGGCAGAGATAGTTGCCGCGTCCTTTCATCAATGCCACTTGCAGATTGTCGCCGACAATTTGCCGGACCAGCGGATAATCCTGCTTCAGCAATTGCTCCTGCAGATTGATCGTATGCGTCGCCACTGTCACGCGCTGCCCGTTCTGCGCCGCCCAAAGCGCCGCCGGCAGCAAATAAGCGAGCGATTTGCCGGTGCCGGTGCCCGCCTCGATCATGACCTGCTCGCCTTGATTAAGAGCATTGGCCACGTCCCGCGCCATGTCCAATTGCTGTTCGCGTTCTTCGTAGGCGCCAAGCGCATCAGCCAACTTGCCATTTTTCCGAAAGACCGCATCCACTTGGTCGGTCGCCAATCTATCCCGCCGCGCTTCGCCGATATCCAGCGGAGGGGCCGAGAGCCGTTCGGCGACAAAGGGCTGGGCCGGGCGTATGTCCTTGCCGGCGCGCAGGCTTTCGTCCAAGGCCGCCTGGAAGACTGGACGCAGCGCCCATTCTTTTCCAGCGCTGGCGCGGATGATCTCCGACAAAATGCTGGAAGGCAATTGGCCGAGCGCGAGCCAGAGTTTCCAATATAGATAACCGGTGGCCCGGGCGTCGTCGAAAGCGCGGTGCGATCGGTCCAGGTTGATGCCCAGCAAATTCGCCAAATTGCCGAGGCTGTAGCGGGGCGCCGATGGCAGGGTGATCGTCGCCAGTTCGAGTGTGTCGATGGCAGTGTTCGCGGCCAGCAAACCGTGTTTGCGCATGAAAGCAACATCAAAGCCCGCGTTGTGGGCGATGACGGGCGCCTCGCCGAAAAAGCGCTTCAGCGGCTCTATGAGGGCGTCGATCGTCGGCGCATCCTCAACATCTTCAGGATGTATACCGGTCAGATGAGTGATATCGGCGGGAATTGGAATGGAGGGCTTGACCAGGGATTGAAATTCGTCGATCAACTCGCCCTCGAGAAAGCGGGCGATGCCTATCTCAATGATTTCATCGGTTGTGGGATTGAGTCCAGTGGTTTCGAGGTCAAAGGCGAGCAATTCGCCGCGCATGCTTTTCTCCGTCCGATCCACCATGTCATGGGCAGTATAGCATACGGGCGCGCCCAGACCGGCGGACTTGCATCCGGCAGCTGCCAATCTGCTTTCGGCGAATTCAGATCTAGTTGGCGCTTGCCCCGGGCGGTCAGCCGGAGTCGGAGGCGCCTGAATCGTCGGCCTCGCCGGATTCAGATGCGTCTTCGGTTGCGTCCGGCGGATACTTGTCTTCGGCTTCAGAAAAGGCCCGCAGCATATTGCGGCGCAGCGCCGGCAGTTCGAGCGCGGATACACCGATGAAGCCTTCGCTCTCGAGCGTCGACCAATTGCTTTCATCCAGGAGCGTCCACACGTAGCTCTGTACGCTGGTATCCGCCAATGCCGCCTCGCGAATGAGCAGGCTGGCCGCGCGTGAGAGCGCGTAGGAGCCGTCTTCAATCGAAGTCTCATCCGGCTCGACGCAGCCGCTGCCGGCATCAATGGCGACAAGCTGGATGTTCGCTTGCCCGCCGGCGAGGACACGCTGATAATCTGGCCAACTCATATAGGTAAGCGCGCCGGCGACATTGCCCACGGCCGCGGCCCGATACAAGGGATCATAATCGCGCTCGGTATCCCGCCGGATCGGCGGAATGACCTCGCCAACGGTTTGCAGCAAAATGTCCGTATGCGCATCCAGCGTAGTCAAGCCGAAGAGCGTCAAGGGCTGGCCGGGGTAGCCGGATGCAATATCGGACCAATCAGCGATGACACCGGCCGAATCGCCCTGCCAAAGAGTATTGATCTCGTCTGTTGTCAGACAGGCCGCATGCGCGTCTCCGGCATGCGCCAGGAGCACCGTTGCTTGGCTGCCGAATTCCAGCATTAGCGTGCCGGCATCAGTCGCCGCGCATGCATCGAGATCGCCCGCCTCAATGTCGCCGTCAAGCACGCTGATTTCCGCTTCGCCCTTGCACAAGCCGTCAATGCCGGCGGCCCGGCCCGCGTACCGGTAGTTCAGCGCCAGAAATTGATTCTGCTGTGTTAGCAGATCTCCGGCTTGGGCAAGAATGGGGTGCGCATTGGCGGCGCCGACGATATCGATCGAGCCGCTGAGATCGGCCGGCACGACAAAAGCGTTGCCGCCGTCATCAGCCGCCATGGCCGCATCGGCGTCGGCTAGCACTTCCGCGTTCAGGCTGTAGGTTGCGCTTGTGGCCGGCGCGAAACCGCCGGCTTCGATCGCAGCGATATTCCCGGCGTCCGTCAAGGATTCCACCAATTGACGCAGACTGGCGCTGGCATCGAGGCGAAGGCGGTTTACATTGACATAAAGCGACTGGGCCGCGCCGTAGCTGCCGGTCTCCACATTTTCGGCGGAAGGCGAGAAGCAATCGCCGCCAGCGTCGCCGCTGAATTCGAGCAGAGATATCGAGGCGTCGTCCTCAAGGGCGGCAGCCCAAGGCAGGATGGCGAGGGCGCCGGCTGTTTCACGCACAAGCGCGATTGCCTCGGCCGGATCGGTGTAAACCCGCGCGTCGCGCCGCAATCCATCGCCCGCCACCAGGCTGTCCACAACGGCGTATTCAATCTGATTGTCGGCCGGGACAATCAGCGTGAGGGGCAATTCCGCCAGCTCTTCATCATGAAATGACCAGTCGAGCACATCCATGCTTGAAGTCGGCTTGAGCGCTGCCTCCAGGTCGCTGCTGGTCAGGCAGGCGAGCGGCGCTTCGGGATGGGCGACGAAGGCGACGATTTGATGCGCGATCAGGAATTCACTATGGATGACTTCGTTGGCGCCACAAATGGCGCCCTCCGCGCCGGTCATCTCCCGCGCGGCGGCCGCAATATCAATATCGCCGCTGCAGAAGCGGTCGATCCCGGCGGCCGAGCCAATTGTCTCAAAGTCGACTGCAATCGTGCCGCTGTCTTCAGCAATTGATGCGATCAAGCCATTGACGATGCGCGAGCCGACGACCGTGACCGTTTCCGCGCCCTGCGCGCTGCCAAGGCCGACGCTTGTCACGAGTAGCAGCAAGGCCAAAGCGCCCGCCCAGTTTCTGATGATCCGCATGTAGTGATTTGTCCTTGCCCGAGCGTGATCTAACGCAAGGATTGTACAGAGCGTGCTACGATTGTAAAGTCATATTTTTTCGCTAACATGGCACTGGGCTGGAGGAGGCGCATGAGTCACGTACCGCAGAGCGTTTACGATCTCATCGGCGGCGAGGCGCCCTTGCGCGCTCTGGTTGACGTATTTTACAGCAAGGTGGCGGACGACCCGGTTTTGCGTCCCATGTATCCCGCCGACCTTGCCGAACCCAACCGACGCTTGTTCCTCTTTCTGGTGCAATTCTTCGGCGGGCCAAGCCAATATAGCGAAGAGCGTGGCCATCCTCGTTTGCGCATGCGCCATTTTCCCTTCCCGATTGATCAGGAGGCGCGCGACCGCTGGCTGAAGCACATGCTTGAGGCGCTGGACGAGGCTGAAATCGGCGAACCGGCCCGTTCGCGCATGCGGGATTATTTTGACCGCTCCTCGGCCTTCCTCATCAACAAACCGGATTAGAACGCGCCGACCGCTTCAAGCGCCGCCGTCAAGAATGAATTTGTCGAAGGCTTCAGCCGTCCAGGGCAAGGCCGACTTGAAAAAGTGCTTATGGATGGCCGTCGCATACACTCTGATTTCGTACTGCGCGTCAGGGGCCATCCGCAGGCGCAGGAAGTGCATCAAATTGTGCGCGTCGATCTTGGTTACCCAGGTGTAGTAGACGCTGAATCCGGGCAAGAAAAGACGCGCCATCTCTTTCGACACGCCTTTGTCCAGGGCTTCGGAATAAAGTCGGTAGCCCGCCTCGTAATGCGCATTTAGCTTCCGCGTCAGATCTTCGCTCTCCGCTTCCAACAATGCGCCTTCGCTGGCTTGTTTGTTGTCCCGGCTCTGCTTGCGCCAGATATCCGGCACATAAAAGTCATCTTCCTGAAAAGGCGTATAACGGCCCGATTGCGCATTCATGTTCCAGGTGCGGTGGCGCACCCACTGCCACCAGGTGACCAGGGGCGCGCGCACACGAAACTTGAATTCCACCATCTCGAACGGGGAGGTGTGGCGGTGACGCAGCAGATAGAAAAGCAGCTTTTTGTCGCGCTCCGCACCTTTGCTTTCGCCCAGGAAGCTGACGCGCGCCGCGTTCACAATTGCAAGGTCGCCAGTAATTCCGGACTCCGGATGCGGCATCAAATCGACCAACTCAATCCAACCCTTGTCGAGGACGGGAACGCGTTTGCCGATTAACCGGTCTGCCATGTGGATCTCCCGCAGCATGTTCGGCTGCGCCGAATTGTCGCCGGGCGCAGAGGAGTCAGGCGCCCAGGCTTTGCAGGGCGATAAGCACACGCTCCTCTACGCCGTCCGGGGCATCCAGTGGAAGCGCCTGAACGGCGGCCTGCGCTTCGACGACGCTGTATCCAAGCGCGGTCAATGCGTCCATGACATCGGCGCTGGTATCGTCCTCTGCGCCCGTTGTCGGCATAGCCTCCAGGCCGGCCGGCATCTTGTCCTGCAATTCGAGCACGATTTTCTGCGCCGTTTTTTTGCCGATTCCGGGTACGCGGCTGATGATCTCCGGTCGATCATTGTGGACGGCGCTGCGGACATGTTCGACGCTTAATGAACTCAGGAGGCTCAGGGCCAGTTTCGGCCCGATGCCGCTGATTCTCAACACGGCGTCGAATAGCTCGCGCTCATCAGTTGTGGCAAAGCCGTACAGAGTCAAGGAGTCTTCCCGCACGACCAGGCGCGTATGCAAGAACACGCGATCAGTGTTGAGCTTCTCAATCGTGCTGAAGGGCGCGGCGACTTCAACGCCTATGCCGCCGACCGTGACGACAATCTGATCCGCCCCCCGGTGAGCCAGTAAGCCTTCGAGCGTGGCAATCATCCCTGGCGGCTCACTTTAGGCGGGGTCCAGGCTGCGCAAGCGATAACTGTGCAGATCGGTAATGGCAACGGCCAAGCCGTCAGCGGCATCGTCCGGGCGCGGCGCCTCTTTCAGTCCCAGAAGCAGACGAACCATTTCCTTTATTTGCGCCTTGTCCGCGCCCCCATAACCGCAGACCGCGATTTTGATTGCGTTGGGTTTGTATTCAGCGATGGTCAGGCCCGCCTGTTGCAGGGCCAGCAGAACAACGCCACGGGCTTGGGCCACCGTGAGCGCCGTGCTGACATTGCGCGAGAAAAACAACTCCTCGACACCGGCGCGATCCGGTCTATGCCGGCCCATCAACTCGCCCAACTCGCGGTGGATTTTCTGCAAGCGCATGGGCATGGGCGCTTCAGGCCCAGTACGGATGACGCCGTATTCCAATGCTTCCAGCGAGCCGTCTCCGTGTTCACGCACGACGCCATAACCAAGAGAAGCCGTGCCGGGATCTATGCCGAGGGAAATCATCCTAGGACTCGTATGCCGCCAAAACCGTGTCCGTGATATTGAGATTCGACGCGACCGTCTGGACGTCGTCGGATTCTTCCAATTGTTCCATCAAACGCATATTCTGCAGGGCTTTACCGGTCGAAACATCAATTTCGTTCTGAGGGAACCAGCGCAATTCACTATCTTCAAATGCGTAACCGGCGTCGCTCAAAGCGTTCTCAACAGCGCTGAAGTCATCGCGGGGCGTGTACACCGTAATAATGCCGTCATCGTCCACGACATCTTCAGCGCCGGCCTCGGCCGCTTCCATAAAAAGATCGTCGAAGTCAATTTCGCCTCTTATGGTGATGTAGCCTTTGCGATCGAATTGCCAGAGCACAGCGCCGTTTGTCGCGAGGCTGCCTTCGTGTTTGCTGAAGGCGTGCTTGATCTCGGCCAATGCGCGATTTTTATTGTCGGTCAAAATCTCCACGATATAGGCGACGCCTTCGGGACCATAACCCTCGTAAAGCATTTCAACAACATCCCCGCCTTCAATTTCCCCCGTGCCTTTTTTGATTGCGCGTTCGATGTTGTCTTTGGGCATATTGGCGGCGCGAGCTTTCGCGATTGCCAACTTCAGCTTGGGATTCGCATTCTCGTCGCCACCGCCATCGCGCGCCGCAACAACAATGTCGCGCCCCAAACGCGTGAAGATCTTGGCGCGCTTGGCATCTTCGGCGCCTTTCTTGCGTTTGATAGTCGACCACTTGCTGTGACCGGACATTTCCGCGGCCTCTCAATCGTCATTTTGGCATGTTCAATTGTCCGGATTATACCGCAATATCGCTGCGACAAAATAGCAGGCGAATGTTATAATGAGCGGCGATGCTTGCGCGCCAGTCATTCTGAGGGTTGTGCTCAGTGGACATAACGGAACAAGCTGAGCAGGTCATTGCAGAGGCCTCTTACAGTGATCCGGAGCTTGAATATAGCGGGACGGTCTCGCCGGAGCGCGCCGCATGGATCGTGCTGCTGGGGTCATTTGCGCTATTCTGCACCGTGACGCTGTCCACGATTCTGGGCGTTTACCATTTTCTGTTCCAATCCACAGTCGCCATGCCCGCTATGTTGCACGTGGCCAAGGGAACGGTTGGCATTACCGGCAGCGACCTGATCGAAACAGTTGAACGTCAGAACGAAGAACTTACCAATGCGCTGACGAGCATCAGCACCGATTCCCTGTCCCAGGCGACCATTCAATTCCGGGATGTGAGCGAAGCCAACGACGCGTCGGGCCCGCTGCTGGCGGCGGTCACGCTGCAAGGCAATACCTTCGTCACCTTCAATTTCGCCAACCGCCCACGATTTGAGTGGAGCCGCCAGAATCCGCTGCGCCTGCAGTTTTCACGCTTGAAAGGCGAGTTGGACATTCTTGTCACGGGCGTGGCTGAACATCCCTTTGTAATGGACATCTACACCGAGGATTTAAATAGCGACAAGGGTTTGCACGTGCAGATCCTGAACAATGGCCGGTATCGTCTCAGTGTGTCTGAAGATGATATCCGTCTATTGAACCTCGTCGGCGTCGCCCGCGCCTTCTTCCGCGACGACCCCGAACGACCCGATCTCGTGCGCAGCGGACAGGAACTTGTGGTGCGGGTTGGGGCCCGCAGCAGCTCCATCCGTCAATCCACAACCAATGCGCTGACCAATGCGACCTTTAGTTTGCAGGACACAAATGTCGCCGGAACCCAGCTGGAGAGCTCGTTGCCGAACTGGCATTGCAGCATCAGCCAGGAGCAGCCGCCGGAAGGCAGTTTCGCCCTTGTGGAGCATGACGGCCGTGTGGGTATCCGCTTGCGCCGGCTGAACAATGCGGCTACTCACGGCGTCGTCAGATGCCTGCAAGAATTCGAAGGCGATGGTCTGGATGTGACCGAGTTTGATTCTCTGCGCGTCTTGGCGACCTTCAGCGCCAATTATCAGTCGCTCAGTTTGTGCGGCAAAGCAGCGAGCGAGTGCCCCTTGATGTTGCGGATCGACTACGACAGTCGCGGTCATTGGCTCCGCGGTTTCTTCTATGAAGACCTGGACTCGGAGGAGGCGCGGCAGCGCTGCGATAGCTGCATTCAGGATCATGTCAACACGAATCAGGCGGTATGGTATACCTTTGATTCGGACAACTTGCTCAACTCGATTGCCGAGGACGATTGGCCCGCTCGCATCCGTTCGATTGAGTTTTATGCCTCAGGGCATCAGTTTGATACCGTTGTCAGCGAGGTGGCCTTGCTTTTGGGGCGCAATTCCGGCAACGGCGGCAGCTAGCGGCGGCGGCGCCGAAGATGCGGTACTGGCGCTGCGCTGCAGGAGAATGAAGCATGCCCGAGAGTCTCAACGACATTATTCTGATCGCCACCATCATCGTTGTTGTCATTGTCGCGTCATTTTGGCTGGCGATCGTCATGTGGGCATACCGCGATATGCGCTCCCGCTCGCGCGATCCGCTGGCGCAAATGCTGGTTGCGATTCTTGTCTTCTTGCTAAACGTCCCCGGCCTGTTCATCTATATTCTTCTCCGTCCGCGCGAAACACTCACGGAAGTCTACGAACGTTCGCTGGAAGAAGAAGCCTTGCTGCAAGAAATTGAGGAGCGCCCAAGTTGTCCCGGCTGTGGCCAGCGTGTGCAGGAGGACTGGCAAGCCTGCCCCCATTGTTATCATCGGCTCAAGAAGGCCTGCGTGGAGTGTGAATACCTGCTGGAACTGCCCTGGAATATCTGCCCGCGCTGTACAACCAGCCAAGTCAATTACACATCGGACGGCACAATCGCGACAAGCTCACGCCATGTTCAACCCTCGGAGCCGGCGCCGATTGATGCGCCCTGGGTGGCGTCGCAGTAACTGAATTCATCATCGGAGCAGCTGGTTGGGGAGTTGGACG
This sequence comes from Anaerolineae bacterium, assembly GCA_022826865.1. Classification (GTDB taxonomy): domain Bacteria; phylum Chloroflexota; class Anaerolineae; order Aggregatilineales; family Phototrophicaceae; genus UBA6055. The sequence continues at coordinate 126,646 of JAJDUC010000028.1, forward strand.
CGGTCGCCTATTTCAAAGGCCGGGGGCTTTAGATTTCGCCTTCTTCACCGACGGTATGGATCTTAATCAAGTTGGTCTGCCTGTCGATTCCGAAGGGCACGCCGGCGATGATGACGAGGCGATCGCCTCGCGCGACCAAGCCGCGGTCGTGGGCGGCGCGAATGATGATGCTTAGCATCTCGTCAATCGTGGCAAACTCCTGAATCTGCAAGGGCGTGACGCCCCAAACCAGCGCCATGCGCCTCTGCGTGGTTGTATTGGGCGTCATACAAAGAATCGCCGTCTTCGGTCTCTCTTTTGCGACTCGCCGCGTTGTATAGCCGGACATGCTGGTAGTGACGATAGCCCGCGGGCTGATCATGTCGGAGATATCGGTTGTCGCCTTGCTGATCGCATCCGAAATGTCTTCCCGTTTCTCGCGCATCTGCGCCTCGTCCTCCGCGAGACCGACGCCGGGACTGTGAAATGAATACAGGTCTCGTTCGGCGATGGAAGCGATCTCGCTCATCACCTGGACGCTGCGAACGGGATAGCTGCCGCTTGCGCTTTCGGCGCTTAACATGATGGCGTCTGTGCCATCCAGGATGGCATTGTATACGTCACTGGCTTCAGCCCGCGTTGGACGCGGATTCTCGGTCATGGATTCCAGCATTTGCGTCGCTGTGATGACCGGTTTAGCCGCGGCGTTGCATAGATTGATGATGCGTTTTTGGTGATATGGCACCTCTTCCGCCGGCGTTTCTATGCCGAGGTCGCCGCGGGCTACCATGATGCCGTCACAGACAGCGATGATCTCCTCGATATTATCCAGCGCTTCACCCATTTCGATCTTGGCGATTACGGCGGCGCTCTTCCCCAGGCGCGTCATCAGTTGCTTCAATTCATGAATGTCTTTGGCGGAGCGGACAAATGACATCGCCAAATAATCACAATCTTTGGACAGGGCAAAGTCGATATCTTCGCGGTCTTTGTCGGTAATGGCGGACAATGTCAGCCGCGCGTTTGGCGCGGAGACGCCTTTGCGCGATTTCAGCGCGCCGCCAACAACGACATTGCAGACCAGCGTCCTGCCATCGGCTTCCTTCACGCTGAATTGCAGGTTGCCGTCATCAAGCAGCAGCGTCGTACCCGCCTGAATATCCCGAACGAACTCGGGGTGCGGCAGGGACACCAGCCCGTTCGCGCCGATCACGTCGTCCAGGGTCAGCCTGATTTTGTCGCCGATGCTGAGCATCATGGGATCGGGCTGCAAATTGCCAATACGAATCTTGGGACCCTGGATGTCGCAGAGAATAGCGACCACCGTATTCTCTTCGTCCGCGATGCGGCGGATATGGTCGATTGTCGCGCCATGCGTCTGATGATCGCCATGCGAGAAATTGATGCGCGCGACATTCATGCCGGCGCGAATCATCGCGCGCAAGGTCTCCGGCGCATGGGACGCGGGTCCAATCGTGGCAACTATCTTGGTATGCTTGCTGTCCAGGCTTAGTCGCACAGGCGTTCCCTTTTGTTCCCGATTGCGCCGGTACGCAGTTTTCCGGCGCAACGGCGCTCGAGCTCCGGCGCTCAATCTATGTCGGCGTTCAGGTTGGCAAAAGCGGCCCGGCCGGCGTATTGGGCGGCGGCGCCAAGCATTTCTTCAATCCGCAGCAATTGATTGTACTTGGCAATGCGGTCCGTCCGCGCGGGCGCGCCGGTTTTAATCTGTCCGCTATTCATGGCGACGGCAATATCGGCAATCGTATTGTCTTCGGTCTCGCCGCTTCGGTGGCTGGTGACAACCGTCATATTGTGGCGCTGAGCCAACTGTCCGGCGGCGAAGGCTTCGGTCAGCGAGCCGATTTGGTTGACCTTGAACAGCAGCGCATTGGCGGCCTTTTCGTTTATTGCGCGCCTGACCTTTTCCACGTTGGTCACCAACAGGTCATCACCGACGACCTGTACCCGATCGCCTATTTTCTCCATCAGCAACGCCCAGTTTTCCCAATCGTTCTCGTCCAGACCATCTTCTATAGAAATGATAGGATAACGGTCGCACCAGTCTGCCCAAAACTCGACCATTTCTTCGCCGCTTAGCCGCCGTCCCTCAATCGCCAGATTGTATTGTCCGCCTTCGTAAATTTCGGAACTGGCCGGATCCAGCGCGATGAAGATATCTTCGCCGGCGCGATAGCCCGCCTTTTCAATCGCCTCCATGATGACATCTAGCGCCGCCTGGTTGCTGCCCAGGCTCGGCGCGAACCCGCCTTCGTCGCCGACGGTCGTCTGGTAGCCGCGCTCATGCAATACATTCTTGAGCTGATGATAAATCTCCGTGCCCCAGCGCAGGCCCTCGCGAAACGTGGGCGCGCCAACCGGCATGACCATGAACTCCTGAAAATCGGTGCTGCCGAGGGCATGTTTGCCTCCGTTCATGATATTCATCATCGGCGTCGGCAAGACATGCGCGTGAATGCCGCCCAGGTAGGCGTAGAGCGGCAGACCCAGGCTGCTTGCCGCCACATGCGCCAGCGCCATCGAGACGCCGAGGATGGCGTTCGCGCCCAAATTGCTCTTCGTCGCCGTGCCGTCCAGAGCGAGCATGAGTTCGTCGATTGCCTTTTGGTCATAGGGCTGCAGCCCGTGGAGCGCCGGCGCGATCTCATCGTTCACGGCCGCAACCGCCTTGAGCACGCCTTTGCCCAAATAACGCGACCGGTCTCCATCACGCAATTCCAGCGCTTCGTGTTCGCCTGTCGACGCCCCGCTCGGCACTATTGCGCGCCCCATCGAGTTGTCCGTCAAGCAGATCTCCACCTCAACCGTGGGGTTTCCGCGTGAATCCAGCACCTCGCGCCCGTGAATCTTGCTGATCGTAGGCATCCCTTGTCGCTCCGCAACTGGTCGCTTGTAAATTAAGCGCGGCATTAGCTCAGGCCAACCGCCCAGGTATGATAGTACAGGATGAATGGCAATTTCAACCAGCGGCTCTTGCCCGGGCCGAATCCTGGCCTTGCGCATTGTCGGACGGCAGCCCGCTGGTTTAGAATGGTGACGGCTGTCATGGATGGCGCATGTGCTAACCGCGCCAGGGTGAGATGAGTCTTAGAAGATGAAAGATCGGCCTGAGGCATACCTCGACTACTCGGCGTCGACGCCAGTGGATCCGCGTGTTCTAGCGGCGATGATGCCCTACTTCAGTGAAGTCTTTGCGAATCCATCTTCGACGCATCGCTTTGGCCGCCAAGCCGAGCGAGCGATCGAAGACGCGCGCGCTACGGTGGCGGCCGTGCTGAATTGCCGCCCGTCGGAAATTGTTTTCACCGGCGGTGGATCGGAGAGCGACAACCTGGCTTTGCGCGGCGCCGCCTGGCGCGCGCGCGCGAGCGGCCTGCCTTCGCGACTGATTACCTCCCCGGTGGAACACAGCGCCGTAACCGAGACAGTCGCGCAGTTAGATCAATTGATGGGCTTCAAGAGCGAGATTGTAGCGGTGGATCGTTATGGCTTGGTCAAGGCCGAAGCCTTTGCAGAAGCTTGCCGGCGCGGCGGCGCTATGGCGAGCGTCATCTACGCCAACAACGAGCTGGGCAGCATCAATGACTTGCCGAAGCTCGCGGCCATTGCCCGCGACAGCGGTATTTTGTTCCATACCGACGCGGTTCAGGCGGGCGGCCAACTGTCCCTCGATGTCGAGCGGCTTGGCGTCGATCTGCTTAGCTTGTCGGCCCACAAGTTTTATGGCCCCAAGGGCGTCGGCATTCTTTATGTCAAGCAGGGAATCGACTTGGCGAGCGCCTTAACCGGCGGTGGTCATGAAGCCGGGCGCCGCGCCGGAACGCATAACACCCCATTCATCGTCGGTCTGGCCCGGGCGCTGGAATTGGCCTATCAGGAACGGGACGAGCGGCTGGCGCATTTTCAAAAGCTGCGCGACCGCTTGATCCGCGGTGTGCTGGAGCGCGTCGACCCCGCGGAGTTGAGCGGTCATCCGGAGCATCGGCTGCCGTCTCATGCCAGCTTTGTCTTGCACGGCATTGACGCCAACGCGCTTTTGATGCACCTGGATATGAAAGGCGTCGCCGCGAGTAGCGGATCCGCCTGTAAAACTGGCAATCCCGAACCCGCGGCGACACTGCTTGCGGCCGGTTATTCGGCGGAGTCGGCGAAAAGCGGATTGCGCCTGTCTGTCGGCCGAAATACGACGATTGCCGAAGTTGACTACGCTATCGAAGCGCTGGCGGAAGCGGTTGAAAAGCTGGGCAAAGTGCAACGCGAATGGGCGTCATGACTACGAAGAAGGCGCGTGTAGTGGTAGCAATGAGCGGCGGCGTTGACAGTTCGGTCGCGGCAGCATTGCTCCTGCGCGAGGGTTATGATGTCGTCGGCATGATGATGCGCCTCTGGTCCGATGAAGCGCTGGGCGGGGCGCAGCATAACCGCTGCTGCACGCCTGACCAGATGAGCGACGCCCGACGCATCGCCGACCAATTGGGCATTCCCTTTTATGTGCTGGATAGCAAAGACATCTTTAGGAATACGATTGTCAACTATTTTATCGAAGGGCACCGTAATGGTTACACGCCGAACCCTTGCCTCGAGTGCAATCGACATATTCGCTTCGACTGGCTGCTGAACAATGCCTTGGCGCTGGATGCGGATTACCTGGCGACCGGCCACTACGCGCGCGTCAGCGGCGATGTGGATTCTGGCTGGGCGCTGCGGCGGGGCGTGGATGTAAATAAAGATCAGAGTTACGTATTGAGCGTATTGGGCCAGGAGCAACTCAGGCGCGCCCTGTTTCCGGTCGGGGAATACCCCAAGAGCGAAGTGCGCCGGCTGGCGGAGGAATTGGATTTTGATGTCGCCAGCAAAAAGGATAGCCAGGATCTATGTTTCCTGGGCAACAACGATTATCGCGACTTTCTGAGCTTGCATGCGCCCGATGTCATGTCTCCGGGCCCCATCGTTACGACAGATGGTCTGGTGTTGGGCGAACACCAGGGGCTGGCGAACTATACGATCGGTCAGCGCAAGGGACTGGGCATTTCATATTCTGCGCCACTTTATGTACTGGCGATGAATCCCTTTAAGAATGCGCTTGTTGTCGGACTGAGGGAACAATTGGGTCGGGACGAATTGATCGCCGAACAGGTGAATTGGCTGAGAGGGGAAGCGCCCGCCGCTCCCTTCCGCGCCGATGTCAAGATACGTTACAAGGCGACGCCTCAGAGCGCGTCAGTCATCATCGGGCAGGACGGGCGCGCGCAGGTCGCCTTTGATGAACCACAACGCGATATCACACCGGGGCAGGCGGCGGTCTTTTATGACGGCGATATCTGTTTGGGCGGAGGCGTCATCGCCAAGTTTGATTCTGAGCTGAGCGCCGTAGTCTGACGCGGCCGGCTTTCTGCGCCAGCCCCTGGCGCCATTATCCGCCGCTTAGAATCGAAGCCGCGAGATCTCGTCCCCGAAGAAGAGCATGACATAGGTGGCGGTCAGGATCGCAGGACCATAAGCTATGACGCTGAAGCGTTGAACCTGCTTCGTTTTCAGGCGCAGAAACGCCAGGTGGAGCAGGCCGCCGCCGCCGCCGAGCAGGACCGCCATAAGCATCGTCGGAAAAACTGCCGGAGCGCCAACGATCATTCCGCAGACTGCCATCAGGTAGACATCGCCTGAGCCGAAGGCGATGGCGCGCTCCGCTAGATCCGTCTGCTTGCTCGCGGCCTTCACGTAGAGTCGTCCGCCAAGATGGACCAACGCGAAGACGCAGCCAGCGCATAGCGCGCCTATAAGCGCGGACTCTATCGCAGGCGGGGCTTTCGGAAATACGGCGGCGTCAATCAGCGCAAGCATGGCGACGCCGGCCAGCGGAAGAGACAAGATGACCTTGCGCTCCAGATCGGCCAGGGCAATCAAGACGAAGGCGACGGCGTAGCATTGCCAAATCAGGTACTGCCCGCTGCCCGCGCCGGGGCTGCCAAGGCAAAAAAGATGCGTTAGCGTCATCAGCGCGGCGAGCGCCAGTTCCGTCAGGGGATAGCGCCAAGAAAGACCGCCGCCGCCCGCGAATTCGCAGGAGGCGCTATTGTCAATGCGATTCTCCCTCGACGGCGGCTGACGCCGCTGAAGCAGAAAAGCGCTGACGCCAAGCCAAGCGAGCAAGGGACGGCGGCTGCCGTCCGGATAGCGCGGCAGCCCGATTCTGCGCCCGCGGGGCAGATCGTCAGCCAACAGATTGACGCCGCCGCCGAGCGCAAGCCCGATAAGGGCGACAATCAGGGCATCCACGGCGCTTGGGCTAGGGCAACGCTGAAAGATCGGGCGCGGGCGGGAGCAAAGCAAGGGCAAGCGCAAGCAAGATGAACAGGCTGGCCAGGCCGGCTATGACGACAGCCAACTCCTGAAAGCGCGATAGCGCGTGGTCGTCGACGAGGGCGGACTGGTCCTCGAAAATCAGCTCAACCGGCGTCACCCGACCGTCGCCGATCCGCCAAATCTTGAGCCGCGGCGCGCTTCTGTCGAGCGACAGGATCAACTGCAATAGCCCGTCGTCGACCGCGCCGGCGATGTCTTCACCGGACGGTATCGGCGGCGCGTCCGGGTGCGAATGGTAGGCGCCAAGCAGTTCGAGTCCGCGTTTGTCGATTGCTTTTAGAGCGATGAGCTCTTCCCGCGGATCCAGTTCAAATTGCGCTTCCGGCCTTGGCGCTAAATTGCGGACCGGCAGGCTATGGCTGATGTGGCCGCTTCGGCCTGCCAGCAAGCCACAGGCCTCTTTCGGCGCTTCCCTGGCGGCGTGCTCGGCAATCTCCCGCGCGGCCGTATAAGCAATGCGCGCCGGCATGGCTAGCTTTCTTCGGCTGGGATGTGAAATGAGATCTCGCGCTTGTCTTGCGGCGGATCCCGCAATTCATAGTACAGTTCCGCTGTCAAGGTAAAGTCTCCGCTGGGCTCGTCCAGACCGCGGATATGCAGAGTATATTCGTTTTCAAAGTGCATGGTGGCGATGACGTCCAGGTCGCTGACCTGCAAGCCGTCTGAGCGGTGGGCAGTGATCACGAGATTCGGCCGTTCTTGAAAGGGCGTGAGCTTGAGATTGACCTTCACGCGGAATCTGTCTGCATAGGGCCGGGCGCGCATTGACTCGATCTTGATTTTGTGCCGGGGTTGGGGCGCCAGATTAGGATCATTGAAGAGATTGATTTCCACTTTATCTCACCCCAATGCCAGCCGTTCTTTTAATGCGCGCAGAGCGTCCATCGCTCGCTTGAAATCTTCCGCCGGCACAAAAACGTGATCGCGCGAATACGCGGCGAAGCTCAGAATGGGTATCCGCGCGGCGGCCAGCGCAGCGCTGACTTGCGCGATGAAGCCCACCAGCGTCGGCTCAAGCTCGGCGTCAAACGTGATCAGCCGGTATGACTGCTCGCTGATCTGCGCGAAGCGCAGGCGCCGACTAAAAGCCTGACAGGCCGCATCCGGCAGCATCAGCGTCAACTCGTCTTTGTCCGCGATCAAGGCGCTGAAGGGCAGATTCGCTTCCGCGACGATGCCTGCGCCCAAGGTGATCGCGTTCGGCGGCAGCCGCAGAATCCGGTATTCCGCATCGTCGCTGTATAGCGCGGTAGCGCTCAGTATATTTTTCGCGCTTTGCGTCATCTCAATCTATTCATCAATCTATTCATCAAATTGATAAGTCGCTTCGGCATAAAAGCGAACGCTGCGCTCGGCATACTGCCGCTGCAGCCAGGCTTGCAACTGCGCATTCTTTGTCTGGAGCGAGGATTCTTCCCGCAGGAATTTCATCGGATAGTTGAGATTCAGGGCGCGTCCATGAATTATATGCCGGCTGACGCCCGGGGGCAGGAAAGCGCGCTGCAGCGCCGCCTCGACAATGTCCGGCGGTTGATACAAAGGAAACATGACCAGGGCGAATCCAGTGGGAAAGAGGGACCAGATCTGCGCCGGGTCAACCAAAGGTGTACGATACAGCGTCGCGTTTTGATGGTAAATTGAGACGACTTGACGAAGCATTCTGTTGCGCTCCGGCAATGAATCCGCCGCCGCGTGAATAGCGTAGACGGGTCCATCGCGAAGCAAGATCTGCGCCACCGCGCTTGCGTCCCAGCCAGCTCGCATCTCAATTTGATCGATCTGCTTCAGTTCGTAGAGAAGTTGCTGCGAATCCCAATCGGAGACGATATGCTGCCATACACCCAATTCGACAAATTCGCTTTCGTAATCCGCAACTTGGACCAGGATATGTCTGAAACCCAGCGACTTCATGGAGATATGGCGGTTCGATCCATCCATAAGCACATACTTGCCGCCGGCCACCGCCGCAACCATTGGCGGGTTCTTATAGAGTTCGGCGTCTTTCAAACGCTCGATTAGCGGCTGCGAACGCTGGATATCGCTCTTTTCGTGTGGCAAGACTTCGTCAATTTCCACGACCCTAAGATCCGGCGGCGGAGCGCTTATCGGATTCGAAATCATTGCCTTACCGTATAGAATAAGCCTAGTCAGGCGCATAGCGTAGCATGAACTGCGGCGCTGGGCAATTGTACTGCGATGGCGGCACGATGGGAGCGATGGTTTATGGGAGCAAAGCAGCAAGGCGCTGAGGCGACGAAAGACCGATGGATGACCATGCCGCGCACGCTTTCCTTTGTCATGAACGGTGATGACGTGCTGATGCTGAAACGCGCCGCGCACAGACGGGTTTTCCCCAATCAATACAACGGGCTAGGAGGTCATATCGAGCGCGATGAGGACCCGGCGAGCGGAGCGCTGAGAGAAATCTTTGAGGAGAGCGGCCTACGCCCGCACAGCCTGCGCCTGCGCAGCATCCACAATATCGACGCCGGCGAAAAGTCCGGGATCATGCTCTTCGTCTATACAGCGATCAGCGACAGCCGGACAACCATAAGCGACGGCGGCGAAGGCGACCTGGAATGGATCCCGAAGAACCAATTGCTGTCCCTTGATCTGGTCGAAGATCTGCCACAGCTTTTGCCGCGCGTCCTTGATATGGCGGATAAAGAGGCGCTGCTGCACGCCCATGTCAGTTACGATGAGAACGACCACATCCAAATGCGTTTCCATGAAGGCGGCTGAATGGTGGCCCATAGGTCCGAAACAAGAGGGATATTGGATCGTTTGCGACGCCGTTCCCACACAATTCATCGCGGTCGAGCGCGCCGCCGCCGGCGGGCGCGCAGCAGGTATACTAAATTGCATGGACGAGGGCCGGACTTCGCAGCAACATTCGGCGCACCGGCGCATATCCAGCCGAGGAATTGATCGGGCGCCACATGTCTGAATTGACGACCAATGCGTCGGAATCATCTGAAGATTTGGCAAGCGCGGCTCCCGAGGCGGCCGCCCGCCCGAAGCGCAGCCCGGCGCGACGCCTGGGTTGCGCGCTGTTGCTTGTCGCCTGGTTCGCCTTCCTGATGACGCCCTGCGCCTTATTCTACTTGGCGGCAAATGGCGAGATCCGCTTGGAGCACGCCGATATTCCGCAGGCGCATGCGCATCCGCGCCTGCTCATTGCCCTGTTGAGCGAGCCGGATGCGCGCGGTTTGCGTATCGAACGCGCGTCGATCGCGCAGGGCGCGCTCGACGAAACCCGAGTTTGCGTCGAAACGGCCGTTAACTTTTTACTTTGGCATGCGGGCGAGAGCAGCCAGGACGTGCGATACTGTGACTGTTATCAGCGGCGGGACAGCGCGGTGTCCTGGACATTCAGCGATACCTACAATCGCGGCTGCGCGACCGTCGATTGAGCGCTTGACCGTCTAATCGTGGAACTCTATGATAGAGATTCTAGGGAACATTGACCCGGCTCATCTGCCCTATATCGCCGTCGCTTGCGCTTTGCTCTGCGTCGCCCTCATCGTCATCGGCTTACTCCTTCAGGCTGTGAGCGGTATTTTCGAGGTTGTTTTCGGCTTGCTTGAAGCGCTGACCGGTATCTTGCAAGGGGGACCGGTGTCCTGGTGCGGCTGCGCCTTCATGATTCTCGGTCTGGCGCTTGCCGCCGGCGTCGCCGTCCTGCTGCTTAATGCGCCGGCAAGCTGCGTTGACCATCCCACGAACTTCTGCCTTTGGCTGGGTTTCTTATCCTGATCGCAAGATGAGAATCTTTTCTTGGCATAAGATTTACTTTGCCTTGCTAAGTAAATTCCAGTAAAATAGTAGTAGCCATTTCACGCAGGAGACAGTTCATGGCGACAAGCGCGGTCCCACTCGCGCCTTCTCATATCTACGCCGCTGAAATAGACAAGGGAAGTCTGTGGCTGCGCAACAGGCGCTGGGATTTGTTCTTCATCACCCTCAGCGTCGTGGTGGTGCCGCTGCCCTATCTGATGTACCTGCTGGGCGTGCGCCTGGGGATCGCGGACGACATCAGCCGTAATCTGGTCAATACCTTTGTGGCGGTGGCGATCGGCGGGCCGCACATGATGTCTACATTTCTGCGCACCGGCCTGGACGAGCGCTTTAAAGAGCGCTACCCGACTCTGATCCGCTCTTCAATTATCATCCCGGTCTTGGTGATTTCGCTGGCCTTCCTGAATTTGAGCTTGATGCTGACGTTTTTCTTTTTCTGGGCGTCGCTTCATGTCTTGCATCAGGTGACTTATATTGTCGAATTGTACAATCACAAGGAAGCGAAGTTCGTACGCAAGAGCGCTTTGAGCCCGGTTTCACGCTTGGTAGATTACGCCGTTGTGCTGACCAGTCTGTTTCCCGTCGCGATGTGGAAGATCAGTCAAGGCACCTTTGAAATCGGGCAAAATGACCTGGGCGAGGCGATTCCCGACCTGTTTCAGCAGCCGGACAATCCCTGGCTATTTGTTCTGTTCGCGTTGGTGTTCGGTTTGGCGCTGGTCTCTTATGTCGTCAAGAGCGCTTACGAGCATTACCACGGCATTCTTAACCTGCCGAAATTTGCCTTTGTTTCGTTGACAGTGCTGGTGGCTTTTTGCACGCCGATGTTGCCCAACCTCGATACCGCGTTTCAAGGGCTGAATACCTGGCATTCTTTCCAGTATCTCGCGATCACGTTTTACATCATCAAGGTGCGGCAGATGGCGGGCGATCTGGATGATAGCGCGCCGCTGGTTGCGCGTTTCAGCCGTCGAACGGCCGATTCGCGCGCGCTTTACGGCTTTAGCGCGATGCTGCTGGTCGGTTCAGCGGTCATCTTCCTGCTGGTCTATGCGCTGGCCGGTATTGTCAGGCCGGGGATTGATGGCAACAGCCATTTTGATATCGCCTACTACACCGCGATCTTGTCATTCCTGTGGATCCATTACTACCACGACCATTTCTTATTCACCGACTTTGAAGCGCTCGATCGCGCCTTCGCGTCTTAGTCGGCCCTTTGAGGATTGTCTGGTACTGGGCGCTTGTCGCGTGATTCTGCCTCCCATGACTTCTTCATGCTTTCACATTACGTTGTTGGAAGAATTCAAGGAGCGGGCTCGGGAAAATCCAGGGCAATCGCATCAAAATCACAATGAGCCGTTCGCCACGAAAATTGTTCAAATGTAGGGGCGTCTCGTGAGACGCCTGTTGAAAATGGCCTGCAAATTGCGGGCGTTTCAGCGAAACGCCCCTACAGATTACGAAATGTGAGGCGAAATTGTCATTTGTCAGCGCAATTTCAATTTGATGCGATTGCCCTGGGGAAAATCGGGATTAGTTGTTAGCTTCTCTGGTCGTCGTTATCATTAGGCTAATTCCCCAGCCGCGCTGTGCATCGACGCATACTTCGGGACGGCGGAAATACTGTTTGAGGCATGACGTCAATCCATGGAAACGCCGCCAGTAGTTGAGACGAAGCGCCTGAGCCGGTATTTCAAAGGGGTGGTCGCCCTCAACGAGGTCAGTGTCTCGATATCATCCGGTGAAGTAGTCGGACTGGTTGGTGACAACGGCGCGGGCAAATCAACACTGGTCAAGATTCTCTCCGGCGATCTGGAGCCTTCCGCCGGTCACATGTTGATTGACGGCGAGGAAGTGCATTTCCGCCATCCGCGCGATGCCAAGAAAAGACAAATTGAGACGATCTATCAGGATCTGGCGCTCTGTGAAAACCTGGACATTATGGAGAATGTCTTTCTAGGTCACGAATCGTACCGCAACCCGCTATTGCGCCTTCTGGATCGCCGGAGCATGTACCGCGAAACCAGCCAGCTTTTAGATGAGTTGGCCATTAGAGTGCCATCCACTCGTGAACTGGTGATGAACCTCTCCGGCGGGCAACGCCAGGCGACCGCGCTGGCGCGCGTCGCCAAAGCCGGCGCGCGGCTCATCATCCTCGACGAGCCCACTGCCGCGCTGGGCGTCAATGAAACGCGCAACTTGCTCGACCTGGTCATGCGCTTCAAGGCGCAGGGCAAGACGATCATTATCATCAGCCATGAAATGCGCGATGTTTTTGAAGTGACGGATCGCATCATCGTGCTCAAGCGCGGCAAATTGGTGGCGGATAAACTCACATCGGAAACCGATCCGGATGAGATTGTCCGCTATATCATCCGCGGTCGCGATTAGGGACATATAGGAATGACAGCGCAATCGCCCGCTGATGCTTCTGGTCTTGCAGTACGTTTGCCTGATCCGGTTGTCGCACTTCTGCGCAGGCGCGACTCGAACGTCTTCTTCTTGCTATTTGTACTCGTCGCCGCCATCGTCTACTTCACAGTCCAGTCGCCTTATTTCTTTGATGATCGCAATGCCTTCAACATCGGGCGCGCCGTTTCCATCACCGGCATTGCTGCCGCATTCGCCACCCTGTTGATGATCTCCGGCGGCCTGGATCTATCCATCGGCGCCATCATGAATGCCTCCGGACTGGCTGCGGCCGTAATCATGGCAGAATCCGACACAAGCATCGTGTTCGCCTTCGCCGTCGCCTTGGGCATCAGCGCATTCATTGGTTTCAGCAACGGCATCATCGTCACTAAGATCGGCGTCAATCCCATCATCGCGACGATCGGCATGCAGTTCGTCGTCCGTGGGATAACGCTGGCGACCCGCTCCGGTTCAGCGCTCGTCCGCGACCGCGCCTTCCTGGAGATCGGCCAAGGCGAGCTGGTGATTGGCGCGCTGGAGATCCCCGTGCCTGTCATCCTCATGCTCACAACAATGCTGCTCTGCTACCTCGCGCTGCGGTTTACACAATTCGGCAAGTACATATACGCCATTGGCGACAATGCCTCGGCCTGCCGCCGCGCAGGCATTAATGTCACCGGCATGCGAATCGCGCTTTATACACTAAGCGGTTTAGGCGCGGGCTTTGCCGGAATCGTACTTGCGGGATTGACTGGCGCTGGCATCCCGTATGCCGCCGGGAGCGAACTGAGTGTCATTTCGGCAGTCATCTTGGGGGGCGTCAGCTTGTCCGGCGGCGTCGGTGTTATACAGGGCACTTTGCTCGGCGTGCTGCTGGTGGGCGTCCTGAAAAACGGGATGACTCTGCTCAATATCAATGCCAACTGGCAGATGGTGGTCGAGGGCTCGGTGTTAATGATTGCGGTATCATTGGATCAGCTCAAGCAGCGGATATAGGTAAAGGAGGGCCTAGACGATTCAATACCCGCTGGCAGCAACACACAATGCAAAGCAAATGGTTATTGGAGGAGACATTATCATGTCGAAACTGTTTCGCGTTTTTGCAACTCTAGCTTGTATCGTGTCACTTGCATTACTGTTGGTAATGCCCGTTTTCGCTCAAGGCATGCCTGAAAACCCAACGATGGATCAAGATCCGGGGGATCCCGATCAGTCCGCCTATTGGGTGCGTTACAACTTTGAGGCCGGGGCTTATGAGTTGGCTGAGGATGCCGAAGGCGACGCCATGATGGACTGGGACGCCTCCATGGCGGCCGAAGCGATGGGCGATGTCACGATTTGCTTCACTCCGGAGAGCGAAGAATTCGATTTCGATCTCAAAGTGAACCCCAGCATGGCCAACGCCGCGGAAGCCGCCGGGGTCGAATTGCTCGTCTTCAACAACGCCTACCCCAGCACCACTCAACCGCTGGAGAACGCCGATGCCTGCGTCACGCGTGAGCCTGATCTTGTCGTGTCCTTCAACGTCTTCGCGGAGCTGACCGAAGCGATCATGTCGAAATACAATGCGGAGAATATCCCCGTCATCGCGGTCGATGTCACTCACCCCGGCTCGGTATTTTGGGGCGCGGATAACTGCGCGACCGGGCGCTTCGCGGCGGAGTTCGCGGCTAATTGGGCGGAAGAGCACATGTGGCCAGAAGAAGAGATGGTCGTTTTGACCGGGCTTGATCCTGCGGTTGGCGGCGCGCCGGCTTGCCGTAATACGGCATTTACCGATTACTTCAAGGAGAATTATCCGGGCATTCCAGACGAGAACTACTTTGATGTAGACATGCGCACGGCTGAGCTGGGACCGAACGCGGGCGCGCTAGCGGCCACGACCGATTGGCTGACCGCCAATCCGGAAGCCAAATACATTGTGGCGACCAGCATCAACGATGACCGCGCTTTTGGCATCGCCAGCGCGATGTCGCAGGCGGATCGCGGCGATCCCGCCGTGGATGGCGTCGTCATCGGCAAGAACGCTGACGCGATCGCCCTTGACGCGATTCGTGAAGGCAACTCGCCCTTGGTCGGGACGGTTTCCTTCTTCCCGGAGCGCTATGGCGACTTCATCATTCCGCTCGCGCTGGATATTCTGGCTGGCAACGCGGTACCGAGCATCGTCCGCGTGCCGCATGAAGTGATCAGCAGCGACAACATCGACACCTACTATCCTGAAGAAGAATAGCGCCTGAGGAAGGCGCGCAGGTTGAAGGGCGCATGGGCGCTCTTCAACCTGTAACAGACTCTTCAACCCGCAACAAATAGAAAGTGTGCCGCGATGGGACGATCAATCACGATTACTGACGTGCAGGCCTATCCCTTAATCTTCTCGGGCGACACGACAAACGAATATCCGGTTGCCTGTCCCATGTCTGTTTATCCCGCCTATCGCGCCAGCCGGCTGCTTTGGCGCGATGATTTTGGTCCGCTTATCGTCAAAATTGAAACGGACGCCGGCATTGAAGGCGTCGGCTATACCTCAATGGGCAGTGTATTGTGCGCGCTGAGCATTGAGCTGCACCTCAAACGCCTGCTCGTTGGGGAAGACCCGCGGCGCGTTGAGCGCTTGAATGACATCCTTATACGCTCGACCTATCATCAGGGACGAGACGGCTATCTCATGCATGCTATCAGCGCGCTTGACCTGGCGCTTTGGGATATTAAGGGCAAAGACGCCGGGCAAAGCGTCTGTCAATTACTGGGAGGCCCCATACAGGAAAGCATCCCCTGTTATATGACTGGCTACGATGATGAACGCGTAAAGCGGGAGCCATTCAGCGGCATCAAATGGCCTCTGAAGTATGGGCCGGCTAGTGGAAAATGGGGCATGGCGGAAAACATCAAGGATATCGCTCAATTGCGTGAGAGATTGGGGCCGGAGCCCGACATTATGCTCGATTGCTGGATGGGGCTGGATCTGCGTTATACATTAGCGCTGGACAAGTCATTGCGAGACTTCAACATCAAATGGATTGAGGAGCCTCTGGTTGCCGGCGATATTGATGGCTACCGCCATCTGCGGCGCGAATGGAAGAGCGGCACCTTAATCGCCTGTGGCGAACACGAGACGCTGGTTCGTGGCTTTGCGCCATTCGCCAAGGAGCGCTTGGTGGATGTCTGGCAGGCGGATGTCACCTGGGCCGGCGGAATCACACAGATGCTGAAGATTGCTGCGCTTGCCCTTGATGCCGAAATCGCGATTATCCCACATTATGGTTATATCCCCTGGGCGGCACAGTTCATCTTGGCCTGCGGGGCGAGTCCAATGATCGAATGGTACAACTTAGACATCGAGTTTCCAGGCGACGAGCCGCTATTTGATAGCGACATGGATCTGCGCGAGGGACGCTTGTATCCCGGAACTGACCCAGGGTTCGGCATCACGATAAACTGGAAAGTTGTTGACCAAAACCTCGATCGCCGCGTTCAATTCCTGCGGTAAGGCGAGGCATTCGCATGTTCTCCGACGTGACTTTTGACTTCGCCGGGCGAACGGCGATCGTAACCGGTGTTGGCAGTCCCAGGGGAATCGGACGCGCTATTCTGAGCGGGTTCGCGGATGCGGGGGCGCATGTCGCTGGCTGTGACATTAACGATGACCAACTCGGCGAGGTTAAACGTGAACAGCCGGACGCATTTGTAAAGAATGTGGATGTTCGCGACAAACAGCAAGTCATCGACTTCGTTCAGCAGGTCGCAGCGCGTTACGGCAGCATTGATATATTGGTGAACAATGCGGGCATCGCCCCTTTTTGCCCGATCATTGATCTGGACGAAGCTACTTGGAACAGGACCTTTGATACCAATGTGAAAGGCTACTTTCTCTTCGCTCAGACCGTAGCGCAGCACATGATCGCCCAGGGGCAGGGCGGGAATATCGTCAATGTGACATCTGTGAGTGTGCATACATCCGGCGAGCACAAGGCGCATTATTGCGCTAGCAAGGCTGCGGGCGGCAGTCTGACCAAAGGTCTGGCGCTGGAATTGGCGCGTTACGGCATTCGCGTCAACGCTGTCGAGCCAGGGACGGTAGATACGCTCATCATCAAGGACGCTTATCTGGCGGGCCTGATGGAAAGTTTGACGGAGAATCCGGGTACGCCCATCAACAGGCTGGCGAGGGGCGGCGACATGGTTGGCGCCGTCATGTTTCTGTGTAGCGAAGCGGCAAACTATATGACCGGCTCATCGCTTCTGGTTGACGGCGGCGGTTTTGCGGGCAGTCAAATGCCGCAGGATGCGCTGCGGGAATACGAGAAAGCCAAGGCTGATAGGACCAAGTAGCCGTGAGTGCCGACACCTGCCGAATAGAAATCGTGGCAAGTTGGCAAAATGGACGAGGTACCTGTATAGCCCCGTAGTGAGATGGTGCGGATGATTGTGAAAGTTGTCCTGGTTCTCCCGCCAGAGTTCCGCAGTTTGACATCGCTAGGGCGCGGTCCGAATTCCAGGTACTGTATCAAAGTCGGTTGAATTTCTTCAAATACCGACGATTTGGTAGGGGTGACTCGGTGAGTCGCCCAATTTCGATCCTGTTTTACCCATCGGGCGATCCGCCGGATCGCCCCTACCAGGCTATTTCAACCGAAATTGATTCACTACCGAATTCCAGGTGTCCAGTTTTTCGGGACCACTACAGCGTGGAAAACGCAGTAGCGCAACCAGTAGCGGACAGCCTTTCAAATGCGCGGAAAATAGCTAGGGGAAGGTTTGCCGTACCCATTGCATGGGGTCGACATTGACGCCGTTCAGCCAGACTTCCCAATGCAAATGCGGCCCGGTGCTTCTTCCGGTTGAGCCGATCGTGCCGATTACCTGGCCTGTCTTCACCGCGTCTCCCAGTTGAACCAGGGTCTCGTTCTGATGGGCGTAGAGCGTGTATACGCCCCAACCGTGATCAATCAAGGTGGTATTGCCGCGAATGATCAGCCGGTCGGCCAAGATGACGGCGCCATCGGCCGCCGCCAGCACGGACGTGCCCGGCGCGCCGGCAAAATCAACACCGCGATGGTAGCGATCGAAGGGGCTGCCATTATAGGAGCGGAGCGTGCCGAATACGGCATTCATCGGCGCAGCCGCGGGCAGGTCCAAGGAACTGCTCCAATGCCGCGTTTCGCTGAAATCTTTTGTCAGTCCGGCGAGCAGTGTGATTTCGGCGTCTTCGACCGCTGGCGCGACCAATTCATCGTCGCTTATGGTGATGGTTTGGCGCCAGTAGCCGCCCGACACAACCTGCAGGGTGGCGGTGATGGAGAACACTGTATCGGTTCCGTCACGCAATTCAAGCATGAGCGGATAAACAGCCATGTCGCTGAACATAGGGATGCCGACGAGGATGTTGTGGCGCCTTCCGCCATCGCGCGCGATCACACGCAGCTCTTGCCCGAGAAACTGACCGCTCAGCACAGCCGGCTCGCTCGTCAGCAATTCAATGCGGCCCGTGCGCCCTTCTTCGAAAACAAGCGGATCGATCGTAAAAGCGGAAACGATTTCCGGTAAATCGCTCGTCAGGCGTGGGAGTTGGATACCGGGAATGGTCAAACGCTGACCAATGCGCAGCAGGCTCGGGTCCGTCAGATTGTTGGCGCTGGCCAGCGCTTCGACCGTCTGTTGGTAGCGAAGCGCGATTTGGGAGAGCGTGTCGCCCGACTTGACGGCATGCGCAAAGACAGCCGGCGCCGCGCCGACTCGCGCAAAGGCATGTCGGAATGGCGCCGGCGCTGTCGGCTGAGTAATCGCTTCGTCATTTGCGTCGGAATCAGTTGCCTCTGTCGCGTTTGCTGTGGTTGACGCGCTGACAGATGGCGGGATCAGCAATTGCTGGCCGGCGAAAATGGCGTCTGACAATGACAGATTGTTCAGCCGAAGCAGGGCGTCCAGCGTGATTTCATTGGCAGTGGCGATGCTGGCCAGTGTTTCGCCGGCCGCTACGATGTGCGTCCGTCCCGACGGCGCGCTTTCGGCGGCGAGCGGAATGATCAGCCGTTGCCCGATACTTATGGCATCGACATCGCTGATGCCATTCGCCTCGGCGAGCTCATCCGCGAGCAGATTGTATTGCAGGGCGATCCTGAAAAGATTCTCGCCACGTTGAACGACATGCACGGCGAAAGATGAGTGAGTTTGCTCCTGCGCCAGCAGCGGGATACTGTTGGCCAGAATCAACATCACGAGCATGCAGCGGCGTACGTTGAATTGGAATCTCAAATCACGGCCTTATCGAAACGCAGTTGGTCCCCGATTTGGCGCGCTCCCGGTAACATGGAAGCGCCTCCAAACGCATCTCCCGCGCCTCTGGCTGATGCGGATGCGTCCCGGTGTGTCCAGCCCGAAAAATTGCATGCGTTGAATACAGCCATTTGACTGCAATTTTACAGTCCTTTCCGAGTTAATAAATAGATGCCTCGATCCAATGGCCCGCCCGTCAACAGAAAAACGGCCTTCATGCTCGGCCAGAGCGGGCCGTGGATGAAGGCCGTTTTGTTGCAAGAAATGGTTCCGCAGCGCATGGCAACTTAACCGGCCGGCGCTCAGCCAGGAATGGTTAATACTTGGCCTACGCTCAAGCGATCATAGTTGGTGATCTGGTTGATCTGCGCCAGTTCCACTGCGCTGACGCCGAAACGGGCCGCAATCGCGAAAAGCGTATCGCCTGCCTGCACCGTGTATGTCACCGGCACGTTCGTCGGCTGGGGCGTCGGTGTCGGCAGCGGCGTGCTGGTGCTCCCCGGCTGGGCCGCGGTTGAACCATCGGCGGCCGGAATCTTCAACTCTTGCCCCGGGAAGATGCGACTGGGATTGGTGATGCCGTTCAACTGCGCAATGGCGGCGACGGTGGTATTGAATGTTGTGGCAATCTCGCTCAGAAAATCGCCGGCTTGTACGACGTAAATTGTATAGGAGCCTGTGGTTGAAGTGACGGGTGTCGCCGTTGGCAGCGGCGTCGCCGTCGGAATCGGCGTGGCTGTTGGCGGCGGTGTGGGAATCACCAGGACGACGCCGACGTCAATCTGGTGGACATTGGCGATATTGTTCTGCTGCGCCAGCGATTCCACCGTCGTGCCGAATGTATTGGCGATTGTCAGCAAGGTATCGCCTGGCTGGATCTGATACGTGACCGGCGTGGCAGTCGGCGAGGGTGTGATCGTCGGCGTCGCCGTTGCGGTTGGCGTCGCAGTCGCGGTCGCGGTTGGCGTTGCTGTTTCATCGCTCTCTTCGGGCAGTTCCGGCAAGTTAACCGGTATGATCAGGCGCTGGCCAATGACGATCAGATTCGCGTTATTCAAGCCGTTAGCGCGATTGATGGCCTCAACCGTACTGTCGTACTGCAGCGCCAGCGCGCTGACTGTATCATCCGCGACTACCACATGCACCACCGTATCGGGCAACTCGTCTGAGATTGGCGTCTCGCCGTCATCTTCAACAGCGTCTTCGACTGTTGCGGTTGGAGTCGGTTCTTCGGTAGCAGTCGCCAGCGGAGGCTCTGTTGCTTCGGGCGGCTGACCTATAGCAGCCGTGGCCGTTGCGGTTGCAGTCGGGATCGGGGTGGCAGTTGGCGTCGCATCGCCCACTAGCGACTCGTTGGTTTCCGAGGTCGGCGTGCTATCGACCACGATGACCGACTCACTGGCCGCCTCCAAAACCGCATCGTCCAGATAGATATAATTGTTTGCGCGCGGTTGTCCCACGGTGGACTCGACGAAGACTGTAATCGTGGCGCTTGCCGCAGTCGCAATCACCGCATACTGACGATAGGCGTCATAAAAGAAGGTCGCGGCGGTCGACCAAACGATGTTTGAACTGGTGCCATCGGTGCCGCCTGTGGGATCAATCCCCACGCGCAGAACCACATCACCCGGATCTTCGCTGAGACCGGTGTCTTCAAAGCTGGACGACCAGACGTGGGCATAGATGCTGAAACGATAGGTTGAGCCATTGGTGACATCTTCAACGGATTGGTAAATGCCGCCTTGGTGCGTCGCGAACAGCGTAAAGTACTTCTGGGCTTTGCCCGCTTCATCCAGGCGGATTCTGTCCGTCTCCACATCATAATTGGGGTCGTGATTGGCGAAGGACGGGCTTGTATCCTCCGCAGGCACGTGCCATGGCGTCCAGCCCATGGCCACATTTCGCGGATCGGCGCCATCCAGTTCAACAAACTCGCCCTCGAAATCGCCATTCGACAGCAAGTTGGTGACGGTGTCATCCTGGCTGAAACTGACATAAAGCAACAGCGATAATATCAGGATGCCTACAATCGCCAATCGGTCTCTCATCATAAGCTCCCGCCGAAATTCGCGTGGTCAAAACTTGAGTGCATCAGAACTAAGTCTACTCAGAAACGCACAAGCGCACAAAGCAATACAAGCCGTATCCCGGCAGACGCAATTGTCACTTGAGATTATGCACCGTATGGCGTAATCTTGCTCGGCAGGCGGCGGCGAAACTTCACTGGCCGCGGGCCGAAAGGCAAACGTCTTGGCATTGCAAAACTCGGGCCGGCGCTGGCCTGTCAGTGTTCAAGACCTAAGGGCTGAGCCAATATGGTTTCAGCTTTTTCGTGGAAGACACTTATAGATATGGCGCGGGGCTTCAGCCGGCGCTGCCGCTACAATCAATATATGACAAACGGGCATTCAATATCCGTAACTGACTGTCCTTTCAGGATTAGGGAGGGTAGAGCATTTGAAGCTGCATGAGTATCAGTCCAAGTTCTTGTTCCGCGACTATGGCATTCCGATTCCGCAGGGCAAGGTGGCAACTACGGCGGAAGACGCTTTCGAGATTGCCAGCGAACTGGGCGGTTTAGTTGTGGTGAAAGCCCAAGTGCGCGTTGGGGGACGAGGCAAAGCCGGCGGCGTCAAAGTCGCGCGCGACGCGGAAGAAGCCCGGCGATATGCGGACCAGATCCTCGGCATGGAGATCAAAGGTTTGCGCGTCGAAAAAGTTCTTGTCGATCCCGGCGCGGATATCAAGCAAGAGATTTATCTGGCGATCACCAATGACCGCGGCGCGGGAATGCCGCTGATCATGGCGTCTATGGAAGGCGGCATGGACATCGAAGAGCTCAATCGCGAACGGCCCGGCGCGATCATCCGCGAACATGTCGAGCCCATCCTGGGCTTGCAGAATTACCAAATGACCTATATCGCCAGCGCGATGGGTTTGCCGCGCGCGCGCTGGCGCGATTTTGGCACCGTCCTCGCTGGCCTTTATGAATGTTATCTCCAAAGCGACGCTGAACTGGCTGAGATCAATCCGCTTGTGATTACCGGCGAAGGCGCTTTGCTGGCTGTCGATGGCAAAGTCATTATCGATGATAACGCTCTGTTTCGTCAGCCGGCGCTAGTTGAAGATCATGACACCAGCGACGAGCAGGAATCCGAGCGGCTGGCCCGCGAGGCCGGCATCACCTATATCAAATTGGATGGCCAGATCGGCTGCATGGTGAATGGCGCCGGATTGGCGATGACCACCATGGACATGACCAAACTTTACGGCGACGACGATGGCATCGGGCCGGCGAATTTCCTCGATATCGGCGGCGGCGCGACGCCCGAGCAGGTTGCGGCCGCGCTGCGAATCATCCTCTCCGACGCCAACGTGAAATGCGTGCTCTTCAACATCTTTGGCGGCATTACCCGCTGTGACGAAGTGGCCGACGGCATCTTGACGGCCTACAACGAGGTCAAGCCGGCCGTTCCAATGATCATTCGCTTGCAAGGCACAAACGCCGCCGAAGGAAATCAAATCATTGACGCCGCGCAGATTCCCAATATAAGCAGCGCCGAGACCTTAACGGAAGCTGCTCAGCGGGCGGTGGCAGCGGTAAAGCAGGGGGCTTGAGATGTCCATATTGATCGATAGCGGGGCGAAGGTCCTGGTTCAAGGCATCACGGGTCGTCAAGGCGGTTTTCACACGAAACTGATGATGGAATACGGCACCGATGTGGCCGGTGGCGTGACGCCGGGGAAAGGCGGCGAGTGGTTCGAAGGCAAACCAGTTTTCGATACCATGCGCGCCGCGGTGGAGACGACCAACGCCGATGTCAGCCTGGTGACCGTTCCCGCGCGCTTCGCCGCGGACGCTGTCATGGAAGCGGCCGATGCCGGTATACGGCTGATCATCTGTTTGACGGAGCATATCCCAGTCGCAGATATGATGAAGGTCTTGGCATTCTGCCGCCGGCGCGGCGCCCGTTTGATCGGCCCAAACTGCCCGGGGCTTATGACGCCCGGCCAAGCGAAAGTGGGCATCATCCCGGCGATGGTGGCGGAACCGGGCAACATTGGCGTCGTCTCCAAGAGCGGCACTTTGACGTATGAAGTCGGCTTCGCCATGAAGAACCAGGGCATCGGCATCTCGACAATTGTCGGCATTGGCGGAGACCCGGTCATCGGCACCACCTTCGTCGATGTGCTGGAAATGTTTGAGAACGATCCGGAGACCGAGAAGGTCGCGCTGCTGGGCGAGATTGGCGGAAGCGCTGAAATCGCCGCGGCGGATTTTATAAAGAACGCGATGACCAAGCCGGTTGCGGCTTTTGTCGCCGGCCGCAGCGCGCCGCCCGGCAAACGGATGGGCCATGCCGGCGCGATAGTTGATGGCGGGGAAGGCTCGGCGGAAGAAAAGATCCAGGCCCTGGAAGCGGCCGGCGCGCGGGTCGCCGCCAACCCGGAGGAGATCCCCGGGCTCCTGGCCTAGGCCTTTATCCATGCGCTGATCGCGGATGCGCAGGTCGCCCGCGCGGCGGCGCGCTTATGAGGTTTTGGCGGGCAGTACCTCGTGGTGCTGGCGGCAGCGCGCTTCGTAAGACTCTTGCGCGCCGACCATGATGATGGGGTCGTCAACGGCGGCGGGCCGGCCATCGACGAGGCGCTGCGTACGGCTTGCGTTTTCTCCGCATACGACACAGATCGCGTGCAATTTGACCACTTCCTCGGCGATGCTCAATAAACGGGGCATGGCGCCAAAGGGTTCGCCCCGAAAATCTGTATCGAGGCCGGCAATAATCACACGAATGTTATGCGCCTCCACCAAAGTCTGTACAATTTCCACGATGGCGCGGTCAAAGAATTGCGCTTCATCAATGGCGACAACCGTTGTCTCGTCGTTGGCCAATTCCAGAATTTCCCTTGAGGAATCAACCGCGACCGCCTCAACCGATTGCCCGGTGTGGCTGGTTATGCGCTGTATGCCATAGCGGTCGTCGATCTTCGGCTTGAAGACCTTGACCTTTTGTCTGGCGATAATGGCGCGGCGGACGCGGCGGATCAATTCTTCGGTTTTGCCGCAGAACATGCTGCCGCAGATGACTTCGATGCGTCCGGCTTCGTGTTTCATTCGCCGTCACCTCAGCTGCAAGGCCCCTGAGAAGCTTGCTGCGCCGCCACACGACCGACGATATGCAAAGTCAAACAGCGGCCAACCTGAAAGCTTGACCGTAAGGCAAGGCACATAGTCATTCTTAATTGTTGAGTTGATAACCCTTGGCGCGCAGGCTCTTGCGCATGTCGCTCACGACCTTGCGTCCGATGCCCTGGATCGCCAAAATGCTATTGTCGTCGTCTTCATCGCCGAGCCGATCAAGCACGTCGCCGACGATGGCGATGCCATTGGCTTCCAGGATGTTGGTATAACGCGCGCCGATATCCAAATCCTTGATTGGCAGATCAAGCGGCGTACGGTCGGCCGCGACCTTGTCCAGTTGTGTGCGGATTTCGTCGCGCTGCTGCAAGCGCTTGATGAACTTGTCGACGCGGCCTTCGGTATCGACGATGCGCTGTTCGCCGGTATAGAAGGGGTGACAGTTAGAACAGATTTCAACCGTCAGCGTGTCGACTGTGGAGCCGGTCGTCCAGGTTGTGCCGCAGGTCATGCAGCGCACTGGCGTTTCATGCCATGCGGGATGGATTCCCTGTTTCATGTTTACCTCCGCGCATTTGCGGCTTTTTCAAGTGGCGCAAATGACTTCTGCTGCAAAATTAGTTGAGGGCCTGCCCGGTCTTTTCATGCGCGTCGTAAACTGAAATGCGCTTCTGCCCTTTGCGTCCGCGCATCGTTTCGAAAGTCACGAAGCCGGCGCGCGTCGCATAGATGGTGTAATCTTTGCCCATGCCGACGCCTTCGCCCGGGTGGAATCTGCTGCCGCGCTGTCGCACAATGATGTTGCCTGGTATGACGAACTGCCCGCCATAATTCTTGACTCCCAGCCGCTTCGACTGGCTGTCGCGCCCGTTGCTCGACGAGCCGCCGCCTTTTTTGTGTGCCATTGTCGTTTGCTCCTTCTCGCGCCTAGGTTTTGATGTCGTCGATGCGCAGCCGCGTATAATACTGGCGATGTCCCTGCTTGCGGCGATAGTTTGTACGCTGCCGATATTTGTAGACGATGATCTTCTTGCCACGGAATTGCTCGACAACTGTCGCAGAAACCGACGCGCCTTCAACCCGAGGCCGGCCAATCATGGTGTCGCCTTCGTTCACAAGCAAAAGCACGTCAGATATCTCAATCGCGTCGCCGACGGCATTTGGCAGGCGGTCGACGTCAATTGTCGCGCCCACTTCAGCTCGATATTGTTTGCCGCCGCTTCGAATAATTGCGTACATGCGTTTCTTCTCCAACCTTCGCTTGGGTTCACCGAGGCGAATGTCCGGCAGGACTCCGCTCACGGGGAAAATTGGCTTTACAGCAAAAGCCCCACTGTTTCCGGCAGGGCATCGCATATTGTAGACGAGAGCGCCGCATGAGGTCAAGCGTCAGTTTCTTCGGTACTGTATCAAAGTCG
This sequence comes from Anaerolineae bacterium, assembly GCA_022826865.1. Lineage (GTDB taxonomy): Bacteria > Chloroflexota > Anaerolineae > Aggregatilineales > Phototrophicaceae > UBA6055. Next base: position 152,053 of record JAJDUC010000028.1, read on the forward strand.
GTTGCATTTCTTCAAATACCGACGATTTGGTAGGGGCGACTGACGGGCTGTGTCCACGCGCCCCGGTGAGTCGCCCAATATCGATCCTGTTCGTACCCATTCGGGCGATCCACCGGATCGCCCCTACCAGACTATTTCAACCGAAATGGATACACTACCGTTTCTTCGCAAGCCGGGCGCATGCCAGGCGCATTCAGACGATGAACATGGCGTCGCCGAAAGAATAAAAGCGGTAATCCAGCGCTTTCGCAGTTTCATAGGTCTTGAGGATTGACTCGCGCCCGGCGAAGGCGCTTATCATCAGCAGCAGCGTCGACCTTGGCAGGTGAAAATTTGTAATCATCGCGTCGACGGCGCGCCAGCGATAACCGGGATAGATGAACAGGCGTGTTTGCGCCGAAAATTCGGCGACATGGCGTCGCTGGCAAGCGCCGTTTTCCTGCGCCGGAGGCGCCGAGTCTGGGCTAGAGGTTCCCACCGCGGCGCTTTCAAGAGTTCGCGCCGAGGTCGTGCCAACAGCGATGATCCGCCCGCCCGCGCGCGCCGCCGTGTTGATGATTTCCGCGTTGTTCGCGTCCAGCCGGGCGTATTCGCTGTGCATCCGGTGATCTTGAACGCGCAGCGCGCGGACCGGCTGAAATGTATCCAAACCGATATGCAGGGTGCATGTGGCCAGCTTGACCTCTTTCCGAGTCAACCGGTCCAGCAATTCAGGCGTGAAATGCAAGCCGGCGGTTGGCGCCGCCGCCGATCCATCCACCGCGCTGTAGACAGTCTGATAGCGTTCGTCGTTGACCGGGCGTTCGCGGATGTAAGGCGGCAGCGGCATTTCGCCGATATCCGGCAGGAGCCCATCAATCGGGCGATCAAAGACGACGATGCGACGAGAAGACTCCAAGGTCTCCACGACCCTACAGGAGATTTCGCTATTCTCAATCGTCAGCCGCATGCCCGCCCGGACATTGCGCCCCCCGACAAGGGCCTCCCAAGTCAGATCATTCAGTCGCTTCAGGAGCAGAATCTCGACCGCGCCGCCAGTCTCCGCCTTGCGCGCGCGCAAACGCGCCGGAATCACGCGTGTATTGTTCAGGACCAGGACATCGTTGGGCGCCAGCATATCCCCGATGTCGTGAAAACGATGGTGGGATAGCGCGCCGCTCGCCCGGTCCAGACGCAGCAGTTTCGCCGAGTCCCGAGGCGTCGCCGGCGTCTGCGCGATGTAGCGCGCGGGCAATTCAAAATCGAAATCGGCGAGTTTCATAATAGGCGCTGCTGGGCCGTGTCCGAATCGTCGGGGTATTCGATGTTGAGATGACGATAGGCATGCGCTGTGCAAGTGCGCCCGCGCGGCGTGCGGTCAATGAAACCCAACTGAATCAGGTAGGGCTCATAAACATCCATGATGGTCGCGCTGTCTTCGCTAATGGCCGCGGCAATGGTGTCCAGGCCGACGGGACCGCCGCTGAACTTTTCAATTATCGTGCTCAGGATTCGTCGATCAACTTCGTCCAGGCCGAGTTCGTCAATCTCCAGCAGCGCCAGCGCGTCCTGTGTCACATTCAAGGTGATCACGCCGTCGGCCCGCGCTTCGGCATAATCGCGGACGCGGCGAAGCAGACGCAAGCCGACGCGAGGCGTGCCGCGCGCGCGCAGAGCGATCTCGGTTGCGCCCTCGGCGCTGATAACGACGTCCAGGAGTTTGGCGGCTCGCAGAACGATTTTTTCCATCGCCGCCTCGTCATAGAAGTCGAGACGAAAGCGCGCGCCGAAGCGATCGCGCAGGGGCGCGGCCAGAAGCGCGAGCCGAGTTGTCGCGCCGATAACGGTGAATCGCGGCAGGTTGAGCCGGAGCGTCTTGGCCGCCGGTCCTTTGCCGATGACGATATCGAGAACGAAATCCTCCATGGCCGGGTAGAGGATCTCTTCCACCGCCTTGCCCAGGCGATGCACCTCATCAATAAACAAGATGTCGCCTTGCTTGAGATGCGTCAAGATTGAGGCCAGGTCGCCGGCGCGCTCAATCGCCGGTCCGGCGGTGATGCGGATGTTGGTCCCCACTTCATTGGAAATGACATAGGCTAGCGAGGTCTTGCCCAGGCCGGGCGGACCGTAGAAGAGGATATGGTCGATGGGTTCAGCGCGGGCGGCGGCGGCATCAATTATGATGCTTAGATTCTCCCGAACGCGGTCTTGCCCGACGATATCCGCCAATTGACGCGGTCTTAAGGCGATGTTGTCGCGTTCAGGGCGGCGTTCCTTGCCGCTGACAATGCGCTCTTCCCCGGCCATCGGTCACCGCATTCGATTCTGCCCGATCGCCAATGAGTATAGACTAGCGGATTAGGGAATCAATGCTTGCTTTACAGACCTGGGCGCAGCCCGTACACTTGGTACAGAAAGCATGCAGAAAGGACGCGGCCCCCATGTCGTCGAATTTGCGCATCTCGTCTCATCCGCTGGTGAAACACAAACTGACGGTCTTGCGCGATATCGCGACCGATCATCGGAAGTTCCGCGAATTGGTGCGCGAGCTGGCGCTGCTTTTATGCTATGAAGCGACGCAGGATCTGAGATTGGCGCCGGCGACGGTGAATACGCCGATGGGGGAGGCCTCCGGCTGGGAAGCCAGCGAGGTCATCGGTCTTGTGCCGATTCTGCGGGCCGGCTTGGGCTTGGTTGACGGCATCCAGGAATTGCTGCCGACCGTGCAAGTCTGGCATATTGGTTTATATCGGGACGAGGAAACTCTGCGGCCGGTCGAGTATTACAACAAGCTGCCGGATGAACCCACGGTACAGGTTTGTCTCGTGCTCGATCCGATGCTCGCTACCGGCGGTTCCGCCATCGCCACCGTCAACATATTGAAGCGCTGGGGCGCGCGACGCATCAAGTATCTTGGCATTTTGGCGGCGCCCGAAGGCGTTGAGGCGCTTTCCGAGGCGCACCCGGATGTGCCGATCCACGTGGCGGAATTGGACGAGAGGCTCAACGATATCGGTTTCATTGTGCCGGGCCTTGGCGACGCCGGCGACCGCATGTTTGGCACCTGATGCTGCGCCTTTTCGCCTTTGTCATCGTCTTTAATACCGCGCTGGCGGCCGCCTTGGCGGTTATTCCGATTGCGCAATTCCTCAGCTTTCGCTTTGGCGTCATCTCCGTTCCCGGAGGGCGCCGGCAGGAACCCATTCCCATGCCGAAGCTGGGCGGGGTGGCCATTTTCATCGGCTTTGCCCTTGGCATCCTTGTAGCGCAGTTCGTTCCCATCGAGCGGAGCGACGAGCTCGAGATTCTTCGCCTCAGCGGGCTGATCCTCGGCGGCCTGGTTGTCTTCCTGCTCGGTGTCCTCGACGATGTATTTGATCTCAATTATGTGCATATATTCATCGGACAGATTCTGACCTCGGCAATTGCTATTGCCTTTCAGATCTTCATCGAGTTCTTCAACAACCCATTCACCGGCTTGCAGACCGATCCATGGTCGCCGGTTGTCACGGTGGCGCTGACCTTGTTCTGGCTCGTGCTCATGATGAATACGGTCAACTTGCTGGATGGATCGGACGGTCTGGCTGGCGGCATCGCCTTGATCGCCGGGATTGTCCTGTTTCTGAACAGCGCCTTCCGGCAGCAGCCCCCCCAGACCAGCGTCAGCCTGCTGCCGCTGGCTCTGACCGGGTCGCTTCTCGGCTTTTTGATTCACAACTTTTATCCGGCTCGCGTCTACATGGGCGGAAGCGCCTGGTTCCTTGGATATGCGCTGGGTACGCTCAGCATCATCGGCGGGGCCAAGATGGCGACCATTCTGCTGGTTATGGGATTGCCCCTGATGGACTTGGGCTGGCAACTGGTCAACCGCCTGCGGCATGGCAGCAATCCCTTCCAGGGCGACCGCGGGCATCTGCATTTCCGACTGCTCGACACCGGCATTTTCACGCCGCGTCAGGTCGCCCTAGGTTATTATGCCATTTGCGCGCTTTTTGGCTTTCTGACCCTGGTGACAACCAGCCAAATGTTCAAGTTCATCGCCTTTGCCGTCATGCTCAGCTGCATCGCCATCGGCTTTGTCTTCATCGGCCGCCTTTCCGCCTTGAGAGAAGATTATACGAGATCTTCCCCCGATTCTTCATCGTCGGCCGCGCCCTAATCGTCTTCCAGGTCTTCGTAGCGCAACTCTTCGTCCATAAGGTCCTTGTCTCGATCGTTGGCGGCCTTTTTCCGTTGGGATGGCTTGGGCGCGGGGCGCATGCGGCGGGCATGGCGAGGGCGACGCTCAGCTGCGACCGGCTCTTCCTCAGATTCCCCGGCCGCCGCAGCAGCGGCCGGACCTCGCCAGCTTGCTGCATCTCGCTCGCCGGCGGCGTCTTTGCCCCGGCTTGGAGATCCGGGCGCCGCGAAGGGTCTCGCGAAGGGTTCGTCTTGTGCCGTCTCGCGCGCAGCCGGCGACAGCTCCGCGGCTTCATCGGGCAGGTCTTCTTTGACAAAGGGACGCTGGAAGGGCGCGCGCGCTTCGAATGCGGCCTCGCCGTCCCCGGGATTTGGCTCTGGCGTCGTCTTGGAATCGCCAGTGGCCACTCGTTGCGGACGCGGTTCCGGTTCTTGAAGAATTGTCATCCCGGCCGATTCTATTCCGAGCTTTTGTTTCTCTTGCGGCGGCTTGGCTGGCGCGAGATGACGCTTCTCTGCCTCGGCAGCTATTGCCGCGGCCGCCGGATTTGCGGACGGCGCAGCAACAACCGCGGCTACAGTCCGGCTGATCGGCTCCCGGCCCGGTGGGCCGGGGATCGGCAGCTTCAAGTCGTATACGCTTTTGGGCGCTTTTGGATCTTTGGGCTGCGGCTCGTCCGCGCGCGCCTCCCGGCGCTCAGGTCTGGCGCTGCTCTTGAATTGCTGCGCTTCTCGCCGCGTCAGCGTAATCATCTTGCCATCAGTAAATGCGGCGCTTTTTCCCGTTAGCCGTTCAACCGCAGCTTCAAGACTGCCCAGCGCAAGCACAGCGACGAGATTGATCAGCGCAATCTGCAGAGTTACCAAACTGAGATTGCTGAGGACGCCTTCCATGGCGCCTGCGAATTCTGCGTTTGCCGCGCCGCCGATCAGCAAGATAAGCAAGAGGGAGACGACTGCGAGGCCGGTCTTCTTGCTCGCGCGAGCATGACTTGACGGCGCTGGGTACATCGTGTTGGCAATTGTGAATGCCAGGTAAAACCAGAGCCAAAAATCGGCCGTTTTGGCAAGCGTCGAGATGGCGAGCAGCAGATCGTCCAGGTTGCCAGGCGCGGCAATGCTCACTAGCGATTGCCAGTTGAAAATGTAAGCGCCGATTGCCCAAAGCGCGGTCAGCCCCAGGGCCAGCGGCGTCGCGCCGATGATGAGGCGCTTTACGACGCCTGTCTCAGCTGCGATTCGGATGAAGTTGAGTCGCAATTCGCCGATATCTTGCGGTTCGGGAAACTGTATGGCGCGCTCGGCCCAGACATTGAGCAGGCCAGCCGCCAGCCAGCGTGCAAGCTCGTGCAGCAGGATGCCGGGCAAGAACAAAATATAATAGAGAATCGTGGTGGTCCGGTTATCCTGGGTCAGCAGCCAGCCGACTTTGAAAAGATGTTGATGCAGCCAGCGTTCAGTCCGGCGAAAGACATAGAGCAGCAGCCCCAGCAGAGCGACATGCGCCAGAAAACTCAGTTCAGCCAGTTCAATTGTCCTTCGCGTTTGAAGCAATTTCGATCAGCGCGCAGAAATCATCGACATCCAGGGATGCGCCCCCAACCAATGCGCCATCAATATTTGGCTGCGACATATACTCGGCCATGTTGCCGGGCTTCACGCTGCCGCCATACTGGATGCGCAGGCCGGCGGCAACGGCGGCGCCATACAAGTCGCCCACCGTATCACGCACGGCAGTCTTGATGATGTCGTCAGCGATAGCGCCGCTGGCGCTCTTGCCGGTGCCTATGGCCCAGATAGGCTCATAGGCGACGACCACATCGGCCATGTCCTCCGGCGCGATACCGTCCAGCGCCGCGCTGACTTGCGAGCGCACAAATTCGACCGTTTCACCGGCTTCGTTCTGCGCCAGGCTTTCGCCCACAGCGATGATCGGCTTAAGCCCGTTGGCCAGGATGGCTTTGGCTTTCCGGTTGACGTTTTCGTCCGTCTCATTGAGATAGGCTCGGCATTCCGAGTGACCGATGATGACGTAATCGACGTAGTTTTGCAGCATAGCGGCGGAGACCTGTGAAGTAAACGCGCCGGAAGGTTCCCAGTGCGCGTCCTGGGCGGCGACTCCCAGCCCCGTGTCCGCGAGGGCGTCGGCGACAGCCGTCAGCGCCAGAAATGGCGGCGCAACGACTCTATCCACGTTGGCAAATTGCGCGGCCCGGGGCGCGAGCGCTTCGACAAAAGCGACCGCTTCGGCGGGTGTTTTGTTCATCTTCCAGTTGCCGGCGATGATCGGCGTTCTCGCCATGTTTCGCTCCTCGTTTCTGCCAAATGTCAATTCATATTCTAGCAATGCTGTTTCGGCGCTTGCCAGCCGTTTGCGGGCTTCATCATAGTCCGGGGGGCGGCGCCTCAGCGTTCCGCCAGGACCGCTATTCCCGGTAGCGCCTTGCCTTCGAGCAATTCGAGGCTGGCGCCGCCGCCGGTGGATACATGGGACATTTGGTCGGCGAGACCGGCTTGTTCGGCCGCCGCCGCCGAATCGCCGCCGCCGATGATCGTCGTCGCGCCATTCGCCGTTTCTGTGGCAAGCGCCTTCGCCAAGGCGAACGTTCCCTTGGCGAAGGCCGGCATTTCGAAGACGCCCATCGGACCATTCCACACGATGGTCCGCGCGCCTCTCAATGCCGCGCCATAAGCCTCGATGGTAGCGGGGCCGATATCCAGCGATTGCCAACCGGCCGGCACATCGTCAGCCGCGCCGATGACACGCTGATTGGCATTCGGTTCGAAGGCATCGGCAATGCGCTGATCAAGCGGCAGCCGAAGCTTGTCGCCGGCGCTAGCGAGGATGTCGCGCGCGATTTCCAAGGCTTCCGCTTCCACCAGCGAATCGGCCATATCTCGGCCTTGCGCGGCAAAAAAGGTATTCGCCATCCCGCCGCCGATCAGCAAATGGTCGACTTTGCCGAGCAGCGCGCCGATCACTTCAATCTTTCCGGATACCTTGGCCCCGCCGAGTATGGCGACAAATGGACGCTGCGGCTCTTCCAGCGCCGTCGCCAAATAGTCGATTTCCTTTTCCAAAAGCAAACCGGCCACCGCCGTCAGTACATTCGCCACGCCGACATTGGAAGCGTGGGCGCGGTGCGCGGCGCCAAAGGCATCGTTAATGAAGATGTCGCCCAGCTCGGCCAGCCGCCGGGCAAAGGCGGGATCATTTTGGGTCTCGCCGCCGTGGAAGCGCGTGTTTTCCAGCAGGATGACGCCGCCCTCGGGCAAAGCCGCAATCGCCGCCCACGCTTCCTCGCCGATGCAGTTGGGCGCAAAGCGGACTTCCTCGCCAATCATAGCGCTGAGGGCCGGCGCCGCCGGCGCCAGCGACAACTCGGCTTTGCGTTCGCCTTTTGGGCGGCCCAGGTGAGACATCAAAATGACTGCTCTTGGCTGGCGGCTCAGAATATAGGCAATCGTTGGCGCGGCCGCGCGAATTCGCGTGTCATCGCTGATGGAAGCGCCGTCCAGGGGCACGTTGAAGTCGACGCGCACCAAGACCCGCCGTCCCTCGAGATCGACATCGCGCACGGTCATCTTGTTCATGTCGGGAAGCCTCTGATAAAAGAAAAGAGCGAGGGACTCAGCCCCGCCCTTATTCTAGCGGATACCCAGGCGCCTAGAGGCGTTCGCCGACAAACTTGGTCAAATCCGCCGTGCGGCAGGAATAGCCCCATTCATTGTCGTACCAGGTGATCACCTTCACCAAACCGCCCGCGACATCGCTCGCCAAGGCGTCGATGATGCTGGAATGCGGATTGCCGACATAGTCGCTGGAGACAAGCGGCTCATGTGACACATCGAGGTAACCGCGCATGGGTCCGGCCGCCGCTTCTTCAAAGGCGTCAATCAACTCGTCTTTGCTCGGCAGTTGTTCGACGGAGGCGACGAAATCAACCAGAGAGCCGGTCGGCGTCGGTACGCGGACGGCCATGCCATCGAACTTGCCCTGCAATTCCGGAACGACTAGCGCGACCGCCTTGGCGGCGCCCGTGCTGGTCGGGATCATATTTACGGCGGCGGCGCGCGCCCGACGCAAGTCCTTGTGCGGCAGGTCCAGAATCTGCTGGTCATTGGTGTAACTGTGGATCGTGGTCATGAATCCCTGTTGGATGCCGAAAGAATCGTTGACGACTTTTGCGGCCGGCGCCAGGCAGTTGGTTGTGCAGGACGCGTTGGACAGCACGTGGTGATTGGCCGGGTCGTATTTGTCCTGGTTGACGCCGAGAACGATAGTGATGTCCTCGCCTTTGGCCGGCGCCGAAATGATCACCTTCTTGGCGCCGGCAGTGATGTGCTTGGACGCGCTGGCTTTGTCGGTGAAGATGCCCGTGCTCTCGATGACGACATCCACGTCCATGTCACCCCAGGGCAACTGCGCCGGATCTCGCTCGGAGAGAGCTTTGATCTCAGTTCCGTCCACGATCAATGCGCCGTCCGCCACCTCTACTGTCCCGGGGAAAACGCCGTAATTGGAATCGTAACGGAAAAGATGCGCCATCGTGTCCAAGTCGCCCAGGTCATTAAAGGCGACCACTTCGATATCATCCGGGTAGTATTCAAGCATCGCTTTCAGCACCTGCCGGCCGATGCGCCCGAAACCGTTGATGCCCGCGCGAATCGTCATGTGTCTAACTCCTTATTTCACCTGCGAAGCGTCAATTGACGTATGGCAAAAGCTTAGTACAGGGATAGACATATTAACATGCTCAAAAAAGGAGAGCCGGCGCCTTAGGCCGAGCCATAGCTGAGCAATTCGCTGAGCAGAATCGGCTGCAAGTTCCAGGCGCGCAGCAGGCTGTGCAGGCGTGGAATCGCCTCGAAAGAGCTTCGAATCATGTGATTTAGCGCGATGGTGCCGGTGCGCAGGTAAGTCTCATAGTTAGACATGATGGCATCGACGCAGTGCGCCGCGCAATTCGCGTTTGAACATAAGGTCTCCGGCGTTTCCGGCCCGTAGAGATGAGAGTAGACCTCGGGAATGGTGCGATCTTCGCCTTCGCATTGATCCGCGCAAGCTCTCGCGCAAATGGCGTCGCGTGAATCCAGGCCCCAGAGTATCAGCGGCATTTCATACCTGTTTGAGAGTTCCCGCAATTCATCGGTGACGATTCCATAAGGTGGACGGATGCCCACCGGCCGGTAGCCTGGCCCAAGGGCTTGGCGCATGACCTGCAAGGCCGGCTCCAATTCCTCGTCGATGAGTTGCTGCACGCTGAATCCCGTAATATCCCGGTGCGTATGAAGGTGGCAGCCGAATTCATGTCCCATATCGCGCAGCCTGGGATAGAGGTTTTCGTAGCCCGCGTGCGGTCGCCTCAGGTTGTTCTGGACGGCATAACCAATCGGAAAGAGCGTCAAGGCGATGCCGCGCTTGCGATATTCGCGGCCAATCTTCAGACTGTAAAATTCGCTCCAAAGATCGTCGTATGTCAGACAGACTTTGCGCGCGCTGGTTTGCACACGGCGGATGACACGCGCCTTTGGCGTCGTCGAAGATTGTTCGCGATCGCCCGAATGCGCGCTCGTCACGGGAACACCGCCCAAAAGCGATCCGGCCGCTATACCCGCGCCCCAGCGCAAAAACTGACGCCGCGAAATGTCCGCCCGCAGGCTGCTGTCGTCTTGGGGCATAATGTGTACCTGGTCCGTGGGCAAAATGCAGAATTCAAATTGTATCGGCATGGTTCAGGCGTCGCAACTGCTCGTTCGTGTTATGCGGGAGGGGCAGTTATCGCGCCGTATCCCGATTGCTACGCTCGTTGCATGGCGGCCAAGCCAGTTCCCTTGAAAGCCGGCAGCAATATAGTTGCGCCGCTGCGTGAGAATCAGCGAACCGGCTCATCCAGCCGCGAGCGAAGAGCGAGAATCATAACCGCGTCCAGCAGACAGAATGCCCCGATTGACAGTGCCGCGTCCATGAATAGCTGTTCGGGATAGAGGCGAATCAAGGTGTCGGAATAAGGAAAGCGCCAGGTGCCCGCGGCGAAGAGCAGATCGTGAAAGAAATCGAAGGCGAAATTCCAGGAAGCGAGCGCGAGCGCGGCCAGCGTCAGAATGAGCGTGATTGTCAAATGAGCGCCCAGGCGAATGCCGGCTCTGATTTGGCGCTGACGTTCCGGCTTGCGCTTTGACACGATCAAAAGCGCCAGAGCTGTCGCAAGGCAGGCCAGGGCGGATGCGAATAACGCCGTCGCAACAGACTTGACATCATCCATGTGTCGGAGTTCGCTGGCATTAAACATGGCGCAGCCGCGGGCCCGCGCAGCCGGCGGCCAGCACTTGTCAGGCGGCAAGCGCTCCACCGCCAGGAACTCGCTTCCCGCGTCATTGAATAGATAGCGCAAAGCCAAGGGACCGTATTCGAGACGGTCGGCAGTTGTGAAGCCGAAGCCATCGGCTGGAAAGCCCGGCCGCTGATATTCCAGATGCAGGAATGCTTCAGTCAAAAGCAGGCGAACAGCGCCGGTCGCCAGCAGAAATGGGATGATCAAGGCGAAGTATGCGCGGATCGCGAGTTTAGGCAAGCGTCCGTCAATCATGGTCCAGCCGAAATTCATCCGCCCGGCCCGACAAAAGAAAATCCAGCACGATGGAATCCACCAAGGTCTCAACCGGCGCCAGATCGTCAGTGAAGATGATCTCGCTGCTGCCCAGCGGCACGAGCGCGTCCGCCGCCAGACTAAGGATCTCGTATAGCGCGGGATCGACGCCGGCGCTTCGATATTCTAGGTTTGCGCGCAGGTTGCGCGGATCGGTGGGCTGGGTCGTCGCCACGAGCAGGGAGTTAAATGAGCGCGGCACATCCAGCGCGTGGACGCTGGGAAAGACCTGCAACAATGTGCTCGAAAGCGCATCCACCAGACGCCGGTCGGTATCCGTGCGCCCGACGTTAATGGCGACCACGCCGTCCGCCCTGAGACGCGCTTTGACCTCGCCGAAGAATTCGACCGTTGTTAGATGCCAGGGAATGTAAGGCGGCCGATAAGCGTCAATGGCGATGACCGCGAACTGTTCTTGGCTCCGGTTCAAGAGGTAACGGCCGTCGCCGGCGACTGCGCGGAGATTCGGCATTGCCGTCGGGTTCATATCAAAAAACTCAGCGCCGACAGCAATGATCTCAGGGTCAAGCTCTATGCCATAAATCGGGATATCGCCATAGATGCTGATGTGCTGCCGTGGAATCGTGCCGGCTGCCAGGCCGATTAGCAGCAGGGATGTGACTTGCTCCGCCTGAAACGGCGGGGCATTAAAATATGGCGCCGCCAGAAAATAATCCCAGGCGCCTTCGTAAAAGATTTCAGTCTCATGCCATTGGCTGTGGATGCCTTGCCCTTCATTCAAATACAGATAGCGATAACCGTCGCTGTCCTCCTGCACCTGAATGTAGTTATAGGCGCTTTCGCCATCGTAGCGCAGTTGGGCAGCGGCGGCCGGCGGACGCAAGGGCCCGGAAAGAGCAGAAGCCGCCAGCAGCGCGACTATGGCGGGCATAAGGGCATAGACCAGCGCCCGTCGACCATCGAGCCAAAGGAGGGCCGGGAAGGCGACGGCAAATGACAATCCGGCGAAGAGCAGGAAGGTGCGCGTTGTGCCAATCTGTGGAATTGTCAATAGCACCGGCAGAAAGGCGCCTAACAAGCTGCCCAGCGTGCTAATGGCGTAGACCTGGCCGGCGACCCGGCCGCTGCTCTCCAGGTCCGCCATCGCCAGCTTGATGACAAAGGGCGAAACCGTGCCGAGCAATGTGACGGGGACGGAAAAGAGTATCAGAATGACGATAAACGATCCAAGCGCCAGCGCCGCTTCAGCGCCGAAGACAGCCAGCGCCGCCCGGGTAATGATAGGACGCCCAAACAGCGGAATCAGAGCGCTGAGGAATGCCGCCCAAATGATGATCTTGAGAAGAAGCGCCGGGGAAGGAAAGCGGTCGGCAAGGCGACCGCCCAGAAAATAACCGACGGTCAAGTAGAGCAGCATCAGGCCTATGACATTCGCCCAAACCAGATTGCTGTTGCCGAAGACGCTGCCGAGCAAACGCGACGCCGATAGCTCAATGGCGAGCGTGGTCATGCCGCTGAAAAAGGCGATAATGTACAGGTAGCGCTTGCTCAGTGCCGGCCGCTGGCCGCTGCTGTCCAAATTTCAACCTGATGTATACGAATGAAGCGGGCGATTTTGAACTCTGATTATCAAACGCTAGGCGGAAAAAATCAATGACTGTACAAATCCGCCCGGCCACATGCGGCGATGGGCCCGCCATCGCCAGAATCAGTCGCCAGGCCTTTTGCGAAGCTATCGCGCAGGACAGCCCGCGCGTTCAAGGCATCTTGCGCGAAGAGCTTACATTCGTCGCGACAATTGCAAACGAAGTGCTGGGTTTCGTCGACAATTTTCTCACGCGCTCGGCCCAGGACGAAGCGCGCTTTGAGCTGGACCTCTTGGCAGTCGCGCCTGCGGCCCGCGGCCGCGGCATCGGCGGCCGACTGGTCAGTCACAGCCTGGCGCGGGCGCGCCAGTCCGCCGCGCGCGAGCTGCGAACCCTGGTCGCTGCCGACAACCTGACGATGCAGGGAATATGCAAGAAACATCATTTCACCCGTTCGGATGTGTCTTACCGATTGTACGTCGCCGAACCGAGGCCGCCCGGCGCGGAAGCGGGAGCCGACCACGGCGGGCATCTGGTTCAGGTCGATACACTCGCTTACAGCGGCATTTGGCTCGAAGGCGCCATTTCACAGGCGGTCGTCGAGGCGGGCTTTGCGCGGGCCGCTCGCGCCGGGTCATCGCGCGTCGGCGCCGTGATTTCCAGGGCGGATAGGGAGACTGCCGCCCTGCTGCGCGCTTGCCGGTTTGAAGCCATCGGCGAATATCATTGGTGGACGATCAGCTTGTAAAACGACTGATCTTGAAGAGCCGGTCATTATGCGGGGTGCTGCCATCCAGCGCCAGATCGGTCAGCATCTTGCCGATGATTGTACTGAACTTGAAGCCATGCCCGCTGAAACCGGCGCCGATCACGACATGCTCATGTTCGGGATGCGCGTCCACGATGAAGTGCTCATCCGGCGTCTGTGTGTAGAGGCAGATGCGGCTCTCCTGCACAGGCGCTTCGGCGATACCGGGAATGTGCGCGCGCATGAAGGGACGCAGGGCGTCGACATTGCCGGCATCGGGCTGATAGTCGATCTCCGCCGGGCGCCCGACCGCCGGGCCGCCATGAAAGGCGATCTTGAAGCCGGAACCCAGATGCGAAGGAATACCGTATATCGACTCAGGATAGATCGAGCTCACATGCGCGATCCATATTGGGCAGTTCGTCGCCTCATGGATTGCCGCGTTGGCCGGTGTCATGAAGTTGAGCTGACAGCGCAGCGGCGTCATAGGCAGATCCAGCCCGGTTTGCTGGAGCATTGCGCGCGCCCAGGAACCGGCCGTGATCAGGAGCTTGCCGGCGCTGTAGGCGCCTTGGTCAGTCAGGACCTTGACGCTGTCGCTCCCGATCTGGATCTCGGTAACGGCTGTTCTGTCCATGACGGCGGCGCCATGCCTGCGCGCCAGTTTGATATGCCCCAAAACGGCGCGTGATGGCCTGAGGAATCCGCTGTCTGGTTGGTAAAGCACCTTAAAATCGTCGCTGAATTTGAACTGCGGAAAGCGCGCATGCGCCTCGGCCGGCGCAAGCAATTCATAGTCGATGCCGCCCGCTTGCACGGCCTCTATCGTTGCCCGGAAGCTCTCATCTTCGGCCGGCCCGAAATCGATGCCGCCGGTCTGCGCGTACAAAGTTTCGCCCAGGTTTTCCTGCAAGGCAAACCATAAGGGATAGGTGTCCTTCGCCAGTTCAATGTATTCGGGGAAGCCGTAAGAATAACGGATGATGCGCGAGTGCCCGTAGGAGCTGCCCAAGCGATGATTCAGTTCGAATTGCTCAAGGACCAGCACACGCTGTTTTCGCTTGCTGAGGTAGTAGGCGGCGGCGCTTCCCATAGCGCCTGCGCCAATGACAATGGCATCGTAGTCTGTATTCATGGCTTCACTTCCGGTGAATGCATTTATAAGGGGCGCTGTTCCAGCGCGGCGGCGACATCGTCATCCCGACTGACCACCAAGGTGGGTATCTTGGCCAATTGTAGCATGCCCAGCTGCGAGGCCGAGTCAAGCTGCGGATTGAAGGTTTGGGGATCGATAAATACGCAGACCGGGCGAACGCCGCGCCGTTGCAGCACCTGCGCTTCGTTGATCCAGTCTTGTTCCAGCGACGCTGTGATGATGAGCAGCGTCGTGCCGCGCGTGAACTGGTGCGTCTCCAGGGAGAGCATCTCACGCAGGGCATAATTCGACTTGCTCCGCGCGATTGCCAAAGCCTGAAAGATGCGAGTCAGCTGACGATTGCCGCGATCGGGCTGGAATACTTGGCGGTAGGGCGTATAAGCGGCGAAACCGACGACGCGTTCGTCGTCGATAAAGTGTTTCGCGAGTGAAGCGGCTATGACGGCGCCGTATTCTTCGGTCGAGGGCGGGATGCGCTGCGCCCGTGGCGCGATGCGGATCAATCTCCCGACTCGCTGCAGGCTGCTGTGTTCGGCCAGCGAGTTGGCGGAGAAATCGCTGAAGAGCCAGATATCCACCAGGGGATCGAGTTCAAATTCTTTGACCATGATGCTGCCGGTGCGCGCTGTCGAGCGCCAATGAATGCGATTCATGCTGTCGCCGGGCACATAATCGCGAATGCTGCTGGCGTTTGTGGTGACCTGGTGTGTCAGCTGGCGCTGCGCATCGCCGCCGGAAAGGAAACCCACCGGCAAGATCACGCGTTTCAACTCAACCGTCATCGGATATACGATCAGCCTCTCGGTCGCGTACACCTGGCGCGGCGAGCGAAACAATCCAAACGGGTCTCCACTGACAACGGTCATCGGGCCCAGTTGAAACTCGCCGCGAATAGAACAGATGGTGTCGACTTCCCAGGTATACTCGCGGCGCCCGAAGAGTGTCGGGACGACGTGGCTTGCCCGGTGCCCGGGCAAAGTCGAGTGGTCGCGGATCTCCAGCCAGAGCTTGGGCAGGATGCCGCGTTTGCGAACGCTGAAAGATTCGCTGAAGACTCGGCCGACTTGCGACCGGCGCGTGCGTGTGCTGCGGCGCACTACGATCCCGCGCAGTGAAATCAAGGTCCAAACCAAGGACAAAAGCATAAGCGCAGCGATCAGGTAGGCGATGTTGAAGAGATCGGCTCGCCCAGTGAACAATCCGGTCAGCAGGCTGATAATCGTGAGAATGTAAAGCGCGTTGCGGCGTCCGGGCATGGCGGCTAACGCACTGAGGCGCCTGGCACCGGCGTGCTTTGCAGGATGTCCTGCACGACCGTGCGAGAAGTGATGTTCTTGATGCGCGCGGCCGGGCCGACAATGATGCGATGGGCCAGGGTCACTTCGGCCAGCGCCTTGACATCATCGGGAATCACAAAGTCGCGCCCGGTCATCGCGGCGCGCGCCTGCGCCGTCCGGAAGAGCGCGAGAGAACCACGCGGACTGCTGCCCAGATAGACATCCGCATGGCGGCGCGAGGCCGTGATAAGATTGATGATATACTGCTGCACTTCTTTGGCGACGTAGACATCTTTTATCAGTTGCTGCGCCGCCAGCAATTCTTGCAGGGTCGCGACTTGCTGCAGATTCTGCAGCGGATGCTGGTACTGCTGCGCGGCCAGGATCTTAAGTTCATCGTTCGGCTGCGGATAACCCATCTGAATGCGAATCAGAAAGCGATCCAGCTGCGCCTCGGGCAGGGGAAACGTGCCTTCATATTCAATCGGATTCTGCGTCGCCATGATCAAGAAAGGATTGCTCAGCCGATACGTGACGCCATCGACCGTCATCTGTCCCTCTTCCATCGCCTCCAGCAGCGCGGATTGCGTCTTGGGCGTCGCCCGGTTAATCTCATCGGCAAGGACGATCTGCGCCATGATTGGCCCGGGGCGAAACTCAAACTCTCTCGTCTTGGGATTAAAAATGGAAACGCCGGTGATGTCTGATGGCAGCATGTCCGGCGTGAACTGTATGCGATTGAAGCTGCAGCCCACCGCCCGCGCCAGGGACTTCGCCATCATGGTCTTGCCGACGCCGGGGATGTCTTCCAGCAGAATATGGCCGCGGCAGAGCAGGCCAAGCGCGGTGAGCCGAATTTCGTTATTCTTGCCCATGATGACTTGCCCAACGCTGGAAACAATGCGCTCCGCGATCTCCTGCACCGTAACCGTCGCCTGCGGGACTTGCGCAGTGCGTTGGGTCGTTCTGTATTCTTCATTCATGTATTCAATTCCAGTTGCGCGAACCTTCTCACTAAAGTATATCTGAATACAGTTTGTCGGTGACCGCCGCCAAGCCTCCCTTCGGCGACTCGCGTCGCTTCAGCTTGCCGAAACTTGGTCCTCAAGTATAATAGATTGCGGCAGGATGCTTCATGGCAATCCTGAGTTTCCGAAATATGCAAACCGAAGTTTAGCATCCCACATGTGGCCATCAGATTGGATTATGGATATCTGAGGCGGTTCGTGTTTGATTTTGCGTTTGGACCGCTACACTGCAATTCCAGGGCGGTAGCGTGATCGGCTTGAAGAATGACCGCATAACCGAGCGCCTGGAGGCTTTGCGCGACATGACGCCCGAGCTTGAAGCGGCGGCCTTAATCGGCGTCGAAGGCCTGACCATCGCCGCGTCATCATCTGAGGAATCGGATGACGAGCATTTAGCCGCGATGTCGGCCGCGATGTTAGCCTTGGGCGACCGCATCGCGTCCGAGCTCGGACGCGGAGAGTTGGAACAGCTCTATATCAAGGGGGACAAGGGCTACGTGCTATTGATGGGCGTAGACGAACGAGCGGTGCTGACGGCCCTGGCCAGCGCTGAGGCGAAACTGGGCCTGCTGTTCCTTGAATTGCGCCGGGCTGTTGAGGCCGTCCGACTGCTATTGTAGCGCTGTAACGGCCCGCAAACGAGCCCGTCTTCCGCTGTGTGATGACAATGGCAAGTAGATTGGATAGATGGCAGTGAAACCCAAATACATCTTTTGCACCGGCGGTGTCGTCAGTTCGGTTGGCAAAGGGCTGACTGTCGCGGCTATCGGCCGCATTCTGAAGGCGCGCGGACTGAAGGTCGCCATACAGAAGTTGGACCCTTATCTGAATGTCGATCCCGGCACGATGAGCCCTTACCAGCATGGCGAGGTCTTCGTCACCGCGGATGGCGCCGAAACTGACCTTGATCTGGGACATTATGAGCGCTTCACCGACGAAAATGTCAGCCGCCTCTCCAATGTGACCGCGGGCCAGGTCTACCTCACAGTGATTGAGAAGGAACGCAAGGGCGATTATCTTGGCGGCACGATCCAGGTCGTCCCGCATATTACAAACGAAATCAAACGCTGCATCAAGCTGCTCGGTCAACAGACCTCCGCCGATGTGGTCCTCGTAGAAGTTGGCGGCACCGCGGGCGACATCGAAAGTTTGCCTTTCCTGGAGGCGCTGCGCCAATTGCGCACGGAACTCAAGCGGCGCGACACGCTGTCCGTCCATGTCACCTTTTTGCCGCATATTGGCGCGACAGACGAACTGAAGACCAAACCGACCCAGCACAGCGTTCGGGAGTTGCGTGGCATCGGCATTCAGCCGAATGTCATCATTGCCCGCAGCGATCACCCCGTCACTGAAGACATCATGAGCAAGATCGCGCTCTTCTGCGATGTCGATGAAGACGCCGTTATCCCCCTTGAGACGGTGAAAAATATCTACGCCGTGCCGCTTTCGATCGAAGAAACGGGCTTGGGAGATTTCATCCTCAATCATTTCCGGCTGGATGCCGATCCGCCCGATTTATCGGAATGGCAGGAGATTATCAGCAAGCGCCGCGAGGTCAGAGACCGGCTGCGCATCGGAATCGTCGGCAAATATGTTGAGTTGCGCGACGCTTATATGTCAGTGAAAGAATCCATTGCGCATGCCGCCATCCGGCAAAATCAGGATGTGGAGATACGTTGGATCCATTCCGGCGAGTTGGAGAAAGGCAAACGCCTCGACGAGCTGCACGGTCTTGACGGCATCATTGTGCCCAGCGGATTTGGCTACCGCGGGATCGAAGGCAAGATCAAAGCGGCGCGCTACGCGCGTGAGAACAAGGTGCCTTATCTCGGCTTGTGCCTCGGCATGCAAGTCATGTGTATCGAATTTGCGCGCAACGTCTTGCAATTGGAGGACGCGAACAGCAGCGAATTTGACATGAGCACGCCGCATCCAGTGATTGATCTGATGGCGGAGCAACGGGCGATCACAGATATGGGCGGGACGATGCGTCTGGGCGAATATCCCTGCATTCTGCAGCCCAGGTCGCTGGCGGCGCAAGCCTACCAGGCCGATCGGATTATGGAACGACACCGGCATCGCTTCGAGTTCAATAATCACTATCGGGAGACTTTCAGCGCCAGCGGTCTCAGTTTCTCCGGATTGAGCCCGGATCGTGTGCTCGTGGAAATCGCGGAGTTGCAGGATCATCCCTTCATGCTGGGCTGCCAGTTCCATCCGGAGTTCTTGAGCCGGCCAAACCGGCCGCATCCGCTGTTTTCCGCTTTCATCGAAGCATCGACGGAATACCGGGATGAAATCGGCAGAATCTCGGTGGAGTCGGCCTGGGGCAAAGACCAGGCTTAAGCCCTCGCAGCGCCGCGGCCGGGTTAGCCGTTAGGCCTCCGAGGCCTCTAGGCGCCAAGTTAGAAGGAATCAGTTATGTCCCTGAGCGAATTTGTCGCATCCCTGCCCAAAGTTGAACTCAACCTGCATCTAACCGGCGCCTTTCGCAAAGATAGCCTGCTGCTCCTGGCCGATCAAAATGCCGTGCCGTCAACTCAAGAAGACTTTCCGCACTGGCTGGGTTTGCTCGACGCGCCTGATTATGAGCAATTGGAAGAGATTGCGCGTATGGCGGGCAGTTGGGTGATGTATCCGGAAGATATCGCGCTCGTCGTTTACGATATCGGGGTCGCGCTTGCCAAGCAAAACGTGCGCTATGCGGAAATCGCGGTAGCGCCGTCGGACTTCATCGGCGCCGCTCAAATGAACTTCGATACCTTTATTGACGCGCTCAACGATGGTCGCGACCGCGCCCTGCGCGGCTGGGGCGTAGACATGGCCTGGATTCTCTGCATCCCGCGCGACAACCCGCGCGCCGGCGACGATGTCGCGCGCTGGGCGACCGGGAGCGCCGCCGCCGCGCGCAACGTGGTCGCGATGGGTCTCACCGGGCGGGAAGACGCGCAGCCCATCGGGCAGTTCCGCCGCGCCTTCGCCACCGCGCAAAAGAAGCAAGTCCCCACTGTTGCCAATGCCGCCAGCGCCCTGGGCGCCGGCGGCATGGAGGAGGCCCTAAGCGAGCTGCAGCCGCAGCGCTTGGTCGATTCCTGGGGAATTGTGGAAGACAAGGGGCTTCTCAATCACATTGTCGAATCTGGCTTGCCGCTTGTCGTTTCGATGTCGCGGGCGCAGAGATTGGGCATGATCAAGACGATGGGCGATTATCCGCTGAAGGCCCTGTACGAGGCGAATGTCCAGATCATGCTTTCCTCCGGCATGCCGTCGCTTTACGGGACGACCCTGAACGATGAATATGTGGCGGCCGCGGAGGAATGCGGATTGCAAATCGATGATCTGATTTTGATCATGCGGCGCTCCATCGAAAACTCATTCCTGGATGCCGAGCGCAAAGCCGAGCTTCTGCAGCGCTTCGAATTCGATGCGAAGACCGCGCTCGCCACCTATATCGGCCGCAACTGAATTCTATTGGGCCGTTCCCGCGCCCCGGCTGGAGAGGGCTATTCCACCGGCGTCACCTCAATATTGCCATAGATGCTGTCGTCGATTGGCAGAGTAATTATAAGGCGTCCGCCGCTATCCACTTTGGCGCGCGCATCCTGACCTTTCACCGGGATCGTCAACTCGACCGCGCGCGTCACCGGGCCAAAACGCCGCTCCTGCAACAGATATCGGGCGGTGGTGGGCGTGGCCTCCGGCTCGGTGCGCGCGGCGATGGTCAAGACATTGGTCTCCAAACTGATTTCGATGCTGTCCTTTATCAAGCCGTCGATGGCCTCCGTACAAATGTAGAGGTTGCCATCGGCCTCGTACATATCCAGAAGCAGTTGCTCTGCGCTGCTGGTCACGGCGCGAATGCCCTTTTCAAACTGCTTGGTAATCTGCTCGCCAAGGTTTTGGACTTCTTTCAGCGGGTCAAAGCGCGGTTCGTTCGTCATTTGAATTCCTCATGGTAGGGCTTGTTCACCATATTATACGAAGTTCAGCCGGTTTTGTCGCAAGCGCGGGCGCGCGTCGCCGGCATGCGACAGCCATGCTTTTCAAGCGGAACTAAAGTCTTTAATATTCCTCTCTTGTTGATTATCATGCGCCGAGCGCGAAACAAGAGAGCGAAAGCCAAATGCCTAAAGTTGCCTACCAAGGAATACGGGGCGCCAATTCAGAAATCGCCCTGCGACAACATTTTGGCGATGATTTCGAGGCGCATCCCTGCCCGGACTTCAATCATCTGTTTGACAGGCTGCATTCGCGGGAAGTGGACTACAGCTTGCTTCCCGTGGAAAACGCGGTGGCGGGCTCGATCAGCGGCGCTTATGAATTGCTGCTGGATCACGATGTGCGGATACAAGCCGAGCTGATTCTACATGTGCATCATGCGCTGCTGGCGAACCGCGGTACGACGCTGGACGAAATCAAAGAAGTGCGTTCTCATCCGCAGGCATTGCTCCAGTGCGAACGATACTTGAAACGGCACGGCATCGAATCAATCGGCTGGTACGACACGGCCGGCGCCGCCCAAGATCTGGCGGAATCGCCGGCGCCTGGCGTCGGCGCGATCGCGTCTGCATTGGCTGGCGAGCTCTATGGCCTGGATTTGCTCGCGGCCGAAATCGAAGATGAGCCTTTCAATTTCACGCGCTTCCTCTTGATGGGCCATGGCGATCCCGCGCCATCCGATTACAACAAGACCTCAATTGTCTTCGCGACGCGCAATCGACCGGCGGCGCTCTATGAATGCCTCGGGGAGTTTGCCAAGCGCGATCTAAACCTCACCAAGCTGGAATCTCGCCCGCGGCGGAACCGGCCTTGGGAGTCGCTCTTCTACCTCGATTTCGAAGGACATTGGCAGGAACCGCGCTGCCAGGAATTGCTGATGCAACTGCTTCAGTTGACGTCCTTTGTCAAAATGCTGGGTTCTTATCCGGCCGTGCGTTCCGGCACAGTCGGCATGTAGGATAGGTGAACAAAATGCAGAAACTCGATGTGGCGATCCTGGGCGCCACCGGCGCAGTCGGGCAACGCTTCATTCAATTGCTGAACGACCATCCCTGGTTTCGCGTTGCGGAAGTTGTCGCTTCCAGCCGAAGCGCCAGCCGGCCTTACGGCGAGGCGGCGCGCTGGGTGCTGGATGGCAACCCGCCGGCCAACGTAGCCGACTTGACGGTGAAATCTCTCGATGACAATTTCGATTCGCCTCTGGTGTTTTCGGCCCTGCCCAAGGAAGCGGCTCTCAGGCGTGAGCTTGAATTGGCGGCGGCCGGCCATGTCGTTTGCAGCAACGCTTCGGCCAATCGCATGCTGCCCGATGTCCCGCTGCTGCTGCCGGAAGTCAATGGTGACCATATAGATCTCATCGAAACTCAGCGGCGGAAGCGCGGCTGGCGCAGCGGCGCCCTCGTCGCCAATTCCAATTGCACCGTGATGCCGGTGGTAATGGCGCTGAAGCCGCTGCTCAAATACGGCGTCAGACGGTTGCATCTTGTGAGTGAACAAGCCGTCAGCGGCGCCGGTTACCCCGGCGTCCCGTCCCTGGATATCATTGACAATATCGTACCCTTTGTGCCGGGCGACGAAGGCAAAATGGAAACCGAATCGCGCAAGATATTGGGGAATTACGCTGGCGGCGTGATTGAAGAACTGGATATGGTCGTCAGCGCCACATGTACGCGCGTGCCCGTTTTGGATGGGCATTTGATCAACATTTCGCTAGACCTGGCGGAGAAGCCGCGCATTGCCGATATCATTGCTGATTGGGAAGGTTTTGTTGCGGATGAACCTGTTCCGAATTTGCCCAGCGCGCCCTCCGCGCCACTGCAATATCTCAATCAGATCGATCGTCCGCAGCCCCGCCGCGATCGCGATGCCGGCGCCGGCATGATGACAAGCATCGGTCGCTTGCGCGAATGCCCGGTCTTGGGCTATAAGTTCGCGGCGCTGTCACACAATACGATTCGCGGCGCCGCCGGCTGCAGCATCTTGAATGCCGAATTGCTGGGGGTGAAGGGATATATTGAAGGTTTCCCGGCGTCGGAAGCGGCTTTGGCCGGCTAGGCGCGCCGAAGGGTCTCAGTCGTATTGGCCGCTGGAGTAGACGTAGACCGCCGGCCCGACATAGTCCTTGTTCTTATAGTCGTATTCGCTCTCTGACCATTGAAATAACCAGTGCGCATCCGTCACCGCCAGGTTTACGCAGCCATGGCTGCGACGGTAGCCGAATCCATCGTGCCAGTAGGCGCCATGCAAACCAATCTGATCATCGAAGTACATCGTCCAGGGCACTTCCTGGAGGTAATAGAAGTCCTCTTGAAAATAACTGCCGCTCATCAGCGTACGCGTGAAGCGCACATAGACATGGAATATGCCTTCATTCGTCGGCCAATCCTCTAGACCGGACGAGACCAGCGTCGCAAAGACGGGTGTATCGCCCTCATAGGCAATAGCCACTTGCTCATAGAGATCCACGCTGATCCACTTATAGGTGTCGATTTCAGGCGGCTTTTCAACCGGCAGGAGCTTGGCGACTTTGAATTGGTGCACCCACTGATTCGGGCCGATCTGGTACCAGCTATAACCATTGACATCGGCTGTCGAATAAATATAGACCCGGGTGTAACGGTACAGGAATGGATTATCGCCCGCCTCGGGACCTCCCGGCGTCTTTGAGCCGCGCAAATGCGTCAAAGTCCAGGCGACGGTGAAAGGCAGACCCTCAGGCGTCGGCAGCAGGGCGCCGGTGAAGCGCGACGGCGTCATCGGCTCGCTCAGAATCTCGGAACGCACCCATTCGTCATCGCCGATTCGCGCCCACATGCCATTAAACTCATGCACGGTCACAAAGGTGTATCCGTCGCCATAGACCTCTGTATCCGCGCTTTCCGGGGCCGAATAGATGGTGAATGGGCCGGCAATCTGGCGATAATCGCGATCATACAGGACGGCGTCGTCGATCGTTAAGGAACGCACATTCGGCCAACGATTCGCCTCTATGGCGCTGGCTGACAAACCGCAGTCGCCGGGCAAGCAGGTCGTTTGGGCAAATGTCGGCAAGCCCCCGGCCAGCAGCAGCAAAAGAAAAGTCCAAAACAGCGATGCGCGCATAACGCTCTTCTATCCTTCCTAATACAGTTCCAATTAAAGCCCAGAAGGGCGCGATGTTCAAGCCGTATGCTGGCGGCGTCGGCTGAGCGTCCGGATACCGACGGCTTCCATCAGCTTTGCCTGTGCAACGCCGCGGCGCCTGGCGCTATGGTAAAATGCAGCCAACAGAGACTAGGGGGCTGGGCGCATGCAAATCCTGGGCATCGATATCGGCGGATCCGGTATCAAAGGCGCAATCGTCGATACCGAATCTGGCGCATTTGTGACGGAACGCCTGCGGATCGCGACGCCGCGGCCGGCCAAACCGGCCGCGGTCGCCGAAGTCGTGGCCGATATCTCCGACCATTTCAAGTGGAGCGCGCCAATCGGTTGCACTGTGCCGGCGGTTGTCCAGCGCGGCGTGACCAAAACCGCCGCCAATGTGCACAAGAGCTGGATCGGCGCGGACGCGGCGAGCTTGCTGCAAGAGACGACCAGCAATCCGGTGCTCCTTCTCAACGATGCTGACGCCGCCGGTATCGCCGAGATGAAGTACGGCGCGGGCCGCGGCCGCGACGGCCTGGTCGCGATTTTGACGCTCGGCACGGGGATCGGCAGTTCGCTGTTCATCGACGGTCGCCTGGCGCCGAATACGGAATTAGGTCATCTGATCATTCGAGGGAAAGACGCCGAATGCCGGGCGACTGACCGCGCCCGACAAAAAAAAGGTTACAGCTGGAAACAGTGGGGCAAGCGCGTGTCGGAATACCTGGAATACCTGGAATCGCTGATCTGGCCCGATTTATTCATCATCGGCGGCGGCGTCAGCAAAAGATACGACCGGTTTTTCCCCTACATCCGCTGCCGAACCGAATTTGTCCCGGCGCAATTGCGCAATCGAGCCGGTATCGTCGGCGCCGCCGTCGCCGCGGAAAAGCTCGCCTAGGCGCGCGGACGCGCGTTTACTTCTCTTCAGTCGGCTGGAAGACGCCCCATTGACGGTTGTGATAAAGCAAAGGCAGTTTGTCGTCGGTCCAGCTCCCCTCGACGACTTCGCCGAGAAACATGGAATTCTCGCCCATATCTAGCGTCTTCCGGACCGTGCATGAGAGCCAGGCCATCGCATTGGGAATAATGGGATCGCCAAGCGCGGTTGTTTCGCAAGCCAGACCGTCGAAGCGATCTTCATAATTTTGATCAAAATAGCCAGCAAAGCGCTTGCCCAATTCCAACTGTTGATCGGAAAGGATGCTGACGGCAAAGTGTCCTTCCCGCGCCATATAGCTGCGCGTATCCAGTCGATTGGCGATATTCAGGCAGATCAAAGGCGGCGCCATACTGACGCTGGCAAATGAATTGACGGTGATCGCCTGCCAATCATCGGCTGAGGATACGCTGACGACGGTGATGCCCGCCGTCCAGCATGCGAGAATGTTCTTGAAGCTTTGACCGTCAATTTTGCTCATGGCAGATTCCTTTCCGTCCGCGCTATTCTAGTGCCTTATGGGGTCAATTTCACCCGTGAAACGAAGGGGCGCGGCAAGGATTTTGCGCCGATGCGCTATAATGAGCCACAGCTTTTGGAGAGGTCCTCAGGTCAGTGCCGATGCGTGACGAATTGCCCCAATTCCGGAAAGTCAAGCGCAGCCATGCCGCGTCATTCATTCACGCTGTGCTATCCAGCCCACGCGGTTCGGCGCTGCGCCAGCTAATTGAATACGATGACCATCATTACCGCGCCATCTTTTCCGCGGATTATTTCCAATTGACTGACGGGCGGCGCGAACCCAGCAAATCTCAATGGAACACTCTGAAAAAAAAGATCAAGCGGCGCAATCGCTCGGCATTTATCTTTCGCCGGCATGGAGACGCCGATTGCCAGACCGCCCGCCCGGCGGAGAACTGTCTCTATCTGGATTTCGGCTTCTTGCTGGATTGAGCTTTGGCCCGTTCAGCGGTCGAATTTGATGAAGCGATAGCCGACGCCGCGCTCGGTGATTATGTATTGCGGATCTGAGGGGTCCTCTTCAATCTTTTCGCGCAGGTAGTTCACATAGAGTCGTACATAGTGCGCTTCGTCGCGGTATTCATAACCCCAGACTTTCTGCAGCAATTGATCGTGCGGCACGGTCCAGCCGGCATTGCGGATCAAATGGTAAAGCAGGCGGTGTTCGGTCGGCCGCAGTTTGACCGCTTCGCCATTGACGATAACTTCCCGCTGATTGAAATCGACGCTTAAGCGATCGTCTATGCGTAAGATCGCGTCCTCGGTCGTCGGCTTTTCCAGCCGGCGGAAAATCGCCTTGATGCGGCTCGATAGCTCGCGCGGGCCAAAAGGTTTGGTGATATAGTCGTCCGCCCCCAGTTCAAGCCCATGCACTTTGTCGTGCTCTTCGCCTTTTGCGGTCAACATGATAACCGGAATATCGCTGAATTCGCGCAGCATGCGCAAGGTTTCGAAGCCATCCAACTCCGGCATCATCACATCCAGCAGCACCAGATCCGGCAATTGCTTGCGGATTTCGTCCAGGGCCTGCAAACCATTATGCGCTTCGACGACCAGATGGTCTTCCAGTTCCAGGTTCATCCGTATAAAGCCGATCATGCGCGGCTCATCGTCAACGACGAGAATGGTCTTGCGCTTGCGCTTGGGATTGATCGCCTGGCTTGGCATCATGGCCGCCTCCGCATTGGGCTAATAGTCATCTGAGATTTGGCTCGCTCTTCGAGCCCGGGCGTATATCCGGGTCAAACGCTAATCGCCATTGCTGGGGATCTTGAGCAGGATAACCGAGACATTGTCCCCTCCGCCACGACCATTCGCTAACCTGACCAGATTGTCGCAGGCGGCCTGCGGCGTTTCCGCCTCCAAAGCGACCTGCATCATTGTGCGGTCGTCGAGCGCGTCCCAGAGGCCGTCGGTACAGATGAGGACCTGGGCGGCCGGCGGCAGCGCCCGAACAAGCCGCTCCATCCTGAGTTTTTCATTTTGGCCAATCGCGCGGTAAAGAACGTTCTTCTGAGGATAATTGTCGGCTTCTTCCGGCGTCAGTTCTTTCAAGTCCAAGAGCCGCTGCACCAAAGTATGATCGGTGGTTAACTGCTCGATCTTGTCATCATGCATGAGATATGCGCGGCTATCGCCGACGTGAACCAGATAAGCCAGATTGCCGACGATGGCGACGGCCGAGAGGGTCGTGCCGCCACCCGGCACACCTTTAATCACCGCCAGATTCGCTTTTTCCGAGGCGTTGACCAGCGCTTCCAGGATTGTCGGGCTGTCGCCGGCGCCAAAGTTGCGGAGCAGAGGCACGTAGATCTTTTCCAGCATTTCCGATGCCAGCGTCTGCACGGCGATGCCCGCGGCTTTCTCTCCGTCCAGGTGCCCGCCCATCCCGTCGGCGACCACGAAGAATCCAAAATCGGGCCGGTTGTCCACAGTAATCGAATGCCATTGCATGCCGAAGCAGGCGTCCTCGTTGTTGTTGCGACCGGTGCCGACATCGCTGGCGATGCCATAAGTCAGGGCGTTTCGCTGCCGCGTGAGAATCGGCTTGGGCGTGGGTGGCCGTTCTCGCTTGACCGGCTGCGGCGGGGGAGCTTGCTCGCGCTCCGGCGGCGATTCAGCTTCCGCGCCAGCCTCGGATGAGGACGGATCCGGCAGCGGTTCCGCCTTTTCCCGCTCTCCCAACTCAAAAAGAGGCGCTTGCGCCGGCCCCTTGCTGTGAATGGCCGAGCCGCTCGAACTGGCCTCAGACTCGGAATCCGCCGCGACCGAAGGCTGCGCTTCCCGAATTGGCGTTTCGACGGTCTGCTCGCGGCTGGGCGTCACATGTGATGCGCGGCGAGTGGCGCTGCCGCGCCCGGCGCCTTGGCTGGATTGCCCCAGTAGCTTACGAATTAAGTTCATGCGACTGCCTGAAAGGCACAAGGCTTGGCGCGCGTTGCTGCGCGCTCGAATCCGCGAGAATCCCTCTGCACACCAGCGCCCGTAATCGACCTGCGTTCAACGAAATTGACTTGACAATTATATTTTAGCAATCACAATGGCGCAATTATCGGCTTGTATGGGCGCCTGCGCCATGGGCCTTTCCGATGCGCCGCTCTCCATCTATATACATATCCCGTTTTGCAGCGTTCGCTGCTCCTATTGCGCCTTCAATACTTATACGGACCTGAATCGCCTCATTCCGGATTATGTCGATGCCTTGTGCCGCGACCTCGTTTTCGCCGCTCGGCATAATCCGCACGAGACCGTGCATTCTGTGTATTTCGGCGGTGGAACGCCGTCTCTGTTGCCGGCCGAACAGTTTGGGCGTTTGCTCGATCAACTGCGATGCAGCTTTGCTTTACCTTCAGACTGCGAAATCTCGCTTGAAGCCAATCCCGACAATCTGACCGGCGGCTATCTCAAAGACCTGCGCCGCCTCGGCTTCAACCGTCTCAGCATTGGCATGCAGTCGGCGGACGCCGCAATCCTGCGGATGTTCGATCGACAGCATGATCTGGCGGCTGTCGCGGCTGCCATGAATGCCGCGCGCCGGGCGGGTTTCGACAATGTCAATCTGGATGTCATCTTCGCTTCGCCCAATGAGACGCTCGCCGATTGGCGGCGAACGGTCGAAACGGTTTTGCAATTTGAGCCGGAGCATGTCTCCATGTACGGCCTTGAGTTGAAAGGCGGCACAGTCCTGCGGCAACGCGTCGACGCCGGCGAATTGCCCAAGCCCGATGACGATCTCTTCGCTGACATGTATGAACTTGCGTCGGCATATCTGGAGGCCGGCGGCTACTGCCAATACGAGATCAGCAACTGGCGCCGCCCGGGCAAAGAGTGCCGCCACAACTTGCAGTATTGGCGCAATCTGGCGTATATCGGCGTCGGCGCCGGCGCGCACGGTTTCGCCGGAGGCTATCGCTATTCGACGATTGCGGCGCCGGAAAGATATATCAGCGCTCTTGGCGGCGAGATGGCGAAACCAGCGCCGTTTCCCCTGACGCCGGCCGTCGCCAAATACTCACTGCTGGATGCGGCGGAGGAAATGTACGAGACGGTCATGATGGGCATGCGCCTGACGCGCGAGGGCATCGACTTGCCGCGCTTTATGGCGCGCTTTGGGCGGGATTTCCTTGATATTTTCGCGCCGTCGGTCGCCAGATTGGAAGCGCTTGGATTGATCGAGACCACCTCGGATCGCCTGCGCCTGAGCCGGGCCGGCAGGCTGCTCAGCAACGCGGTGATACGCGAGTTTGTAGAGAGCCTCAGTCAACCGGAATAAGTTCGGCGCGTCTCAAGGCCTCCAGGTCGCGCGAGGCGCTGCAAAGCATTGCGATGCGCAATTGCGCCTTCAACTCTCGGATTAATTCGTTCACCGCCTCGGCGGAATCGCTGGCGCTGCGCAGGAATGGGCTGGCCAAACCGGCCAGATCCGCGCCTAAGGCCAGGCATTTGGCGATGTCGATGCCGTCGCGCAAGCCGCCGCTGGCGAAAATGGGCAGCTTCGGGGCCGCGCCGCGCGCGATTTGAATGGCGTCGGCTGTTGGAATGCCCCAATCGGCGAAGCTGCGCGCCACACGCGCATGGAATGCCGTCGGCGCGCGATGAAACTCAACTTCGCTCCAGGACGTGCCGCCCGAACCGGCCACATCAATCGCCGCCACGCCGGCATTCGCCAGAGACCTTACATTCGAATCCGAGAAGCCCCAGCCGACTTCTTTTGCAATGACTGGAACCGGCAGTTTTGCGCAGACGGCTTCCACTTTGTTCAACAGGCCGGAGAAATCAATATCGCCTTCCGCCTGGACTGCCTCTTGCAAGACGTTGAAGTGCAGAATCAGCGCGTCAGCGCCGGCGATGTCCACCGCCCGCTGACATTGCGCCAGCCCATAGCCGTAATTTAACTGCACGGCGCCAACGTTGGCGAACAAGAGAATATCGGGCGCGACATCGCGAACGGCGTAGCTATGGCCCAGGGTTTCATCTTCAATAGCGGCGCGTTGAGATCCCAAGCCCAGGGCGATTTGATGCGCCTGCGCGCCGAGCGCAAGATTGCGGTTGATCGCGCGCGCAATGTCCGTTCCGCCTGTCATAGAAGAGATCAGAATGGGCGCGGCCAAGCGCTTCCCGAGAAGCTCAAGCGATGTATCGATCTCGGTCAGGCTCATTTCCGGCAGCGCCTGATGCATAAATCGAAACCGTTCCAGTCCGGTTTTCAAACGGGGGAACTGCACATCCTCTTCCAGATTGATGCGAATATGATCGACCTTGCGACTCTCGGTGCTGGGCTGCTCCGTGACTTTTGCCATCGACTGGTGTTCCTTATGTAAGAGTGTCTTGAAAATGGTATCCTACAAACCGAGAGGGGGCGTGTCAATCACAGCCGCTCGGCGGCAGCGAGAATGGCTACTGCGCTCACACAAAATATCAACGGTCTTCGGCTAACGCCAATTTCGGTTTGACAAATATGTGGACCGCGCAATCAGGCTAGCATGGTATCGGAATATCAGTATAATTGGTTGGCGAGAAGTGAGAAGATTTATTTCAGTGTGGAGGTATGGCTGAAATGGCATCGATTGAGGAACGCGTGAAAGGAATCGTGGTCGAGTTGCTTGGCGTTGAAGATGAGCGCGTCGTTGCCAGCGCCAGCTTCCGTGAGGATCTTGAAGCGGACTCGCTTG
Source organism: Anaerolineae bacterium (assembly GCA_022826865.1). Classification (GTDB taxonomy): domain Bacteria; phylum Chloroflexota; class Anaerolineae; order Aggregatilineales; family Phototrophicaceae; genus UBA6055. The sequence goes on from JAJDUC010000028.1 coordinate 182,378, forward strand.
ACCTCGTAGAATTAATCATGGCATTTGAAGAAGAATTCGGCGGCGAAATCAGCGATGAGGACGCGCAAAGAATCGAGACTGTTGGGCAGGCGGTGGAGTACATTAAGTCCAATATGGAATGATCAGCGAGACATTCTTCATTTATAACTCTTAAGAGGTAGCGGACGCTGCCTCTTTCGCTTTCACGGCAGCGCTGTTGGATTCCGAAAGCCTGGTGCAGCCAATCGCGGGCGGCCACAGCATCAACTGGCTGCTCGGGCATACCTTATCGGCCCGCAGTTCCCCGTTGCAGTATGTCGGCGCTAACCCGGTCTGGTCCGATGAAGCGGCGATGAGCGCGGCCGCCTGTCCCTAAGCAGCGACGCGATAGCAATCACGATTATCCCGCTGTAGCTCAAACAGTTAATCCACAAACCGGCGCCGGCGCTTGCGCCTTGGTCCAGCAGCGCAAACAGATCCAAGGCCTGCGCAGCCCCGTGGAGCGCGCTGCCAATGCCCAGGATCGATATCACAATCAATACATAAGGTCGCAGCAGCCGCAATTTGAAAGGTGTGGCAGCCGCGCCAGTTACCAGGCTTACAAGGGCAAGTGTGAATTGCTGGCTGTAATTTGTATTGCGAATGTCGTAGAGAAATTCAAATGGGGGCAGTTGCGCCAGAGCAAGCAACAGTATGAGGATGAAACTAAGCCAGCGCCGGGTCCGGCCACCGGCCAGCAGTCCCAGGGCGACTGACAGGATGACCAGTTGCAAGCGCAATTCCAGCGGCGCCAAGAGCGCTGGAATCGTCTGACGCTGCAAGGGGTGTAGGCTTGCCCATTCGGAAAGGTCATAGGCATTGAGCGTCATAGGCGCCGACGGCGCGACCACCCAAGGCAACAAATACCCCAGGAGCGCCGCGGCCAGGAATAGGTAGAGAATCAGCGTCTGTCTCATCTTCTACGCAATATCATACCGGGCGCAAGCGCGTATCAGAAGTGTCGCCAGAAGCACAGCCCATTCTGTCCATTCTGTCATTGTTAATCGTTTAGCCGTTTAAGAGGCCCTGATATATCGCGCGCAACTGAGCTGCCGCCCGCGTCCATGTGAACTTGGTCGCCTGCTGGAAGCCAGCGCTTACAAGGCGCTTGCGCGTCTTGGCATCGCCTTCTATGGCGCGGATGGCGTCGCCAATTGCGGATACGTCGTATGGATTGACGAGCAGGGCGGCCTCGCCGGCGACCTCTGGCAGCGATGACAGATTGCTGGTGATGACCGGTGTTCCGCAGGCCATGGCCTCCAGCAGGGGCAAGCCGAAGCCCTCGTAAAGAGACGGCATCAGCAGCATGCGCGCGCCGCTATACAGAGCCGGCAGCTGCTTGTCTTCGGCGAAACCCAGAAGATGTACAAAGTCGGTCATATCGCTGCGCGCGATTGTGCGCTTCATCTCCGCGTCAAGCCAGCCGCGGCCGCCGGCAATCGCATAATGCAGGTCCAGCCCTTGAGAACGCAGTTGGGCGAGGGCTTCAATAACGCGACTGTAATTCTTGCGCGGCTGCACCGTGCCTACCGACAAAATATAGTTGATGCCGCCCAATCCGTGCTTGTGCAACGCTTTTTCAAGGGCTCCTCGATCTTCAACGGGACGGAAGCGCAACCCAACTCCGCTGTATAAGACGGTGATTTTTTCGGCTGGCGTGTCATAGAGCGCCACCAGGTCGGCTTTTGTCGCCTCGGAATCCGCCAGCACATGGTCCGCCAGCGCGACGGAACGCGGCACCACGACATCCAGATAAGCCTTGAGCGGCGGGCTGGCGGCCGCCGGCACGCGCTCGAAAGACAGATCGTGCACGGTGAGCAGACTTACTGTACCGGGCAAGGTCGGCGGCAGAACAAAATCCGTCGCATGAAACAGGTCAATGCGACCGGTGAAGAAATTGACCGGCAGCGGAATCCGAGCGCGCTGCCAGATTCTCGCCAGCCAGCGTGGTGTCAGCGGCGTCGGTTTCCAATGAAAGTTTGGGGCCGGCGCTTGCGGAAGCTGCGCGCGCCGGGCGCCGGCAACGAACAGGCGGTAATCGTAGCCCGCATCAAGCTCCCCCAGCGCGGCCGTCAATTCTCGCGCATAACGTCCGATACCGGCGGTTTGTTCATAAGCGGGCGTATAGTCGATCGCGATGCGGCGCACTTTATTCGACGTCGTTGTAAGTCCAGTAGCGATTGGCGAGGAAATTCCAAATCATGACCACGACAACCCCAATTATCAGCGCGATCATCGTGCCGAGCTTGTGCTGGTCCAGGAGTTCGGGCGCATATCCGAGGTGGAAGGCCTGGATGACGCTGGTCGACAAGTCTCCCAGCGGCGCATACATCTGGTCGATCAAGATCGTGCGGATCACCCAGCCGGTGAAACTGACAACGGCGAACTGCGTCAGTTGGAGCTGGGGGGAGCGCGAACGGGAATCGGGATAAGTCCAGAGCCGGTTCCAGACGAAATTGCTGCATACAGCCAAAATAAAGGCGGCGCTTTGGGCGGCGGCCACATTAATCGGGAGCGCTTCGTTCACCGCGTCAACCGGCGGCAGCAGAGTATTCTGTAGAATGAGCACCGTGCCGGCGTCAATCATAAATCCCAGAACGCCGACAAAACCAAACTTGATAAAGCGCTCGACTTCCCGTGCCCGCCGTCCGCCGATCCACAGCGAAAGCCGCCGGATAACTTTGTCCATCGGCGTGCGCAGCTTATGATGCCTTCTGCCCGCGCGGCCCGCCTCCGATGTCACCACAACCCACATGTTCAGTCCATCTCAAGCGAATGACTTGTCTGCCAGTATAACATTGCCAATACGCTCAATAATACACCGATATGAAAAAAGAGGTTGTTGACAAAGAGGTTGTCAAAAAAACTGTGCGCCGCGATATAAGTCCAGCATCCCAGCAAACCGATGGCGCAGGAGCGGGCGAAGAGATCCGGGTGGCCGCGACAGCGCCAGGTTATGGCGAAGACGACGAGCCAGAACGCCAGATAAGCCGACAAGCCGACGATGCCGGCTTCCGCAAGTGTGTTCAGGTATAGATTATGGGCATGGCCCAGCGGGAGCTCCCAATTGACCAGTCTATAATCCGCGTAAACAATTTCGTAATTGCCCAGGCCGACCCCGAAAATCGGCTTGTCATGCGCCATTGCAACGGCGGCCTGCCAATGCGCCAGCCTTTCTATTACAGCGTAATTTGTTGGCGTGATGTTGACGCCGCGCACATCCGAGATTGTGAACAGGTCGGCGGCAGCCGTGGTCAAGCGGCTGACAATCGCATTTGGCAAAAGGCCGCCCATCCAGAGCCCAACGCAGAACAGGGCGACTCCGATTGCGATGATGAGGCCGTGAACAAGCCTTCGCGGTGTGGCGACCAGCATGACAAACAGCGCAAAGGCGCTGCCCAGCCAGGCCCCGCGGCTCCAGGAGGCGATTAATGCGGCGGCGATGAGAATGGAAGCCAGGCAGTGCCCGCCCGCAGCGACGAGGCGCCATTTGCCAATCGGACAGCCGCCTCGGATTTGACGCGCGATCGTTAGGCCTTGGCTGTACAGGCCCATGATGGCGACGGGCAGGGCGATGCCCATAAAACCGCCAAAGGGATTGGGTTGGCCAAAGGTGCCAAAGGCGCGAAAGAAGCGACCTAGAATCAGCAGATGATCGGCGCCGCTGCCGCCGAAAAATGCGTAAAGCCCGACAAGAGCGTTTGCGGCGGCGCTTACCAGCACGGTAAAAATGAGCCAGCGCCAGTTATCGCCGTCGGCGAGTGAGAGATGCCAAATGAACAGCGCGATGAGAACCCACTTAAGCCATTCGTTCAACCAGCCGCTGAGCGATTCGCTGGTCCAGGCGCCGATGGCGAAGACAGCGCTTAAGCCGACTGCGGCGAACAAGACGGGATTGGCCGGGCAGACCAGGATCGGTTTTCGCGCTTGTATACGATGCAAAAGCCAGGCGCCCATATAAATCAGAAGCAGGAGTTGGCCAATCTGAATTGGCAAAACGCCGGGCGCTTCCGTCGCGATCAGAGAGCGCAGGGGAGACAACGTCAAGAGGACTGCCAGCATGACGAGCGGCGTGCTGGGCAAAAGCAGGGTGCAGAGCAGAATGAGCGCGCCCGGCAATAAGAGCGGAGGAGGCAAGGCGCTGTACAGCGCCGCCGCAATTGCGGCAACCAGCAATGCGCTGCGGCGGTTTACTCTGACGGCCATGTCAGGCGGGTTCGGTCAAGACATCGCGGAAGTAACGAATCGTCAGTTGGAGGCCTTGCTCCAGTTCAACTTGCGGCTGCCAATTCAAGACCGCATGCGCGCGGGAGGTATCGGGCTTGCGCGTCTGCGGGTCGCCTTCGGTCCTGGCGCCGACCGCGAACACGCTGCCGGCGGCGTTATTGGCTATCCCGTTCACAATTTTGGCGAATTCCAGTACGCTGATCTCCCGGGTTGTGCCAATGTTGACCGGATCGACAAAGTCGCTTTGCAGCAGCCTGACGACGCCTTCAACCAGGTCGTCAATATATTGGAAACAGCGTGTCTGCGAGCCATCTCCGTAGATGGTCAAGGCTTCGCCGCGTATGGCCTGCCCGATGAAGTTTGGCACGACGCGCCCGTCGTCAAGGCGCATGCGCGGGCCATAGGTATTGAAGATCCGTACGATCCTCGTTTCCATGCCATGCTGACGGTGGTAGGCCATCACCAGCGCTTCCGCATAGCGTTTCGCCTCGTCGTAGACGCCGCGCGGGCCGACCAGGTCAACATTGCCGGCATAAGATTCGCTTTGTGGATGCACCAGCGGATCGCCATAGACCTCAGATGTCGAGGCGAGCAAGAAGCGCGCGTTTTTCGCCCGCGCCAGACCCAGAGCATTGTGCGTTCCGAGGGCGCCGACTTTCAGCGTCTGGATGGGATACTTCAGGTAGTCCATCGGGCTGGCTGGCGAGGCAAAGTGCAAGATGGCGTCGATTGGGCCGGGCACGTGGATGAAGTTGCTGACGTCATGATAAATAAATTCGAAGGCGCGATTGCCAGCCAGATGGGCGATATTGTCCTGAGTCCCGGTGATGAGATTGTCCATGGCGACGACGCGGGAGCCATCGGCCAGGAAGCGATCACACAAATGCGAGCCGATGAAACCCGCGCCACCTGTGATTAAGACGCGCAATCCGTTTTGCCTTCGTCAGCCATTTTCGCGGTCAGTGTACCACAGCTGCCGGGCGGCGGGTACGCGGAGAATCTGCCACCCAATCGCGCGCCAGGCTAGGCCTCTTTGCCGGCCAGTTCATGCAGGCGCAGCGCGGCCGCCAACTGAAACATGAATATGTAGGCGAGGTCAATCACAAAGACGCTGTTGTCGATCAAGCCATGCGCCAACAGGGCCGCCATACTGCCCATCAGCCCAAGCGCCAATGGATACAAGCGCGAATTGTTCTGCCGCGCCTGATTCAGAACGGAGCTGGTGACGCGCCAAAAGCGCCACTGCGTCAAGAGCAATGTGAGCAGACCGAACAGGCTCAGCCGCGTCCAGAAATCCAGCACGATATTATGCGGGTGGGACAGATCGCTGTCCCATATAGCGTCGGGCCGCAGGTATTCTCCTCCAAACTGATACAGAAATTGATCCAGACCGATCCCGGTGACGGGATGATCGCGGATCATCGCCAGTGTACTCTCCCAAAGGCGCAATCTGACGAAATTGGTGCCGCTCGTGAAATCAAGGACGTTGGCGAAGCGCGCCGAAAACCTGATCAAGAGGCCGAACCCGGCGGCGCAGATCACAGCGATGATCGCAAGCGGCGCCAAGGCGCGCCGGCGATAATGCCCGACCATTACGACAAGCAAGCCAGCCGGAACGCCGAGGAGAATGCCGCCCACGCTTTGCGTAAGCAGGAGCGTGGGCAGCATGATCAGCAGGGCGCCCCCCGCCAGCAGGCGCATGCGCCTATCCCGCTCTGCCAGGAACAAAGCCAGCGAAATCGGTATGGCCCGGCCCAAAAGCAAAGCCACGTTGTTGGGCGAGCCATAGACGCTCAGAAGGCGAATGCTATCCGCCTCGGAGGTGATGATATCGCCTTGCAGGTACTTGAAGCCGCCTATGACGGAGACCAGTACCGCCGCGAACACAAGCGCCGCGAAGAGACGGAACAGGGTCTTGCCGCTGATTCCAGCGCAGCGAATCAAAAAATAGAAGGCGATCGGTTCGAAGATTAAGGTTCGCAATTCTGTGCGCGCCGTAGCCGGCTGCTCTGTCCATAGCAGCGACAGCAGCGCCAGCAGCAACATGAATAGAACCGCCCAATCCATCGTATCGATGTTTTTCAGCGCCTTGCGCGACAAAAGCGGGAAGGCGCTATTGCTCATCTGCAGGTCCGCGCCCAGCGCCAGCAGCATTCTGACGAAGCCGGCGGCGGTCGTAATAAGCAGAAGCGCTTCGACCATGGGAAAGGCATAGGTATGCAGCGAGACCGGGAACAAGAAGAACGGCGAAAACAGCAAGATCAGGATTAAGCCGCTTTCCAAACGGTTGTAAATCAGTACGAATAGAACGAGCGCAAAAACAGCCGAGAGTAAGAAGGACGGCGATAGATAGAGCAAGCCGCCGGTTGCCAGCGCCAGGAAGAAATTGACGTCATCCCGCAGCAAGATCGTCGCCCTTGGAGAATCCCAGGTCCAGAGCATGGCCAGCATCATCAGGATTGATGTGAGGCCCGTCAAAATAAGATGCGTTGTCGCGCTGAGTCCGGTCTGCAGCAGCCTGAGCTTTGGCGCCCAGGTCGCCCAAGGCGACGTCGCAATTGTTACAAAGAACACAATCAGCGAGAGGCCGCTGGCAAAGATGCCCAGTACAATCTGCCGGTTGTATGGCGCGCTCAGATCGCCTGAACTGACTGCGTATCCGGCAATGGCCCATCGGTCCCAACCCTTGGCCGCGACCGCCCCCAGCGTATGTCCGCCGAGTTGCAGATCAACTGCCACCGGCGCCAGATTCAATTCAGGCTCTAGCGAATTGCTGCGCAAGAGAATATAGGCATTTCCGCCGGCGTCAATCTGTGTGGCGTTGGCCGGCTGCCCATCCACCGTTGGATACAGAAAGGCCAGATAATCGCCTTCGCGCAGCAGCATCGCGAGGTCGGCGCCGTAGAAGTCGAATTCCAGTTGACTGTCGCTTTCTTGCAGCCAGCCGATATCGGCGCCCCGTTCGCTGAATTGCCAGACGCCGCTGTAGCGCGCATGCGGGTTAAGGGCATGGTGCAGGCCATTTTGCGCGCGCTCCGGATACGGGTATTCGCCGAGCGCGTCCAGGAGAGGAGTCGCCGCTCCCTCCGGCGATAGCAAGGAGAAACCCCACTGCGCGCTATCCGGATCCGCATCCGGCTGCCAATGATGCAAGAACATCGCGCCGAGCCAGGGCCATTCTCGATGCGCGCGGTCAAGCGCCTGCAAACTATACTGAATTCGCTCGGGCTCGCTTACAGCGCCCCAGATAGACGCATTGCCCGTCCAATCGTCAGGCAAGGCGTTCCAACCGTAGTGGCTCGCCCATAGGGGCTTCCGGCCGTCGCCGTTTGCCAGCATCACTTCGCGCAAAGCGACGATGCGCGAAAAGTTGAGAATCGATTCATCGACGCGGCGGTCCAGCGGCGAGCTGTCAAACCCGTAGGGCTTGCCCGCTGCCACATCCATCAGATCTCGGGCGCCATGGGCGTACATGGCGCGCAGATAGCGGATATCGCTGATGTTGCGTCCGGACGTTTCTGTTGTCGGGGCCAGGGCGGCGGCTACGATTTTAGCGCCGGAGTCGGCGCCCCTGATCGCGGCGCCTGCGGCGTCGAGCAGGGCGACATATTCAGCCGGCCGTGGGTCGAGCCCGCCCCAGGCATCGCCCAGATTCGGTTCGTCCCAGATCTGATAATAATAAACGAGGTCGCCGAAGCGTTCGGCAAAGGCGGCCGCAAATGCCGCAAACTCCCCCAAATTTCGGGGTGGGGCAGTCTCCGTCAGCGTCTGGCCTTCGCGCCTGACCCGCGCCCAGGCCGGGCTATTCATTAAGACGACCACCGGCTCCAATTGCGGGTATTCAGCCAAAGCCGCGGCGACCCGGTCCCAGCCGGCCCAATCGAAGTTTCCCGGACTCGGCTCAATCTTGTTCCAATGGGCAAATTGTCTGATCCAGCGAAAACCGGCCGCCTGAATGCGGTCCAGATGCGCTCGCAGCTCGGCATCGCTGTATTGCAGCAGTTCTACATTAACGCCCGGCCGCGCGACGGTGAACGGAAGCTCTTTCTGCTTGGTCGCGTCAACATAACCGCGCAATTCGAAGTCGCGTAATTGCGCGGTTCCCAGGGTCGCGACCAGACTTCCGGCGACGAGCATCGCGCTGATGAGCAGCAGCAGGAGATGGCGCATCAATGGGTCCAAACGGGATTCGATGATCCGCCGTCAAATGTCAACTGGTAAGCGTTCCCGCTGGAAATCTCGACCAGCCAGAGATCGCCTTGGTAAATCAAGGCGATGTGCCTGGCGTCCGGGCTCCAGCTGTAATCCCGCGCTGTCAGGCCGAAGTCGTTCTTTCTGATCCCGGGCGCGGCGGGAGGCGGAAAGAGCCGTCGTTGGTTGCTGCCATCCCGATCGGCGATGAGCAAGTCGTATTCGCCGTCCATCGTATTGTAGGGCTCGCGCGCTTGCAGCCAGGCCAGATAACCGTCCGCATTCTCCGCGCCAGGCGGCGCGATATTCGGTGAAAACGATGGCGCCGCCCACATGCCCGCCGCGAGCCGGAGCGGCGCGCTAAAGCGCCCGTCCACGCTGGATACGGAAATATCAAATACGGGGCTGCTTTCCGGGGGTTCATCGCCCAACGGCGATCCATGGATGATAGAGACGATCAGTTGATTGTCATGCGACCAGGAAACCGGTGAAAGCCAGACCCATGTTGTCGCGCTATGAAACACGGCATAACTTCCTAGCGGCGACATCTGCTTCTGCTCGAAATCGACCAAGCCAAATCCGTCCGCCCGCGCCCATGCCAATTTGTCCCCAGATGGCGACCAGGTGAAATCCGTCCCCCACCAGGCGGAAACTCCGTCTCGCGACTCCGGCAGCAATTCTTCAATGCTGAGCGTACGACCGGTTTCATGGTCGATTTGCATGAGCCAAAGATTGTTCAGGGCGGTCCAGCCGGGCGCGCCCTCGCTGCGCTCGCCGGTGGAATAGGCGAGTGTGTTTGCATGGCGGGGGCGCCAGGCCGCAAATAGCACATCTGTAGGTGTCAAGCGCCGGGCTTCAGTTTGGCCGTCGGTGGCGATAATCCACAATTCATTGAAAAAACTATCGTCGGGAACCGTCTCGCTTGTGAACATGAGGCGCCGCCCGTCTTCACTTTGATGGAAAACCAGCGAGTCCAGGTTATGATCCTGGGTCAGGGCGCGCTTGTTTACGGTGTTACGCTGAATTGTCCAGGCATTGTTGTGATTGATATAACTTAAGCGACCGGCGATCTCCACCGAGTCGACCTCGTCGCTCGGTCCGACATAGACAATCTCATCGATCGGCTCGCGTACGATTACCGGATTCTCGACAAGTCTGCGTTCGGTCTCCACATCATCTTCAAGAATGATTTGATAACAAGCTTCTCTGATGCCGGGTCGTCCTTCTTGTCCCAGTTGCTGCGACCCGGGGTAGACACCCTCCCGCGGCAGCAGGCGCCGGCGAAAGGCAACTTCCTGGCGCTCGCATGTTTGTTCTTCACGTATGCGTCGGATGGTGATGCGCATGTCATCACTGATTACCGAAACGAGCGGATGACTGATACGGTCCAGCGGTCCAAGCTCAATATTTGCCCGCGCGAGCAAAGCGTCGACTGTTATCGGGCGGAATACGCCATAAATTTGCTCTTCGCCGTCAACGATGACGGAAACATCGACCGAAATATCGCCCTGCGACGGGCGGCAGCCGGCCATGACGGCCGCCACTGACAGCAGAACCAGGGTACGCCAAAACATTCGCGACCTGCAGAAACTCGTCCGCGCTTCACCTTATATCGTATTCAAGTTTTGATTGAGCACAAATAAACGGGGATGCAGTCCCTTCAAATCGATTCGAGTTTCGCTGAGCACATTCCAGCTTGAATGCTGAAGCGTCCGGCGCATCAGGTTGACCTCGTGCGTCAGCAGAGCGAATCTGGCATCCGGGCGCGCCAATCTGGATGCTTCTTCCAACAGACGAGGGTAGAGTTCAATATTGGCGCTGTGCGAGCCGATATAGTGGCCAAAGGGCAAATCCGCATATAGAGCGTGGGCCGAGCGCGGGGGAAGCGGGGCGCGAGTGGCGTCAGCCCTGATGTGCTGAATCCGATCGCCAAGGCCGGCGGCTTCCGCGTTTGTTCGCCCGGCCGCGAGCATGCCTGCGCTGCTGTCGATAGCAATCAGACGGGGACGGGCTCGGGTCAAGCCGAGTTCAATCAGAATTGTCGAGCTGCCGCTGCAGAGATTTAGCGCGGTAGCGGAATCCGGAAGGGGAGACGCCTCGGCCAGCATGAAGGCGACCGCGGCATTGAGCGCGCCCGGCACATCAACCCGGCGATAGGCCCGTTTCGACAAGGGTTGTGGTGTTGAGCGCACAAGAACCTGCCAGCCTCCGCTTTGATGTTGGCGCAGCAAACGCATGAACAGGTCGCCCTTGCCGTCTTCGGCGGATTGTAGATCCAAGGCATCGGCGAGTTCAGTTAGAAGGCGGCGCATGACCGAAGAATGGGAACCGGCCGCGCCGATGCCCAACGTGAGCGGCGGCGCGGGAAAGGCCGCCGCTGTCTCCCCAAGAATGCGCATAAGCCGCGCGAAATGCCGGTGCCCTAGCAATGCCTTGGGGCGCGGGACATCGAAGTCGTGAATGCGATAAATCGCTGTCACCGAGCGCAGGGCGGCAAGCCGCTGCGCTGGCCCGCCATAATAGAAACGCAGGAAACCCGGGCGCATGAGATGGATTTCGCTGATCGCCGCGCCGAGTTTGCGACGCAACTCCGCCATCGCAAAGCGCTCGACACCCGGGATCGCTTCCGCTTCGTATTGCACAAGGCTGCCTCAGTAATCCCAAGCCAGTAGCAAGGAATGAAAATGACTGCCGGACGAAAGATTTTGCCAAATAATCAAAATTTTGCGGTTAAGCCGGCGGCTCGCCCACAATACTATAGAATTGCAATCGCTTTTCGCATGACGATCTTGGTAGTATTTCTATCGCTCGACTGCGCGCGTTGCCGGCGCTCAAATCACATTGCTGCGCCAGCGGCTGCGAACTCGGTTAAGACTGGATCTGGCCCGATTATACTCAATGCCAAAGCGCCGTCTGTACAAGCCAGCGTATGCCAATCGTCGGCTTTGGCGCTGGAGAGCCGGCGCCAACTAAGCTAGAATGCCAGATTGTCCCGGGCTTTGCCTTGCGCAGCGCGTATCCTTAACGCCAGCATTCATTCCCAGATCATTGAGAAAGCGCATGAGACTAACCGCCCTTATTATCTTGTTTTGTCTGGCGCTTCCCGCGCTTGCACAAGACAGTCCAGTCACAGCCTCGACCGAGGATGAGCCGGCAACAGACGGCCCGCAAGCGACCGGCATCGTCAGCTCGCCGCTTGAAAGCCCGTTCTTGCAAGATGATCTTGAATTGATCGTGGGCAATGTGCAGCGCCCTAACGGCCTCGTCTGGTTCGATCACAACCTTTACACCGTGTGCAACGGTGACTGGACCGTCTACCAAATTGACGATAAGACGGCCGAAACCGTTACTTTTGTATTTGGCGCGCGAGATGGCAACAGCTTGCTCGCGGAAGCCACAGAAGCCGGATTCGACCTCTGGGTCCCCGATTCCGATACTGGCGCGCTTTGGAATATCAACCAGAATCGTGAGGCGCCGCGCAGCGTCACTGAGGAGTTGGAATCGCCCTGGGGGATCACGCGCCTGGACGGCGATCGCTTCCTGATCACCGATTCTCGCCTGAATACGATTTTGGTAGTTTCCGAAAGCGGCGCGAGCAGCGAGGCGCAAAGTCAACTGCGCGCCCCGACAGGCATTGCCCGGGATGGCGACTACGTTTATTTCGCCAATGGCGGCAGCGCGCGGCGCGGGCTTGAGTACTTTGAGATTGGCGCTAACGGGAGTTATTCCGACGTCAAGCCTCTGGTTTCCGGACTGCAAAACACCAGCAGCATCGTCCTGGGCGCGGATGGTTATCTCTACTTCGCGCACGCGCTGGGCACGAGGGGCGTGGTCGGGCGCGTGGATCCTGAGTTATGCCGCGATTCGGGCTGCGGCAATGACGAGATTGAGATGGTCGTCTTTTCCGATGTTCCGGCGCCGCTGGCCATCACCCTGTCAGATGATTTGCGGCTCTTCTTGCACAGTCGCTACCGCCCGGAGATCTATTGGGCGCAGTTGCCAGTCGAAGCAAGCTGAACCGCGCCCCCCAAATCGCTACTTGGCGCGCTCCAGGGCGAAGCGCTCATAATAATCCGCATCCGCCGCCGGCAGGCGCAGCGCCAACTCCCAGCCGGATTCGCTGGCGCGCTCGGCCTCGATGAAACCTTTGTCGCACAGTTCCGAATACACCTGGCCGGATTGGTAAGGAATGAACACCGTCAATCCGATCTTCTGTTGCTCCAGGCTATGCTGTACCGATGCCAGCAACTGGTCCAGTCCAGTTTTCTCTTGTCCTGAAACAGCTACAATATCGTCGTATTCATCCGTCAGCGCCAGATTCGGCCTTGCGCCCGGCGCGCGGTCAATCTTGTTCAAAACCAAAATGCGCGGCATGTACGCGGCATCAATCTCCGCCAGTGTATCTTCTACGGCCTCGATGTGTTGAATCGCATTTTCATGGCTGATATCTACGACATGCAGAAGTAAATCGGCTTCGACCACTTCTTCCAAAGTAGCGCGAAATGCGGCGATCAACGTGGTCGGCAGCTTTTGGATGAATCCGACGGTGTCGCTGAGCAAGATCTCTCCGCGGGCGGGCAATTCAACGCGGCGCGTGGTCGGGTCTAACGTGGCGAAGAGCCTGTCCGCGGCGTAGATCTGCGAGCCGGATAAGGCGTTAATCAAGGTGGATTTGCCGGCATTGGTATATCCGACCAGGGCGACCAGCGGTAAACCGGAGCGGCGGCGCCGCGTCCGATGCAGACTTCTGTGCGCTCGCACCTGTTCAAGATCAGATTTCAATTTGGTGATCTTGCGCGTAATCTCTCTGCGATCGACCTCCAGTTGCGTTTCACCGGGGCCGCGCAAGCCAACGCCGCCCGAGCCGCCGCGCGCGCCGCCGCCCCCGGCTTGACGCGCCAGGTGCGTCCATTGGCGCGTCAGCCGCGGCAATCGGTATTCATATTGCGCCAATTCAACTTGCAGCGCGCCTTCGCTGGTGCGCGCGTGCTGAGCAAATATGTCGAGGATCAAGGCGGATCGGTCCAGCAGACGGACAGCGTCGCCCAGTTGCTTTTCCAATTCACGCTGGTGGCGCGGCGACAATTCATCATCGAAGATGAGCACGTTGACATCGAGAAAAGCGATTTCGTCAAGGATTTCGGCCAACTTGCCCGAGCCAATCAAGGTCTTGGAATGTAACTGTCGAAGTCGCTGATAGGTGCGCCCGGCAACATGGATTCCCGCTGTCTCGGCGAGGAGCGCCAGTTCTCGCAGTGAATCATCGACGGAAAGCAAGGAGCGCTCCCGCTGCAGCGCTACCCCGACCAGGTATCCACGTTCAGCCTCGGCAGGCTGGCTGTTCTGCAGTTTTGACATCAGGCTTGTGGCTGCATAGCTGCAGATTGCTGATTGAGATTGATCATGTCGTCAGCTAAAGCATGGAGCGATGCCTGCATTGACGCGCCAGCCCGCTCGGCATAGGCGCGCCGTCGCCGCGCTTTGTCCCGGATCTTTGCGCCGAGAGGCGGCAGGATGCCAAGGTTGGCTTTCATCGGCTGGAAATGCTTGGCTTCGGCATGCGTCACATAATAGCATAAAGCGCCCAACATCGTATCGACCGGCGGAATCCACTCGCTCATTCCGCGCAAGCGCCGCGACAGATTCAAGGCGGCGAGCAAGCCGGTTGCGACATTGCCCACATAGCCTTCCACACCGGTGATCTGCCCAGCGAAATAAAGTTGTTCCTGCTTACGAAATCGCATCGTCGGCTCCAGCAAAGCCGGTGCGTTTAGAAAGGTGTTGCGGTGCATCTGTCCCAAGCGGACGAAGCTCGCCTTCTCCAAGCCCGGTATCATTCGAAGTATGGCCGCCTGCTGCTTCCAGCGGATATTGGTCTGGAAGCCGACGATGTTGTACAGGCTGCCGGCCAGATCGTCTTGCCGAAGCTGCACAACGGCATGGGGCCGCCCTCCAGTATGCGGGTTGGTCAAGCCGACCGGCCGCATTGGTCCGAAGGCCAAGGTATCGTCTCCGCGTTTCGCCAAGGCTTCGATCGGCACGCAGCCTTCGAAAAAGTTGGGGTCTTCCTTCTCGAAGTCGCGCAGCTCAATGGTCTCCGCTGTTCGCAGCGCGTTGACGAAGCGCAGGTATTCCTCCTTTTCCATCGGACAATTGATGTAGTCGCCCGCCGCCTCTTCGCCGCGGCCGTATCGATTCGCCGAAAAGGCCCGGGACATATCAATCGTGCTGGCGCGCGCGATCGGCGAAATCGCATCGTAGAAGTATAGATATTCTTCGCCAGCCAGTTTGCCTATGTTTTGGGCCAGGGCCGGGGATGTGAGCGGTCCGGTAGCGACAATCGTCGGTCGGTCCAAGGGTGTCCTAAGCGCTTCCTCCCGTACAATCGCAATGTTGGGATGGTCATGCAAATGCCGCGTTACGCTTTCAGCGAACTGTTCGCGATCAACCGCGAGCGCGCCGCCCGCGGGCACAGCCGCTTCTTCCGCGCAGCGCAGCAGCAGGGAACCCAGCATTTTCATCTCGTTTTGAAGGATGCCGGTCGCGCGATCCGGAAGTTTAGAACCAAGCGAATTGCTGCAGACGAGTTCCGCCAGCCGGTCGCCGACATGAGCGCCGGTTGTCTTTGCCGGGCGCATTTCATAGAGGCGAACCTTGTGGCCGCGTTCCGCCAGTTGCCAGGCCGCTTCGCTGCCCGCCAAACCGCCGCCGATAACCGTCACAGAGGGAGTCATTGGATCTCCGCTGGTCTAGACCTTGCGCAGGATTACGGACGCGTTTTGACCGCCCAGGCCAAAACTGTTGGACATGACTGTGCTGATGCCTGGCGCCTCGCGCGCCTGATTCGGCACGTAGTCCAGATCGCAGGCGGGATCCGGCGTTTCATAATTCACGGTCGGGTGTAGCAGCCCGCGCGACAAGGTCATCAGGCAGGCGGAGATTTCCAGCGAGCCGCAACCGGCCATGGCATGGCCAATCATGCTCTTGGTGGATGTCACCGGAATGCTGTAGGCCGCCTCGCCAAAGACTTCTTTGATCGCCGCCGTCTCAATGGCGTCGTTTGCCTGCGTCGAAGAGCCATGGGCATTGATGTATTCGACCTCTTCCGGGTTGACGCGGGCATCGTCCAATGTCCATTGCATTGCGCGCCTGGCGCCGCCGCCGGCGGGATCGGGCGCCGCCACGTGATAGGCATCCGAGGAAGCGGCGTATCCCAGAACCTCGGCGTAGATCGGCGCGGCGCGCTGCGCGGCGTGTTCCAGGCTTTCGACGATGAGCACAGCGCCGCCTTCGCCCAACACGAAGCCGGAACGTTCGGCGTCAAAGGGGCGGCTCGCCTGATCCGGCGCGTCGTTATAATCCCGCGTGAGCGCGCGCGTGGCGCTGAACCCGGCCAAGATGTAATCGAACATTACCGCGTCGACAGCGCCGGCGAGCGCCAGATCGCATTTGCCGGACTGGACCAGGTCTGTCGCTTCGCCCAGGGCCTGAATGCCCGTCGCGCAAGCGACAGACGGCGTGACCAGGGCGCCCAGGGCGCCCAACATTGTGCTGACATAATGTGCGGGCATGTTGGGCAAGGCATTGACAATGCTCATGGGATTGGCATGTCTATAACCTGATTTGCGCCAGGCATGAATGCCGGATTCGCCCACCTCATAACTGCCCAAGGTCGTTCCAATGACAGTGGCGACGCGCTGGCCCAATTCCTTGATGCCCTCCACGGACAAGCCGGCGTCCAGCACTGCCTCGATTGCGGAAACGATGGCGAACTGTGTCGCCCGTCCCATGCGCCGCGCCTGCTTGCGCGGGATATATGCCGACGAATCAAAGTCGAGAACTTCAGCGCCGATCCGCACATCGAGGTGATCCGACTTTATATTTTGTAGCTTGCGGATTCCCGACTTTCCTTCTTGAATGGCGTCCCAGAATTCCTCTTTGCCGCCTAATGGCGAGACCAAGCCCAGACCAGTGATGACCACGCGCTTGCGACCCTGTCGCATCAATTCCATGTCGCCGCGCTCCCGGTCACTTAGCCTCCTGCGCGATGCCATTGCGGATCGCGCCAATCACGTTCTCCTGCACGGCCGCCCGCGCTTGCTGGATTGCGTTCTTGATGCCAATGGCGGAGTTCTGTCCATGCCCAATAATGACAACCCCGTTGACGCCGAGCAGTGGCGCGCCGCCAATCTCGGATGTATCCACCTGGCGCCGGATGCGGCGAAAGGCTGGGCGCGCCAGAGCGCCGCCTAACATCGAGAAGGCATCGTTGCGGAATTCTTGTCGTATCAGAGTCGCCACGTAATGAGCGGTCGCTTCGAACATTTTCAGCACAATATTGCCGACGAATCCATCCATCACAACAACATCCGCAACCGAATTCATCAGCTGCACCGGCTCGACATTGCCGACGAAATTCATCTTGCTGCGGCGCAGCAGGTCCGATGCTTCACGAATCAGCAAATTGCCCTTGGTATCCTCGGCGCCGTTCGAAAGCATGGCGATGCGCGGCGTTGGGCAGCGCAAGACTTTCTGCGCATAGATGCTGCCCATGACGGCGAATTGCGGCACCCATTCCGGCTTGACATCGGTGTTGGCGCCGACATCGAGGAAGATCATCCGATGATTGTTGATCGGGAATAGCGCAGACAAGACCGGGCGCTTTACCCCTGGGATGCGGCGCAAGGTCTTAAGTGTGGCGATTGCATGTATCGCGCCCGTATTGCCCATTGTGACAAAGGCGTCGACATCGCCTTCCTTCACCGCGTCCAGCGCGACATGTATGGAAGAAGTGGCCTCCGCTTTAAGCACGTCGGTGGGCTTGGCATCCATTGCAATATCAACCGGGGCATGCAGAATCTCTATCAGCCCGGCGCTGATGTCGTGGTTTTTCAATTCGGCTTCGATCCGTTTCCGATCACCCACCAGGACGATCGTGTCGCCGAATTCTTTGGCCGCCAAAACGCCGCCGGCGATATCGCTTTGGGGACGGCTGTCCGTTCCCATCGCATCAAGCGCAATGCGCATCTGGGCAAAATCCTTTGCGGTAAGCGCATCTATCTGAATGGCGACAATAATACGGTAGGAAAGCCGCTTGCTCAAGATGGATTAGCCCATTGCCGCGCTCGCGCCGGTGGCATTGACATCGCGTGGGGATGGCATATACTTGAGCAGCTATAGCCCTGATGGCGGAACTGGCAGACGCGCACGGTTGAGGGCCGTGTCCTTAACGGGGTGGAGGTTCGAGTCCTCTTCAGGGCAAATGGGAAATGCTCGCCGCGGTTGGCGAGCTTTTTTGTTGCGTGGATTTTAGAGCGGCTGTAGACTGCCTTAAGAATTCTTAATCGGGAAGCCGAGTGCAAGCGCCGGCTGACGCAAGGCCGATGAAGACTGGCATTGAGAAGTCTGCTGCCGGTCCCGGCGCGGCCGCCTGGAAGGACCTGTATGAGTGAATCAAACGACGCGATCCTGCAGCGCGCCTACGAACTTATTGAAAAGGACGAGTTGGAGCAAGCGCAGGAAATCCTGACGCCACTGCTGGAATCGGATTCAAACAATGCATCGCTGTGGTGGGTCTATACACATGCGGTGAGGGACAAGGTGATAGGGCAGGCCGCGCTTGCCCGTGTTCTCGAGTTGGATCCTGCCTATCCAGGCGCCCGAGAATTAAAAGCGGATCTGCAGCAGATTCAAGCGCAGGAAGACGAATTTGTCGCGCTGGAGCAGGGCGACAATGGCGGCGCGCCCGCAGCGGCCGCGTTTGATATCGATGACTGGGAGGACTTGCAGCCCGCAATCGAAAGCCAAGAAAGCGCTTCGGCGCTCAGACGCGGCGCAATCCTGGCGATTTCCGTCCTGGCGATCGTAGTCCTGGGCCTGGGTCTGTTTGTTTCCGGCGCCGTCGAGATGCCATCTTGGCTTTCCGATCTCTTCCCAACGCCGGAGCCGGCTGTGATTGTGGTCGCCGCGCCGACTGATGAACAGGACTTGGGCATGGCCGAGGTCGCTTCAACATCTGTGCCGGTGGAAGCGGGCGCGCAGGTGGAAGTCACGGCCCTGGCGCCGCTGGAAGATGAAACGCCGGAAGCGAGCGCCGAAACTGCAGCGGCGACAGCCTCGCCGGCGACAGCAGAATCGACCGCGGAATCCACGGCGGACGCGACCGCTGAAATTGAGGCCAGCCCAACTCCAGATATAGCTGTGGCGGTTCTGGTGGCCTTTATCAACCTGGTCGCGGATCATATCAGCGAATTTGAGATTGATGCGTCAGCCGGCTCTATACAGAGTACGGACCTGGGCATAACTCTGGTATTCCAGGTATGCGCCGTGCCCGGACCCGAATACAGCGGGCGCATCGACGGCGTGATGAAGGCCATAGTCAGCACACTCGAGTATATCCCGGAGGCGGTTGAAGCGGTCGGCGTCGGCCTCTTAAACTGCGACGATGCCAATGCCCGCGCGCGTGTTATAGGCGTCCGGGTCGGCGATATCCAGGATTATGCAGGCGAAGAAATGGAATACAAAGATTTCCAACGCAGCTGGCAGCCCTTGTCTTGACCCCGAACTGCCACAACTGTATCCTGCGTTAAGAAGACTGCCGTTATGCAAGGTTGCGCGCAAGACGCGGGATTATTCCGTCATGAGTGTCAGCAGAAAGATCATCGCCAAGAACCGCAAGGCGCACCGCGACTATCATGTTCAGGATCGCTACGACGCCGGCCTGGTTTTGCTGGGTTCCGAAATCAAATCGATACGCAACCACAGCGTCAACATTGGCGATGGCTATGTCCAGGCCAAGGAGGGGGAGCTATGGCTGTTGAATACGCATATCGCGCCTTACAGGCAAGCGCATAACTTCGGCCATACCGACCCGCGCCGGCCGCGCAAACTCCTGCTGCACCGCCGCGAAATCAACCGTATCATCAGCAAGCTGCGCGACAACGGGATTACCGCCATCCCCCTGCAGGTCTATCTGGAGCGGGGGCGCGCCAAGGTCGAAATCGGCGTAGCGCGCGGCAAGCGGCGCTATGACAAGCGCGCGGATTTGGCGAAGCGCGATGCCAGCCGCCAGATTGAACGCGCCCTGAAGGAGCGTTAGTTTAGGGTCAGTCTGTGCTTGAAGCGCCCGTCGGCCGGTGCTAAAATCCTGCGTCTTAGAGCATATTCAGTCTCCTCAGAAGGTGTCATGTCTGAAGTTTCCAACGGCAAACCGCGCGTTTTATCCGGGATACAGCCTTCGGGCAATCTAACGATCGGCAACTATCTCGGCGCCTTGAAGCAGTGGGTCGAGGTGCAGCGGGATTACGACTGCTTCTATTGCGTGGTTGACTTGCATGCGATCACCGCGGCGCAGGACCCGGAGGAATTGCGCCAGAAGACACGCGAAAGCGCCGCAATCTATATTGCCTCCGGCATCGACCCGGAGCTCTCGACGATATTTGTACAGTCACATATCCCGGCGCATTCCGAATTGGCTTGGATGTTGACCTGCATGGCGCCGCTGGGCTGGCTCAACCGCATGACGCAATTCAAAGACAAAGCCGGCAAACAAGCCCAGGAATCGATTGGCGCCGGCTTGCTCAATTATCCGAGTTTGATGGCGGCCGATATTCTGCTTTACCATGCGGACCTGGTGCCTGTCGGCGACGATCAGAACCAGCACCTAGAATTCACGCGTGACCTGGCGCAGCGATTTAACCATCGCTATGGCGAGACATTCACTCTGCCGTCGGTCATGAATCCGCAAGCCGGCGCTCGCATAATGGGCTTGGACCGGCCAACCGCCAAGATGTCGAAGAGCGATGAATCGGAGCATCATGCCGTGTACCTGCTGGATGATCTGACGCGGGCGCGCAAGAAAATCATGCGAGCGGTCACTGATTCGCAGCGCGAGATCCGCTTCAGTGACGATGCCGAACGCGCCGGCGTCAATAATTTGCTGACGATCTATCAGGCGATCACCAACAAACGCCCGGATGAAATCGAGGCTCATTTCGCCGGCAAGGGATATGGCGATTTGAAGCGCGCGGTCGCAGATTGTGTCGTCGACACACTGGAACCCTTGCAGGCGCGTTACAATGAGCTCATGAACGAAGATGGTTACCTGGATTCGGTGCTGAAGATCGGGCGGGAGAAGGCGGCCGCAATCGCCGAGGCCACGCTCAAGCTGGCGCAGGATCGCATGGGATTCCTGGCGCCGTCTTGACCTTGGCGCTGTGATTCACTAAAATGTCCCACAAGCCCCATTCGTCTAGCGGCCTAGGACGTGGCCCTCTCAAGGCCAAAACAGGAGTTCGAGTCTCCTATGGGGCATAGCAACCTCAGAACGTCGTCTGAGGTTTTTGCTTTCTTAAGCATAGTGTTCGGGCATTTCATAGGCGCATGACCGTAGAGCAGACAGTGTCCACAAGGAGCAGAATAGAGGCTGTGGACATCACAGATCTTTGCCAATCAATGCTATCGAGTGCGAAAAATGGCATCGCGGTTTACAATGTAGTCCATACGACTGCTGCCTTGATCCTCTGTGAGAATGACGGTGACTTACTGGCGGATCTGGTGAAGGTAGCGGAGAATTGGCTGAGCGCGATGCGTCCATTCAAGCACGGTAGCTACGGCAACCCGAACGCCGAAGCGCATATCCTGAGCGCGCTTGCGGGCGCGTCCTTGACTTTGCCAATCATCGACGGGCGCCTGCTGCTGGGCGACTGGCAGCGCGTCATGCTGTTGGAATTGGATGGTCCCCGGCGCCGCAAGCTCATGTGCACGGTCCTCGAGACAGATTCGAACAAGATTTAAGGTGAATGGAATGTTGACTCAAGAGCAAATTCAAGATTTTCGTGAAAATGGTTACCTGGCGATCGACCAACTGCTTGATTACGAACTTGATATCAAACCCGTCATCGATGAATATCAGGCTCTATTGGATGAGCTCTGCGAACAATGGGTGGCGGAGGGTCTGCTGCCTCACAGCTATAGCGACCTGCCATTTGAGCGCCGCTTGGTTGAGGTCTATCGCGCCGGCTGCAACTATTATCAGGCGATGGATATCGCCCTGCCAAACAGCGGCGTGCAGCCCGATACGCCAATCCACTTGGGACCGGCGGTCTTCGCGATGCTACGCAGCCCGCGCCTGCTGGCCGCGGTCGAGTCGCTGATCGGCGGCGAAATCTTCAGCAATCCCATTCAACATGTGCGAATCAAACCGCCATTCTCTGTCGTCACCGAAGGCGACTTCAACAACGCGCTGGTTAGCGCCACGCACTGGCATCAGGATAATGGCGTCGCCTTGCCCGAAGCGGACGAGACGCAGATGGTGACATGCTGGGTTGCCGTATCGGAAGCGACGCCGGAGAATGGTTGCTTGCAGGTGGTGCCCAAGAGCCACCGAAACGGCATAACCTTGCATTGTTCAACGCGCGGGGGGCAGCTCGGCATTCCCGATGTCCTGGTCGAGCAGGAAGAAGCCAGGCCGCTGCCCTTGAAGCCCGGCGGAGTCATCTTCTTCCATCCTTTGTGCAAGCACGGCTCGCTCGACAATAACAGCGATGCCTTTCGCTGGAGCTTCGATATCCGCTATAACCCGACTGGCCAGGCCACGGGCCGTTCGCATTTCCCCGGTTTTATCGCGCGCAGCGTTCTCGATCCGGAATCGGAATTGCAGGATCCGCTGGAATGGGCGCGGCTCTGGCACGAGGCCCGGGCGCGGCTGGCGCAGGTGGATGGCGTTCAATCGCACCGCTGGGATGACAAGGATCCGCTCTGCGCTTAAGCGCGGTACGCCGCCTCTAAATCAGCCGCGGCGATTGCACGCGCCTTTCGCGTGAACGACGCTTTCTTTTTTCGTTAAGACGCGAAACTTAGCGATCCCACAATCCATGCTCGGGCCAGCGGCGGCAGAGGCTTTTGCGGCTCCAGCTGATACCAATAGGCGACGCTGGAGTAGCTGTTGCTCTGGTCGTTGGCATGCCCATGCTCGATCGAAAAGCGGCGCCGCCCTTTGTCCGAGGGCTTACTCTGCCAGTATCTGCAGCGCGCGAAGCAGCGCCCCATCGTCGCCTACATTGCCTGGGAAGACGACAAATGTCCCGCCGGCATAGTCACTGCTGGAATCGGGCTGCCATACGGGTATGCCCGGCAGAATCTGCCCCAAGACACGCGCTCGCTTGATTGCCAGCGCCCCGGTCGCCAAGTCGCTGGATGTGATCCCGCCTTTCGCGATGATGAATCCTGGCTGGGACGGCAAACCCCGCGTGATTTCAACCAGGGTTTGCGACACGCGCTGGCTGATTTTTAAGTTGCTCTCGTCATCATGCCCGCTGGCGAATTCCCGACTGGTGTATAGCAGGGCATGCGCGCCGGAAGTAATGATGGATGCCAGCTCATCGGTGATGGGCTTCACAATTGAATTCAGATCTTTTGTCGCAAGCGCTTGCGACACTGACAATTCAACGCCACGCGCTAGTCCGCTTTCCAGCAAAACCGCCAATTGATTGGATGACTTCTTGACATGGGAACCGACCACGACCAAGCCGCCATTTTTCGATATGGACGGCATATCCGCTACTTCAAGCGTCGGGCGAATGCGCAAGCCGCCGCGGATGCCAGCGAATGAAGCGGCGCTGCGGTAAAGCAGCCGCTTCCCGGCGGATTCCGCTCGCAAACAGGCCAGGGCGACCACCTCCAGGTCCCGTTCGCTCACAGCATCGACCACGCACATCGAGTCGGCCTGGAGACCATCCAAAATTGCCTGCGCCGCCGCTGGCCCGCCACCGCGAATGTCGTCGATGGAGATGGTGGAGATTTGCTCCTTCCGTACGCGGCCTGCGGTCTTTTCCTCGACCCACTTCTTCAAGTCAGAATTTTGGTAAGCGAATGCCGCATCCTGAGCGTAAGGTGTCTGCGCTGCCGGGATGAGTTCTTGTCCCTCTTCGACGTAATGAACCCCTCGGATCGTGTATCGGCCCCCGGCCATGAAAGCCGGGATGACCAGGACGGCCCCCGGCCCGGTCTCGGCGAGCGCGTTTGTCTCGGCTGGAAAATGCCCGCGCAATGTTGAATCGCTGCGGCTGATCAGGCTGTATGGTCGTCCCGTTTGCTCGGCGGCGACTTGCAGGTTGCGGGCGATCTCGCGGTTGAGCGCCAAGGCTTGCGCCTCGCTGACGCTGCGCGAATTTGTCAGGATGTAGCAGATAGGGTCGGCGCTTTCCATCTCGCGCTTGAGCGCGGCAAGCGGCCACTGTGTCAAAACGATGGTGTCATGTACCGTCTGCGTCCCGGTAGGATCGTCGTCGAGGACAAATACCTTCTGATTCGTCTCCCGCAGCAGCGCCTGAATTTGCGGGATCAGGTCATGTTCCCACTCTGAGGGCAGGCTGGAAAAGACATCCGCCTTATCAAGGATTTTCTCGTCCGGTCCCAAATGCAAACTCCGTGTCTTTCACCAGCCCTAAAAGGCTTGTCCGGTACTGGGTTGGCATAGATGAACGGAAAATGAAAGAAGGCGCTAATTTAGAGTAAGTGCCAAACTGCCAGGTAAGGAGCTTACTCGTGGATTTAGACACCTTCTTCACCACATTATACGTGTTAGTGGAGGATTGGTACAAAGGTGAAATGAGCGCTCGATTTAGGCGTCACGCGGGTCCGGCGTTGCAAATGAGTGATAGCGAGGTGTTGACGGTTGCGATAGCTGCTCAATGGCGTGTAGACACCCGCGCTGCACGGCAACCGCCCACGCAAAATACATTGCGTCCTGCTGCGTCGTAACTTCTCTTCTCTAGTTTGCTGGGGAAGGGGCCGAGGATGGAGTTTGCAACTCGCAATGTAAACAAGGGCGTTTGTCGGTCAGTGTCGGCGGTCAGTGTCTACGCGACCTACGCGACCCGCTGAAACGCCCGCAATTTGCAGGCCATTTTCAACGGGCGTCTCACGAGACGCCCCTACATTATCACAGTTTTCGTGGCGAGCGGTTCATTATGTTTGTGATTCGATTGCCTTGGGGCTGTAGCCTGGGTCGGGCGGATGACATTGATGTGAAACCTGAATCTGCCCCGATATTGTGACAGCAAAGATGTTCAATAAAATGAGACGAGGAAGGCAGGTGAACCGCGATTCTACTGGATGAAGGAGGCAGTAATGCTTACGGTTGACGCGCATCAGCACTTTTGGAATTTGGATGAGGTGGCCTATCCCTGGCTTGTCCCGGCTTATGGTCCCATTTATCGAAACTTCGGCGCGGATGAACTGGCGCCGCAGTTGGAGGCGGCCGGAATCGACAAGACTGTAATTGTTCAGGCAATGAATTCATACGCCGATACCAACTTCATGCTGGCGATCGCCCAAGAGCGCGAGTGGGTCGCCGGCGTGGTGGGCTGGGCGCCGATCCATGATCCCGAAGAAACCGGAATAAAGCTGGAAGATTATGCGCGGAATCCCTATTTCAAAGGCATGAGGCACCTGATCCACGAAGAAAGCAATCCGGATTGGGTCCTGCAAAAGCAGGTCATTGAAGGTCTGCAGATCTTGGCCGACCGAGGCTTTACCTTTGATGTGGTGGCGGTTTTCCCGAATCATTTGAAGCATGTGCCGGCGCTGGCGGAGCAGGCGCCAAATCTGAAAATGGTGATTGATCACCTGGCCAAACCACCGACAGATTCTGTAGATCGAGCGATCTGGCGCCAGCAACTGTCGGCCGCGGCGGAGAGCCCGAATGTCTTCGCCAAAATTTCGGGTTTGAATACGGTGACGCCGGACTTTGAGGCATGGACCTATAACGATATCAAGCCGCTGATTGATTTTGCGATCGAAACCTTTGGAGTGGATCGTTTGATGTTTGGCAGTGATTGGCCGGTGGCGGCGCTCGCCGGAGATTATGCCAAGGTCTGGGCGGAGACGAACAAGTGCCTGGCCGACCTGTCCGCCGACGAACGGGCTGCCATTTTGGGCGGCACGGCCAATGAATTCTATAAGCTGAATCTTAGATCCGCGCGCTAGACGGCCGGAATGGGGGTTCCGCCTCGCTTGCTGGATTCGTAGGCGGCTTCCACCGTGGCCATCGTATGGATGGCGTCCTCCACCGAATTGGGCAAAACCGGGATCTCTCCGCTGACATAGCGCATCAAGCTGGACATCGTGCCGATGAAGGCTTCGGGGAACCATGATCCGCGGATCTCAAGCGTCTGCCAGGTCGCCGCGGGGCCAGCGTCAAGCAAGATGTATTCGAAGCGGTCGGGCGCGCCCTCCGGATAGTTCATGTTGAGGCCGGCGCGAATTTGAATGGCGCCCTTGCTGCCTTCAAACTTGATGAAAGACTCCTGCTTTGTCTCGCCATAAATGTGATTGTGATTGGTCATGACGTTGACTCGGGGGTTTTCGCCGTAATCCAGGATGATCATCGAGCGACTGCCGCCGCGCAGCTCGGGCGCGGATGGATGGCCCATGGTTTTGGCGTAGACGCCCAGCGGCGTGCCGCAGAACGACCGGACGAGATCAACATAGTGGATGCTATGGTAAAGGATTTCGGCCCGGGGCAGGGCGAACACGAAGGGCCAAAGATGCCAAGGTGTGCTGACCTGCACGCGCGCTTCCATGTCCTCAATCTCGCCGATCAAGCCCTGATTAATCATATCGCGGGCGGCGATGATGAAGGGCGCGTAGCGCAACTGGAAATTCATAGCGGCAATGAGATTGCGCTCGCGACAGATCTTCAGGATCCGTTGGGCGTCAGCCAGGTCTTCACCCATCGGCTTTTGAACGAGCACGGCGCGTCCCTGTGGCAATGCGTTCAGAATATCGACGATGGCGCCGCCCGGAACGGCGACATCAAAGACGGCATGACCGGGCGCGGAAGCAACCGCCTCGGCAAGCGACTCGCAAATCCGCGGTATGCCAAAATCGCCGCGCATTTTGGCGGCGCGTTCGCGATTGATATCGAAGCCGCCGACAACCTTGAAGCCGGCGCTTTTGTAAGCTGGGTAGTGGGCGTCCTGTACGATCCCGCCCAGGCCGATGCTCACGATCGGCGGCGGATTGACTGGCAGGGTCGCCGCTTGACGATATTTGAACTCGGGCATGGGGGTCAGGTCCTCACTGTGACGCCACGGGTTTGTCCAAGATCGAGCGCTCGTCAAATTCGCTTAGCCGGCGCGTCAATCCGCTTCTGCGCAAGATAGAGCCGCTGGCGCCAATACTCAAGACTAAGCTACCATGCGCGTTCCGCTTATTGAATCCCGGGCTCTTGCCCGCTTCCGCCGAATGCCTCCTGGCTGCTCTGATCTCATGGTCTGCGCCATAGCTTGATATTCTATGGCATAATCCCGCAGCGGCAACGCGCCGGACTATCGCCGGCGCTTAACATGCCCCGGGCATGGTCTTTTGCGCGTTTCCGCCAGCATTGCGAGTATAGCAGGGCAATCGCGTCAAATTGAAACTGCGCTGATAAATGACAATTTCCCCTCACATTTCGTAATCTGTAGGGGCGTTTCGCTGAAACGCCCGCAATCTGCAAGCCATTTTCAACGGGCGTCTCACGAGACGCCCCTGTTTACATTGCGAGCGGCAAACCCCATACTCGGCCCCTTCCCCAGGAAGCTAGAGAAGGGGAGCTACGACACAGCAGGACGCAAAGTATTTTGCGTGGGCGTCTCACGAGACGCCCCTACATTTTCACAATTTTCGTGGCCAACGGTTCATTATGATTTTGATGCGATTGCCCTGGCGAGTATAGTCAATCGTTTGACCGAGGGCTTCAAAGATGTTACCTTTGATTCGATTTATGGTCGAATTGTCTGCCGCAACCCGACCATATCGCCGGATGAAGCGGAGCGAATGAATTGGACTGCCGGGTCCAAGGCCCCTTGCCACAAGCAGCTGAAGGGAGGGTCAAGACAAGGAGAACTTGTAAGGAAAGCCAACCTTAGACATTATCCAGGAATTTCCAGGAGAAGCACATGAACAGGAAACGCTTTATCTATTTCGCAATTGTCTTGCTTGTAACGATGGCCGGTATGGGCACGGCCTTGGCGCAAGACATGATGTACTCGGAAGCGCCCATGCTTGCGGAACGTGTGGCGGCCGGGGATTTGCCGGTCGTGGAAGAGCGCTTGCCGAGCAATCCCAAGGTCATCCCAGTTGTTGATTCGATTGGCGAATACGGCGGCGCCTTGCGCTTTGGAGATATCGGGGAACGCCTTGACGAAGGTTTGCGCATCCGCCATACCGGGCTCTTCCGTTACAACTTCACGGCCAGCGTGTATCAGGCTGACTTGGCGGAAAGCTGGGAATGGTCGAATGAAAATCGCACCTTGACTATCAAATTGCGCGAAGGTTTGAAGTGGTCGGATGGCGATGACTTTAATACCGAAGACTTCCGCTGGCATTGGGAAGATATTATGAACGACCCAGATATCAGTCCCAACGGCCCCGGCGGTTTCTGGCGCGCGGGTGGTGAAGTGGCAACCTTCACTGTCATCGACGATTACACATTCAGCTACACTTGGGCGATTCCTTATCCGATCGCCATGGACAGTTTTGGGCGCACTCACTTCTCCAGCGACAACAGCCTTTACGGTCCATCTCACTGGCTGAAGCAATATCACGGGAAATACAACGAGAATGCGCAGGCTCTGGCGGAAGAGGCGGGCCTGGACACCTGGGTTGATCTGGTCAACAGCAAGCGCGCGCAGGGCTACAATCTGTCGGCGCAGCCGCTTGATCGCCCCTATATGGATAGCTGGGTCCCCATCATTATCGAAAGCGATCGTGTCCTGCTGGAGCGCAACCCCTATTTCCATCAAGTGGATGAAGCCGGCAATCAATTGCCCTACATGGATTACATCGAGGTTTCACTGGCCGGCGATCTGGACATTTATGCCTTGCGTCTTTCGGCGGGCGAGCTGGATTTCGGCGTGCGTTATACGCGCCCGACAGACTTGCGGCTCTACCGCAGCGAGGAAGAGGCTGGCGGCTTCACCACCTACATCGCGCAGTCGCTGCGCCCGTCGGAATTCTCCCTGTTCCCCAATCAGAATTATCCCGATGACGGCTTCCGCGAACTCTTCCAGAGTGCGGATTTCCGCGTCGCCTTGTCGATGGGCATTGATCGCGCCGAGATGAACGACGTGCTCTTCTTTGGGCTCGCGGCCCCGCACCCGGCAACGCCGCTCAAGACGCTGCCCTGGTTCAACGAAGACTGGTTCAGCGAAAAGATTGAATACCACCCGGACAAAGCTAACGCTTTGCTCGATGGCTTGGGCCTGACGGAGCGTGACGACTCCGGTTTCCGGCTGATGTCCGATGGTCGGCGTGTGGCCATCATCGCTCATGGCTTGGTTGATCATCAGTCCGGATGCGAATTGATGGCCAGCGACTACGTCGATATCGGCGTTGAACTGATCTGTCAAGGCGCCTCGCCAGATCTGATCTTCGACTTGTACAACAACAATGAGGTCATGACGATCATGTGGCATATCGGCCGCGCAACCCTCTTTGGGCGCGGCACGCCCGATCACTTCGCTGTCAATGACCCGGTGCGCCACTTCTGGGCTCGTGAATGGTCCAGTTGGA
This sequence comes from Anaerolineae bacterium, assembly GCA_022826865.1. Lineage (GTDB taxonomy): Bacteria > Chloroflexota > Anaerolineae > Aggregatilineales > Phototrophicaceae > UBA6055. Next base: position 211,373 of record JAJDUC010000028.1, read on the forward strand.
TTTCTTCCGCCGGCGGGGAAGGCATAGAACCGCCGCAGGAAATCAAAGATCTCAACACGCTTTGGGACGAATTCAGCCAGTATCCGAGTGATTCCGCGGAAGCGGCCGAGCTCGGCGCGGCCTATTTCGCCTATTGGGGTGAGAAGCTGCCGATCATTCCTTCAGTCGGTTTGACGCCACAGCCTGTGATTTATTCGAACAGGCTGCGCAACGTGCCGACAGAGGGTCTTTTCTGGGGCTCCGATACCAATTTCTACGCGCCTTTCCATATCGAACAGTGGTACATCGACGAAAGCTAGCCTCCAACGCCAAACCCTTCCCCGGGGGTCTGTCTCTAGGAGACCCTGAATGCGGGAGGGGCGTAGATGCTTCGCAACCACTGAACAAACTCCCCTTCCCTCTATAATGGGCTGAGGAGGGGACATGTTTGTGGCGATTTGAATAGCGCGATTTGTGAAGTAAGTGAAAGATTCATCAGTAACACATCTAACCTAGCAAGGAAAGAGGGTGAAACTGATGAATCACAAGGTATTTTACCATTGGGAG
>JAJDUC010000117.1 GCA_022826865.1 Anaerolineae bacterium
GGCCCGATACCATCTCCAACACGACCTGCGCCTTGAACTCCGGACTAAACTTACGCGCCTTTGCCATCGTAGTCTCCCCTCATGACCGAACACTAGTATACTCACTCCACTAGGTGTCCAGTTTTTCGAGACCACTACAGGTCCGGCGCTCGCAACGTAAACAGGGGCGTCTCGTGAGACGCCCGTTGAAAATGGCTTGCAGATTGCGGGCGTTTCAGCGAAACGCCCCTACAGATTACGAAATGTGAGGGGAAATTGTCATTTATCAGCGCAGTTTCAATTTGATGCGATTGCCCTGCATCGGCCGTCGCCTATTTTGGATTGTCGACATTCTGTGTTAGACTCGTGTGCCAGCGCAACGCAGCGCTTAGACGGACCAAACCTGTCAACCGCTTAGTGATGAGGAGAAACTACCGATGATTATCACACGCAGAATATTCGCGCTTATGCTTCTGACGGTTTTCATGCTACTGCCTTTTGCGTCAGTCAGCGCCCAGGATGTCGATGTGATGGATCCAGCCACATTCGGCCTGAACGCCAGCAAACCTTACGACGGCACGCAATTGAAGTTTCTGATTTGCTGCAGCACGGCGCCGCAGTTCGCCTCGGCCGCCGTTAAAGGCGATGCTGAATTCACCGCCATGACCGGCATCAGCGTCAGTTGGGGCGACCTGCCCTTCGGCTCCTTCCAGGAACAGCTCTACCTGGAAGCGACCAACCCTAATACCGAGTTTGACATCGTCGCCTTTGTTGATGCCTGGGGCACCAATATTTATGACTTCTTGCACCCGTTGAACGACTTCGTTGAAGAAGCTGGATTCGACTGGGATGATTATTCGCCGGCCTACCAAGGCGCAGCCACCGGTTTGAGCGACACCATTTATGGCATGCCCTTCCGCGGCCATCCCTTGCTGCTCCACTACCGCGCGGACGTGCTGGAAGCGGTCGGCATGGATCCGCCCGCGACCTGGCAGGATATCTCAGCTATCGGCGAGGCGATTGAAGCCAGCGGCATGGACATCGCTCCCATCGCCATGTATTACGGCTTGAATGTCGATCAGAATCTCTTCAATTGGTTCGCCCAGCTTTGGGGCGCCGGCACCGATATCTTTGACGAGAATTGGGAACCGATTTTCAACAATGAAACCGGTGTGGCGGCGACTGAGCAATATGTCAGCTATGTCCGCGACGGCTACAGCCCGGAAGCGTCGGTCGCCTGGAACGAGCAAGAAGCCAACCAAGAACTGGTTCAGGGCCGCGCCGCTATGTTCATCGGCTGGTGGTGGATGGCCAGCCGCATGACCAATTCCGAGATTCCTGAAGTCGCTGACAACGCGGCCTTCGCCCCGGCGCCCGGCTGGGAAGGCGGCGAAACCACTTCTTATGGTTATCTCTGGGCCGTCGGCGTGCTCGATCAATCCGATGACCGAGACGCCGCGCTCGAGTATCTGAAATGGCTGACCCATCCGATCACGGAGCGGCGCATTGTGCTGGACGCGTCGGACCCGGCGCTCGACACCAATGTCGCCGTTCGTCTATCCGTCCTGGCCGATGACGAAGTCAACGAAGTCCACAACGGCTTGCAGGGCGTCGCCTCCGCCGTATTGGCCAATGCTCGCACCATCCCCTTGATTCCGGAATACACCGAGATTGTGCCCTTCCTGGCGGAAGCGATCAATGAGATCGCCACCGACCCCGGCGCCGATATCCAGACTGTTTTGGACCGGGCCGCAGAAGATGTACGCTTTGTAATGGAAGCCGCCGGCTACTACGACAGCTAAGTCGCCGTTCCGACCCCCTTCTGCAAATCTCCCCTCCCTCTTCATGGGGGAGGGGCCGGGGGCGGGGGTAGAATAGATGCGCAAGAAACGCTGGGTCCCTTGGGTTTTAGTAGGGCCCGCCCTCCTCATCATCGTCTTGACGACCGTATATCCCTTGCTTGCGGCGCTCTATTTCAGTTTCCACAAATACCGGCTGCGCAGTCCGCCGCAGTTCGCGATTCAATGGGGCGAAGCTGGGCTCCACATCGACTGGAGCCTGCTGACGCTTGACAATTACGCCCTGGCCTTCAGCGACTCGCGCTTCATCAACAGCTTGCAAGTCACCTTCTGGTTCACTGTGATCAGCGTGGCGCTTTCGGTTGTCATCGGGCTCGGCATCGCTGTCATCGTGCAGAAGGGCGGCCGCCTGCATACGCTGACGAAAGTGCTGCTGATCTTCCCCTTCGCCGTCAGTCCGGCGCTCAAGGGTTACAGTTGGCGCTTCATGCTGAACGAAAATTACGGCATCTACGATCTGCTCATTGACCAATTGATCGTGGGTCCGATCAACGCCGTCCTCTCCATAATCAACGCCCTGCCTTTCGTGGAGATTCCGCTGCTGAGCGAGTCGATCGTCTGGCTGGGCGACAAATTCTGGGCCCTGTTCATGCTGGCAATGAGCGAGACTTGGGGCTGGGCCCCGCTGATCGCCCTGATGTTCGTGGGCGCGCTCGGCTCAATCGACGAGCAGATATTTGAAGCGGCGCGGATTGACGGCGCCAACCGCCTGCAGATTTTCTTCCGCGTGACGCTGCCTCTGCTGCGCCCGGTCATCCTGATCGTCACCATGCTGAAGACGATCTTTTCTTTGAAGATGTTCGACCAGGTCGTCACCATGACCGGCGGCGGACCGGTGCGCGCCACGCAGACCATCAACTATTACATTCATCAAGTCGGCTTTGTGCGCGGCCTTGATATCGGCTATGCCTCCGCGATGTCCTACATCCTGGTGGTTTTGTTGACGATCTGCGCCGCGGCCTATGTTTCGCTGGTACTGAATCGGGATTGAGCCATGACGACAGCCGCAACAGGCAACCGGTCGGGCTTTCGACAGCAGAGCGCCAAGGCGCTGGAGACCGCTGCCCTGCTCCTTATTATCGCCTTTATCGTGCTGCCGATTCTGTGGCTGGCGATCACGGCGATAAAGCCGCAAGAAAAAGCATACTCAACCACCCTGATCTTCACGCCGACGTTGACGAATTTCGAAATCATCTTCTCCGATACGTCCGTTCTCATCAATGAAGGCACCGATCGCGAGCGCGGCGAAGTCGGCCGAAATATGATCCCCAATGTCTTCAACAGCATCATCGTCTCCGGCGCAACTATCCTTATTGCGATTCCACTGGCGACCCTGGCCGCCTACGCCTTCAGCCGCTTCCAATTCCTGGGCAATGGCGTGCTCTTGATCTGGATCCTAACGACACAATTCATCCCCGCTATCGTGGTCGCTATTCCATTCTTCACGCTGTTCCGCAATGTTGTTGTCTTCGGCAAACCGCTGCTGGGCACCCAACTCGGGCTCATCATAGTCAATATGTCGATCGTCCTGCCCTACGCGATTTGGATGATCAAGGGATTTGTCGATGCCTTGCCCGGCGAGATCGAAGAAGCCGCTTTTGTCGACGGCTGCAACGACTTTCAGATATTGTTCTTCATCTCTTTGCCGCTGATCCGCCCCGGCGTACTGGTGGCCTCCGTCTTCGCTTTCATCATGTCCTGGAACGAATTCCTCTTCGCCTTGATCATCGGTCGCGAAATGCGCACAATGCAGGTCGCGCTGATGACCACCAGCGGCGCGCGCGGCATCATGTGGGAACAGATGGCGGCCGCCGGCCTCGTCGTGATGGTGCCTATCTTCTTCCTGGCGATGTTCATCCGCAAGAATGTGGTCGACGGCCTCACCATGGGCGCGGTGAAGTAAAGCCCGGCCAAATATCGCTCTATGCTCTTTCGCAACCCGATGTGTGAGCTTGCGGAAAAACTCCAAATTAGGAGGCGGAGATTTTAGATTGTCCCGAAGATGAAGAGGAAGCGACACGGTTTGCACCGCTTGACACAGGCTTTTGCTTGGTAACTGACGGAGGCATCTGTCCAGTAGATTTCAGATAATCGATACGCATTTTTGCCAACTTCTGTAGCTCTTTCCTAACCTTAACCTGCTGGTCGAGAATCTCCTGCGGATATTGGATACTCATGTGTATCTCCCCTACATAGACTGAACACTCAATATCTGCAAATGGATATCGTCTACAGGACTTAAACAGTCAACAACAACCAATATACGACGACCCTCATGGTCAATCAAATGCGTTCGCGCCGTGCCTATATCAAGCTCTGTCCAAAACACGGGATCATTTAACATGGCTGTGGCAATTGAAGTCATCTGCGTATCATCAAGCTCGGATGCCCCTCGATCCCAATGAATTGTTCGAGTCTGGAAAACACTAAGCATGCGCCAAGGCCGGAAGTGATCACGTTACTTTGCTTGGAAATTAATTCTTTTCTCATTCGCTTTCGAATCGGAAACTACCACGATTTTCTACAGAAGTCAAATACTGGCAAGAGCGAAAAGTGGCGAAAAATGTGGATTTAGAACATCAGCCCGTGCGCGAAAGTCGGGGAAAATCACTTCCATAATGCATTGGGTCGCGCAGACACTGACCTTCGGGAGAGGCCGGGGGCGGGGTTAGAAATCAGTGTTCATCAGTTTAGAAACTCCCCAAATGCGTTGCTCGTACAAGTACTTCACAGTGCTCGATACAATTGGCGAATAATATCATATTCCTGTGTTACCTTGAATCTCCGAAACATCGGCGCAAATTCTGTGCATGCAGTTGAATTCAGGTTTAGGCTTCCGGCGCCGCCAGCCAATCTTCCGGGATCACCACCGGGCGCTCCTGGCCGGTCACGGCGGCAAACCAGCGCAGCATTTTCACCGCGCGCTCGCTCATCGTCCCGGTCGCCATTGCGTCCAGCCTGGCGTCAAAGAGGACGCCGCCGCGTCCGCCCGGCAAGCGCAGTCGCAAGCGACGTCGGCCGCCAATTGACAAGCCGCGCCGCGCCTGAATGCGCAGATCGACGGTCGTGCCCGCCGGCGCCGGCAGGCGCCAGACATCGCCAACGGCGAGCTCGCGCGAGACGCTCTCCCCATTGTCGCTCTTGGCTTTGATTTTCAACGCAGTCGCGCCCAGGGCCGCTCGGCCGCTGGCGCGAATCAAGGCGCCGACATGTTCCAGCGCGCCGCCGTTGGCCAGTTGCACGACCGCCAGCGGCTCAACGGCAGCCAGCGCCCCCAGCGCCGCCAGGGCCCCGTGCCCGTCCGACTTTACTTCGACGACGCCGTCGCTTTCCAGCGCATCCGCCAGAAGCAGCATATCAAGCGCCCCTTGGCCACTGCCGGCGATCACTGCGCCCGCCACAAGAACCAGGCCTATCTGCGACCAATCGGGTTGGGATAGATTGTCCACACTCAGGTCATGCAGCATGAAGCGGATGCCGGCCCGCAGCAGCGCGTATTCAATGCAGCGCTCGCGCATGTCCAGCGGCACGCTTCCCGAGCGCATGACCTTATTCTGCGAGTACTGCTCCAGTTCGCCTTTTCGCGGATGGAAGGGCAGCCAGCGCGCGACCGCTTCCTCGCCGATCAATTCCAAGGCCCGCGCCGCGCTTTGCCCAAGCCCCATGTCATTGCGAATCGCCGTCTGAACGGCGCCGCGGCGCGCGTGCGCTAACATCGCGCGAGCGCTCCCAAAGTCAAGCGTCAATACTTCGCGCTCGCTCGCGCGGGAGAAGAAAGCGGTCATTGTTTCTACAGCGCGCGCTGTCGGCGAAATGCCGGAATCCGCCGCCGCGGCGATTCGCTGGAAGCTCTTGCTGTGTCCTTTTCGCTCTTCAAGGTGGCGCGCCAGTACCGCCTGCGCCGGTTCCAACGCCAAAGCGCCTCTGCCACGAATATTCGGCGCGAGCATCACTTCAGTTTGCTGGATCAGCATCTCGCGCGCGGATTGCGCCAGGCTCTTGTTGCCGGCGTATAGGATCGCCGGACGATTGCCAAGCGGCATCAAGGCCACCGCCTGCTTCACAAGCGCAAGCAGCGAGAGCAGTACCGATCGCGCGCCGTCATCGGTCCCGCCTGTTATGACGATCAATTGCGGCCGGCAGTGCACGATGCGGTTGAGCCGGCCCTTTGGGCCCAGGCCGTCCTCGAGGTGAACTTCGGTCACCGCCTCCAGGTAAAACGGCGCGATGGCGCGGCGGGCGGCGGCGATATCGACCTGCTGATACAGCCCAACTAAAAGCGTCCGCAGCGGCGCGCCGGCGCTTGTGGTGGCGACAAATGCGTCTATCCCGACGCCGTCGCTCTGCTCCGGCTTTATCAGGCGCCCGCTATCGTCCAGAAAGCGGCGATTTGTCGCTCGTCCGATCTTTCTCAAGACTTGAGACAAGCCGACATGAACGTCATCAAAAGGCGAGCCAATCGAGGTCGGCGCCATGTCCTGGGCCACCATGCGATACTCGCCATCTACCAATTCAAAGAGCAGCGCGCGTGTATTGGCGCTGCCGAAGTCGGCGGCGAGGATCGAATGTTTCTGCGTCTCCGCCATCGGTCACGCCCCGAATTGAAAGAGGAAACTTATCCGCTCGGTCAGGATCGTGAGGCTGGACAAAATCGTTGAGGCGTAGATCGCGCCCAATGCGATCACCAGAAAGACCTTGCCAACATGGCGCAGGCCGCTTCCCATGCGGCTTTGCGCGGGCGCGCCTTCGCTGTCCAGGCGCGTCTGGTAGTGAAAATAATAGAGCGCCGTCATTGTGCCCAAGAATATCAGCAGGGTATCGACCATCGCGTCGAAGTCGGTCAATATGTCGTCTGGCAAAGCGGCAGTTGAATGCAGCAAGGGAAACAGCGTGCCCGTCAAGGCGCCGACGACCGCCACCGAGGCGCTCACGACAATCACCACGGCAAAGACACTGTTTGTCAGCCAGGTCAAGGACCGCACCGGCTTAAGCAGCAAGAGCAACGCAACGAGCAAAGCGGCCAGGAAAATGTATGTATCCGCGCGGCTGCCCAGACTTGTCCAAGTCGTCTCCGGATCCAGAACGTCCTGCATGTATGGGAGGATGACGCTTTCGGTACCGACGATCAGTGTAAAGGCGGCGCTCATACCGATAAAGATATAGACCGCCAGGCGGTACAAGTTGCCGATAAGAGGCAGATCGCCCAGCAAGTAGCTAAACACCATCAATGTCAGGACGAAGCTGAGGAGCGCGATCATGCTTTCCGTCATCAGCAACGCTCCATCATTTCGCCGGCCCCGCGCTGCGGCGCATCCCAAAGGCGCGCAAAGCCGAAACCAGATTACCGAAGACGATGATCAATACGGACGCCAAGGCGCCCAGCGTCATCGCCTCGAGACGCGATGTCTCGCCTTTCCGATCGCGATTGAGAACAAACTCGGGATGGTCGCCGGCGCCGGACGCCTGCGCCTGATAAAATCGCGGCTGATTCTTTCCAAGGCGCAGGGGGAATTCCAGGCGCATCAGCGTTTGTTGCCGGGGCGCGCTCGCCGAAGCCGAATCATCGCCCGCTGCAATCCAGAGCTCTTCCACGAGGAAAGAGGCGATCCAGGCTTCCACTCCATCGGGCAGCAGGATGTTGTACCAACTGCCGTCGTCATTTTTCCCCAGGGTTTCGAAGCGGTCGCCTTCGCTCGCCAGGGCCAAGATATCCGCCGCGGTCGTCGGCTCGCGCCGGATGTTGATAAACTGGTCCGCCGTCACTTCGACATATAGAACCGGCTCGCTTGTAGCGGTTGGGAGCGGCGTCGCGGTGGGCGGCGGCGTTGCCGTCGGCAGCGGAAGTGTCGGCGATGGTCTGAGGGTTGGTGGCGCTGTCGCCGTCGGCAGGGACGTCGGCGTGGATTGCGCAGTCACAGTTGGCAATTGAGCGGCGCCTTGCGGATCGGGACTTTCCCCCGCCGGCGCAGAATCGACAGTCGATTCGCGCTGCGACTGGCTGGGCGCGCCATAAGCTATCGCCAGCTTCTCGCCATAGATGTAAGCGTCGCGAAAGCCGACGACCAGCCCAACAACCTCATCCAGGCTGTCGGCATAAGCGGCCGCAAGCGGCTCGGCAGAATAGCCCGTGGCGACAAGCAGCCGGGCATCTTCAGTCTCGGGCAAGACCTGCTCCGCCCAGAGCCGCATGTCTTCCGCGCTTTCCGCGATCAACAAAATCAGGCTCATGTCTTCCAGCGCGCTGACTTCAAGGCCGGTCAATTCGCCTTTGGCGGAAACGCGCGCCACATCAGCGAAGTTCTCGCTCAACTCGCGCAAGCCGAGCGCCTCGCCCGGCAAATAGCGCAGCAGATAATAATCTTGATTGGCTTCCAGGTCTAAAGCGAAAGCCGCAACCGAACGATTGATCTTGCGGATGATATTCTGGGCATGCACCAGGGCGATCGGGTTGCCGCTGACAATGATGGGCTTGGCCGAATGCGCGACGATATGCCGCAGCAGCAACTCCGTCAGCGCATCCAACTCGCCGGCCGCGGTCGGGCCGTACTCCAGGGCGACCAGGACATGTTCCGCTTTCTCCAAATCGTCCAGCAGGTCGTACATGCTCGTCAGCGCCGGGCGTTCTTCGGAGGCTGTCAAATCCCCGACGGCGTAATCGGATGAGACAAATGGCAGCGCCACAACCAGAACCAGCAGCGCGGACAAGGCGAGACGGATGAAGGCGCTGAGTGAAAAGCGCGGCGACAGCCGCGGACGCCCGCCGTCGCCCTCATCGCTCGCGTCCAGCGACCCGCCGACGATATCCTTGAGCAATTCAACCTGCCGCTCCTGCGCTTTGGAGAGCGCGACGGCGCTAATCACGCCGCCGGGCTTGCGCTGAAATTCCGGCGTCACCAGCACTTCATCCACATCGAAAAGCGCCCCGGGCGCCTCGGCGCCCGACGGCTGCTCGCCGAAGGACCGCTCCCGCAGCGCGCGCAGCCGATTGTCCAATTCTTCGACCGGCCGGTCGCTGCGCCCCTCGAGGATTGCGGCGGCCGAATCCGGCGCGCTGGCTTTGTCGGCGCGGGCGCGCAATCGCCGCCGCAGGCGCGGCAGTCTGGACAATCGAGGCAGGAAACGGCGCAGACCGCGGCGGGCGCCGCTTGAGGCGGGCGAGCGCTCCAGCGGACGCTCATCATCCAGCCAACTAAAATCGTCCTTCATCGGTTAACCCCGGTAAGACCGGTCCTGGCCCAGCAGAACGCGTTGGCCCGTGACCACCGTAGCCATGGCGATACCGAGCAAGAAGGCGCGCGCGCCGGCGCTCACCGGCACGCGCATCAGCCAATCGCGCCAGGCTCTAAGCGGCGCGAGCTCCGCCAGCGGCACGCTTGCCAGAAGCACAAGGACCACTACCGCCACAAAGAGCAGCCCCCAAACATCAGCCCGTTTCTGCATCACGCGTGAAGCGCCGGCGACCAAGCTCACAAAGAGCAGGGCCGCCAATGAAGATTCAATCGGCAACTGCACCGCTTCCAGCAACGACGGATCACCCTGTCTCGTCAGGTGCCAAAAGATGGCGACGCCAAAGCTCGCCAGCAGCGCGCCGCTATAGACCTTGCCGCGCGCGACCCGTCCGACATGCACATAGAGCAGATTCGCGATGCCAATCACGACGCTTAGCGAAATGACAATCACGACCAGGCGCAAGAGCACATCGCCCGGCAGGGCCAGCAACTCGGCCGCCCGCTCGCTTCCAGGCTGATTGTTGAAGATCGCCGGATTGTCGCCCAGCAGCAAGCTGGTCACGGCGATGGCGCCGACCGCGAAGGCGACGAAGGCCGAGAGCGCGATGCCGAGACGCTGACCGAAGTTCAACCTTTAACTCCTGCGGTAGCCGACCAAGCCCAAAATCAGCAGAACAGCCCCGATCCCGGCCAGCACAGGCCAATTATATTCGGGCATCAATTGAGAAAATTGCAAAAGCAGCGCGATCGTCACGCCAATGATGACGAAGGCGCGCCAAAGGTCCATCACGACGGCGTCAGAGCCGGCGCGCCTGTCATCCGAGACATAAGCGGGCGCCGCGAACAGTTCTTCGCCGATCAGCGCCTCATCCGCCAAGGCAAAGGCGACCGCCTGCCCGGCCAATTGATCGCTGGCCGCCAGGCTCGGCTGGCCACGCCGCTCGGCGCTATCGAGGATCAGCGCCAACTCCGGGCCGAAGCTCCCGGCCAGCACATGCGCCGCCGGTTCTTCATTGCGCGCCGTATCCGTCAGCGCCGCCGCAAAAGCCAGCGAACGCCGCCCGGACGGCAGCCAGCGCAGCCGCGCCAGGTGGTCGCCGCGTTTCCAGGCGCGCCGCGCCGTATCCTGGGCCAGCGGAAGCGACATGGCCTCCGACATGGACATCATCGGCGGCGCATCGCCGGCCTCGGCGCCCTCAATGATTTGATGAAAAAGCTCGGCGCCGGCCAGGGCCAGGGGCGTATTGTCCCCGCCGATGCCGGCGCTGCCGAAGGACAAATGCAGCGGCCGATTCGTCTCAATCGCGCGCCCGGTCCAGGCGGGCAGGCGCTCCAGGCCGGCGATCCGGCGCTGGGCCCGGCGGCGCCAGATGCGCGCCACAAATACCAGCAAGGCCGTCGCCAGCGCAATGAGGCCGCTGTAAACTTGCAGTGTCGTCTCGTCCAATGCGCTCACTCCGCCGCTTGGTCGGTCAGGCGCCGGCGCAGGACGCGAATGCCATCCGGCTCTTCCAGCAAATCAGCCAGTTCCCGCAGGCCGGCCGACCCGCGCCAGTGGCGCGCCAGCGGCTGCGCAGTGTGCAGCCCGCCGGCCAGGACCGGGGCGATCGGCTCGATGACATCGAGCAGAGTGAGCAGGAGGGGGATTTGCCCGCGCCGCTTGGCGCTTGCGATCCAGCGCGAAACATCCGATTGTCCGTCCATATCGCGCAGTATAGCATCGTTCGGGATTGGGAGTGGGGGCGCTGGGCGCGGATTTCGCGCGCGGGCGCTGGGTGGTAGAATGCGGCAAGTTCGGACGGGAATAGCGGAGACACAATGAACCCACGACGATTCGTCGACAAATGGAAAGATACGCAACTGAATGAGACGCAGGTTGCGCAGTCCCATTTCCTTGACGTCTGTAGCCTGGTTGGCGTCGATATGCCCGGCGGAAACGGAATCACCGATGAAGGCGAGCATTTTGTTTTTGAACATTTGGTCAACACGTCCAGCGGTCGCGGTCGTGCCGATGTCTTTTATGAAAATCATTTCGCTATCGAATATAAGACGCCGGACAAATATAGAGATCTGCAAGCTGCTTTCGAGCAGTTGACGGACTACAAGGATGCCTTAAAGAACCCGCCACTACTGGTCGTCACCGATATCAACAATTGGGAAATCCATACCAACTTCGTCAATACCCAAAACCGCCCTTATGTCTTCCATCACAGCGAAATCGCCAGCAGTTCAGAAGTTCGCGGTTGGCTGCGCGATATGTTCCATGAGCCGCAACGACTGCATCCTCAACGCCACACCGAGAACGTGACACAAGACGCGGCTAAGGCATTTAGACTGATTGCCGATAATATGAGCCAGTGGAACGCCAAGCCAACTGAAATTGCCTACTTCCTGACCAAGCTGATCTTTTGTATGTTCGCGGAAGATGTGCGTTTACTCCCAACCGTCGCTGACGACAACCCAGACGGCATTTTCACACACATCGTTAAGCAGTCGCTTAATAGACCCAGCATTTTCAAACGGTATCTGCAAAACCTATTCGCTGCCATGAACGACGGTGGTGAACTGATGATGCGCAGTATCCGTTACTTCAATGGAACGCTATTCATTTATACGAATGTCGAGGAACTGTTGCCTGAAGCTCTAGAGGCTCTTATCAAGGCTGCGGATTTGAACTGGAAAGCCATCGAGCCATCGATTTTCGGCAACCTTTTTGAGCGCAGCCTCGATCCGTCCAAGCGCGCCCAACTTGGCGCTCACTATACCTCCCGCGACGACATACTGCTCATAATCGAACCCGTCCTCCTGCAGCCGCTACGCTACGAATGGGACACGGTGCAACTGGAAGCCGAGCCAATACGGAAGAGATACGACAGTGCTCGAACCGGGCGCGCTCGCAACCAAGCCGTGACTCAGTTACTCGCGCTACGGGAGCGGATTCTGGCAAGAATCCGGGGTATCACCGTGCTCGACCCGGCTTGCGGCAGTGGCAATTTTCTCTATGTTTCCTTACAACTGCTAATGGATCTGGAGAGAGACATCATCGAACATCATCTTTGGGCTGGTCTCCAGCGGGCGACACCGGAAGTCCATCCGCGCCAAATGTATGGCATCGAGATCGAGCCCATCGCTCACGCCCTGGCCAGCATCGTCGTCTGGATTGGTTACATCCAGTGGCGCACAAATAATGCTTACGCAGACACAATACGTGAACCCATCCTAGAAGAGTTGAAAGGACATATCGTCCGTAAAGACGCGATTCTGGCTCTTGACGAGGAGGGGGAGCCCACCGAGCCGGAATGGCCCGCCGTTGATGTCATCGTCGGCAATCCGCCTTTTTTGGGCAATCGTAAAATGCGCCCGGAGTTAGGCGATGAGTATGTTGACAGACTTGTAAACCGATTTAGGTCTGGTTTTGGAGACTTGACCCCGGATTTGGTTTGCTATTGGCATCAGAAAGCGCTCGATCATTTGCTGCAAGGCAACGTCAAACGTGTGGGTCTGCTAGCGACTAATTCGATTCGCGGTGGTACAAACCGTACTGTGCTCCAAAACATTGTGAACCGTGCCAGCATCTTTAACGCTTGGTCGAATCGCGAGTGGATTCTTGATGGCGCGGCGGTCCGAGTATCAATGATCTGTTTCGACAATGGTAATGAAGGTACAGTTCGACTAGATGGGATACCAGTACAGACGATTTACTCTGATTTAACTGCGGATGTTGATATCACCGATGCCTGTATGCTGCCAGAAAACGAGAACATTTCGTTTCAAGCTATCATCAAGCGCGGACCGTTCGATATGGATAGAAGTCTTGCAATGTCGATGATCGACGCTGACTCAAAGAATCAAGACGTGCTTAAGCCCATCGCTAATGGCATGGATGTCACGAGACGACCCCGCGGACAGTGGATTGTTGATTTTGGAGTCGATACGCCTATCGAGGTTGCACGGCAATATGTGTTGCCTTTCAAGTATGTTGAAGACAACGTGAAGCCAATGCGCCAGAAAACGAAACAGGCACACTCTCGGGACTATTGGTGGCTGCACTGGAATCCTCGACCGAAGATGCGAGCGCAGTTAAAGCCATTGGGACGATACATTGCCACTTCCGCAGTAGCAAAGCACAGGCTGTTTGTTTGGTTGAACCACGACACACATCCTGACCACGCGCTTATCGTAGCCGCCCGCGACGACGACTACTTCTTCGGCGTCCTCCACTCCCGGCAACACGAAACCTGGTCCCTGCGCATGGGCACTTCGCTCGAAGACCGCCCCCGCTACACACCGACCACCACATTCGAGACATTCCCCTTCCCCTGGTCGCCCGGCAGCGAGGACACTGCCCACCCGGCCCATATCCGCATCAGCGCCGCCGCCAAGCAGCTGCATGAAGAACGCGATGCTTGGCTGAACCCGCACCCCCCTCAATCCCCCCAAAGCATTGGGGGGAAGCCAGCCGACGTGAGCGAGAATCCCAAGGATGCGCTCAAAGACCGCACCCTGACGAACCTCTACAACGCGCTGCAAGTTTATCGCGGACTGGACGATATGCGCGTCAAGCCGGCCGCCGGCAACTTCGCGCCGCGCCTGGATGAACTGCACCGCGCGCTGGACGAGGCGGTCTGCGCTGCCTACGGCTGGGAGAACGCTTTGCTGGAGGATGAGGAAGAGATTTTGCGGCGGCTGCTGGAGCTGAATCTGGAACGGGCGGGGTGAGGATGAGGTGTAGGGGCGAGCCTTGGCTCGCCCGCGTTTGAACCACAAAGACACAAAAGGAGTTTAATGGCTGGCGAGAGCAATCGTATCAATACATTATCCGCCGATGACCATGTAAAAGTGTAGGGGCGTCTCGTGAGACGCCCGTTGAAAACTATCTACAAAGTGTGGGCGTTTCGCTGAAACGCCCACACTCAGTGCCCTCAGTAGATTCAAGCTAATCGCGCGAAAAAGTGATCTGTAGTGGATGATACAAGCGGGCGAGCCTTGGCTCGCCCGCGTTTCAGCGAAACCCCCCTACACATTAATCTCGCTGCGTCTCTGTGGCGAATTGCCGCCCCTGCTAAAATGAACTCAGCCACTATTCCAGGAGACGCAATATGAGCGGGATAATTGAAGAATTTAAAAAGTTCGTCATGCGCGGCAATGTGGTCGACCTCGCCGTCGGCATCATCATCGGCACCGCCTTCAAAGGCATCACCACCTCGCTCGTCAAAGATGTCGTCACGCCCCCCATCGGCCAGCTCACCGGCGGGCTTGACTTTTCCCACTGGGTCATCCCACTTGATTTGCTGAACTTCGGCCGAGACGCCGCCGAGATCGCCACCATCAACATCGGCAACTTCTTAAATGTCGTCATCGACTTTCTCATCACCGCCGTCGCCATCTTCTTCCTCATTAAAGTCGTCAACAAGCTGGATGAAGCGGTCGATGATATCGGCGATATGCTCGATGGCAAGGAGGAAGAGGCGCCCGTCGAACCGGAGCCAGAACCAGAGCCGGAACCGGAGCCGGAACCCGAACCAAGCACCGATGAGAAAATCCTCGAAGTGCTCGAGCGAATATCGGCGCAATTGGACAAAGCCGGGTAATGCCGCTGCGGGGATCGGCGACGCTCTCGCAGCGCCGCCCGAAAACCCTTCATCATCTTGGTCCGCCCAAGTGGACAAGGCGACATTGCCTTGCTATAGTCCGATGTATCCCGTGTGAATGCCTTTGGAGAAAATCACCATGTCAGACGACAGCATCAGAGACGCCCTGAAAATGATGCCTTACGGCTTTTACGCCTTCACGACAAAAAATGGCGTTGACGTCAACGCGATGGTCGTCAATTGGGTATCGCAGATGTCTTACGCGCCGCGTCTCATCGCCGTCGGCATCCAGAAGTCCTGCTACTCGCGCGGCGTCGTGGAAGCCGGCCGCGTCTTTGGCTTGAATCTTTTCTTGCAAGCCGATTCAGACGCCATCATGCCCGTCACCAGCGGCCGCGCCAAAAAGCCGGAGAAGATGGACGACGCCGAATACAGCCCGGCACCGGAAACTGGCGTGCCGGTCCTGGCCGGCGCCGCCGCCGTAATCGAATGCCGCGTGACCCAAATCGTCGATGTCGGCGGCGATCATGATATCGTCGTCGGCGAGGCGGTCAGCGCCGAAATCATGAAAGAAGGCGCGCCGCCCGATGTGCTTTCCCTGACCGAACTCGGCTGGAGCTACGCCGGCTGAGTCCATATTTTCGCGACTCTCGCAAGGGCGGCCTGCCTGTGGTCACCCCCCTCAGTACCCCCATCGCAATGGCTGACGAGGGGACACGTTTATGTTTCAACATAATCGTTTGTCAGCAATCAGTGTAATGGGTATCCAGAGTCCGCGCCTGATGACTTGATCGTGAAAGAACTGTAGCCCCTCTTTGAAGAGGCTCCACTTGCGCCGCC
>JAJDUC010000024.1 GCA_022826865.1 Anaerolineae bacterium
ATTATCGAAACTGTGATTGCCAGGCTCACCGAAACCTTTGGGCTGCATCGCGTCAATGCCCACAGTGAACTCGGCATGCTCGCAAGAATAGCCGCCAAAACTGCTGCCTATAACATCGCCATCCTATTCAATCGGCAGTGTAGACGAGCAGACGGAGCGATGGCGACTCTCATCTGTTAGTACCGGACAAGCCTTACATTTGCACATTTTTCGTGGCGAACGGCTCATTGTTATTTTGATGCGATTGCCCTGGGGCGAAGCCAGCGCTTGACAAAGCACTAGCAAATCGACAAACTTGTCGCCCGCTCAAACACATTTCTAAAGGAGAGAGCAAAGTGCGTCCAATCGTTCATGTTGAGATTGCGTCCGCTGATGATGCGCAAGCCAAGGCCTTCTACAGCGCGCTGCTGGGTTGGAAAGCCCAGGAAATCCCTATGGGTGACGATTTCACCTACACCATGTTCAACACCGGCGTTGATATGGGCGTTGCCTTGTCGCCTGTGGGCGAGGGTGTCAAGCCGGGCGATGTAATTCTGTATTTCCACAGCGATGACCTCGATGCCGATATGGCGCGCGTCCCGGAGTTGGGCGGGCAAGTGATTTTGCCACGGCAGGATGTACCCGGATTTGGATCGCTGGGGATGTTTCTGGATCCGACGGGGAATCGGGTGGCCTTCTGGCAGAGCGTGGATCCGGGGCAGGAGTAGACGAAATAGTTGAAAACAGCGGGAGACCCAAGGGTCACCCCTACAATTGCAGCAGGTCAATATGGCTGAGTACCCCCTACTGAAGGATTTCATCGATCGGCAGTTGATTGAGCAGATTGCCGAGCGCATCGCTACGCTTTATCCGGCTTTCGCCAAAGCTGACTTCGTAGCGGCGGTTGTCCCCGAATTGGACGCGCTTGAACTCAAGGCGCGCACGCGATTCATCGCCGAAAAGCTGAGGGAGTTTCTGCCGCCCGATTATGCGAGCGCAGTGAAGATTCTGGTGCGGATTCTGGACGAAGATAGCGGATTCGAGCCAATTGAAAACGCCGGATTGCGGTTGATGTCGATTCCGGCTTTTGTCGAGCGCTTCGGCGCGGAGCACCCGGAAGCATCATTAGACGCCATGCCGATTATCACGCGCTATTCATCCTGCGAATTTGCGATTCGGCCGCTGCTTCTGCGGCATCCGCAGCTGACAATGGCTCGGCTCCAGGACTGGGCGACGGACAGCGATGAGCACTTGCGCCGCCTCGCCAGCGAAGGCAGCCGTCCGCGCTTGCCCTGGGGCGCCCAGTTGACCGACTTCATCGCCGATCCAGCGCCGACGCTGGCGTTGCTGGAGCGCTTTAAAGATGATCCGTCGCTCTATGTGCGGCGCTCCGCCGCCAATCATTTGAACGATATCGGCAAGGATCATCCGGAGCTGCTTTTGGCGCGGATGGCAGCATGGTCAAAAGACGCGGGGAAAGAACGCCTCTGGCTGATTAATCATGCGCTGCGGACGCTGGTCAAACGGGGCGACCGACGGGCGCTGGCGATCCTGGGCTATGATGAGGCGCAAGTTGAACTGCGCGACCTGGAATTGGCGCCGGCGCGGCTGCAGCTTGGCGGCGCGCTGACCTTCTCCTTTGCGCTGCAAAGCCAGGCCGACCATGCGCAGAACTTGATGGTCGATTATGTCATGCACTTCCTGAAAGCCAATGGGAGGACCGCGCCCAAGGTCTTCAAGTTGAAGAAACTGAGCCTGGCGCGCGGCCAGACGGCTACAATCAATAAGAAAATGGCCATCCGGCCAATCTCGACGCGGCGCTATTACGCCGGCGCCCAGCGGCTGGAGATTCAGGTCAACGGGAAGATACTCGGCGGCGCGGACTTTGAACTTGTGATGGACTAGCGGCAAGGTTACACTCGCCAAAACGACTTGCCGGAGACTGACCCTATGCCCGTCCCAGCCTCAGATCTCTTCACGCCCCTGCCCCTCGATAAAGCATACAACTGCGATCGCTCGACGCTTGACGCCAGCCTGAGACTGCGGGAAGACGACGCCTTCGGCGATTGCGCCTTCCGTGGCATCCCCTTTCGCTGCGGCGAGCGGAACCAAAGCAATGCGATCCTGCTGAGCGGCAATGAAATTCAAATTGCGACGGACGCGCTTCGCGCGACATACCTTGTATTCGCCCACATTGTGGAAGACCGCTCGCTGAAGCCGCCCCCGGACATTGCGGGCATCGATGGGCTTGAGCAGCGCGAAGGCGGCATGTCGGCCAATGATCTGGGCGATCTGGTGGCGGAGTACCAACTGAATTATGCCGATGGGACGTCGGCGACGATTCCCATACGGCGGCGATTCGCGATTCAACAGCCGCGCACCTACTGGGGCGCGAGCGCATTCGCCGCCGTTCCGCATCAGCAAGATCAAGTGAGAGGCAGCGCGGCGGAAGCATTCGCGCTTGGTCGCATGCCGGCCGCGCAATACGGACATGGCGAAACCCGCCATAGCAGCGGCCGCGACGCCCACGCAGAGCATATCTGGCTCTATGCCCTGCCCAATCCACATCCAAGCCGGGCGATCAATGAAATTCGTCTGCAAGGCAAAACCGAGCGCGCGCTGATTTACGGCATCAGCGCGACGCAGGTTGAGGCGCATCCGCTTCGGGCCTGGACCCGGCGCATGCTGCCTTTGGGACTGCCGGAGGGCTTTGCCTTCAACGCGATTGGCGAATTGGATGGCGTCGAAATTGACCTCTGGACGGTGATTTCGGCGCGGCCGCTGATGGAATATGACCGCGACATCTGGTTCAGCGAGGCGACGAATGCCCAGCCGGAGCGCTCCGAGACTGTCGCGATCATCGAATACGCCGCGCATCCTCAGGCCAAGCTGTATTTGCAGACGAATGAGGGCGAGCCGGTGACCTGTGATTTGAGCCAATCCGGCGGCTGGTCGGTTGCTGCCATCGCGGAAGCGCGGCGCTTGGTTCGCGTCCGCGTGGAGGATGAGAGCGGTCGCCCGGTGGCCGTCCGCATCCATTTCCATGACGAGTATGGCCAATATCTGCCGCCCCGGGGCAATCACCGCAAGGTCAATGGCAACTGGTTCGAGGACAATTACGGAGAATTCGTCAACAGTCTCAATCAGTACGCTTATATCCATGGCGCCTGCGAGGTCGAGATGCCGCTGGGCGAGGTCTTCGTCGAGATCACGCGCGGCTATGAAATCAAGCCGATCCGCTCAAGCTTTCAGGTGACAGCGGAAACGGAGGCGATCAGCTTCGAACTGGACAAGATCCTGGATTGGGGCGAACGCGGCTGGGTCTCGGCCGATACTCATGTGCATTTTCTCAGTCCGCAGACGGCCTGGCTGGAAGGCGCGGCCGAGGGCGTCAACGTCGTGAACCTGCTGGCGAGCCAGTGGGGCGAGATGTTCAGCAACGTCAGCGACTTTGACGGTCGGACTACATTCGGCGCGAAAGATTTCGGCGGCGATGGCGAGTTTCTGGTGCGGGTGGGCACGGAGAACCGCATGCAGGTATTGGGCCATATTTCGCTGCTGGGCTACTCTGGCGCGATGATCCACCCGCTCTGCAGCGGCGGTCCCTCCGAGTCGGCCCTGGGCGATGCGCTGGAAGTGAGCATGGCCGAATGGGCCGAGCGCTGCATCGCGCAGAATGGTCTGGTGGTCTTGCCGCATGCGCCGAATCCACAAGCCGAACGCGCGGCCGATATCGTTCTGGGCCTGGTGCATGCCATCGAAATGATGACATTCAATCCCTTCTCTTGGCAGATCCCGGCCTATGGCTTGCTGGATTGGTATCGCTATCTGAACCTGGGCTATCAGATTCCGGTGGTAGGCGGGTCGGACAAGATGAGCGCCGACTCGCTGCTGGGCGGCATCCGGACCTACGCGCATCTGGGCCAGCGCGAATTCTCATACGAGAACTGGATGGCCAGCGTCAAGGCGGGCAACACATTTGTGACCGTGGGACCACTCTTGGAGCTCAATGTGGAAGGCATCGCCCCAGGGGGGCAAGTGGCGCTGCCGGCGGGTGGCGGGAGCGTGGATGTCTCCTGGCGCGTGGAAAGCGCAGCCCTGCCCATCGAAGGTGTGGAGCTGGTCCTGGGCGGTTTCGCCGTCGACGCGGTCAGCGGCGAAGGCGCTCTATCGGCGCGCGGCAGCGCTACCCTTCCAGTGACGGAATCGACCTGGCTCGCCTTGCGCGTGCGGGGCAGCCATGCCGGACGGCAGGGAGAAATCGCGGCGCACAGCAGCAGTGTGCAGCTGCGGGTGGATGGGCAGCGTCCCTTCAAGCAAGCGGATGCTGTCGCTGTGCTGGAGCAAATTGAAGGCGCGCTGGCCTACATTGACACCTTGGCGCCGCAGCCGGAAGCGCGGCGTTACAAGAAGATTCGCGCGGCGGTGGAGGCGGCCCACAACCGCCTGCATCAGATGATGCACCGGCAAGGGCTCTACCACGAGCACAATCCGCTGCATCAGCACGGCGAGCATTAGTTCGGCGTCACACCCCCACCCCAAACCCCTCCACCATTAAGAGGGTGGGGCTTCAAAGCCGCGCGGCCGCTTTGAAAACTACCCTTTCCTCATTTTGGGATGCTTCGCCATAGAGATGGCGTAGGGGCCGGGGGATGAGGGTATTAGAGGCGCCTGCATTTGGCGTGAAAACTTGGAAATACGGAGAAAATGTTATTGCTACAGGTCTCTAAGCGCGGTTGCCCGGGCTGGGTTCGACCACGATGTTGGTGAATTCGAACTTCTGTTTGTTGCGCGCTTGATTATTCTCGGTGAGGCAGAGCTCAACCAAAGTCACCTCAGTCCCGAGGCTTTCGAGGCTGAACTTGGTGTGCCATTCGCCGGATTGCTGGACGTTGCGAAAGTAGACCAGGCGTCCCTTGGGATCCATGCGCAAGAGTTTGCCCTTTGCGCGGTTGAATTTCATACCGCGTAGCTCATCAAGAAGGGCTTTGCGCCCGGCACCGTCGAGAATTGTCATCGTCACTCTCCGTTCGCGTGTCTTGCCCGAATCTGAGATAATTGTAGCTGCCTAAGGGACGCGCCACAACAGGCTAAATGTGAAAGCGCCATGCAAAGTTTTTCCGTCGCTGAGATCACACAATACATCCACGAACTCTTTGCCGCCGACGCGGCGCTGGCGGATGTCTTGGTGCGGGGCGAGATCTCCAACTTGACCGTGGCGCGGTCCGGACATTGGTATTTCACGATCAAGGATGCGACAGCGCAGCTGCGCTGTGTGATGTTCCGCGGGGCGGCGCGGTCCGTTCGCATCGCCGTCAGCGCCGGCGATGAAATACTGGCCCAGGGTCGCGTTAGCGTGTATGAAGCGCGAGGCGAGTACCAGCTCTACGTCAATCAGATCGAGTTGGCCGGCGGCGTCGGCGACTTGCATCGGCAGTTTGAAGCGCTGAAGGCGAAGCTGGATGCTGAGGGCTTGTTTGACCCGGCGCGGAAAAGGCCAATCCCGGCCTTTCCCAGGCGGATCGGCATCGTCACCTCCCCGGCTGCAGCCGCCTGGCAGGATATGCAGAATGTGCTGCGGCGGCGCTTCCCGCTGGTGGAACTGATACTGAGCCCGACCCTGGTGCAAGGCACCGAGGCGCCGCCGCAAGTCGTCGCCGCATTGAACAAGCTAAACCGCCGCTCTGATATTGATGTGATCATCATCGCGCGCGGGGGCGGTTCGCTGGAGGATTTGTGGTGCTTCAATGACGAAAGCGTGGCGCGGGCGGCGGCGGCCAGCAGCGTCCCGGTGATCAGCGGCATCGGGCATGAGATCGACTTTACCATCGTCGATTTTGTCGCGGACTTGCGCGCGCCGACACCCTCAGCCGCAGCCGAGTTGGCGACGCCGAACAAGGACGATTTATTGCTGGATCTGGATCGACTGCGGACGGGCATGGCCGCGCGCATCGAAAGCGACTTGCTGGATCGGGCGCGCGACCTGATCCGCTTGCGCAACGCCCTGGGTTTTGTATCGCCCTTGAGAAAGACGCGGCAAGCGCAACGCCGCATCGGCGAATTGCGCGGGCGGCTGGAACGAGCGACACGCGCTCGAATGGCGCGGCTGGGCGAGCGCCTGGCTAGTGCGTCCAAAGCGATGGAGTCGGCCAATCCGCAGCAGATCTTGTCCCGCGGTTATGCGCTGCTGCGCGACGAGAGCGGCGCTCTGATCCGGCGGGCGGCGCAGGTCAGCAAGAATCAGCGACTCAACGTACAATTGGCGGAAGATGAGATCAGGGTCAGGGTTGAGGACTGATGGATGAGATTGCCAGCCTGAGCTACGAAACGGCCTACGAGCAGTTGGAAGCGCTGGTCGCCAAATTAGAAAGCGGCGACTTGTCGCTGGAAGATTCGGTGGCGCTGTACGAGCGCGGTCAGCGGCTTTCGGCGCACTGCCAGACGCTGCTCGAGGATGCGGAGCTCAAGACAAGAATGGTGGATGATGACGGGGAAAGCGGTCAAGCCTAAGCGCGGCGCATGATCGACTTCGAAAAACTGCCGGCAGCGGCTGACAAGAACATCTCGGTGCGCGTCAAGAGCGCGGCGGAAAGGGCGCTGCGGCAGGGGCATCCCTGGGTCTATGAGGATGCGATCGTCAAGCAGAGCCACTTGGGCAACGCTGGCGATCTGGCGGTTGTCTATGACCGCGAGAAGAACAATTTCCTGGCGGTGGGCTTGTACGATCCTTTGTCGCCCATTCGCATCAAGGTTTTGCAATCGCTGCAGCCCAAGCGCATCAATCGCGGGTTTTTCGCCGAAAAGCTGAAAGCGGCGAGTATGAAACGGCAGCCGCTAATCAATCAGAAAACGACCGGCTACCGTCTGGTATATGGCGAAAGCGATGGCTTCCCGGCTTTGGTCGTCGACCGCTATGGCGACGCGCTGGCGCTGAAGCTCTATAGCAGCGTCTGGATTCCGCATTTGAAAGCGCTGCTGGAGGCCCTTGGCGACACGATCAGCTTCGATCGGCTGGTCTTGCGCCTGAGCCGAACACTGCAAACCGACCGGCTGAATGTCGGCAAGCTATATGGATTAAATGATGGACAGCGCCTGCTGGGCGATGCGGCGCCGGGTCCGGCGCAATTTGTGGAGAATGGCTTGCTGTTTCAGGCGGATATGGCAAAGGGACACAAGACGGGTTTCTTTTTCGACCAGCGCGACAACCGGCTGAAGGCGCGCGAATGGGCGGGTGGCCGGCGTGTATTGGATGTCTTCTCCTATACTGGCGGCTTTTCCGTAAATGCGCTGGCGGGCGGCGCCCGCTCGGTGACGGCGCTGGATGCGAGCGCGCCGGCGCTGGAAACGCTGAAGGTCAATGTCGAAAACAATGGCTATGACCTGGCAAATGTCGATGTGATCGCGGCGGACGCATTTGCCGGCATGTGGCAAATGATCGAGTCCAAACGCAAATTCAACATGGTGGTCGTGGATCCGCCCGCCTTCGCCAACAGCCGCGCCAGCATGCGCAAAGCGGTCACGGCTTATCGGCGGTTGGTGGAGATGGCTTTGCGCTTGCTGGCGAATGATGGCGTTCTTTTCATGGCGTCTTGCAGCAACCGGATCGACGCCGAGATGTTCTACGAACTGGTGACGCGCTCGGCCTCAGTCGCCGGGTTCAAGTTGGACGTGCTGGAGAAGACCGGGCACGCGCTTGACCATCCGATCGGCTTCCCCGAGGCGGCGTATCTCAAGGCCATATTCGCCAGAGTGACGAAATAGCGTCATTGCGAATCGCGGCGCATCAGGCTGAAACTCTGCCCGGTCGGGCCGGTGAGCGGCTGCGTCGCCAGGAAGAGCGCCAGGGGCAGAACATCGGCGGGCGTCTTGTACCACTCGGCATCAAAGGGCGAATCATCCGGCAGATCTGCGGCGGCGGTGAGATCGGTCTGCACCAGACCGGGGATCAATTCGTTGACGCAAATGCCGTAGGGCCGTAATTCCAGCGCCAGCGCGCGCACAAGCATCCAGGCGCCGGCTTTCGACGCTCCGTAAGCCGAATGCGCCGTGTCCACGACGCGGTGACCGACGCCCGAGCCTATCACGATGATATGCCCGCCCTTGCCTTTCAACTCGGGGATGGCGTATTTGCAGGTGTAATATACGCCCAGGAGATTGACTTGAATGGTCCGCTCCCAGTCGGCGATATTTCCGTCTTCGACCGATTGACGGGCGAAATTGCCGCCGGCGTTGGCGATGACGATATCGGCGGCGCCATATTGGCCGCGCGCCGCCTGGAAGAGTTTTTCGACATCGCCGGCGGCGCTGACATCAGCCGGGACGGCGATCGCTTCACCGCCGGCGTCCTGGATTTGGCGCGCCGTTTCGTCGAGCCTGGCGCGGGAACGGGCGGCGCAGACGACGCGCGCGCCTTGCGCGCCGAAGCCAATGGCGAGCCCACGGCCGATGCCGCGGCTGGCGCCGGTGATGACAGCGACTTTGCCTTCGAGTGTTCCGGTCATGTTCGTGGCCTCCGACTTAATTTATGTCAATCAAATGAAGTGATGGCGTTGAAAAATCGGCATGCGTCAAAGTTTACTTATTCGCAGAAGCTTAACAGAAGAATTGTCGAGTTAGTTCTTGCATAAAAGGCGTGATTCTCATTTTTCGAAATCTGTAGGGGCGAGCCTTGGCTCGCCCGTAACATCACCATTTTACGTTCGGGCGACTGATTCGGGCGACACACCGTGTCGCCCCTACCGATTCCGAAAATGAGAGTACTGTTGTTTTGCTGGACAAACTTGATTCTACTGAATTTCTAGTAGCTCTACCTTAACCCTCGCTACGCCTGAGACGTCTGAAAAGCGGTCGAAGCAAGGGGCGCGTTTCGCCGATGTCGAAGAGGTATCCGCCGCCGAAGAAGAACAGCGCCGCCAGCGCGCAGCCGATCACAGCCAGCGGCAAGCCGCCCGCGGGCATGGCCCCGGCCAGGAGCAAGAGACCGACGCCCATCAGAAGCGACCAGAGCAGGCTGCCGCCGGCGCTGGACAGCGCTTTGCGGTCCAGGATGCCAGGTCTGGCGCCGAATATGGACAAGCGCCGCCGGATTATCCACCAGAGCAGCAGCGCCTCGCCGATGGTGGTAATGGCGTTTGCCAGCGCCAGGCCGGCGAATGCGCCGCGCGCCAGGCTGGCGGGATCGCCTATGAATTGAATGAAAATCAGATTGAGCGCGATATTGCTGACCATGGCGCCGATACCGGCGATGACGGGCGTCTTGGTATCTTCCAGGGCGTAGAAGGCGCGCGACAGCACTTCCAGAAGGGCGAAACCGGCCAAGCCAATGGCGTAAAAGCCGAGCGCCCAGGCGACCGCTTGTGTGCTTTCGGCGTTCCATTGGCCGCGCTGCAGAATACTGACCAGGGGCTCGCCCAGGACGATCAACAAGGCTGAGGCGGGGAAGGAAAGATACAGCACATTGCGCATCGCATGAGAAAGCCGGTCCTTGAAGCCGTCGTAGTCGCCATCGGCGCGCAAAGACGCCAGCGTGGGAAAGACGGCTGAGGCCATGCTCTGCCCGATCACGCCGAGGACGAAAAAAGAAAGCATGAAGGCATAACGGATCGCTACCACGCTGCCATCGACCATCGTATTGGCCAGGATGATGTTGACGTGGAAGTTGATTTGCACAACCGCCAAACCCAGGACGCGCGGACCCATCAGGCGCAGGACGTCGGCGACGCCGGGGACGCGCAGCGACAGAAGCGGTCGCAGACGCGCGCCCAGCTTGAACAAGCCGGGGAGTTGAACCAGAAGGTGCAGAACGGCGCTGAGCACGGCGCCGTATGCCAGACCGACGACATTGAGTTCGCCCACCTGGCCGACATTGGGATGCGCCGGCAGTATGGGCGCAATGAAAAGCGCGCCGATGATGATGCCGATGTTGTTCATGCTGACGGCGACCGCGGGCAGCCAAAAGGCGGCGTGCGATTGCAGGATGGCCATAATCAGGCCGCTGATGCTGAATATAACCGGCGTCACCATCATCAGGCGCACCATTTCCGCCACCAGCTGCTGCTGTTCGGCTGGGCGATTGCTGAATAGAAGCTGGCTCGCCAAGAACGGAGCGAGCAGATAGATGACGATGCCGAGCAGCGCGGCCGCAGCGGCGGAAAGGGACATGACCGCGCTGGCGAGACGCCAGGCTTGGGACGCGTCCCGCTGGCGCCAGGTGGCGTAAATGGGGATGAAAGAAGAGCCGAGGGCGCCGCCGGCGACCAGGACAAAGACGGTCTCGGGCAATTGCTGGGCGGCAGCGAAGGTATCGAGGGCGGCGCCGGCGCCAAACTGCGCGCCGACGATAGCGATGCGCAGCAAGCCGAGCAGGCCGCTGGCGACGAAGCCGACGAGCACAATCAACGATTTCTCGATGATCTGTCGATTGTCCAGCGCCCGGTTTTCGCTCATCAGCCAACACCATTCACCCTATTGCCCAGGCCGGATTAGCACTTGGCATGGCGGCGACATTGCTATAATATACCAGTTTCGCATTGGGAAGACGCTCTGTGCCGGGCGGACGCAGCCGCCGGTGTGAGGAAGAGAAGATGCAAGTTATTCTGCTGCAGGATTTGTACAAGCACGGTGTCGCGGGCGAAGTGGTCAGGGTGGCCGATGGCTTCGCGCGCAATTTCCTGATTCCGCGCAAGATGGCGGTGCAAGCGACGCCGTCCGCCTTGCGCCAAACGGAGGCGGTGCGCAAAAATGTTGAGGCGCGCAAGGCCCAGTATAACAATATGCTAAACGATTTGGCGCGGCAGGTTGATGGCAAAGAGTTGATCTTCGGGCGCCGGGCGGCATCAACGGGCAAACTCTTCGGCTCGGTGACGACGCAGGAAATCGCGGATGAACTGGATCGCGTGACCGGCGTCGATATCAATCGGAGGCGCATCAGTCAGCAGTCCTTGCGCGAGGTTGGGACGCATCAAGTGCCGATCCGGCTGGGCACGGAAATTGCGCCGTCCTTAACCATCTCGATTGTGCCGGAGGATGAATTAACTGAATTCCTGGCGGCGCGGGAACGCGGCGAGAAGGTGAGCGCGGAAGACATCATGATGGAGGGCTTCCGGTATGCGACTTCGGCCGAGGACGAGACGGGCGCGGCCGAAGATGGAGACAGCGATGCTTCAGTCGCCGAGGTCGAGCCGCAAGAAGAACTGGAACCTCAAGCAGAAACAGAATAATCATTAACGCGATAATTGGCCGGCATCTATAGGGCGGCATCAATTGCATAACCCCGTTCGACACAGGTTATACTGGACGAACGGGGTTATTTTATTGAAAGTCTTCAACCAGGGATGGATGCCTACTCACTCGGACAATACCTGCGGGAGGCGCGCGAAGAGCTTGAGATCGAGATCGGCGACGCCGTCGCCAAGCTGCGCATCCGTCAACCCATCCTGGAAGCATTTGAGGCGGGCGCCTTCGAGATTCGCGGGGTGCCGGAAATCCAGGTCCGCGGGCTGCTGCGGATATACGCGCGCTTCCTCGACCTGGACGAAGAAAGCGCGCTGCTGCTCTATGACCAGATGCGAATCACCCAAGAGAAGGGACGGCGCACGCGGCGCGGACGCGGGCGGCAAGAGGAAGCGGTCGAGGCGGATGTGCTCGGCAAGTCCCAGCCCTTGCAAGAGATCCAGGTGGTGGAGCGGCGCGCCGCCGGTTGTCGTGGACTTCTGCGTTTCTTCCTGCTCCTGCTTTTCTCGGCGGCGGCGATCGCCGTCATCGCTTTTGTGACGCTGGAGCTGGTTGAACTGCCGCTTGGCGGCGAAGCGCCGCCTTCGCCGGAAATTATCGCCGGCGCGGCGACGGATACGCCCGCTGCAACGGCGGTCCCCACAGACACCATTATCGCGCCGACGCCATCCAATCGCAGGCAATACAACGGCAGCGGCATCCTGGTCAGTTTGTTGGTCACACAACGGAGTTGGGTCAGCCTGGTTGTCGATGGCGTAGAGCAATTCTCTGGCATCGCGGCGCCGGATACGCTGCTGGAGTACAGCGGGGCGGATGAGATCAACCTGGCGGCGAGCAATGCGCTGGCTTTGGATGTGATTTGGAATGGTCAGCAGCAGGGGCAGATCGGCGGGCGCGGGCAGCGGGCGGACATCCGCTTTACAGTTGAGGAAGCGGTCGTGATTTTGGGGCCGGCCGGGGCGCCGTCGCCGATGAGCGCGACGGCGGAACCGGCAGCCGCAGAGGCGACCATCGCCGCGCCAAGCCCAACAACGGGACCCAGCGCGACGCCGACGGATACCTTGGCGCCAAGCGCGACTTTCACGCAGGCGCCGACTGACAGTCCTCTGCCGAGCGATACGCCGACGGCGGGGCAGCCGACCGCGATTCTGCCACCGCGGGTGACGCAAGAGGGTTTGCCGCCAACCAAGGATGGGGCGTAATGGGCGAAATTCCAAGAATTGACAAGGAATCGCAAGGGAGACGCCACCGTGCGAACACACACTGACAAATACTACCTGCTCAGCCTGGGCTGCTCAAAGAACATGGTTGACAGCGAGAGCATGGCGCAGGTCCTCGGCCAGGAAGGCATGAGCGGCGTCGGCGATCCGGAAGCGGCGGAGGTGCTGATCGTCAATACCTGCGGCTTCATCAACAGCGCCAAGCAGGAGTCGATTGAAGCGCTGCGCGAATTGATCGAAATCAAGCGGCCGGATCAGATGGTGATCGCGGCCGGCTGCCTGTCGCAGCGCTATGGCGAGGCGCTGGCGCAAGAGGCGCCCGGCCTGGACGGAGTCATCGGCACGCGGCGCTGGATGGACATCTTCAATTTGATCAGCCGTCTGCGCCAGCGCAAGCGCCCTGAGCCGCTTTATCATCTGCCGAGCGAGGCGCGTGTCGTCGGGCGCGACGAAGGGTCAGTGCTGCGCGCGAGCCTGCAGGGCGCCTCGGCCTATCTGAAGATCGCCGATGGCTGCCGGCGGCCCTGCGCTTTTTGCGCCATCCCGCGGATCAAAGGGACGGCGGTCAGCCGGCCGATGGCGTCCATCGTGGCCGAGGCGTCTCGCTTGGGCGAGATGGGCGTCAAGGAGATCATGCTGATCGCGCAGGACAGCACGGATTATGGTTATGACCTGGGCATGAAGGACGGCTTGGCGCAGTTGTTGGACGCCATCTGCGGGGCGGCGCCGGAGATTCCCTGGCTGCGCATCATGTACGCCTATCCAGGTTACGTGACGCCCCGGCTGATGGAGACGATGGCGCGGCATCAGCAGGTCCTGCCCTATCTCGATATGCCGCTGCAGCATGGCCACCGCGAGACGCTCAAGCGCATGAAGCGGCCGGCAAGGGTCGAGTGGGTTTACGAGACGATCGGCAGATTGCGCGAGCTAATGCCGAATTTAGCCCTGCGCAGCACCTTCATTGTCGGTTATCCGGGCGAAACGGAAGAAGAATTTGCGGCGCTGCTGAAGCTGGTTACTGATCTGGAATTTGACCGCCTCGGCGCCTTTCAATACAGTTATGAATTGGGAACGCCCAGCGCTGCCTTGCCCGGCCAAGTCGATGACGCGATCAAGCAATCGCGTTATGAACGGCTGATGGAGTTGCAGAGCGCGATTAGCTTGCGGAAGAATCAGGCCTTGGTGGGACGGACGCTGGATATTCTGGTCGAGGGGCATGGCGCGGGCGAGGACGAGAGCGGCGCGGCCACGGGCGATACCATAAGCCTGGGCCGCAGCTATCGCGATGCGCCCGAGATTGATGGCTATGTGCTGGTCGAAGGCGAGCTTCCAGTCGGTAAAATCGTACCGGTCCGGGTGACGGGAGCGACGACCTATGATTTGATAGCGACGGTCGATACCGCAGCGCCGACGGTGATAAGGCCGGGACAGGTCTATAGCGAGGGGATGCTGCAAGTCGAGGATTAGTTTGCGGCTGCTAGCGGAGGTCCACCCCCTCAATCCCCCCATAGCAATGGGGAAGCCAGTCGCAGCTTCAATCAACTTGGGTATCGTGCTGATTCTATTGAACCAGATGGCTGCGCCAAGCATACAGCATTAAGATAGCGCGAAGTTAGCTCCCCTTCACCGGCGTAAGGATGGGGAATGCACTGCCTGCTGGCGACGGCGTGGGCTAGGGCCATGAAATCCCCTCAGCAGGACCTGGACCAAACAAGCCTTACGACCAGCCATTCACGCGGCAGCGCTGAAGCAAATTATTCGGTCTTGATTCCGAGCGCGATGCCGTCTCCGATCTCGATGATGCTGCATTCGAATTGCGGATGCTTGGCGAGCATGCGATTGAAGTTGACCAGCCCGTGGTCGTCCTCGGATTGCGGATTGAGGATATGGCCTTGCCAGAAGGCGTTATCGGCCAGGACCGCCCCGCCAAGCCGCAGGTTCTCCGCCGCCCATGCCAGATAATTGGGATAGCTGACTTTGTCCGCGTCAATGAACATGAGGTCCCAGGGCGCGTCCGCTTCCAGTTGCGGCAGCATCTGAACGCCGGCGCCCTGCAGCACGGTGACCTTATGCGATAGGCCGGCGCGCTCAAAGTGCGCGCGCGCGAGTTCGGCATGGACGCTGCTGACTTCAATCGTGACCAATTTGCCATGAGCCGGCAAGGCGCGGGCGATCCAGATGCCGCTATAGCCGGCCAGCGTGCCCACTTCAATCACCCGTTCGGCGGCGGACAGCCGCACCAGCAGTTGAATCAAGCGCGCTTCGTTGGCTTCCAGGTTTATCAGCGGCAAACCATGGGCGGCCGTCTGCTGCCGTACATATTTCAGGACTTCATCCTCTTGCGCGAAGAGCTGATTGACGTATTGACTGAGGCGTCGCGCCAAGTCCTCGCTCATCATTCTTCCCCTCCTTCGGGTGGATCATCATCCGCTTCTGTTTGCTGTCTCTGTTCGATTTTCCGCGGCCGCCGGTCACGAAAGATCGCGAAGTGATCGAGATCGCGCACAACATAGGAATCGGGAAAGTATTTGCGCGCCTCCCGGATGACTTCGAATTCGCGATAACGCCGCGATACATGCGTCAGAAAGAGGAACTTGACATTGGCTTCGCGCGCCAGTTCCGCGGCCTGGCGGGCGGTGATATGGCCCACCTCGCGGGCTATATCGGCGTGGGCGTCAAGATAAGTGGACTCGATGACAAGCGCGTCGGTATCGCGCAGGGCGTCGCCGATATCGTCTGTGCGGGCGAGGTCGCCGGTGATGGCCACCTTCATTCCCGGGATAACATCCCCAAGCACTTCATCCGGGCGCACCACACGGCCGCTTTCCAGGACGATGGACTCGCCGGCAACAAGACGGCTGCGCTCCGGTCCAGCCGGGACGCCGAGCGCCTCGGCAGCCTCGGCCAGGAAGGGACGGCGAGAATCTTCTTCGAAAATATAGCCGTAACATTCGCGGCCTCGATGGGAGACGGGAAAGGCGCGAACGGCGAACTTCCGACCCTTGAAAAGTGTTTCGCCTGGCGTAACGCGGTGAAAGTAGATCGGGACGGGCGGCGTCTCGCGGCGGAAGATGACCTGATAGACCAAGGCCTGAACGCGTTGGATGGCGGGCAGACCGCCGTAAATGAAAATTTCATCCAAGGCTTCCCAGCGGCCGAAAGTGGATAGAAGCCCGCCCAAGCCGAGTATATGATCCAGATGGGCATGGGTCAGGAATATATGATTGAGGCGTTTGAAGCCGATCCCGCTGCGGAGGATTTGCCGTTGGCTGCCTTCGCCGCAATCCACCAGGAAGCGCTGTTCACCGGCCAGCACGGCGACGGCGGGCAAGCCGCGGTAAATGGACGGGGCCGATGCCGATGTGCCCAGGAACACCAACTCAAACATCAACCGCCTCTTGCTTGGGTGGATTGTTCTTCGAGCACATCAATGTCGTAGAGGAAGATGCGGTCGCCGCGCGCCTGATCGTCTTTTAGGACGGGCAGGCGCTCGCCAAGGGTTTCCCGCAGCGCGCCAACCGAGATAAAGCGGTTGCCGGGCAAGGCGCCCGCCGGCAGGTTTACATCGGTAACTTGAATGAAGACATCGCGGTCGCGCATGAGCGCTGGATTGACGCCGATGACATGGCGGCTGACGGCGGGTGTGACCGGATCGGACAGAATATGTGTGAAAATGGTCAAGTCGGGCTGCAGCTCGCCCTCCGCGCGCCAGTAGGTGATAACGTCAACCAGGTCGCCGGGATTAAAGGTCCGCTCAATGTTCGGTTCGTAACCGAGAAAGGTCAAGTTGCTGCCGAAGCGAATCGGCGGCGCAATCGGCATGGGATCGGCCACTTCGGGCGCAAATGAAAAAGGCGCGGTCGTAGTGAATTCGCCGGCCCGGTCGGCCAAAATCTCCACCGTGTCTAGTTCAATGACGGCATTGCGGGGCAGGTCCCCGATGATGGGCTGGCCAAAGGATAGCCATTCGCTGAGATAGGGATGCACGGCTTCCCGCGCCTCCTCGCTGAAAAAGACGATGCGTTGCCGCTCGCCGCCGTTTGTCAGCAGCAAACTACGTTCGCAATCCGCCTCATGAAAGCGAAACTCGGAGCGATTCATCATCAGCAGCGTCTTGTCGCTGGGACTGATCGTTGGCTCCGGCTGCGTGAGTTTCCAGGAGTCGTTGCAGAATACGACCGGCGCCTCGTTTCCGACTCGATCCAGGAAGTGGGCGATCTGCCCAACCTCGCCGTTGACCAGGGGCATCACCGCCTCATGATCGCGCCATTCGCCGAAGAAATCGCTCCAGGTCCAGACCAGGTTCAGCAGGAAAAGCAGCAGCACACCACCCACCGCCATGCGCCGAAAGACCACATCGGCGAAGATCGGGGCGCGGATCAGGGCATAGAAGCCCATTCCAAAGAAGATCGCAAGTTGCGGCATGATCACGCTCATGCGCGCGAAATTCGGGCTGTTTTCCACGATCAGGGCGGCCGGCAGCGTCAGAAAAAACATGATCAGAACGAGCATGAAACGGGGACGGTGGCGGCGCAGAATACAGGTTACGAATCCGGCCAGCACCATCAGCCCGCTGAAGGCATCGAACAAGGGGCGCCCGGGCAGGTTCTGCAGGGGGTTCATGTCCCCACTGTAAATAATTGTGCGCAAGCCCTCCCAAACTGAATTGAGAACACTGTCGCCATAGTGGGCCAGGATGCGCTGGCCGGCGGCATATTGCGGCAAGTTGACCGTAGATATCACGTAGGGCATGGCCAGAATGAGCATGAGCAGAATCGCGAAACCGGTATAACTGCGGCGCTGGCGCAGCATGACGTTGCGGATGTAAAGCAGATGCCCGATGTAAAGCATGGCGCCCAAGACGATGAAAAGGCTGGAAGGGTGGAAATAGAATCCAGCGCCGAGCAAGGTTCCCAGGGCGGCGAATGAGACAATGGTGGAGGTCACGACGCGCGTCCGGCGATAGACCGGCAACGAGCGCGCCAGCGCCAAAAGCGTCGCAGAAACCAGGAACATAACGATCGCATCGCTGGATACGCTGCGCGCGAGTAGAATATTGCTGAAATTGACCGTCACCAGCCCGGCGGAGAGAACGCCGACGAGCGGATTGAACAGATGGTTGCCCAGGGTGTAGATGATGGCGATCGAAAGCAGGCTCAACCAAACGGTCAAAATGCGAAAGCCAATGGTGCCTTCGCCAAGAAAAGTGGTAGCGAAGGCGATGAATACGTGATACATGCCTTCACGCCCGCCGTCTTCGCCGGGATAGAAAACAAAAATATCGCCCTGCCGAACGTTGTCAACCAGGCGTATGTTGGTAATTTCGTCGTCGCTGAATCCCCGCGGCGCGGTGGCCAAATCTGCCATACGAAGCGTGGAGGCGATCAAGAGCAAGCCGATGACGATGACCTGGCCCATGCGGCTCGTCATCAGGGCGTGACCCCGGATTAAGTTAATCAACGTGGATTGCGGCTTCATAATGTCAGCGAGTATACATCAATATCACCGGCCAATTGGCTATTGAAAAACAGGTTTGGGCAATTCTCATGTTGCCCGGATGCGCTTGGACTTCCGCATTTTGATGCGCGCTCCCTCATTCAGTTCTTCCTGCATGGCGCTCTTTTCAAGGGCAGATCGGCGCGGGTGTCAGACCCAGCGCAACCGGGCTATCGGCTTCGCGTTCGGCGATGACAAAATCGTCGCAAACCTTGCGCATATTTGCCAAGTCTATGAAGGCTTTTCGCGGCAAGCCCGAATCGGGCGTGACGATTGACCACCAATATTGTTCATCTTGCGGCGGCCAGGCGCGATCGGGCAGATAGATCAAGGTCATCAGGCCGATCCAGGGGCGCCAGTTGGCAATGGCGTATTCGTAGGCGCGCAGAAGATAATCCGCCTGCTCCTCCTCGCTGACGGCGAACCAGCGGTAGTCGTGGTTGATGGTATCGGTGGTGTATCCGAATTCCATGATGGCCATTTGCCGCGCCTGGTCGCCGTGTTTGAGCATGATTTTGCGCAGGTCTTCGACGCGGCGGAATGTGAACCAGCGCTGCGCCGCGGCCGGGTCGTCCGGACCGATTTCTGGAGCGGCATAACCGGGCGCGTGTACCCCAACCACGTCAATGTGCGTCGAAAAACCATGGCGATACATATGATCGAGATAGATATCGTCAGGCCGGGCGCGGTCATCGTTGTTGCCAGTGGGCGCCAAACCGGCCGAGATCAGGATGGCAGATGGATCGCGCGCGCGGATTTCTTCGCTGCAGGCCGCGAGCAAGCCGACATAGGCGGCCGGATCGGGACGTTGACCGCCCCATTCTCGGCTGAGATTGGGTTCGTTCCAAATTTGATAGGCGGCGATTCGGCCTGAGTAGCGCTCGGCCAGGGTGGCGCAGTAGGCCCGCCAGGTCGCCATATCAGCCGGCGGCGCATCGTGCGCGCTGCGCTGTTCGGCCAGGCGCGCCCACTTGGGCGCATGGCCGAGCCGAACGATGAGGCGGAGGCCGCGCCGTTCCACCTCGCCGAGGATGCGATCGGCCTGGGTCCAATCCCAGGAGCCGGGCAGCGGTTCAAGATCGCGCCAGGCGAAGATCTGTTTGACATGGCTGAAGGACAGCAGGCGGACCCAATCCAGGTCGGTGCCGGCGTAACCGTCATCCCACCAAAGGAATGCGTGAATGCCGTATGTCAGCGAAGGAAAGGGTGGATTGACAATGGCGCTCGCTTTGAATGGATCCGCTTCGGGTTGGGCGCGAAGCCAAATGGCCAGTGCGAGAATGGCGGCAGAAGCAACGATGGCAAGGGAAGCGATGAGTGTTCGGCGACGGCTGCCGCGCATTTTAGCGTCCCGTTCGCGCCCGAAACTCGCGCTGCCAATCCTTAATGGCTTTGTATGCCGGTCTGAAAACGAAGTCCGGGCCGATCAGCGAATAGGGAACATTATCGTTTGTAATTGCGTATCCCGCTTGCGGACCGAAGTTGAAGTTCCAGATGAAAGCCAGCCAAACGAAATCCCATTCTTCCATGTTGCTCATGGCCAGCGGAATCCAGGCCGCTTGCTCCGCCAAAGTATTATCCAGGGAGAATTCGAAGCCCTGGCGCGCGCCGCCCAAATCCTCTGACGAAGGCCAGCCAAACTCAGTCACACAGAGCAGCGTGTCCCGCCCGGCCGCGCGGATGCGGTTGACGTAACCTTCAAGCGTGCTGCGGAAACTCCAACTGTGATGGGGATTATCGAAGGGACCGCGGAAGACGGCGGAAGGATCATCGGGGATTTCGTTATAGCGGTGATCGGGGCTGACGTTGTAACCGTTGTGGTGGGCGCCGACGCAATCCGCCCATTCCAGCATGCCGGCGTCGATCAATTGATCCATATAGTTGAAGTCATCGACCGCGCTGACGCCATCGTTGATGCCGGTCGGCGAAGGCGCGCCACTGATGATGATAATGCCCGGATCTATCGCCTTAACCGTCTCATAGGTCGCGCGCAAAAGCGCGACGTAGCTGGCAGCGCTTAGGCCTTGCGCGGATGTCCACTCGCGGTCGATGTTTTGCTCGTTCCAAACCTCGATGGCCTGGATCTGCCCCGGGTAGCGGTTCAAGATAGCGGCCGTGAAATCGGCGAATGCTTGCGGATCGGCCGGCGGACCTTGGCGGTCTAGAATCGCCTCGGGCTCGCGCGCCCAGTCCGGCGCCGTCAAGATAGACAGCATCATCTTGATGTCGAATTTCCGGGCGCTGGGCATGACAAAGTCCAGTACGCTCCAGTCAAACTGCCCCGGCTCCGTCTCTATGGCCTCCCAGCGCACCTGCTGTTTTACCCAGCGCAAGCCCAGGTCTTGCGCGACCGAACGATACCAGTTGTCCTGATTGACGGGATTAAGATCGGGCGACTCTTGCACTTGGATCCCGACTTCATAATTCATGACATCGACCGGGAATGGGGTTGGCGTAGTTGTCGGCGCGGGCAAGTCTGTCGGTGGCGGAATATCGGTAGGCACGGGTTCAACGAGCGCCAGGGTGGGAACGGCCGTCGCTGGCGCCGGCGTTAGGGTCGGTTGGGGCGAGGCGCTGGGAAGCGCAATCAGAGCTTCAGTCGCTTCGGCGGATTCGACCTCGGTACCCATAGGCAGCGGATTGCCGGCGTCTCTATTGGGGTCGGCGGGATCATAATTGAAGTAGACAGCCAGGAAGGTCGCTGTGCCCATCACAATCGTGATGGCGAGCCAAATGATGACAAAACCGCGTATCTGCTTGTATACCGTCTTTGTGACCAAGGCCGCCCCTGCGACGCCGCTCGCGCTTGAACAGGAGATTACATCAATTTGAGCAATATAAGGATACTGTTTCGCCGCTTATCGCGCATTCGCCAGGGCTTGACAGGCCGGGCAAGAACCATCGGGGCGGACGATAGCGAAACCCGCCTGCGGATCCGCCCCGTAGTGTGTGAAGTCGACATTCCAGACGATGAATAGCGGCACTTGCCCGCTTTGCGAAGCCAAAGCGGCCGCCTGCGCCAGCCAGTCCGCTTGCTGCTGCACGGTTACATTCTGCGCCCAACTGAAATAAGGCGGGAGATTGGGCAGCCCGTCAGAGGTAAGGTAACCCAATTCAGTAAAGCAGATCGGCCGGCGCGTGATACTGATATAACCCTCCAGCATGCCGAAAAAATAGCGGGTGTAATAATTGTCGCCGCGGGGATCGCCGCTGCGCTGGCTGGGCGGGATGATGCCTTCGTTATAATGCGCGCCGACGCAATCAAGATAGTCCAGGCCGCCGCCCTCCACCATTTGCCGCAGCCAGCGGTTATCCGGCATCACTTGATCCGGGTTATCGGAGACGCCGGTAGGCGCCGGGGCGGCGCTGATCACAATCGTCGCCGGATTGACCGCCTTGATCTTACGCCAGGCGATTTTCAGAAGATCAGCATAAGCCACGCCGCTGATCTGACCGCGGGGCCATTCGCGATCGAGGTTGGGTTCGTTCCAGACTTCGATGGCATCGGCCCCCTGGCCGGCGACGCGGGCCAGCCAATCGGTGTAGGCTTCGATGTATGCCTGCCCGCCATTCGCCAATTCTTCGGGCCGGCCGACCGTGCCAACCAGAATCTTGAATCCGTTGCTATGCGCGATCGAGATATCTCGGGCGATATCCCAGGGGCTGCGCCAATCGAAGCGAGCCTGAATCTTCATCCAGGTCATCCCGGCAGCGCGCATGGCGTGGATGGCGCGGGCGCTGTCTGTGCTCAAAACGTGGCCGCCGATGGCGATGGCAATGCTTCCTGCGGGCGGCGGCCCGGTGTTGACGACAGCGGCCGGCGCGCCCGCGGATTCACTGGGAGCAGCCAGCGCCGGGACGGGAACCGGTGTTGGGGTCGGCGTCGGCGTTGGTGTTGGCGTCGGACGGTACAAGGGCAGGATCGCGCCGGCCCGTCCACTTTCGCCGCCGTCACTGCTGACCGCGGACCAGTTGATCGCATAATCGCCATCGGGGGCGTCAAGCGTGAGCACAATCTCGGCGTCCAGGTCGGTCACAATTTCATCGACTAAGCCCTCCGCCCCTTCAATAGACCAG
Organism: Anaerolineae bacterium; assembly: GCA_022826865.1. Classification (GTDB taxonomy): domain Bacteria; phylum Chloroflexota; class Anaerolineae; order Aggregatilineales; family Phototrophicaceae; genus UBA6055. Next base: position 22,005 of record JAJDUC010000024.1, read on the forward strand.
CGCGCGCTGAATTGAATTGGCCTTTCCGCGCCCAAGCGACCGGCTTTGTATTTGAGAAGCGCAGGCGTCAGGTTGTGAGGCAGGTCGGCCGCGAGCAGATCGTCAAAAGCGACGCCGGCGATGGCGAAGGGCGCGATATGCTGCAAACGGCGGCTGAGCGCGGCGGCGTCGCCAAACCAAATCCGCGCGAGGGCGTCACCAGAGGCATCGAGATAATCCAGGTAGGTGCTTCGCGTATCCCCCTCGTGACCGATCCGCGCTTGATAACCACTGAGCGAGGCGCGGATGGACACGCCCGGTTCAACCGAACCGCTGTCGCTAAGGACATCGGCGGCGAGTTTTACATCGCCCAGCGCGGAAAAGGTCTCATGCCAGGAGATCGGCGCCCGCAGGCCGTCGACTTCGCGCAGTGAGCCGGCGTTCAGGCCGAGCAGGATCTTGCGGCGGTCGACGGCCGCGGTCGCCTGCAGTAGCAGATCCCCAACAGAAGCGGTTCGGCCAGGCGCAAACTCGCGCGGATGCAAGTCTGGCGCCAACTGAAAATAATCGACGGCTGCGCCCAGGGCCCGCCAATCGTAGGCTGGGCTTTCCCAGCCGCCTTCGGCGCCCGGCGCCGCCGGCGCGACGACGCCGAGAAGCAGATTGTGGTCGGTAAAGCTTCTGGAAAGCTCCCGAATGAAACGAGTCAGATCCGCGCGCTGAGCGCCGGAAAGACCGCGATAGTCGATGAATACGCCGTCGAATCCATTAAAACGCGTCAGGTTGGCAATCTGGGCGATATGTTCGGCGCGCAAGGCGTCCTGCCCGATGATTCCGGCCACGGTCGCCGTATCGAGGGCGCGAGGATCTTGATAATTGCGGATGATGGGCATGAAGAGATAGGCGCCGTCGCTGCGACCGCCGGGCGCCAGGCTGCCGACCAGGCCACCGGCCGGGATCGGCCGCAAACCGGCCGGGCTAAGTATGGTCGCCAGACCTTCAGAGCGCGTTTCCAGGTCTTGGTGGATTTCTTGCAGGACCATGACCACCGGCGCAGCGGGCATCACCTGAAACGCGGCCAGGGCGCGCGGCAGGAAATCGGCCGCGCCGCTCAAAGGGCCCGCCACAGGCAGAAAGCGCCATCGCTCGCCGTCCCAACCATAGAGGGCGAGTCGGTCAAGCTGTTCCAATTCGGCGGCGGCAAGCAGTTCAACATGCAGTTGGGCCGGGGGATCGCCCCGGGCGTCCAGGATGTAGACCGGGCTGCGCAGCGCCAGGTCATGCGGCAAGCTGGCCTGGGCGTCACGGAGCCAGGCGGGCTGATCCGAGGCGATGTTTGCGAATTGTTCTTGCGCCATCCGCGAAACATCGAGAGCGAAGTCGTCGCTTGCGGCGCCGGCGGGCAGACTGAGTTTGAGCTCGGAAGCGAAGGTCAGCGCCGGCGCGTCGGCGTCCAGCGGGACATAGCGCAGGGCGACAAGCCGGTCCAGCAGGTTGAATGGCGGGAGGAAAAGGCTGCCGAGCGCGATCGCGGCTGCGATGAAGATGGAGGCGAAGGCGACCAGCCAGCAGCCGCAGTTGCGGCCTGGCGCTGGCGGGCGATATGGATTTGTCTGCGACATTGGATGTTGCGGCAATTCAAGCCGAGTGATTTGCGGCTGGAGCTTGGGCCGAGCGCACGGCATTCACCAGGATGCGCGCGCGCGAGCGCAGCTGCGATGCCGACCAGCTTCCATCGCCGACCAGCCAGCCGCCCATGCCGCAAGCGACGGCGCCCGCCTGAATGAATTCACGCGCGTTCCGGTCGTTCACGGCGCCGTTGCACATGAAGGTCATGTGGCCTAGCGGACCAAAGATCGCCTCGAAATAGGCGCTGCCGAGCGCGCCGATGGGAAAGAGTTTGATTAGCTTGACGCCCATGTCCCAGGCGGCGACCGCCTCTGAGGGCGTCGCCACGCCCGGGCCGGCCAGCGTATCCCGCCGCAATACCGCTGCGACAACATCCGGCTGAAACGCGGGCGAGACAACAAAATCAGCGCCGGCGTCCAATACGGCTTCGGCAGTAGGCACATCGAGAACCGTGCCCATTCCGACGCAGGCGGAATCGCCATATTCGGCTTTGACCGCGCGCATCGCCGCGATCGGCTCATCCGAGTTCATCATCAGCTCGAAGCAATCGATGCCCTCCCCCATCAAAACATCGCTGACTCGCAGCGCAACATCCGGTGGAAAGGCGCCGCGCATTCCGGCGACGATGCCGCCGCTGATGATTCTGTTCAGAGCTTGATCGCTGTTCATTGCGCTCCCACGCTCATATTGCCAAATGCGCAAAGCCGGACCGGGTTTGCCGCAGAGCGGCTGATGTATAATGGACCGATGCGGACGGTCGGCGCGCCGACTTTGGCGCGCTGGCGCTACCGCCACGTTTATCATAGCGGCGCGCTGGCCTTTTGCCAATATTCCGCAGCGCGGCCGTCGCGCAGCCGTCGGCGAATCGCAGGAGAATGCAGGTGAAGATACTGGTTGCGTCCGGCGCCTTCAAGCAGAGTTTGACCGCAGCCGAGGCCTGCGCGGCAATTGCAGTGGGGCTGCGGCAGTCGGGCCTGGGGGCGGAAATTGAAGAGCTGCCGATAGCTGACGGCGGCAACGGCACGCTGGACGCCTTCCTGGCCAGCGGCGGCCAGCGCATATCAATGCCGGCAGTCGACCCCTTGGGACGCAAGATAATGGCGGATTACGGGCTGATCGCCGGCGGCAAGACAGCGGTGATTGAGATGGCGTTGGCATCTGGCCTGGAATTGCTGACTCCGGCGGAGTTGAACCCAATGGCAGCTACAACCTATGGTACCGGCCAGTTGATGGCCGACGCGCTCTCCCGCGGCGTCGAACGCGTCATCGTTGGCTTGGGCGGCAGCGCCACCGTTGATGGCGGCATGGGCTGCCTGCAGGCCCTGGGCGTCAAGCTGCTGGATGGCGCCGGCGAGGACATCGACGCGGGCGGCCGCGGATTGGCCGACATCGTCACGATCGACAGCGACGGCCTGGATGCGCGCTGGCAAGATGTGCAGGTCATCATCGCCTCCGATGTGGAGAACCCGACGCTGGGCGAGATGGGCGCGGCGCGGGTATTCGGCCCGCAGAAAGGCGCCAACCCGCAGATGGTGGAAACGCTGGAGCGAAACCTGGCGCATTGCTTCAACCTCATTTACGAGCAGCGCGGCATGGATTTGCGACAGGCGACAGGCGGGGGCGCCGCCGGCGCATTTGCGGCCGGGCTGATGGCCTTTCTGCGCTGCAAGATCGTATCCGGCATTGATTTGGTGCTGGCGCAGAACCGCTTTGGGGAAAAGCTGAGCGATTGCGCGCTGGTGATCACGGGCGAAGGGCAGATTGACGCGCAGACATTGGACGGCAAGGGCCCGCTGGGCGTGGCGACGCTGGCGGCGGCTCAAGGCGTGCCGACCATCGCAATCGTCGGCGGCTTGAACATTGATGATGCGCGCTTGCGCGAAGCCGGCGTACAAGCGGCGTTTTCCATCGTCGACCGGCCGATGACCTTGGAAGCGGCGCTGGCGGACGCGCATGATTTGGCGCGGCGGGCAGCGCTTCGCCTGGGATACGCGCTGCAGGCCGCTGCATCCCTCGAGTGAGAACCAGCGTTCCCAAATCGCTGGCGGCGCTGTTCTGCCTACCCAGCCCGAGGAAGCTGCCATAGAATGCCCGCGGAAGGGAGCGGCGCATGCGACGGATCGTCCTGAAACTGGGCAGCAGCGTTCTGACAAAGGGCACGGAGCGGCTGAATCGCCAGCGGATGCTGGAACTGGTTCAGCAGGTGGCTGGCTTGCAGGCGAGCGGACATGAAATGATCATCGTATCGTCGGGCGCGCAAACAGCTGGGCGGGAGCAGCTTAACTTTCCCGACCTGGGCAAGTCCTTGCCAGCGAAGCAGATGCTCAGCGCGGTCGGTCAAAGCACTCTCATGCGCGTTTATCAAGATCTATTCGATATCTTTGAGATGAGCGCGGCGCAGATTCTGCTCACGCGGGACGATCTCAGCCATCGGGTGCGCTACCTCAACGCCCGCGATACGCTGCACACGCTGATCGAACAAAGAATTGTTCCCATCGTGAATGAGAATGACACAATCGCTACCGAAGAGATTCGCGTGGGCGACAATGACAATCTCTCCGCGCTGGTCGCCAGTGTGGTTGATGCGGATCTGCTGATCATCCTGACCGACCAGCCAGGCATTTTCAGCGATGATCCGCGCAAGAACCCCGAGGCGGCGCTGATCCAAAATATTACCGAGATATCGGATGAGCTTTATGACTTGGCCGGGGGCGCCGGCAGCAGCATTGGCACCGGTGGCATGGTCACCAAAATACAGGCGGCGCAGATCGCGAGCCGCAGCGGGATAAAGACCGTCATCGCCAGCGGCAGCGAGAAAGATATTGTCCTGCGCCTGGCCGCTGGTGAAAAAACAGGGACGCACATCGAGCCGGCGCATGACAGGTCGGACAGTCGCAAGCGCTGGCTGCTGACTGATCGCACGCAGGGTTCGCTGTTGGTGGATGCCGGCGCGGCCAAGGTCTTGCTGCAAGGGGGAGCGAGCTTGCTTCCGGTGGGAATCTGTGAGGTCCAGGGTGAATTTGAGCGTGGCGCGACTTTGGCGGTTCAGGCGCCCGCAGGCGACGAGATCGCGCATGGCATGAGCAATTACAGCAGCGGCGATTTGAGTAAGATCTGCGGCCGGAAGTCGAGCGAGATCGTCGAGATCCTTGGCTACAGTTACGGCGACGAGGTCGTGCACCGCAATAATCTGGTTCTGTTATGAGCCAACTTTAGGACAATGTAAGGCCAGCATTTAGAATCCAGGCAAGCGAGCGAGGGTACTGTACCCATTTCGGTTGAAATAGTCTGGTAGGGGCGATCCGGTGGATCGCCCGATGTGAAAACAGGATCGAAATTGGGCGACTCACCGAGTCGCCCCTACCAATTCGTCGGTATTTGAAGAAAATCAACTGACTCTGATAAAGTACACGCGCGAGCAACATTGCGCATCCGCAACTGATGTGCGATAGTTTGTACCGCATTTACTGAGAAATGGGCGAGTCACAATTATGGCTGAAATGATTCTGGAAGCGGTCGACTTGAAGGTTATGGGCGAGCGCGCGCGGGCGGCGGCGGCCATCCTGGCGCAGAAGACGACCGCCGAAAAGAACGCGGTGATCGGCGCAATCGCCGATGCGCTGGAAGCGCAGACCGGCGCTATCCTGGAGGCCAACCAGCGCGACCTGGACCAGGCGGAGCGAAGCGGCGTTGATCCCATTTGGATCCGCGATCGCATCGCCTTGGAAGCGCGCATGGCGGGCATCGTCGCCGATGTGCGGAAGGTGGCCGTATTGCCTGATCCCGTCGGCGACCTGCTGCTGGAATCGACGCTGGACAACGGACTGCGGCTCATGAAGAGACGCACGCCCCTGGGCGTGCTGGGCGCGATCTACGAGTCGCGGCCAAATGTCACGGTGGATATCTCCACCCTGGCTCTAAAGACGGGCAATGCCGTGATCTTGCGCGGCGGTTCGGATGTCTTGCATAGCAATTTGAAGCTGACCGAGATTCTGCAGAGCGCGCTGGCCCAGCACGACTTTCCCATCAAAGCCATTCAATACATCGGCAGCAGGGACCGTCGTTACGTCAACGAGATGCTGCGCCTTCACGAACATATTGACATGATCATTCCGCGCGGTGGAAACGGCTTGCATACCTTCTGTCGGGAAAACAGCAGCATTCCGGTGATCACCGGCGGCATCGGCGTCTGCCATATATTCGTCGACGAAAGCGCGGACCTGGACCGGGCGCTGCCGGTTTTGGATAACGCCAAGACGCAGCGACCGGCAGTTTGCAATTCAATGGAGACCTTGCTGGCGCATCGCGCGGTCGCCGCGGAGCTGCTGCCGCGAGTGGTGGATGTTTTGGGCGCGGCCGGCGTTGAGTTTCACGCCGGGCCAGCGGCTTATGAAATCGTGGGCGCTGACGCGCGTGTAGTGCCGGCAGCTGCGGACGACTTCGACAGGGAATGGTACAACCTGACGCTGAACCTGAAGGTCGTGGACGATGTCGATGAGGCGATCGCGCATATTGCGCGGCACGGCACCCAGCATTCCGACGCCATCCTTAGCGAGACGCCCGCGCACGCCGAGCGCTTCCTCAACGAAGTGGATTCAGCTGCGGTCTATTGGAACGCGAGCACGCGCTTTACGGACGGCAGCGCGATGGGCATGGGCGCGGAAGTGGCGATCAGCACGCAGAAGCTGCATGCGCGCGGCCCGATGGCGCTCGAGGAATTGACGACCTACAAGTGGATCATCAAGGGCGAGTATACTTCGCGCAAATGAGCAAGCAATATCGCCGAGAACGCTCTGGACAGTTAATCCACGGCATTCTTGGACACTGGCTTTGGGCTTTGCCCATACTTCTGGTCCTGGCCGCGCTGGCGCTGCGTCAAATCGACATATATCCAGCAACGTACGATGAACTCTATTCGATGATGAATAGCGGCTGGGTGATTGACAAACCTTTCTCGCCCGTCGACGTCCTGGAATCGATCGCCCAATACAGCCCCAATCACACACCTTTATATTTTCTTCTGCTCAATCTCTGGGGACATCTGCTTGGATACGAATTGGCAATGGGCCGAGTGTTTACGGTCTTCACCGCCTTGCTGGCGCTCTCGGCAATCTACCGCTTGTCGCGCGATTTTGTGGCGCCGATCGCTGGTCTTTTCGCTTTGGTGGCGGTTGCAAGCAACACGTTCTACAACTACTTTTACGCGCATGTGCGCATGTATCCGCTTCTAGCGCTGACGTCGGCGCTCTGCTTTTGGCTCTATCTGCGAATTTTGCAGGGACCAAGCGACGCAAAACGAACCGACTACTTTGCTTTCTTCGCAGTAACGTTGGCCCTCCTCTACACGCATGTTTTCAGCGCGCTCTTTCTGCTTGCGCTGGGCGCGTATCATGCGCTGATCGCAGCAAAAGGCATTCGCTGGTTGAAACTTGCAGCAGCAGGCGCGGCCGCCTTGGCTCTGTTTTCTCCTTGGCTCATCGTTCTGATCGGCCGAGGCTTGGGCCAAACACTCGATAATTGGATACCGGGACTGGCGACAGTAAGGGAAGTTCTGTCCGCCTGGCTCTATGTTGGCTTCAATGGCAGTCGTGAGCTAGCGGCGCTTGTGGTCCTAGCCGTCCTGGTCGGCATGCGAACCAAATCGATCAGGGCCTATCACCTGTTTATTGTGTTTTTCATTCTTGCGCTTGCTTTCATTGCGCAGGTTACGGGCATGATACGAGTCAACAGCATGCGCTTGGCGCTCTCGTCATTGCCGCCCTTAGCGCTGTTTGTCGCGGCGGGTTTGTACGCGCTCTATCGCCTGAGGACCTGGCTGGGACTTTTTGCGCTGTTCTGGATATTGGCGGGTTTCAGTTTCCAGAATAACGCTGCGCTTGCGAATTACCTGGGCGCGCGTGTCAGGAATTTCAACTTGCCGGCTTGGCATGCGGTTTCCCGGCTTGCGCTGGAATCAGGACAGTCGACAAGGATGATGGGTTATAGCTTCCCGGTCGTGGATTTATACAAAATGGCATTCAGAGGACGTTCACAAGCGGAAATCTACTTCAATGACCATGGCATCGAAATCGGCCATGCTGTCGACCGAAGGGACTACAAAGAATACTCGCAACAGATTTCCGTAACAGCGCCCAAGTTATGGACATTTTACCGCGCCGGTCTTGTCAGCGCGGACGATGTGGCCGGCGCCAAGTCCATCATGCGCGGCCTGAGTTATGACTTGTGCGCGGTTGACGAGGTTGGATTCGACACCGTTATACTTCAATACAGTTGGTCCCTGCTTGAATGCGCCGCGCCTGACACGCGCTTGCGGCATCAGAACGCCTTGCTGGAGTATGAGATATATGAGATGGAGACCAGTGAAGACGAAATGGCGCTGAGCTTCGTCGATCATTGGGCGCCGCGGCAGGACTTCGCTATTGAGAACTACCGTCTCTCGCATCAGATTATCAATGAAAACAGGGAGCGAGTCGCGCAGTTAGACAGCCCGCTCGTTCAAGAGGGCGAGCTTCGCCGCTTCTCGATAGACCTCCATGATGTGCCGCCCGGCGCCTACCGTTTGATGGTGATTGTCTATGACGCGCGAACAGGCGAGCGCCAGGCCTGGATTGACAACCCGGGTCAAGTTGCTGAAATGCTGCAAGCAGGCGAGTTTACGCTGGAGTGAAGCATGATATTTGCAATCATCGGCATTACCGGACGGCGCTAAGAAGTATCGATTTGCCCGCTTGACAGGTTATCGGCCGCGCCAGCATAATAGCCGCCATGCGATTCCAATTGCAAAGGCGTTGACGAAGACAGTCCGCAAGCGCAACGATAGTTGCCTGCCGGATCAGGGAGCGGGTGTCTTGGACTGAAAGCGCTCGCGGAGGCAGTTGCGGAATTCCCTTCTGAGCCGAGGGGTGAAACGGCAAATCATTGTCGGAGTAGTTCGCTCCGCTGGTCCGGCGTGACAGGACAGAATGAGCGCAGCGCCGATCTAGCGCGCTGAATCGGGGTGGTACCGCGGGAACATGAACGCTCTCGTCCCTGGTGGGGCTGAGAGCGTTTGCTTTGCTTTGGACTATCTCGCGAGTTTGCAGGTACGGGAGGCAGCATGACGGATTCCATTTCGACTATTCGGCGAGAAGCCTTGGGCGCCCTGGAGCGCATCGGCGACAGCGACGCCTTGAGCGCCTGGCGCGCGCAATATCTGGGAAGGCGCGGCGCGGTGGGCAAACTCTTCGCGCAGATCGGCAGCCTGCCCAAAACTGAGCGCGCCGCATTCGGGCAAGGCGTGAATGCCCTGCAGCAGGAACTGGACCGAGCCCATGAAGAACACAGAGCCCTTATGGAAAGCCAAGTGATGGCGCGCGACCTCGAAGAAGGCGAGATCGATATTTCCCTGCCGGCCTATCCGCGCCGCCGCGGCGCATTGCATCCGTCGACCCAGACGCATCGCGAGTTTCAAACGATATGGGCGGATATGGGTTTCCAGGTCTACCAGAGCCGCGATGTCGAAGAGGACGACTTGAACTTCACGCTGCTCAATCTGCCGCCGCATCATCCGGCGCGGGACATGCAAGATACCTTCTACACGACCGACCCCAAGGTCTTGCTGCGCACGCATACGTCGCCGGGACAAATCCGCGCCATGCGCGATTTGGGCGACGGCGGCACAAAGCCGATCCGCGTCATACTGCCGGGCATGTGCTACCGACAGGAACAAGTGACCGCCCGCAGCGAGATCCAATTCACGCAAGTGGAGGGCCTGGCGATCGGCCGCAACATCCGCATGAGCGATCTCAAAGGCACCATCGCCGAGTTCGCCAAGCGCATGTACAGCCCGAATGCCAAAGTCCGGTATCGGGCCTCCTACTTCCCCTTCACCGAGCCGAGCATGGAAGTCGATGTCGAGTGTTTCTTGTGCGGCGGGGAGGGCTGCCGCGTCTGCAAGTATACCGGCTGGCTGGAAATCGCCGGGAGCGGCATGGTGCATCCGACAGTGCTGCGCAACGGAGGCTACGATCCCAGCGAATGGAGCGGATTTGCCTTCGGCATGGGGCCGGAGCGCATCACCATGCTGAAGCATGGCATACAAGACATTCGCTATTTCTGGAGCAACGACCTGCGCTTTTTGCGGCAGTTCTAAAGAAGTCGAGGGCAAACGCCAAGATGCAGGCGGCTACAGCGGCGAGACGCCCCGAAACTGAGGGCATCAAAAACTGACCAGAATCAACATTCAAGAACGGTAAAGACAAGATATGTACGAGCAGACGAGAGGACATCAAGACACATGTTAGTGCCTGTCTCATGGCTGAGAGATTTTGTTGAGATCGACATACCGGTCGAGCTGCTTGCGGATCGGCTTACCGTCGCCGGGTTGGAAGTGGCGCATATGAAATATATCGGCCTGCCTCAAGAGACGGCGCCGGGCGTACATATGCCCAAATCCGACCATTTGGTTTGGGACCGCGCCAAGCTGCTGCTGGGGCGCATCGTTGAAGTCCGGGCGCATCCCAATGCCGACCGGCTTGTGCTGGCCCTGGTCGACTATGGCGAAGCTGAATTGGAACAGTGCGTCACGGGCGCGACGAATTTATTTCGCTATAAAGACCGGGGCGAGCTCGATCCGCCTATCTGGAGTCCATTTGCGATGGAAGGGGCGACGGTCTGGGACGGCCAGAGCGACAGCCCCAAGCGCATGACGCTGAAAGGCCGGGAATTGCGCGGGATTTACAACAAGAGCATGGTCTGTTCGGAGAAAGAGCTGGGCATCGCCGATGAACACGAGGGTGTCATCGTCATGGAAGACGACGCCAGTTTTGTTGCCGGCATGTCCCTGGCCGATGTGCTGGGCGATGTCGTTTTGGATATCGAATTCACGCCGAATCTGGCGCGCTGCTTGAGCATGATCGGCGTCGCGCGGGAAGTCGCAGCGATCCTCGGCGTCAAGATGAATTATCCCGATTTCGATTTTCAGGCGGTGGGAGCGCCGATTGAAGGACAGGTCGACATAGACATTCGCGAGCCGGCATTGAATCCGCGCTTCACGTTGACGCTCCTGCGCGATACTGAAGTTCGGCCGTCGCCCTTCTGGATGCAGCATCGGCTCAAGCTGATCGGCCAACGACCGCGCAACAACATAGTCGATGTGACGAATTACCTAACATTTGAATTGGGGCAACCCACCCATGCTTTCGATTATGACAAGCTGGTGGCGCGCGCCGGCGGCGCGCCGACGATCATCACGCGCTTGCCCGAAGCGGGCGAAGAACTGGAAACGCTGGATGCTGTCCGGCGGGAATTGGGAGAAGAGACGATTCTGGTGGCGGATAGCGCCGGCGCCTTAAGCCTGGGCGGCGTCATCGGCGGCGGCGACACCGAAATCAGCGAGGCCACGGTCAATGTGCTGCTGGAAGCGGCGGCCTGGGACAATATCAGCATTCGCAAGACGATCAAGGAACAGCGTGTGCACACCGAAGCCTCGGCCCGCTTCAGCCGCGGCGTCCATCCATCGCAGGCGATCCTGGGCAGCATGCGCGGCATTGAATTGATGCGGCAGCTTGGCGGGGGCAGGATTGCGCAAGGCGTGATTGATGTTTATCCCGGGCGGCCGGATGCGGTCACAGTCGATTTGCCGATCGAGCGGGTGAATCGACTGCTGGGCATGGATGTCAGTTTGGAGCAGGCAGCCGACGTACTGCGGCGGCTGGAGTTCGCCGTCGAAGTCGCGGATGATGTGATCCGGGCGACGGCGCCCGATCACCGTCTTGATATCAGCGCCGACCCGGTCGTCGGCCAATCCGACTTGCTGGAAGAGATTGCGCGCATCATCGGCTACGACCGGATACCCGACACGATCATGGCGGATGAGATGCCGCCGCAGTGGGAAAACACCGCCGTTCTTCTTGAGGAGCGCATCCGCGACGCCCTCGTCGGGCAGGGCTTGGCGGAGGTTATAAACTATCGCTTCACCAGCCGCGAGCGGGAGGCGCTGCTGACGCCGGCGGGCTTGCCGCCTTCGCTAGCGGAGGCCGAATATGTGGAGATCGCCAATCCAGCGGCCAGCGATCGAAATGTCCTGCGCCATTCCTTGATGATCAATATGCTGGAAAATGCGGTCAACAATGCGCGCTATCAAGCGACGCAGGAGCTCTTTGAGCTGGGCAAGGTTTATCTGCAGCGCGATGATTTGCTGCCGGAGGAACCTTTGCAGCTTGGAATTCTGTTGGCCGGGGCCCGGTCCCAACCGTCTTGGCTAAGCGATGGATCTTCTGAAGAGATGGACTTTTTCGATTTAAAGGGCGTGATCGAAAGCCTGCTGCATGCCTTGCATATCGAGGATTTCAGCTTTGAGCGCGGAACGCATTCCAGCTTTCATCCCGGGCGCTCGGCCGATCTGCTGCTGCGCGGCGAGCGCATCGGCAGCTTCGGCGAAATTCACCCGCAGGTGGCGAGCCGCTTCAAGCTGCGGGAAGCGAAAGTGGTCTACGGCGAGATCGCTGTTGCGCCCTTGATCAGCCAACATCAGCGCCTGCACAACATCACAGCGCTGCCGACCGCGCCGGCCATACTTGAGGACATAGCGCTCGTCCTCAACGCCAACATCGCGGCAAGCGAGGTTGAAGCGGTAATCCGACAAGCCGGCGGACGCCTCTTGAGAGATGTGACGCTCTTTGATGTTTACACCGGGGATCCCGTACCGCCCGGCAAAAAGAGCCTCGCTTATTCACTGACCTATCAGGACGAGCAGCGAACGCTGACTGACAAGAACGCAGCCAGGATTCGCAGGAAGATCATCGGCGCGGTTCGGCATCGGCTTAACGCGGAATTGCGATCCTGAGATCAATCGAACAGAACCTAGTAACCCTTGGCGCGATCAAGTTGGTTGAGCAAGGGCCGGTTTTCCAGATAGCGGCGCAGATTCTCTTTGAAGACGCGCGCCGCTTTTTCATGGTAGTCGCGCGTGAAACCCGATATGTGTGGCGTGATGATGACATTGTCAAGGTTCCATAGCGGGCTCACGCTGGGCAGCGGTTCTTCTTCAAAGACGTCGAGGGCAGCGCCGGCGATCGAGCCGGAAGACAGAGCGGTGATCAGCGCCTTCTCATCGACGATCGCCCCGCGGGAGACGTTGATCAAAACAGCGCTTTCTTTCATGGCTTCCAGGACGTCTTCGTCGATCATATGCTCGGATGAAGCGGTCCGCGGGACCGTCACCACCAGATAGTCGCAGTCCCGGGCCATTACCGATACCGTTTCGGCGGGATATATGCGATCGGGGATGTCGCCTTCGGGGTCGCCAGTGCCGGGCGAGACATAGGCATCCACTTCGGCCGCGGTTTCCAGGTCGCGCTTGGATGCGAGCACGGTCATGCCCATGGCCGCGCAGAGGCGCGCCAATTCGCGCCCGATGCTGCCGTAGCCGACGATGCCGACGGTCTTCCTGTCCATATCCACAGGCGCAAGAATCTCCGTCGCGTTCGCCGGCCATTCCGCTTTGCTCTGAAGATCGATGGCCTGGCGCATTCCGTAATTGAACATGAGCATCATCATCAAACAATAGTGCGCCATATTGGTCGCGTGAATGCCACTGGCCGAAGTAACAATGATGTCTTCCGCCTGCACAATGGGATTGCCAAGCGCCTGGTTCATGCCGGAGAAATTCATCTGTATCCAGCGTAGTTTCGGCGCTTGCTCCGGTTCCGGATAATAGCCGGTTGTATACAGGACTTCGGTTCGGGCGATGACTTCGGAGGACACAACGGGAAAGTGCCGCTCAATTTGCAGACGAGGCGAAATCTCCCGCAGATCATCCAGGATCTCATCGGAAAAGTCGATTGCGACCGTGACAACGATGCGTTCCGCTTCAGACATGCGTGGACTCCGCCAAGAGATGCCGTTGGCATGAGGTTAGCAGTTCTGCGGGCAGCGGTCAATGATCTGACGGCGCCGCGCCTGTGCTGGACAGGCCTCGGTCTGGTAGGCTAAGATTCGGCTAGATCAGCGCCCGTGACGCTTTGCGGGTCCGCCGCAGGCAAAGGAGATGACGGAATGGGCTTATTGGATGGCAAAATCGCGCTGATATTCGGCGTCGCCAACAAGAACTCGATTGGATGGGGGATCACGCGCGCCCTGCGCCGAGAAGGCGCCACCATTGTCTTGAGCTATGCCATGGACCGCCTCGAGCGCCGCGTGCGGCCGCTGGGCGAATCGGTGGGCTGTGAGTTGATGCTGCAGGCCGATGTCAGCAAGGCCGCGGAAATGGATGCGGTTTTCAGCGCGGTGGCGGAGAAATACGGCAAGCTTGATGTCTTGGTTCATTCGGTGGCATTCGCCGAGCGCGATGCGCTTGGCGGGCGCTTCGTTGATGTCTCGCGCGAGGCGATGCTCAGCGCCATAGATGTGAGCGCGATCAGCCTGATAGAGCTGGCGCGGCGGGCCGAAGCGCTGATGCCAGACGGCGGCAGCATCATGAGCTTGACCTACAACGCATCGCGGCAGGTCATTCCGAATTACAACGCGATGGCGATCGCCAAGGCGGCGCTGGAAGCGATAACGATGTATTTGGCGGCGGACCTGGGACGAAACAAGATTCGCGTCAACGCAATCAGCGCCGGCGCCATCAAAACCCTTTCCGCCGGGGGGATTCAAGGTTTCCGCGATCTGCTGAAGTATGCCGAAGCGACATCGCCGATGAAAGAACTGGTCAGCCAGGACGATGTCGGCGACCTGGCCTTGTTTCTGGCGTCTGACCTGTCGCGGCGCATAACTGGCGAGGTCATCTATGTCGATGCCGGCCACAGCATCATGGGGTATACGGATGTGGAAGCCCTCATCGACCAGGTCAAGCCGGGCGCGGGCCTGTCATAACTAGGCGAAAGGAAGTAAACGCAAGCAAGTCGCGCACAACCTGATTCGCAGTTATTAGCAACAGTGGGCGAGCCACCGGGTCGCGTAGGTCGCGTAGGTCGCGTAGACACTGACCGCCGACACTGACCGCCGCTCGCCCGTACACACAGTCTCCCCTTATGCGGTAGGGGCGACTCGCTGAGTCGCCCGAAAGTACGCCGCGAAAACGATGCGCTTGTTTTCATTTACTTGCTGGCGTTTACTGAGTTCGAGCCCGCATATCCGCCATACAGGACGGGTTTGGAGGTAAGGCAATGTTGCGCTTGACGGGCATGATCTGCCTCACATGCGCGCTTGCTTTCAGCGCTATCTCCGCTTCCCTTGCGCAGGCGCCGACGCCAACTGCGCAGATGGATGCCCGTGCCGGAGCAGTGGCGGACAGCCAAACCGAGAAAAGTAAGACGATCAGCTTCTGGGTTGGCGCCTACGAGAATTACGCCGATAGCGGCATCGCCTACGGCTGCGACGGATTCCTTTTGCCGGTTGAAACCAACATCGAGCGCAGTGGCGATGCAGCTCTGGACCTGCGCGCGGCGCTGGAGGCTTTGCTCAGCCCGGACTTCCAGCATCCGGAAGCGGAAACCGAAGATTGGTTGAAGACACTCGGCCTCAGGGTCGCGGACGTTTCCGTCAGAGAGGGCTTTGCGGAGGTCGCGCTGGACGGCGCGCTCACAGGCATCGGCAGCTGTGGCGATGCGCTGATGGAAGGCCAGATTCTGCAGACGGTCTTCCAATTTGAAGGCATTGAGCGCGTCAGAGTCAGCGATGGCGTCACTAACCTCTGGGAAATAACCGATCTGACCGATTGGTACAGCCGAAAGTATCGGAAAAACTATATCTATTCGCGGCCAGACAGCGACGAAAAACCCATCCAGTTTTGGGTCGGCGCTTACGAAGATAATGAGGGCGAAGGAATCCCATACGTCTGCGACAGTTTCTTGCTGCCAGTGGATACCGATGCGAGACAAAGCGGCCATTTGCACATCGACTTGCGTCTTGCGCTTGAGGCTTTATTCGACCCGGCGCTCGACCACCCGGAGGCGGAAAGCGAGGATTGGTTGAAGGGGCTAGGGCTCTCGGTTGAGGATATCCGGCTCTCGGCCGGAGTGGCAAAAGTTACATTGGGCGGCGCCTTGATAGGCATCGGCAGCTGCGGCGACGCCATCATGGAGGGTCAAATCTTGCACACGATTTTCCAGTTTGATGCGATTGAAGGCGCAAAAGTCAGCGATGGCGAGCGCAACCTGAGGGCAATCATCGACATGAGCGATGCGCTCAGCGATGAAGAGCTTCAGGATTACACTTATTCCCGGCCGGGCGATTGAGCTTATTCGAGCGCCGTTGAAAGGACCGCCGCCACTTCGGCATTCTCGGCGGCGGCTTGCTGACCGTCCTTCTGCTTAATCTGCCTCAGGGCAACCAAGGCAACGAGCAATCCGGCGAGCCCAAAGCAGAATACGACGCCATAGGCGACATGATGTTGGCCGGAGATCAGCAGTGCCAAATCCCGGACTATGCCGCCGCCGGCAACTCCTGCGCCCCGCGCAAGAGTGACGCAGAGCGTCCAGAAACCAAGAAAGGCGCCGGCGCGCCCAATCGGGCTCATGTCCATCATCAGGCTGAGCGTGCCGATATTCCAGACGCCTAAGCCGATACCCAAAAGCAGCAGGCCGGGCCGCACGAGCGGGCGGCTTTCGCCCAAAGAGGACAGGGCAAAGACGATATAGGCAAGGACCAAAACAATGACACCAGCCTGTGACAGGACTTTGTGGGTGAAGAGCGCGTATCGGCGGGACAGATACAACACGGCAAAAGACGCGATGATCGCCGTGCCGCCCCAGTAGGCGGAGAAGCGGTTGGTGATGCGCGCTTCCATGCCGAAAACCTGCCCGGCGAAGGGCTCTAGCACGGTGTCTTGCAAAAACGCGAAGGCCATTGAAAGGACGAGGTAGAACAAGAAGAAGCGCATTGGCCGGCTCTTCCAGACCAGCGCCAGATCAGCGCGCAGATTGTTGCCCGGCGCTTCCGCGCTCGCGCCGTCAGAGCGTGGGCGCCGCCTCTCCTCCCCCAAGACAGAAAAGAACCAGAGAAGGGCGAACAAACCGGCGGCGATGATGAAGAGATTCAAGAGCGATTGGGCGCTGAAGGCGATTGCGCCGGCGTCGGCCTCGTGTGGCAGCAGTATGCTGAAGATGACACCGCCCACGGCGAAGCCGAGCAGCATAAAGGTCCAGACCAGGCCAACCGCGCGACCGCGCTGATTTTCCGAAGCGCGATCCGAAATAAGGGCGAGGAAGGTGCTGCCGGAGAGCGCGCCACCCAAACTAAACAGGAGGAAAGAAAAGATCAGCGCGAGCCAAAGGTAGGCCGGCGTTGGATCTGACGCGGCGCGGTCGGCGCGCAGCACCAATTCCGCAGTGGCGTAGCCGAGCGTCAATGTGCTGATCACCATGAGCGCGCGGCCCAGCCATATCCAGAAAAGGCGCCGATAGCCGCCGATGGCGTGGGTATCTGAATAGCGCCCGGCAAGTACGCCCAAAGGCGCGAGGAAATAGCGCAATCCCGTCAAGAGGCCGACGAAGGCGGCGCTGAAACCGAGATCGGCAACCATAATTCGATTCCAGACCCCAGTCGTCAAGACATCGGCCATGCCCGAACCGAGATGAAACATCGCGATTTTGAGATTGTGCTTGAGGCTAAGATCGGAGCGATTCGAGTTTTCCACTTGTACCTTTTAGTAGATTTTTTTAGATTTAGCCGCCGAATTATACAGGTTGCGCTTAAGCTGTCAAGACTCCAAATGTAAAAGATTTCACAAACTGTGGTACACTGAAATAAACTGGAATGCGAAAGAAACGAGGATCCGATGTTCCAACACCGACCGTTCAACAAGATAGTTGTGCCGACCGATGGCTCTGCCTGGAGTGAGCGGGCGCTTCCTTACGCGGTCGATTTCGCGCGTATTGGCGGCGGCGAGGTCATTCTGCTGCATGTTTTTACGCCGCCGATGCATGAATTTGTTGATTCCCTGGCGATTGCTGGCGAATATGAATTGGCGAATCGGATTCGCGAAGAGATCAAACAGCATCTGCTGCAATTGCGCAACGAAGTGCGTGAACAGGGCGTGGAATGCCGCCTGCACATCATTGATGCCGTTGGCGTGGCGCAGCATATCGTGGACTACATTGAAGGCGAGAAGATTGACCTCGTGGTCATGACGACGCACGGTCACTCGGGATTGGTGCGTCTGGTCTTCGGCAGCGTTGCCAACAAGGTCATGCACGATGTCAATGTGCCGGTGCTGGTCATCCGACCCGATCTTGAGTGATCTTGCGCTGGCAGACGGAAACAGGGGCCGACATTTGTCGGCTCTTTTATGTTTTGAGTTCGTCAAAGGGGCGAATGCCCTTTAAGACCATAGCCCGGATCTCGGCCACGGCCGCCCAGGCGGCGCTCGCTTCGCGCGCGGGCAGTTGCAGCCGGGCGAAGTCTTCCTCATCAAGAATCCGCATCCGCCCGTCAGGGTGAACAAAAACATCCAACTCCAAGTCCTCGGCTGAAACTCGGCCGGCGCAGACTATCGGCGGACGGGTAATGTTGCAGTACCAGCCTTTGAGCGCGCCGCTGTCGCCGGCGGCAATGCGAAATATATTGTAATAGCGATTGAGATAGAACCATTCGCGAAAGCGATCGCCCCGACGCAATTGCATGAAACCCAGGTCCCGGTCAGCCAAGGCGAAACTTGCGTCAATGCAGACATAGTCTTCATTGCGCTCAACCAAGACGCCGCTATACGAGAGTTTTTCCCGGCCGAAGGCGTCGCATTTGATCACGCAGAAATCCGGCATCAGGCCCGTCCAATGGTATGAACAAGAAACAGCAAGCCGGATTGAAACTCAATGCGAGCTTCGTCGGCAAGCATGACATTGCTGATGCCGCGCGCCGGACCCATGCCTAGAGTTTCGCGCCGCAAAGGATACTTGAGACCGCGGGTGTTTATGCCGCGCGCGTCGGTTGCGACCGGTATCAGCGAGATGGTATCGCCGATTTGACCGGCGATCTGATGCCGGCCCGGGGCGAGCAGGCGACTCGCTTGATCGCCATCGACGTATTCGATAAGCAGGCCGCTCATTTCGGGCAAGCAAAGCAAGAAGATGTTGGCGACGGTCTGATCCAGGCGCCCGCCCAATCCGCCAATGATAGTCACCTCAGAGGCGCCGATGCGACGGCAATGGCGCAGCGCCAACTCCAGATCGCTTTCGTCCTTGTCGGACGGATGGCGCAGGATTTCGGCGCCACCGGCCTGAAAGGCGGCGAGCTGCTCTGCCGGCAGCGAATCGAGATCGCCGATAATGGCTTGGGGCTTGTATCCAAGCGCGCGCGCGTGAAGCGCCCCGCCGTCGGCGCAAAGGACATAGGGCGCATGAATCGCAGCAAGACGCCGGCGCAGCATCCGGCCCGGTGTCATGACGCCGTTGGCAAATAGCAGAACCTGCAAGGGCCGGCTCCTCCAGGAAATTGCTCGCTTTTGATGGCTGAGCGAATCTTACCATTGGCGCTCTTTTTCTCACAGGCAGCGCGGGACAGAGCAATCGCATCAAAATCATAATGAGTGGTTCGCCTCGCAAATTGCGAAAATGTAGGGGCGTCTCGTGAGACGCCCGTTGAAAATGGCCTGCAAATTGCGGGCGTTTCAGCGAAACGCCCCTAAGGATTACATAATTTGAGGGGAAAATGTCATTTATCGGCGCAATTTCATTTTTACGC